>CAZRFL010000007.1:0-81825 GCA_964599365.1 uncultured Bacteroidales bacterium
ATATTCTTTACTGCATGCTGTAAAAGCAATTGAGAATATTAGTAATGCTATAAAAACGGTGAATGCCTTAATTGTTTTTTTCATAGTAATTTGTTTTAAATTATCCTAATCATCTGGCTTTTCAGTTTCGCCCCCCCCCGATAAGCCTATCGGGGTAGGCTGTTTTTATAGTGGTCTCTGGTCTCCGCCAAATTTCAACCCAAAAATATATTATTTCTTCTAAATAGCAAAAAAACTATTCCTATTTTTTTCTCCCCTTTTCTCTCATCCAGCAAACTAACTTTCCAAATCCAAATTCTAAATGTATTGTTTCCGCCCTAACTCTCCGGTCGGCAGGGGTTCTAACCTAGGCCGTCTTATCTCTTCCGGCTCTAGTCCGAATCTGTTATAGCCCTTTTTTCAAGCTTGTCCGGTCCACCCACGAGCTGATAGAGGGGGGGGAGCATTCAATCAGCGTATAAATCATAAAAATAAATCATACCCATCCGCGTAAACTTGTGCTGAGCGTAGCCGAAGCATCAGCGTCTACTCTTCAATTCTCAACCCTGGGGTCAGACAACAAAAAAAAGACCCACCCCCTTCAAGGCAGGTCTTATCTTCCTGATCGGGAAGCTAATGACCATAAATGACAACTAATGTCAACTAATGACAATGAACGACTAAAATAATTCTCCGTGCAAACGTCTGCTGAGTCCGCCTTATGGCGGATCGAAGCATCCGCGAACATCATAAAATCCGCGGCAATCATAATCTTCATAATAAATCTGCGTCTCCTCCTCCAGGAACTCTACCCTCTTTACCACTTTCTTTTGGCCTATTGAGCAAAATAATTCTCCGTGCAGCTCCGTGAACTCCGTGTCTCCGTGGTTTCTTTTCCTCTTAAAACTATACACTTTCCATCCCAAACATCCCCACCGCACACTCATTCCCTTCTATCATAAAACTAATGTTTCTCTCCTTCACATCCTCTCCGCTGATAACACCGGCATAAGCTCCCACTTTCAGCCCCACTCCTGTAAGTTGCCCTTGCTCATCCGAAACATACGACTTCCCAATCGAGGGCAAAGTAAGCTTCAGTCCGGCCAACTTCAACCCGCTTTGCTTATTATATACCGTCAGGGCAAAATTCCCAACACTATCATCCGGTATATCATTCCTGCGTATCCTGATTTCCATCTTCATAATCTTACCCTCGCTCAGTGTCACATTATCCTGTGCAAACTCCTCATAATTTTGTTTAACGGCGCTCACCTTCCAGCTTCCGTTTTCCAAACCGTAAAACTTTGCAAACCCCTTCTTACCGCTGGTAACCTCAAATTTTTTCACTCCGTTTGTAGCCTCACACATCACATGCTGTAGACCACTTCCTCCCACCGCATCGCATATATGCAGCTCTAGTCTCAATTTTCTCACACCAACCGGCTGACCAACCTTCACAGCATTATCATAACTTTCAGCCAGATCGGGCAAAAACGAATGAACCAGTTTCCCCAGATCGGCCTTATCCTTATCTATTTCTTTCTGTGCAGCCACAATTCTCGAAGTTCCTTCAGCCTTCTTTTTCTTAATTTCTCCCTTGGGTATGTTCACCAGTTCATCGTAATTCTTTATCACGGCTGCCATCAGCGTTATATCGGCTGCGGCAATAATAGTAAGTTCTGTACTATTTTCCTCCATCAGCTTAAGCAGATCTCTGGCTCTGGCCAGGGCCACGGCACCTGCTGCTCTGCTTATATAAGTTATAGGCTTACTTAATGCAAGCTTAACTTCATCCATATGCAACTGATCCGCTTGCAGACAGGCCCTCCCTGCAAATTTAATAATACATTCCGCCATCTTTTTCTTACTGTCTTTTTTCGTCTGAGCCCAAACCTTGATATCTTCCTCCTGCTTGTCCACTGCCTCCTGTAGTGCCTTCATGTGCAACACAAAAGCGTCTCTGATTATGGCAAACAAGGTAATCAGTAACAATGCAACTTCATTTTCAGCAATAAATTTCTTTACGCGACCATTGGATTCAATTTTAGCTTTTTCTAACTTTTTCATAACTTTAATTTTTACAGATTTATAACTTACTGTTTTTATTGTTCTTAACTAACAATCATTTCATAACTTTCGCGCATCTTGGACACTGAGCCTGTCGAAGTGCAAAACACATTCCTTTCAAAAACCTGTGCAGAGCATGTCACAGTGCGTACAGAGTTGTCACCTTCGTATGCAGAGTATTCACCTTCACATGCAGAGCTTTCACTATCATGTGCAGAGCTTTCACCATCACGTGCAGACTTGTCACCATCATGTGCAGACTTGTCACCATCACATGCAGGCTTGTCACCATCGCATGCAGACCTGTCACCATCACATGCAGACTTGTCAAAATCACATGCAGACTTGTCAAAATCGCGTGCAGAGCAATCACCGTCATGAGAATCGATTTCACCATCATGAACATGACTTTTACCAAAACAAAACTCATTGTCAAAGATGCTCCACCCAATTTTCAAATCAGAAACACAACCATCATAACCAGTAACGCTGGCATTTTCTTTACCGTACATCAAACCACTCCTGCTATACTTTTCATCAACTATTCTGAATGGATTTGATTCGGATAACATCTCAGTATTTCTTTTAATAGAGGTTGTCATTATTTTTTTCATTTGTTTTGCTTCGGTGGTATATTTTTTATCATCAAAGACAAAGCAAAATTACAACATTCTGACAGTCAAGTCAAATGCAATGGGGTCTCCGTTACATCTCCGTTTCATCTTCGTTACATCTCCGTTACGCTTTTGAGTATAACAGAAAATAAAACAAGATGTTACAGAAAATAATTTTCAAACACAATTTGATCAGATTTTCTTTGACAAACACTCAAAAACAAGGGACGTACGCTTTCTTTCAAATGTTCTTTCCTGCTTTCATTCAGTTTGCAGCGCTTAACTGTGATTCGGATTTGTCCGGATGTGTAGGCTTCATTTTTCGCAGGATCTTTTGTGTGTTGAGCTATGAATGTAAAAATGCCATGATTTCCGTGGCATGTGATGCGGCCACAAAGATAAAACAACTGTGCCAGCATCATTACAGGGGCCAGGTAGCAAAAGGG
Source organism: uncultured Bacteroidales bacterium (assembly GCA_964599365.1). Taxonomy (GTDB): domain Bacteria; phylum Bacteroidota; class Bacteroidia; order Bacteroidales; family CAIWKO01; genus CAIWKO01. The sequence continues at coordinate 3,107 of CAZRFL010000007.1, forward strand.
TACAATTATTATAGCTGTTCCCGGTTGTGTGTCTAATAGTTTGACAAACTGTATGGGGGTTTTGGTTCCTGGGTAGGCCTTACAAATGGCATGGGCTATAAAGGGTAATAGGTCGCCGGTATCTTCGGGCCTATTATTCCACGTCAATGCATAGGTCTGCTTGGCTATCCGGGCTGTAGTTCGCTTCTCACTTAATCCCTTACCCTCACTGTCATTAGCCGGCAGCATGTTTTCTTCATTCTCTGCGTAAAAATCATCAGGTTTCATTTTTCCTTAAATTAAACACAAAGTCATAACGCAACATAAGTACATTATATTGTGTCTACATAAGAATTTTTATCCAGCAAGATTTCGTCGTCAATACCAATGACTCACGCCTCCGCCCCACCAATGCCCCCCCTTGGTCCTTGGCTCTTGCGCCTTGGAATTTGGTCCTTGGGGCTTGAGGCTTGGGGCTTGTAATTTGGGGCTTGCTCCTTGTCTACTTCTTCGCCGTCACCTTATCATTATAGGGCACCACTTCTACCCACATACCTTTGGTGCGGGCATAAATGTCTTCGTCGTACATGGCCGAACAGTTGGTGGTAGGCAAATAGAAACGTCCGAGGTAGCTGGCGTTGAGCAGCACCTTGTAGGTCTTTTTCTCGTTGCTGCCCAGGCTGAAGAAGGTATAGACGCGGTCGTCGCGGAAATCCTGATAATCGAAGCCCGACATCTGCACCCGGCCATAGGAATCGTCCATGCGGGTGTTGTGTATTTCCCAACCCGAAGGGAAGATGTGCGACAGCGCCAGGTTGTAATAGAAGCCCATCAGTCCGGGATTAGAAAGGGTGACTTCGGCCATGAAATCCGAGCCTTGCTCCAGCTTAGATGGGTCGAGCTTTTCGCCATTCAGTTTTTTGTACAGCACTTCTATCTTCAGATTGTTATCGGCAGCTTTTTCGTCGCCGGCTGCCGGAACTCCACTCATTATCAAACGGGCATAGAGAATACCTTTTCCATTGTTTTTGATCTTCAGTTTGCCTTTCTGCAAGGATTTGTTCAGGTTCATATCAATGGTGGTAATGGTGCGTGTCGATTTTTTGTTCACCGCGGTTCCGTTGTTCAGCGAATAGGTGAAGTCGAGCCCGGGGTTGTTGCCGGTCGAATTCACAAATTTGGAAATGGCCAGCAAGCAATAGGCTGTCGATTGGGTGCTCATCCATCGGTCGTTGCTCATACGTTCGGAAATGATGCGGACGATTGGGGCTGCCTTGGTGCGCATATCCAACAGGGTAAGGGCTTCGACTATCATGGCGCGGTCACGTTCGTCCGATCCGTAGGTGAACGAAAGTTCCTTATAAGGCTTGATGGTGGTTGTAGCATTGGCCACCATTTGTTTGGCAATGGCGCTTTGTCCGGCAAGCTGATAGGCTGCCGCCAGTCGCCATTTGGCCTGAACGCTGAGGTTCTTCTGTTCTTTCAGCAGGTTCATGGCGCCCAGTTCGGGAGCCTTGGCCAGCGCCAGGGTGTACAAACGATAAGCCTGCACCAGATCGTAGTTGTAATAATAGCCCGAGTAGGTAGGCGACCACTCCAGTGCCTTACGTTTTTGATATTTGGTCCATCTCGACAAAATGGAGGTAGAAACCGTGTAGCCTTTGGTCTGTGCCTCGAGCAGGAAATGACCCGCATAGTTAGAACCCCATTCGTCGGCTCCATAGCTGCCCGGCCAGTAAGCAAAACCTCCCGAAGGCGTCATAAACCCGTTGATGCGGTTGATGGCTGCCTTGATGTTGCGTTCTATGTTCTTTTTATAGGCATCGTCCAGCTCCATAAGGTCGGCCAGATACAACTGCGGGAATGCCGCCGAAGTGGTTTGCTCAATGCATCCGTAAGGATAGGAAACGAGATATTTCAGTCGTTTTTCGAGGTTGATAGGAGGTATGGACGACACTTCAATGGTGCCTTTATTGGTTCCCAAAATACCAATAGGTTTGTAATCCATATTGACGCTTTGTCCGCCTTTGATGATATTGGCGGTAACCTCAGTGGTCACCGGATTGGGGTTACGCACATCAATTTCTATATCGAAACGGGCGGTCTCGTTGCCGCATTTGGCCAGCACTTTTACCTTGCCCACACCGGTAGCATCTTTCACCTTAAGCTGGAAGTTGACCAGATCATCGCCTATCTCGGAGAAAGTGATGTTTTTGGTGGCAGCATCGGTAATACTGAACATATCGTTGGTGGTAACCGAAACCGAAACATTCTTCACGAACTTCTCCATGGCGAACACGCTTACGGGCAGGGTCACTGTTTCGCCCGGACCTACCACACGCGGCAGGGTGGCCAATATCATCAGGGGTTTGCGCACGGCAACGGTCTTTTCGGTCGAGCTATAGGCTCCGTTCTGACCGGCTATCACCATCACCCTTACCGATCCTATATACTGAGGCATTTTGAAGGTATAGGTCTTGGAACCTCCCTTGCCCAGCGCAAACGGACCAAAGAATTTGACCATGGGTTTAAAACGGTTGGCGCTTTTCGAGCCATTGCCATCGCCGCCATCGTCGCCTCCACCAATGCTCAGTATCCTTTCGAGCTGGCCGCCGTAAGCGCCCATCACCTGGTCGTACAGATCCCACGATTTCACACCCAAAGCCTCGCGGGCATAGAAATAATTCCAGGGATCGGGGGTCTTGAATCTGGTCAGATCCAGCAGTCCTTCGTCCACCACAGCCACGGTATAGGTCATGGCCTTTCCGTTCTCTTCCTTGATGCTGATGCTGGCATCTTCTTCGGGTCGAATCACATCTTTCATGGTGATCACCGGCCTCAGATGCGTATTCGGATCTTCCACCAAAATGGGTATCACACCGTAAAGCCTTATGGGGAGGTCGTTGGCCGTTTGTCCGTGAGGCTGTATCAACTCAACGCCTACATAAATGTTGGGAGCCATATCTTCCCTGACATTAAATGTGAAAATGGTCTGATCTTTTTCAGAATTCACCCAATACGATTCCAGCACTTTCGTTCCGGTTTCAATAGTGATCAGTATTCTTGCCCCTTCGCTGCTGGGGATGGTCAGTTTCACTTCATCGCCCACGGCATACTTTTCTTTATCGGCCGAGAACATCAGCATGGAGGCACCTTCTTTTCCGTCGCGCGAACGGCTTGCCCAACCGGGCCAGTCGTAATAAACGATCTTGCCGGTGCTGTGTCCGCTCAGTTTATCGGTGATGCGGATATAAAATCTGCCATAGTCAGCCTCAGGAATATTCATCGTAAACTGTCCTTTTCCCTGAACAGTTGGTTGGGTAAAAGTCTTATAAGGCTCGTTGTAGCTGCTGCGAACAAAGTCGGCCACATCGTTGCTGCTGTTGTCCCACCACCAGCGCCAGTTCACCTTATAAATGTCTATCTTCACATTGTTCGAGAGTACGGGTTTGCCGTCTTTGTCAAGGTTCACATACTTTATGGTGTAATTCTTATCTGTCATCAGCATACTGCTGTACTGATCGCCTTCGGGCACGCTTATACCCACATAACTCTCGTAGGGATAATACTGCACCGAGAATTGGTCAATACTGAACTCACCACCCGGTTCGAACACGCGGGTCTCGAAATTGGCGCGCAACACGCCGGGGGCATTGCTTTCGGTACTGATATCAGGGAAAATGTCGGTTTTGCCTTCGTTGTCGAGCGTACCGTTGAAAATACTGTAAGTTTCCGAATAGAATTTCTTGGCAGGATCATCAAACACATAACCCGAAAACTTGGGGAAAGCAGTGGTCGAGCGGTTCAATACCAGGGTTACATCGGCTTTCAGATTGCGGGCAATGGCACCATGCAGCCATTTGGCATCCAGCACACCCTTGCTTCCTTTGCTTATCTTGTCGCTACCGAAATCCAGTTTCATCTTCAAACGGTTGGGTTTTATGGTCTCAATCTTCAACGTTTTGCTGAAGGTGGAACCACCCACCTGTACGGTAGCATTCCAGTTGCCTGTCAGGGCACCGGGGTCGGTAGCCGTGCGGAAATCGTAGAATCCGTTAACCGATTTGGTCTTCACCATATGTTGTACCTTTTGTCCGCGTGGGTTCGAAAGGTTAAATATAACCGGAGTTTCGGGAGATAATTTATTCAATTTGTCTTCCAGAATAAAGGTCAGGAATATGGAATCGCCCGGACGCCATACGCCTCTTTCGCCATAGAGGAAACCTTTTATGCCTTTGCGCACCGATTCGCCGCTCACATCAAACATACTCAACGAAAGCGAGGAGCCACCCGTAAGTTTCAGGTAGGAACGTTGTCCGCCTTTTTTGGCAACGATGATGTAGGGCACTTTCTTCAATTGTATCAACACTTTTCCATCGCTGTTGGTGGTGGCACGGTTGAGTTCCTGACTTTGATAATCAAGTATGGTGATATCAACTCCTGTCATAGGCTTGGCCGAAACCAGGTCGGTAGCAAAAATATTCAGTTCTCCCGATGTGCCTACTTTAGCTATGAGGCCAATGTCGGTAGCCAATACATTTCGTGATACTGATTTACCGGAATAATAGGAATCCTCACAAGGGTTGTCGCGATTTCTCCAGTCGTAATCGTAGTAATCATAGTCGTCGTAATCGTAACCATAATAATCGTAATAATACCAGTCTTCGGGCTCTGCCTCATCGGCTTCGTCCCAGGAAGCAGTGATGTTGTCTTCGGTTTCATCTTCGGTTCCTTCGCAATTGCTATAGGTAGAGTAGGCTTTGCGCATGCTTAACGAAACCTTGTAAATGGCTCCCGGCTCGGTTTTGATCAGGTCGGCCAGATCCAGAAAATAACGGTTCCATTTGCCATAGTTCAACACCTCCGATTTAACGGTCTGCAGTTGTATGGTCTTTTTGAATACGACTTTTCCCACGCGGCTCAGTTCGCGCTCGCCTTCCAGGTCGTTCACCTGCAGAAATTGAGTGACATTGTTTTCGTAGATCTTCAATATCTTAACGTCAACGGCGTTTATGTTCACCGCTTCGAAAGGGAAGATCAGTCCATTGGTACTGGGCAGTATATTGCCTTCGCCCACCAATCGGATCTCAGGCTTAATATCTTCGAAGTTCACTTCGTCTGCATACCTTTTACCCAGTTCTTTGTTGTTGATGTTTTTTATGGCCGACTCAATGGTAATGGTTTCCGAACCGCCAATCAGCACCGGTGCATACACCCTGATCTCGTTATCTTCTATAACAAACTTCAGGTCTTTGGTTTTACTCAGTGTCACCAGTCCGTTCAATTCCTGTTCCATAAGCAATGGATCAGAAAACTGAAGTTTGATGTACTGATCGGGAGTTTGCATGGCTTTTATAGAAAGCAGCGAAAACTCGTTTATAGAGGGAATGGTAACTATAAGTGATGATTTGTTGTCAGCATCAATGGGCTTTCCGTTCCATGAAATATCAACGTATGATTTTTTATCCGTTCTGTTGACACTGTCGATGGTATAGTTAAAGGTTTTATCTCCGGCTCCGGCAGTAACCTTAATTTTCAGATCACGGTCGCCTTGCTTGGCTTTTAATAGTTTTTGTACGTCTTCAATATCGGCGGCATCGGCCATCACCAAAGTTCCTGTCACCTTTTCCCATTTCAGGTTTTTATTATCATAAGCCTTATGATTTTCGACGCTTACTTCAAAAGCCTGTTTAACGGTACGAAACTGAAAAACGAAGGTCTTCATGCTGTCGGGCACATCTATTACCTCCGACAAATAAAACTTGGCGGTAAACAGCGTGTTCGACTCCAGCCTTTTATCAGGCCGAAATTCGACGGTGCGCGAATCAACCCAATAGGCTTTTCCATCTATACCGGGCGTAAAACTGAACAATTTCTTATCAATAACTTTTTCGAATTTGGAAGAATCGGCCACATCAAAATTCAAACGGACCTTGATGGTCGACTCGGTAGAAATGACACCCGAGGTAAATCCTGAAATGTATTCTTTAAAAGCAGGGTTCACTTTGATGATAGCCTGCGATTTTGAGCGGACTATGATCACAATGGTTAAAATCACAAAAATGCCGATAATGGCCGAAAGGATGATTTTTTTCTTGTCCATGTTATTAATTATTAAAGGTTAAAAGGAGATAGTAAAAGTAGAAAAGAATTTTGTTTGTTTTAAAGTTTGATGAAAATAAAGTTCAGCGCAACTAAACTGATTTATTATGAAGAGAATATCTTTAAAAAGTTTAGCATAGGCGAGTTGAAATGCACTGTTTCTTCGATTGAAAGCAAGTCCTTTTAAATTTTGTGAGTGTAAAAACGGATGGTTTGAGCATGTTTAATTTAAATTATCGTATTTTTATAAAAATTTTTGAATGAGGACTGCCAAGTTAATCCTGCTATATTTACTCTTCACTTTTATCGTGATGACGGTATTGGTAGGCTCCTTCATGCTTTATTTTACCCTTATCGACTTTCAGCCACCTCCTGTTGAAGTCATTAATAGTAAAGAACCTCTGGAGGTCCCCCTCGAATCCGATGAATTCTCGTTTATCACCTGGAACATTGGCTATTGTGGATTGGACAAAAAGATGGATTTTTTCTATGATGGCGGAAAGAAAGTCAGGCCCGACGACAGCAGTTTCCAACGCAACCTCAATGGGGTTTATAAGTTTCTGGCTGAGCAGGACACTGCCGATTTTATTTTTCTGCAGGAAGTGGATACCCTGGCAAAACGCAGTTATTATGCCAATGAATTGACCGTAATGTCCGACGCATTGTCGAATCATGTGAAGTGTTTTGCCACCAACTACAATGTGAAATACGTCCCCTTGCCGGTTATGAAACCTATGGGCGAAGTGATATCCGGAATAGTTACCTATTCGAAACCTCATCCCGACATTTCAGAGCGGTATACTTTCCCGGTAAACTATACCTGGCCCATGAAGATCTTCATGCTCGACAGGTGTTTTTTGATGCAGCGCTATAAGCTTAAGGACCGCCGGGAACTCATTGTGATCAACACGCACAATTCGGCATTCGAAAATGCAGATATGCTTCGCCAATACGAATTGTGGATGTTACGCAGTTTTATTTTACAGGAATATGCCATCGGCAATTATGTTGTTGTGGGCGGCGATTGGAATCAGAATCCTGCCGACTATGATAATATGAAATACTACTCCTGTTATCACAAAAAAACCGGAACTCCCAAGATCCCTGAAAACTATCTTCCCGAAGACTGGCATTGGGCTTACGACAATAAGATACCTACCAACCGCGATGTTTATGAGGCTTATCGCCCGGGTTTTACCCCTACTACCACCTATGATTTTTTTGTCACTTCACCCAATGTAACCGTGGAGCAGGTAAAAGCCATAGAATGTGGTTTTACTTTTTCTGATCATCAGCCGGTGTATATGCGAATCAAACTCGAATCCGACCCCACCCGGTTTTGTTCGGAAGATTGCCGCGATATTATTTCTGATCTGCAGGATTCTTTAAAGGTATTTAAAGAGGGGAATTCTAAAAAGGGCAAAAAGAATAAGGCTAAACATTGAAGAATAATTCAGAACTAATCAGATCTGAAAACAGCTTCCCCTCGTCAGTCAAACAGATATTATTATTCACGGTTTCTATCCAGCCACCGGAATCATATTTGCGAAGCGAAGCCATCATATGATCAGCGTAATTTTCGCCAAATTCTTTTTTGACAAACTCAGCATTGACGCCTTTTGCAGTCCGCAATGAAGTCATGATGTACTCATTGTATTTTTGATCCGGAGTAAGCACTTCACATTCGAAAGGGAGACTGTTTTGCTCAATACTGCCTATATATTGATCCAGATGCGAACAATTCCATTGGCGCGAAGTCCGGTTAAACGAATGTGCCGAAGGACCCACTCCCAAATAGGGTGTCCCATCCCAATAAGATAAGTTATGAATAGATGTAAAGCCCGGCAGGCAGAAATTGGAGATCTCGTAATGTATAAACCCCTTTTCTTTCAGAAAACTCATCAGGTATTTGAACTGATTGATGGTTTCGGCTTCCGAAACAGCCGCCAGTTTGCGCTTACTGATCAATACTTCCAGGTTGGTATTGGGCTCTACGGTTAGCGCATAGGCCGAAATATGAGGAACAGAAAATTCAATGGTTTTGTTTAGGTTCTCCTTCCAATGACCCATACCTAAAGAGGGAGCCCCAAAGATCAGATCGATACTTAAGTTGTCGTAGCCGGCATCCTGCAGCGATTTAATGGCATATTCGCCCTGTCCTTCCTCATGAACCCGGTTCAGGTATTTCAGATCCATGGCATAAAACGATTGCACTCCAATACTGATACGTGTGACAGGGGTATCCCTGATCTCTTTGATCTTTGTCGCGGAAATATCATCAGGGTTCACCTCAATGGTTATTTCCGGATTATCACCAACCTGAAAGTTTTTATAGATGCTATCGACGATATTGTTCAACTCATCACCACTCAATAAAGAAGGAGTCCCTCCTCCGAAATAAATGGTTTTTATTTCTTCATCCAGATAGGTTTTCTGAAGCTCAATTTCTTTAATGACACAAGGAACAAAGGCCTCTCTGAATTTATGGGAAGGTGTAGAAAAAAAATTACAATAATGGCATTTCTTTTTGCAAAAGGGGATATGGATGTAAATTCCGGCCATTAATTTGAAAATCGATCAGGATGAAGTAACTTTGATAAAAAAAGAAAATGTCGAATCGTTTTGCAAATATCCGAAAAGATTACCTCAAAAACACTTTGGATGAGAAACAAATTAACATTGACCCCTTGGCACAGTTTCATCAATGGCTCGACGATGCTATAAATTCCGGTGTAGATGAACCTACGGCCATGGTGTTGTCCACGGTTTCAGAAGCTGGCTTCCCCTCGTCAAGGGTTGTACTAATGAAAGATGCAAATGAAAAAGGATTCGTGTTTTTTACCAATTATGATAGTCGTAAAGGGAAACATCTGGCGCAAAACCCCAATGCATCCTTATTGTTCTTTTGGAAAGAATCCGAACGTCAGGTAAGGATAGAAGGAAGTGTTAGCAAGGTGGAAGCTTCCGAATCGGACGCCTATTTCTACAGCCGTCCTGAAGAAAGCCGGATCAACGCTATTGTTTCTCCTCAGAGCGGGACAATACCTGACAGAGATTTCCTTGAACGATCAAGAATTGAATTTATCAATGCCGGGAAAGAGATCAAACGTCCGGAGCATTGGGGCGGTTTTATTCTGGAACCCAAGTATTACGAATTTTGGCAGGGTCGGGTGGGCCGGCTTCACGACAGGATAATATTTTGCAGGGGTGAAAATGATATTTGGAAAATCAAGCGCTTAGCCCCATAAAAAAAACGCTCCGGATTTCGGAGCGTTTTTTCTTTTGAGTCAGTTGATCTTACATCATTCCACCCATGCCGCCCATGCCGCCCATTCCAGGGTTCATCATTGGGGCACCGCCTTCTTCTTTAACATCACTGATCACACATTCGGTTGTCAGGAACATACCTGCTACGGATGCTGCATTTTCTAATGCAACACGGGTAACCTTGGTAGGATCGATAACACCTGCTTTGTAAAGTTTTTCGTATTTGTCGGTACGTGCATTGAAACCGAAGTCTTCTTTTCCTTCTTTTACACGCTGTACAACCACTGAACCTTCAGCACCTGCATTTTGTACTATCTGACGCAATGGTTCTTCCAAAGCTCTTTTAATAATAGAAACACCGATTTTCTCGTCTTCGTTCACCACTTTAACTTTGATTAAAGAATCGATAGCGCGGATGTAAGCAATACCACCGCCCGGTACTATACCTTCTTCAACGGCTGCGCGGGTTGCGTGCAGTGCATCGTCAAAACGATCTTTCTTTTCTTTCATTTCAATTTCGCTGGCAGCACCCACCTGAATCACTGCAACACCACCTGACAATTTGGCAAGGCGTTCCTGGAGTTTTTCACGATCGTAATCTGAAGTAGTGTTTTCCATCTGTGTTTTTATTTGGCTAACGCGTGCCTCGATCTGTTCTTTAGAGCCCTTTCCGCTAACGATGGTAGTATTGTCTTTATCGACCACTATTTTCTCAGCCTGTCCGAGGTATGATAACTCAGCGTCTTCCAGTTTGTAACCGGTTTCTTCTGAAATAACTGTACCACCGGTAAGGATAGCGATATCTTCCAACATAGCTTTTCTTCTGTCGCCGAATCCCGGAGCTTTCACTGCAGCAATTTTCAATGAACCACGAAGTTTATTAACCACTAAAGTAGCCAATGCTTCGCTTTCAACATCTTCAGAAATGATAAGCAAAGGACGACCTGTCTGAACTTCTTTCTCTAATATAGGAAGGAAATCTTTCATAGCCGAGATCTTTTTATCATAGATCAGGATATAAGGATTTTCGAAAACGGTTTCCATTTTCTCAGTATCTGTAACGAAATAAGGAGAAATATAACCACGGTCGAACTGCATACCTTCAACAATGTTGATGGTAGTTTCTGTTCCTTTTGCTTCTTCAATGGTAATTACACCTTCTTTTTTCACCTGACGCATTGCATCGGCAATCATTTTGCCAATAGAATTGTCGTTATTAGCTGAAATAGAAGCAACCTGCTCTATTTTATCATAACTATCGCCAACTGATTTGGATTGTTTTTTAAGATGAGCAACAACCGCAGTCACAGCTTTGTCAATACCACGCTTCAGATCCATTGGATTGGCACCTGCAGTAACATTTTTCAAACCTGTAGTAATTATTGCCTGAGCTAATACTGTAGCAGTGGTTGTTCCGTCGCCGGCCAAATCAGCTGTTTTAGAAGCAACTTCTTTTACTAACTGAGCGCCCATGTTTTCGATAGGATCTTTCAGTTCAATTTCTTTTGCAACGGTAACACCGTCTTTAGTTATCTGGGGTGCACCATATTTTTTATCAATGATAACATTACGACCTTTAGGTCCTAAGGTTACTTTTACTGCGTTTGATAAAGCATCAACTCCTTTTTTCAGGGCTTCGCGTGCCTGTGAATCAAAAACTATTTCTTTTGCCATTTTATTATAATTTTAATATTTGTTATTTTTTTACTATTAGATGACCATGTAAATATCGTCTTCTCTCATGATCAGATAGGTTTTGCCTTCGAGGACAACCTCTGTTCCGGAGTATTTTCCATACAATACAGTATCGCCAACTTTTACGGTCATAGGTTCATCTTTTTTACCTTTGCCAACGGCAAGTACTTTACCTTTTTGTGGTTTTTCTTTAGCAGTGTCGGGAATAATGATTCCACCTGCTGTTTTTTCTTCGGCCGGAGCCGGTTCTACGAGAACTCTGTCTTTTGTGGGTGTTCCTAGATTTTTAGCCATATCTTTATGATTTTTAATGTGATTATGAATATAAAAAAATTATAGTTTTTTAATCGCTTCTGCTTTGTCACAATTTATGCCAAAGGAAATTAATGGGATTTTGAAGGACAAAATTTCCGATTTAAAAGTATTTAAAAAAAAATGTCAGAATGAAAAGTGACATTCTGACATTTTATTCAAAAATGCGATTAGTTATTTTTTGGGGACAGGAGCGAAATCAACCGGTTGGTTACCGTTATCCATTTGTTGTTTCAGTTCGCTGTCAACACTACCTTTGGTTGTTGATCGGGGGATTACAAAAATTGAGGCCATACTTAATACTAAAAGTGCGATAGCCAGTATCCAGGTTGTTTTTTCCAAAAAATCAGCAGTCTTTCTAACACCCATGAATTGATTGGATGAAGAGAAATTTGATGCCAATCCGCCGCCCTTTGAATTTTGAACCAAAACAACCAAAACCAATAATATGCAAACAATAAAAATTAACACAGAAATTACAACGTATGCTCCCATTACTTTAATATTTAATTCTTTATTTTCTTAACTTAAATTCCAGATTTTCAATTTGGGCTGCAAAGTAACTGCTTTTTCCCGGATATTCCAAAATTAATTTTTTGTATATTTTAATTGATTTTTCGTACAGTCCTTGTGAAATGTAGATTTTAGCCAAAGTTTCCGATACAATTTCCTCCTTATCCACACTACTATTTTCGGCCATATTCACCGGGCTGAAAAAGTCGCGCTTGGGATTGGACATCCTGGGTTCTTCTTTGATAAATTTATCGATCAGTGAAAAGTCCTTTTTGGGGGCTGGCAATTTAATTTCCGGTTCAACCTTTCTATCTTCAACCTGGGGATGGTAAACTCCGTATGAGGAAACCGTTTTTGAAATTAGATTCAAAAGAAATGGCTCGGACTGCGGATATTCAATGGGGGTGGAAGTTAAATCAGTAATTTTTGGTTCAGCTTCAGATTCAATAAAATTTTGATTCTCTTCTATTGGTGAAGTAATTTCCTCGGGTATAACTGAGTCAACTTCCAAAACAACCTCTGAAGGTACCGATGTTTCTTCAATAATTTGTATCTTTTCTATTAATGGTTCCGGCTCTGGAATGGGTTGATCGGATATCTGAAGATTCGTTGCTTCTAAAGGTTCCGTAACCTGAACCAAAGTAGATTCAGTGACCGGTAACTCTTCTGCTGCCTGCTGTTTTTGTCCGTTAAGCAACCAGTACAAAACCGAGCGGTCATTTATATGAGCCGCCGAAGTCTTCAATTGCTCATACAACATGATATCATCAGAACTGCTGAGGTATGCCGAATAGAGCATATGGGCCGTCTGAAAATAAGGATACTGGTCAAGAATGCTTTTTACATCGAGAGGGTTCAGATTCTTTATTTCAGATGGTTCGGCAATATACCTGATGAAATCCGGCCTGTTCATAGTTTCAATTGCTTACCAGTTAACGGCTGTTTTATTGAAAACATCGTCTACCAGATAACCTATAATTTCATCCAAAATAGAGCCTTCAACCGAAGCCAAAGATTGTGAACTGGGATAGTCTGCATAGCGCGAAAATGAGGTTTCGTAATTTTGGCTCTCATTTTTTTTGTTCACAAATCTGATGTTTATTGTAACTGTCAACCGGTTCATGGCGGCGGTTTGATTCCCCTGAATGGCAATAGGAGCCGTTGCATAACCTGTAATTTCCCCTGAGATGTCAAAATCGCCCCCGCTGTTCACCTGGTTGAGATTGGTTTGCGAAGTAAATCTCTCCCTCATAGCATCAGTGAGTTGCTGGCTTAACGAAGGTTTCACCAGAGCAGAAGTGTTTTTAAGATAATGAACAGAAAAGGTCTTTATTTCAGGGGGTATAGAGGCACCGGTAAAGGAATAATTCACCTTGCACGAAGTGACAAAGAAGACAATTGCTGCGAAAAAGCAATATGTAAGAATTTTTCTCAAGGTAAATTTTTTACAAAATTAGGAAAATATTTTGCTGCAGGCAGTTCAAAATAATTATCCTTACATTTTCATAAGCGGATATGATTTCTTATAATAGAAGACGTAGTTGCAACCGAAATGAACATTTATGTTTTTCGTATGGTAAGGGATTATTGCCGCCAGGATGTTGTCTGTTGCCAAAAATATCTGGAAAGGACCAAACCTGACAGATGAACCCAGACCGAGATTCAGGAAGTCTCTGTTCATATAGGAATAGCTGACAGCCACATCGAGAATATTACCAAACGTTCTGTTGTACGCTAATGTGAAAGCAGGATGAATGGTGTTTTCATAAATGTCGGCGCGGAAAACGGCTGTGGCGCGGTCCTTTTTCGAAATATTATAGCTGCCGCTAATATAGATCTTGGGATTAAGAGGACTGGCATAGAGTTTATTTTCCTGTTCAATGGTAAATATCTTCCCGATTGAATCAACGAGATTACTTAGAATGTCTTCTATTTTAGCAGTATCGTTTCTTATCAGTTCGTTGATCTCAATGCCTCTGAATGTAAAACTCTTGTCGGTTGACCCATATTTGCGTGTTCCCTGTTTCCAGAAAATATAACCGAAGTCGATCAGGCTGGCCGAAACCGACCATTTTTCATCTATTTTATAAGTAGCTCCCACATCAATGCCAAAGCCCGGATTGCTAAAATTAAGCATATAATTCTTGACATCGGCTGTCTCGAATTTCTCTGTATCTGATGTGTCACCAATGACATCATAAATTTTTTCCGGAGCGGCAGTATGAATGATAACATTTGAGTTGGCTGTGAGATCAAAATAATCTTCATCTACTCCTAATGTAGCATCACTCGACTTGGTCCAGATATTTGACAAGCCGAAAAGCAATTTGAATCTTCCCCCTACGGTCCATTTATTGTCGATCTGATTGGTATATCCAATGGCAAATTCCCGATAATGGGTCATGTCTATTCCAATGCCGTCGAAGTTGGCTTCCGATCCTATGAATTGCGAATTGCCTAATCCCGCCATGGATATCAGATCTTTCGGATAGGTCAGACGAAACTTAAATTTTTCGGTGAAGGAGAAATTGATGTATTGGGTGCGCTTGATCTTAAAACCAAAAGAAATCCATTCTATCTGTTGGTTAAGTGTCAGGTAATTCTTTTTTGAGAGTTTTTTGATGGTGTTCTCAAAGTCAAAGATCAGGGAGTCTTTTTCTTTATCGTAACGCAACAGATTATCCCACCTGAAACCGCTGTTGGAGACGCTGGTATAATTTGAAGACAAAATGGGAATAAATACCACGGGCATGCAGCCAATGTGATATTTCGGAATTGGCATCAAACCGGGATTATCATAATATTGCTGAGGAACCGAATTGAGGGAATAAATGGTCATATCGTCCTGAGCAAAGCTTGTGAAAGATACCAGGCAAAGTGTAATTATCGTGAGACAGGAAAGTATTTTTCTTTTCATCTGAGTCTTGCTTTTAAAGGTTAATAATTTACTATGAATTTTACCCGTAAAGCAATCCTCACAAGAAGTGAGTAATCGGAATAGAATTTTACCAATTCAGTCCCGCTTTGAGAAGTAAGAAGTTTGGCTCGTATAAAGATCTTTTTACAATTTTTAAGTGGTACTACCCGGTCGTGTTCCAACCGGCTTTCCGTATGTTTTTGTACGGATTGTGTTACCCTGTAATCGGGAGCTCCATTGCAGGGAGCAGCGGTCAAGGTTTGTTGTTCGGGAACTAACAAAGAGTCTATAGCCTGACCGGCATCATTTAGGAAATACATCTGCTGTATGGCCTCTACCGGGAACCCATTCGTGGTGTTGATATTGAAAAGCATAAATTCTACCTTGTCCATATCCTGACCGAACTCGAGATCAATGGTATCGCCCAAGATAAAATTCCAGGCTTTGCCAAACATGGGAATCTCAATCTGAGCATCAACATTTAGTCGGCTGGTATCGAGGGCAAAGTTGTTGGATACTCCGCCACCGGGATTAGATAAACCTGAAATGTCTGCAATAAACTTTTTAGGTGCCATGGCTATGGCGTCCCAAATAGTACTGTTGGTTTTATCCAGATCGAAATGAGTTTCCATAATCTGTCCTAAGCCGGATGCGGCACCAATATTCCATGGAGAAGGAATTCCTGTTCCTGTCAGAGCCACATTACTGGTTCCAACGGGGCCATCGGTGGCAAAAAAGCTGTTAAACGTAAGTTGCAACGGCATGCCAAAAGAGTTGTAAGCATACACATGGACCATGGGGTTTTCGAAATTGACATTGCCTTCAATGGTTTTGTTGAATAT
This sequence comes from uncultured Bacteroidales bacterium, assembly GCA_964599365.1. Taxonomy (GTDB): domain Bacteria; phylum Bacteroidota; class Bacteroidia; order Bacteroidales; family CAIWKO01; genus CAIWKO01. Next base: position 18,734 of record CAZRFL010000007.1, read on the forward strand.
ACGGATACTAACCGTGTCGTTAGGAAGGTCGAGGAGTATTTGTTTGAAATCGCCAAGAATCTTAGAAAACTTGATACCCTGAAAATATTCGCCCAGACTGAAATTATAGGGTGAATTGTTTGCTCCTCCCGAGCCGTGAAGTGTTACCGTGTAGGTAATGGACAAACGATTTTGATTGCCGCCCGTATTGTCGAATAAGATCTTATATCCATCGAGGCTGAACTGAGGAGAAACAGATGACCCCGAAAAATATTCAATATTTTGGTTGAAAGGAACTCCACCCATAGTTGCTTGCGGGATACTAACATTGATGGTGGCATTATGATTAAGATTGGAAGAATAGACTACGAAATTGAACATGCCGTCTTTGGCATCCAGTTCGTCTATCACCGCATTGTTGGGCATGGTAAAAGAATAATTGATGGTATTAGGGGCAGCGGTCAGGTCGGTCCCGAAAGGCAGAGCACCGGTAACGCTGAAATTGAAAGAACTGTTGAGATTCTGGTTGGGAATGGCCAAAAGATCTTCTGCTTTTTGCGAAAGGATGTTCTTTGTATAAACCAGGTAGAGGAATCCGCTGCCATCTTCTACAAAAAGATTGTCGTGATCGTAATCATCCAGAATGTCTTTCAAGGTCATATTAGAATAGATCAACGGCACAGCTACATCCGGCGACCAGGTTCCGCCCTGTTCAATGCGGTTCACATCGAAGCGGTCTTTATAACAGGAGGTCATGCCCGAAGCAAGCACGAGCAATAGCAGAATAGTTATGTATCGATTGATAAATGTTGATTTCATAGGCTATCGTATTTTATTTCTTACAGAGCAAATATACTAATTATTTATGGGATAACACAAAACAGCAGGTTTTTTGATTTTACGCAGAAGTTTACTCAACAATATAATTGAGCAATTTGGCGCTATCGGAGACGATGATGCTGTTCATTTTTTTGTTGAGCAAACTATTGATCTCAATTTCTCGGTTACCTATGGTATAGGCATTGGTTTCCATGAAGCCCTGGTTATTCATCAGTATCAGACGCGATGCATTTTTATCAGGATAAATGATATAGAATCTGGACGCACTCAATCGGAGATAAAAAGGTTTGTCGCCCGGTTCGTATTTGTTGAAACTTTCGAATATCTTTTTCTTGTTATGATTGTAAACAAATATCTTTCCTAGGTCGAAAAAGATGAAATCGTTGTGGCCGTCATTGTTGAAATCGCCGTAAACAAAATAATGCCCGTTGGTGAAAGAATTCATCTTCACTACATCCACGGCTCCGTTGGGCGATATGAAAATGAGTTTTCCACTGCGTTCGGTGGTAAGGAGGTATTGTTTTTTACCATCGATGTGAATAAAAAAGCGACTGTTTTTGGCCTGCAGGAAAGGCTTTTTGTTTTTGAACACTTCATATCCTCTGCGATCGATGACATAAACACGACCATTTTTATCCGTAGCCAAAAGAAAATCCTTTTTAGCAAAGCGGGCATGTTCCACAGGTTTTAAGACCACTGCCAGAGTAGTGATATTGGTCCATCCTGCGGTGGGTTTTCCGTCGGGAGAATAGTTGTAGATCTTCTGATTCAGGCAGGGAACCAGAATACGATAGTTGCGGTTGTTGTCGTAATCGATAAGGCTGAGGCCGGCGGTTGCCGCAAAAGGAAGTTTGATCTGCTTCTGTCCTGTGTTGGGATCTTTCAACCCCAGCATATGAATGTAGTTCCTCGAATTGAAAACCAGCAAAGCTTTGTTTCCGGGTTTTTGTTCCATCACGAATATCTCGCTGACAGGAGTTTCGTCCAGGTGTTTTTTCCAGAGGAGTTCGCCGTTGTGATTCAACAGATACATGTTGTCTGCTATATCGAAGAAGATCACTTTCTGTGTATGATCCACAGGGTCGGTAATAATATTGGCTTTGCGGACAATGGTGGTGTCGGCTTTAAACTCCCAGATGGCAGGATTCTCGTCGATATAAAACGAATTGTGTTTCAGATAGCCGTTCATGTAATACTTGCTTCCGCCCGAAGCAAACTGGAAGGCTACTGCCTGAAAATTGCGGAGGTCGCTTTCGCTTTTCCATAAAGAGCCTGAAATATCGCTGGCCAAATAGGAATTCATCAAGCCGAAACTTTTGCGGATGTTGGCATAGAAACAAAAATTGGCTTCGTCGGAAACATTGTCCGAAAAGCTTTTGTAGTTCTCGTTCTTGTCGAGGGTCTTGCCCGAGAGGTATCCCGAAAGGAATAGATCGAGCGAAGTAGGCGAACTTCCGAAGATCACATAATCGTTACTATGGGTGTAGCAAGCCGAATCGAGGGGGGCAAACAATTCGCCAAAGAAGTTGCGGAAAAACCTTTCGGGCAGAAATCTTTTTATGGCAAAGGAATCTTTTCCGCCTGCGATATTTTCATTGGTATTGGCCGAGATAGGGGCAATGCCTTCCAGGAATTCATCCATATCCTTGATTTTGAAAATGGCGTAATTGCGGTAGCGTGTTTCGGTATTGGGATTTTCGGTGATAACAAATCCTGCTTCTGTGGTCAGCTGGTTAAAGAAATTTTCTTCAATGTTGGTGTTTAAAACAGTATCGTAATACGAACAGATATCGCCGTAAGAGCGTTTATGGAAATTGGTTTTCAAAAAATCCGTGTAATCCGAAACGTATTTAGTGAAATCGCTGAGTCCCCAGAAAAACATCATAGCCGTATTGTCGGGGCAGACGGCGGTGAGCGATATCTGCTGAGGCTTCTGTTTGCTGTAAACCTTGTTGAAGAGCTGAATGGTATCATCCGAAAGGGCATATCCGTTGAGCAATAGTTCATCACTTTTTACCGTGAGGTCGAGTTCGGCCATATCGGCAGCCAGCGAAACATATTTCATCTCGGTCATGGTATTCCTGACAAAGAACGGCTGAAACAGATTGTCGATATAAGCCATGTCGAGGTAAATGTTGGCATCTACGTTTTTGCCCGACATGGACCTGAGCCTGGAAAAGGTATCCGTATTGTCAATGCTGACTCCGGTGATAAGTGCGCTGAGGGAACTTTCGATGATGGCAGGAACTTCGCCGGCTATAAATATACCCTGATAGACGGTATAACAGAAGGAAGGTTTGCCCGGAGTTTTGATGATGCAGATGCGGCTGTCGAGGAATTCGGACCAGGTGATGGAGCTGGCAGGCGAAATATTTTTACGTATAAAATCATTTACCAAACGGTCGTCGTGAGGGCCGGGAAGATTGATGGTGTAAAGCGGCTTGTAGAAACCCCTGATGGGTATCCAGGCTATGTATAAAGGATTTATCAGCAGGTTGTCGGAAATGTTTTTTTCGGTTTTTATAAGTGAATCTGCCAAAGCAATTTTGTGATTCATTTGGTTGAAAAAAGGAAGGCATTGCAACTCTTTCCAAATGGCATTGCGCCCATTGATGTGATCCCAGAAACCCTGAGGCGAATTGATCTTGACCAGACAAACGGCATTGGGAGGAATGGCATTTATGGCAGGAAGTATAGGATCGCTCAGCCGGCGCACTATGGTATAACCCCAAACCAAAAGCACTATGGCAGCTACCGCCGACACCGAATAAATGATGTATTTTTTTGTATTGGTCTGCCGTTGGTAGGGGTTTCGCATAAAAATTTAGTCAGTATAAAAGTATTACAAAACTGAATTCTGTGGAAAAATTTTTACAGATTTAAATCAACAGGTTTGTGTTAATTGAAGAAGTTGGAAGTTGGAAGTCCGAAGTGAGGAAGGATATATGGATAAATGGATGAATGGGAAAATGGATGGACAGAATAGGAGGTTGGAAATCACAAAAGACAAAACTCAAATAAATTCGAAATTCAAAAAAAATAAAATCACAAACATGAGAAGCCAGGGTTTGATAAATTGAAATTTATAAAATTGGAGTTTATTTGTAATTTGTTTTTTTGTTTTTTGGAATTTCCTAAAACGGTATTTTCAACTGTTCGTTCAGCCTGAAACTTTTGCGGTGGTAAGGGGTAATTCCATGCCGGATGATGGCATCGCGGTGGTCGCGGGTGGGGTAGCCTTTGTTTCGGGACCAGTGGTACATGGGAAATTCTTCGTGCAGTTGCCGCATATAATCGTCGCGGTGGGTTTTGGCCAGCACGGAGGCAGCGGCTATGCTAAGGTATTTTCCGTCGCCTTTTACAAAACAAATATGCGGGATGCCGGGATAAGGTTTAAAACGGTTGCCGTCTATTAGCAATAGTTCAGGAGTGCTGCCCAGGATCCCCACGGCATGATGCATGGCCAGGATAGAAGCATTCAAAATGTTGATTTCGTCTATCACATTATTATCCAAAGGAGCCACGGCCCAGGCCAGTGCTACCTGTTCTATTTCTATGCGCAGTTTATCGCGTTGCTTCTCGTTGAGTTGTTTGGAGTCGTTTAGCACAGAGTTCTTATAATTCTTTGGCAAAATAACCGCCGCTGCAAACACCGGCCCCGCCAGGCAACCTCGTCCGGCTTCGTCGCAGCCGGCTTCTAAAGTGTTTCGTTTATGGTAGGATTTTAACATTTGGATTTGAAGAGTTTTACCACAGATTTACACAGAGAAAAATACTGAATTACACGGAGAAAATCTGTCTGTATGCTTACTTCATTATTCAAAATTCATTACTTCTCCTATCCTAAGACTTCTTAAACCTTCTTCGGCGCCAAAAACTTATTGAAAAGCAACAATCCAATAATAGTCACCACACCAATCAAACTAAAGATAAACCAAAGGGCAGATGGGTTTTTCAGGGTGTCGACAAAGTACACATACAGATTGGCTCCCAAAACACCTCCAATGCCGCTGCCTATCACTCCGTAAAGGAAAGAATAGCCCAGGTAAAGGGCTTTTTTGTCAGGAGGAGCAATCAGCCCTACATAGGAAATAAATTTCGGATGTGCGGTCATTTCGCCGATGGAAAAGATGATCATACCGGCAATAAATATCCAGGCATTGGGCGAGATGGCTAAAATGGCCATGCCTATGGTTCCCATGGTAATCCCCACAATCATAGTGGGTAGTGCCTTGGTATTTTTCACAATGCTCGAAACCAAAATCTGCAGCAGGATAATCGTTCCGGCATTGATAACGGTAACGTGTTCGGCCTCGAATTTCCATTGAGGATTATCCATAAACAAACCCAGGAAGCCATTAACGAAATTGTCGACAGGCGTCATGTCCATGTATTCGCTCAGATACCACAGCACCGTGTCGAACATCTGGAAATACAAAATCCAGAAACCGGAGTAGATCAAAATCATCACAATAAAACGCCAGTCTTTTATCACCAGTATCATTTCCTTGGCAATGGTAATAAGGCTTTTTGAGTTGGCAGGCCTGACAGGTTCCTTATAAACAAATAAATTGAGCAGCAGCAACGAACCTGTAACTACTGATGCCATGATGAATATATAGGACCATGAATAACTTTTCAGCCAGGGTATCAGTATCAATGGGAATATAAAAGCTCCGAGGTTAATGGCCCAATAAAAAATTCCGAAACCGAGGGTAGAATTACTTTCGTTTGTCGAACGGGCAATGGTTCCCGAAATTATAGGTTTGAAGAATCCCGCACCGGTAACCATCAGCAGAAGACTGGCAAAAACCAAAGGATATTCAGTGAACTGACTCGTGAAGAAATACCCGGCACTCATCACAATAAAAGCAAAGATCAATGTTTTTTTGTATCCGTAGCGGTCGGCCACGGCCCCCGATATAATGGGGAGTAAATATAAAAGGGGAGTAATAGTGCTTTTGATCACGCCTACGCTTTCTTTCGAAAATCCCAATCCTCCGTCTTTGGTGCTCAGCACCAGATAGACCGAGAGTACCGACATCACTCCGTAGTATGAGCCGCGTTCGAAGAATTCCATGGTGATCACCGTCCAGAAATTGCGGGGAAAGCTTCTAAAGCCGGATCGTTTTACAGAGGTTTGTTCCATCATGAGATTTTTAGGCTTACAAAATTAAACAAAAATGCCCGGCAATTTCTTACCGGGCATTTCATAGCACAAAAGCATTTATTATTTTATGGGAATGAATTTATCTTTTCCGGTAGAGCATAGCTCGCATTCATCCTCCACATCCTTGGTGGTGTAGGTGAATCCGCATTTGGGGCAGACAAGATAATCAGAAGCCAGGGTTTTAACTTTGTTGGCAGCCAGGGCATCGCTGGCGGCTTTGTACAGGGTCATGTGTTTCTTTTCGGTTTCGAAAGCCCAGCTAAAAGATTTAATGGCTTTTTCGGCTTTATCCACTTTTGCCTGATCGATAAATCCCTGGTACATGGCTTCTACTTCGTGTTTTTCGCCGGCATAAGCAGCTTCCAAATTTTCTTTGGTGGTTTTCACTTCGAAAGTTTCGGGCGTAACATTTACGGTTTCTCCCATTTCTTCCAACACTTTTTTGTGGTTGGCTGCATGAATGCTTTCCGATTTGGAAGTAGCATTGAATAAAGAAGCGATCTGAGGCAATTTTTCCTCAGTTGCTTTGGCAGCAAAAGCAGCGTATTTGGCCGAGGCAGTGGTTTCGCCTTGCAGGGCCGCCTTCAAATTCTCAACTGTCTGATTCACCTTTTTGGTGCTGTCCTGTTGATCTTTGTTTTCACCGTTTTGTTTGTTTCCGCCGCACGATGCGACAAATACTGCCATAGCAGCAATCAGTACAAAATTTACAATCTTTTTCATAATTTTTATTTTTGGTTAAGGTTAAATTCCGACCATAAAGTCATAAACCAGCGAACCACCCAGAAAACCGGTATAGCCTACGGTTACAACCGCAATAAAAAATAAAGCAAAGACCAGCCATTTGAGGCCACTATTTTCTTTTTTAAATATTACCAATATTATCCTTATGACTGATGCAAGAATCATCACAAACATGGTGATCATGGCAAAAAGTTCGTGACGTTCTTTTAACTCTCCGGCAGCGCCCGACATTTCAGCGGTAAAAAATTCTCCGGACAGATAAGCTGCCACAGCTCCCAGAGTTCCTAAGATCATAAGATAAAAACCGGCTTTCGACAAACAGGGTTCTTTTTTGTTAAAGAACAAACTTATTACATCGAAAAAAAATCCGATGGTTATTAAGGCTACCGGAAAATGAACCAGCATGGGATGAAAGTGACCTGAACTAAGCATAGTTTCTAAATTTTCTGTAAAACTAATGATTTATCTGATGATATTCATTTCCGTTATCAGATTTTTTGCCCCGGCATACTTGTCGATGATGAACAGAACGTAACGGATATCGACGTTGATGGTCCTTTGCAGCTCGGGTTCGAAACAAATGTTGCCGCTCATGGCTTCCCAGTTGCCGTCGAAAGCCAGACCCACGAGGTATCCGTTTCCATCTAAAACAGGGCTTCCCGAATTGCCTCCGGTGATGTCGTTATTCGAAATAAAGTCGGTTTTCATGATGCCGTTCTCTCCATATTCGCCGAAATCTTTTGCCTGATACAAAGCTTTCAATTTCGGAGAAACCACAAACTCCCAACTGCTGGAATCTTCTTTTTGCATGACGCCTTCCAGCGTAGTGTAATACTTATAATGCACCGCATCAGAAGGATAATAATCCATCACTTTTCCGTAGGTGAGGCGCATGGTTTGGTTGGCATCCGGGTAATATTTGGTGTCGGGATTCATTTCGCGCAGCCCGGCAATGAACAGGCGTTTGGCCCCCGAGAGTTTGTTGTACGAATCGTTCCACGATTTGCTCAGGTTGTTATAGCTGTCAGCAAAAGAATTCATCAGTAGAAATAGGGCGTCCGATTCCAGGGCTTTCAGCGTAGGCTTATTCAGAAATGCATCCGTGCCTTCTCTGCTCTTAAAAAAGGATTTGCTGAACATGGCTGCCGTGAGTTTGGTAAAATCCGATTTGTACTTACCTACCAGTTTAATGAAGTATTCGGGCTGCTGTTCTTTGGGCACATTTTTGTAATACATGTCGAGCATGGCAGCAGTGATCTTCATATCTGTAGACAGACTATAATCTTTGTACAATCTTTCTGAACCTTTTTTTAGCTCATTAGTCTTAGCATGTATTTTTGCCGTATCCTGAACCTTCTCATTGAGCAGAACCAGTAATTCGCCGAAGCGGCGGGTAAAAGACATGGCCTCGCAACCCATAATGGCTTCAGTATAATAAATACGGGCGATATTGGTGCTTCGCAAAGCCGTATAAGATTCATTAATAGTGGAAATAACCGTGCCGTATTTCTCTTTTCGGGTATTATCGGCCGTCGCCCAGTTGTTGAATGCGGCTTCTGTTTGCCTTTTCTTATCAGCCACATTCAGTTTATTCAATGCTTTCACAGTTCCGATAAAGTTCTTCCAATAGTTGGCAATGCCGGCATATTTCGAAGCATATTTGATGCGGATCTCGTCGTTGACATCCATATCGGCTCGCATGATCTCCAGTTTCTTTCCGCGTATATCGATGCGGTTAGGGTATGATTGGGTCAGATAAAAATCGATGCCATAGGAAGTCAGGTAGCGTTCGGTGGTTCCAGGGTAGCCTAATATCATGGTGAAATCATTATTCTTAACTCCCTTGATGGAAACAGGCAAAGAATATTTGGGTTTCATGGGGACATTCTTGTCGGAATAGGGAGCAGGACTTCCATCAGGGGCAGTGTAAACCCTGAACAAAGAAAAATCGCAGGTATGACGCGGCCACATCCAGTTGTCGGTATCGGCACCGAACTTTCCTATGGATGAAGGGGGAGCGCCCGCCAGTCGGATGTCTTTATAGGTTTGATAAACGAAAAGATAAAATTCGTTGCCTTCGAAAAAGCTTTTTACCACGGCATCATATCCGTTTCCTGAAGTAGCTTCTTTTTGCAGGGTTTCGGAAATCTCTTTGATCTTTTTGGTGCGCTCGTCTTCGCTCATGGTGGAGTTGAGTTGCGACAATACTTTTTGCGAAACATCTTCAATGCGTGCCAGAAATCTGACGGTGAGACCCTGTATGGGTATCTCTTCTCTTGTATTCATGGCCCAGAAACCCTGAGTCAGGTAATCGTGTTCCACCGTGCTTTTCGATTGAATGGCGCCGTAGCCGCAATGATGATTGGTGAGCAGCAATCCCTGCGAAGAGATCATTTCGCCCGTGCATCCGTTGCCAAAAATAACAATGGCATCTTTCAGGCTCGATTGGTTCACACTGTAAATTTCTTCGGCGGTGAGCTTGAGTCCCATCTTCTGCATGTCCACATAATTCAGGCGGTCTATGAACAGTGGCAACCACATTCCTTCGTCAGCAATGGCGAGGCTCTTTCCTGCCACTATGAAAACCAACAATAACAATAACTTTTTCATGTATTTTTCGTATCAATTAGATTAATCAAGGCAAAAATAAATAGATTTTGCCAACAGACCGAACTATTTTGGTGTTTATAAATCATGTTCTGTAGGAAATTGTCAATGCAAATCATAAAACAATACGGGGTTATCATCCTGCTTTTGTTCATTGGCCTTGTGATTTCAGGCTGCCACCGCGACCTTTCCGATCCCTTTGTTCCCAAGGATAAGAAGTTCAAAACCCAGTTCAAGTTCGACAAGAAAAGGAACCGTACCGTCGAGAAGCATGTTTCCTTTGCCAAAGAAAAAGGCAAGTTCAAAGATTCATTTGCTGGCAGCCACGGCAGGGGCAAAAAAGGCGGCGGAAGCCACGACTCCTATTCTTCCAAATCGAAAAAGAGCTATGGAGGCACCCGCTTCAGTAAATCGAAAGGACGTGTGGTAGAAAAAGGATTTTTACCCTCCAAACGCAACAATGATTCCTACTCTTCCAAGGCGGGCCACAAGGACAAGAAGCACCGCAAGGGCGGCAAAGACTCCTACTCCTCGAGCATGAAGAAACATGAGAGCGGCAACCGTTTCAGCAAGTCGAAGAACCGGGTAGTCTCTTTCAAAAATGGCAGCAAAGGCAAACGAAACGGCAGCGAAAGCTTCGGATCCAAGAGAAAGGACAAGTCAGGCAATTTCAGTTTCAGTACCTCCAAAAACCGTGTGGTTTCCAACAAGGGAAGCCGGGGAGGAAACCGTGGGGGTAAAGACAGTTACGGTTCGAAAGGCAAAAGGAACTCAGGGAATTTCGGGTTCAACAAATCGAAAAAGCGGGTGGTGTCCTTCAAAAAAGGCGGCCGCAACCGCATCAGCGGTGCAGACAGCTATGGAGGCAAGACCAACAGCAAGGGCAGCATGTTCCGCTTCGACAAAAAGAGCAAGCGAATAGTCTCGAAAAAGAAATTCCTGGTATTCGGTTCCAAGAAAAATAGCCGCGACATGGGTTCCTATGCCGGTAAGAAAAGAAACTCGGGAGGTATGTTCTCCTTTAATTCGAAAAAGCACAGGGTGACCCGAACCAAGGCGGTCTTCAACGGCTTCAAACGTTTCAGGGCGGGCGACAGCTTCGGAGGAAAGCGAAAAAGCAAGGGAGGCGAATTCAGCTTCAACGTAAAGAAAAAACGTGTGGGCAAAAGAACCCTGCTATTCAAACCCCGCGACACCGACCCGGGTTCTTTCGGAAGCAAAGGAGGCAAAAGAAATTCGCTTTACAAACAGAACTCTTTCAGCAAGAAGAAAAAGCGCATACACCATCGCAACGGCTTCTTCTGGGATCTGTTCGGAGGCCGCAACAAAGTCAGCCGAAAGAAAGACGAACTGCAACTCGACCTGTTCGATCCGAAACAAAAACACAGAATGCATCTTGCTCGATAATAATAATTAATTTCGCAAAAATATTCCTGATGGAGTTTGCCGACAGAAAGATACCAGTGTTGTTGTACCACCGCGTCCTGAAAAGAGGCGACGTTAAGGGTCGGCACAAGATCTATATCTACGAGGATAAGTTTCGCAGGCAAATGCAGTTCCTGAAACAAGCCGGCTACTCCGTAATCACTTTCGAAGATATTTATTACAACCGGGTTCCGGCGGATGGCAGTCCGAAGATCATCATTACTTTCGACGACGGCTACGAGGACAATTACAAGACGGCCTTCCCCATTCTGAAAGAATTCGGTTTTCGTGCTGTGATATTTCTGGTAACAGGCGTGCAGCGCAACGAATGGGGCATAGTGGAAGGAGAACCGGCCATCCCCATGATGGATGAGCAGATGCTGCAGGAAATGCAGGACTTTGGATTTGAACTTGGCGGACATACTGTCAACCATAAAGCCCTCACAAACTTGGGAGTTGAGGAGGCAATGAGCGAAATTTCCGGCTGCAAGACCGATCTGGAACAAAGATACCATAAGCCTGTTCTGAGTTTTTCCTATCCTTTCGGGGCACAGAATCAAGAGATAAAACAAATGGTGGCTCAAAGCGGTTTTATTTATGGAATCGCTACCAATACCGGCCCTGACGATCTTTTTTCTGATCTGCTTCAGATCCGCAGAAATGAAATAGGCCCGAGAACGACCTTATGTTCGTTCAGAAAGAAAGCAGGTGCCTCAAAAAGTGTGTTTAATTTTTTTAAAAAATCAAAATAAGATGAAAGTTTCGGGATTTACCTTTGTGCGTAACGGCGTTAAATACGATTATCCTGTGGTGGAAAGCATACGTTCCATTTTACCGGTGTGCGACGAACTGGTGGTGGCCGTAGGAAATTCGGAGGACAATACCCTCGAACTGATCAAAAGTATCAACGACCCCAAAATAAAGATCATTGAGACCATTTGGGACGATAGCCTGCGCAAAGGCGGACGGGTGTTGGCCGTAGAAACCGATAAGGCTTTTGAGGCCATTGCCGACGATAGCGACTGGGCTTTTTATGTGCAGGCCGACGAGGTGTTTCACGAGAAAGATATGAAGGCCATTTACGATGCCATGGTGCTTTATAAAGACGACAAACATGTGGAGGGACTCATCTTCCGTTATCTGAATTTCTTTGGTTCTTACGATTATGTGGCCGATTCGCACAAATGGTTGAAGGATGAGATTCGTGTGATACGCAACGATAAAACCATACGCTCGTGGAAAGATGCCATGAGTTTCCGCCGCGATGCCAAGGTGCTTAACGTGAAAAGAGTGGATGCCGACATTTTCCATTACGGTTGGGTGAAGGACCCCAGAACCCAGATGGTGAAACGCAAAGATTTCGAAAAACTATGGCACGACGACAACTGGGTGGATAAAAACGTGGGCGATGCCGACGAATTCGACTACCAGAACATTGATATGCTTTCGCTTTACCAGGGCACTCATCCCGAGGTTATGAAAGAAAGAATTGAGCGTGTGAACTGGAAGTTCTCCTTCGATCCCGTGAAGCGGCTGAAAGTTTCCTTCCGCATCAAACTCCTGAACTTCGTCCACAAATATCTGGGCTGGAAGATAGGCTTGTTTAAGAATTACAAGGAGATATAAGCTGGAAATAGGAATTAAGGCTTATCCCTGTTCGGCTTAGGCCAGCCTAAGTCGTTTCTATTCTTTCTGGTTTCGCCTGATTTTTTAATCACATAAATCAATAAAATCAGATGAATCATCACCTGCCTGCCGAAGGCAGGGTTCAGACAATTTCCCCACTTTCAGATATATCTTCTTTCTTATCGCAATCGAAGCACAACCTTTTACACTCGGGCATGGGGCATTGCCTTAGATGTTGAAAAGCCGGAGCTCCCGTGAAGGCTCTTAATTCGGGGGTGTTGTGAAATTCAAAATCTGTAACTCCCAATCCTTTATACAGTTTTTGTTTGTTTCTAAAAGAAATCTCTTTTTTCCCGTTTTCAATATCAGAAAGTACACTAATATGCAATCCTGAAGTCTCGTGCAGGGTTTGCAAACTCCAATTTTTATCGTTACGAAGCTTCAGTGCCCTTTTGCCAAATTCTTTTAAGTATTCTTTAGATTCCTTATCTGCCATGGGTTACAGAGTTTTTACCAAATCAAATTTTCATTAATCCGTGAAAACCATTTCTTGACTTGTGCTGGTTAAGAAATTACCTTTACACTCACATAGAAAATTTATAATACCAAAAGTAAATTTTTTTTAATTGCGTTCTATTAGTTGTAAAATAATTTTATAGTTCTTTCACATATTACAAGTTTTCCGCTTGCAGCAAAAGGCAATAGGCGATTGGTAAAATAAACGGAGGGCACTGCAGAATTTATTACAGAGTCTGCAGCCTGCGTTATGCATCCTGCACCACGCGTTTTTCGTTCTGCATTATGCGTTATTCATTCTGCACCATGCGTTATTCATTTTGCACTATGCGTTATTCATTCTGCACTATGCGTTATTCGTTCTGCATCATGCGTTATTCATTCTGCACCATGCGTTATTCGTTTTGCACCATGCGTTATTCATTCTGCATCACGCGTTATTTGTTCTGCACCATGCGTTATTTGTTCTGCACCATGCGTTATTCATTTTGCACCTTACGTTTGCATTTTGCCTTCAGGAACCTTACCCATAATTTTTTTATCATACAGTTAATCAATAAAATAAAATAACAATTGTTTCGTAAACCCAATTATTTATTTAAAATCCAAACCCATGAATTATAAAGTTATTGTACGCGACAAAGCCCAAATGAGGGGCGATAAGTTTCTCACTGATAATAATACGGCATTGAGTGCCATTACCTCCTATGCACCTATTAAAGCCAAATGGGATGCCGGATTTTTGCTTACGCAAAAAGCCAAACAGAAAATGTATGAGCAATACGGGTATATCACCTTTGACAAGAAGTTGGTAAGGGCCGAAATGATCAATATTTTTCTGCCCCAACTAGCCAAGGGCAGTAGTCAGATGTTTGTGGCCGACAGGCTTGATTTGGCTAAGGCTCTGGATATAGCTCCTACATTTTTAACGCATTGTGGGGGTGAAGCCTGTATAGGTCGTGCCACCGATTTGCTGAATATAGTTACCACCAATTCGGGTGTAATTACTTCGATTACCGTCACTGACAGAGCCGATATGACCGATGCACTGAAAGCTTTTAAGGACATAAACGGTACTCCACAATCTCTCATTAAAAAGAGAAAAGCCGAAGGCACCGAAATTATGATTCCTTTGCTCAACGATCTGGATGTTACCAAACATTTTTTGACCAAGCATATTTCGTCGCATAATCCCGATTTGTTGGCTGACTGGATTGCCATCATCAAGGTGGGTAAGTCGTCGTCGGCACGACATCTGTCGCTGGAGATAAAATTGGTTGACGATGTAACGGGGGTGGCTGTGGTGAAGGGAGTAGTTACTTTGAGCAAAGGTATAGAAAAACATAAAAAACTCAGCAGCACAAAAGGTTTTGCACGCTTCTATAGTGTAATGGTGGGCACCTGGTCGTTTACGGTGGATAGCGAATTATATGAAAGCGCTAACATGTCGAATGTTGGAATTGATAATACAAAAACGGTTAGATTTACCATTAAACTGAAAAAGAAAAACTATTAGTCAGCCATTCGCCACTACGGTGGGAAAGAATGATTTACTAATGAGGCGGATGTTTTTTGTTGTATGGCTGAAAACCGGCTCAAGGGTATTTGTTGCCGCAGACTATTCTGTTGATGCCCGGATTATACTGAAAGCCAGCCCAGGCGAGCAGGCTTATCTCAACATCATTTTACACATTACCTCAACGGGATGCAGGGCTTTGCGGCCGGTGCCGTCTTTGATCTGGTGGCGGCAGGAGGTGCCCGGAGCCACAATGAGTTGGTTCATGGGGGTCTTGCGGATGGCGCGAAACAACACCATTTCGCCTATCTTCATCGATATTTCGTAATGCTCTTTTTCGTAGCCAAAGGAGCCTGCCATACCGCAGCAGCCTGATTTGATCTCTACCACATGGCAGTTTTCGGGTATCTGCAGCATGTTTTTGGTGAAATCGGTTGAGGTGAGGGCTTTCTGATGGCAGTGTCCGTGGAGTTTTATGTGCATTTCTTTGGTCGAGAACGACTCTTTGCGGATTCGACCGGCCTGAAACTCGCGCATAAAAAACTCTTCGAACATCATGCAGTGAGGGGCCATTTTTTCGGCTGCCTCCTGAAGTTCGGGCAGGGCCAGATCGGGATATTCGTCGCGGAAAGTGAGTATGGCCGAAGGTTCCAGCCCTATCAAAGGGGTTTCGGCGCTGATGATATCTTTAAGTGCCGCAATGTTGAAGTTGGCAATGAGTTTGGCTTTGCGCAACAGTCCTTTTGAAAGGAAAGCGCGGCCGCTTTCGGCGTGGGCCGGAATGATCACCTCATAGCCCAGGTTGGTCAGCAGTTTCACCACCCTGATACCAATGATGGAATCGTTATAATTGGTAAACTCGTCGTTAAACAGGTACACCCTTCCGTTGGGGAAGCTTTTCCCTTCAATTTTTTGGGTATATTTTGCGTACCAGGCAGTAAGGGTTTGCTTGTTCAGCAAGGGTATGCTGCGTTTGGGCGCAAATCCCAGCACCGATTTGATGAAGCCCGAAAACATGGGCGTCTTCGCGAAAAAGTTGAAAGCAGAAGGCCAGATGGCTCCCAGTTGGTTCACCCGGTTGATGTTGGCTATCATGCGGGTGCGCAGGCTTATGCCGTGCACATCGTAGTAATGCTGCAGAAATTCGGGCTTATATTTGGCCATATCCACATTCGACGGGCATTCCGACTTACATCCCTTGCATGAGAGGCAGAGGTCCATCACCTCGTATATCTCCTTATGGTCGAAAGGGTTTTGTTTTTCGGAATTTGTCAGAAACTCGCGCAACACATTGGCACGGGCGCGGGTGGTGGTTTTTTCGTCGCCGGCTGCCATATAGCTGGGGCACATGGTGCCGCCGATGATGCTCGATTTGCGGCAATCGCCCGAGCCGTTGCATTTTTCCACAGCCCGCAAAATACCGTGATCTTTAGAGAAATCGAAAACGGTATCAATTTTCCTTACAGGCTTGCCCGGTTCAAACCTGAGCATGCTGTTCATGGGCGGGGTCTGGGTTATTTTGCCGGGATTGAAAATGCCGTTGGGGTCCCAGGTCTGCTTGATGTCCTGAAGCAGGGCGTAGTTGCGGTTGCCCACCATCATTGGGATGAATTCGCCGCGGAGGCGGCCGTCGCCATGCTCACCGCTCAGCGATCCCTTATATTTTTTTACCAGTCGCGCCGTCTCCAGGGCCACAGTGTGGAACAATTCCACGCCTTTGGGGTCCTTGAGGTTCAGCACGGGCCTGATGTGCAACTCGCCGGTGGCAATGTGGGCGTAATACACCACGGGCAGGTTCAACTTGTCCAGTATGGCCTGCAGTTCTTCTATATAATCGGGCAGCACTTCGGGCGCTACAGCCGTATCTTCAATCACGGGCACGGGTTTGGCATCGCCGGGATAATTGCTCAGCACGCCGAGTCCTGCCTTGCGCAGTTCCCACACCTTTTTGATGTCGCCGTCCTTCACCACAGGGAAATGGTAGCCAAAGCCGCTTTCCCTCATATCGGCTTCCATGGCCTTGCATTTGGCTTCTATCATGCCGGGCGCCTCTTCGGCAAACTCTACTATCAGCAAAGCACCGGGCTCGCCCTGAAGAAAGAAGCGGTTCTTCTTTTGGGTGATATTTTCTTTGGTAAGATCCAGTATAGCTTTGTCCATCAGCTCCACAGAGGTCGGCATATGCCGCAGTGCGATGAGGTTGGCCTGCAGGGCTTCTTTAACCGATTTCATGTGTACGCAAACCAGCACCTTATCTTTGGGAGGCAGGGGGACGAGGTTGAGTTTGATCTCGGTGATGAAAGCCAGGGTGCCTTCGGAGCCGGCAATCAGCTTGCAGAAGTTGAATTTCGAGCCTTTTTCGCTGAAAGGCTGGCAATCCATCAGCAGGTCTATGGCGTAGCCGGTATTGCGTCGTTCGAGTGTCCTGGCGGGATATTGTTCGGCAATCTCTTTCTGGTTATCCTTATCCGAAAGTATCTTATGGATGTTGCGGTAGATGTCGCCTTCCAGGCTGGGCAGGGTAAGCTTTTCCAGAAATTCTTCCTGGCTGAGTTCGCCGAAAGTGGCTTCGCTGCCGTCGCTCAGAATGGTTTTCAGCTCCATCACATGATCGCGCGTACTTCCGTAGATGAGCGAATGGGCCCCGCAGGAGTTGTTGCCCACCATGCCGCCCAACATACAACGGTTGGAAGTGGAGGTTTCGGGGCCAAAAAACAAACCCAGTTTTTCCATTTCCTTGTTCAGTTCGTCGAGCACCACGCCGGGTTCTACCGAAACCCAATGATTTAGTATGTTGAATTTGAGGATGGAGTTCATGTAGCGCGACACGTCTACCACCATGCCGTTACCTACCACCTGTCCGGCCAACGAAGTTCCGGCGGTGCGGGGAATGAGGGGTATCTTGTTTTCCGAAGCAAAGCGGACTATCTTTTTGATGTCGTCGGCATTCTTCGGACGAGCTACGGCCAAAGGCTTTTCGCGGTAAGCGGAGGCATCGGTGGAATAAATGATCAACTGAAGGCTGTCCGTAAACAGGTCACCTTCCAAGGAATTCTTCAAATTGAGCAAGTTATCCACCTCAGTCGCAATAATTGATTGGAAGTAAAATTACAAATTTATATGAAGTAGGATAAGGAATTGAAAATTATTCTAACCAAAGCCACCAAAGCCCCCAGACTTTCTGAAACACAAATATTTTTTATCATTGGTGAACGGTTAAAAACATTTCGTCCCATACGGGACTTGTATTTAATCGGTACCTTTTTTCTACCAATATCAGATCCCTACGGGATCATGTATTTTGATCATTCAATTGTCCCAGAGGGACATAATATTGGTAGAAATATTAACCACCGTGAATTCTAAGCCCCATCGGGGCGAAATATCCAGGAAATACACAGCAATTATGAAATTCCGCGGTATTTTAATGTTTTTTACCGGCCAGAATGATTTTTTATCTGATCTTATGAATCTTCCTTTGAGATTCTTCGTGCCTCTGTGTCTTTGTGGCAATAAATTTCAGGACTTTTCAGAAAAGAATTTCTAATCTTTCTTGTAGAGGTTCGTACTCTGAAAGATCTTATCCGCTGATTTGGCAATAAAACCCGAATACAATTCTCCGTTTGCATCGGCATAGCGGCGGGCAAACTCGTAATAGCAGGAGGTCACTTCATGAGTCCCGTCGGTGAACTCCACCGGCTTGATGGCCGCCCTGATGCTCGATTGTTCCAGCAGTTCTTCGGGGGTTCCCTGAATCTCGCCTTCGGCATCGTTCATAAGAAAACCATGCGACTTGATGAATGCGTTCACTTTCTGTATGCTGTCGTATTTCTTCAGGTGGTTCACACTCACGGTGAAATGGTTGGCCGTGAAACCGTTTACATAAAGCCAGGCGGCGTATTCGGTCTCGGCACGCAACTTTTCGTACACTTCAAAAGAAGGCCGGCACCACATGTTTCCCGAAAAAATCAACTCCTCCGAATGCATAAGTGGTGTAGGTATTTTATCAATGCAATCCTTTACAATTGCCTGCAGTTCGCTGCTAAAATCGGCAGTTTTTAATTCGCTGATGAATACACGGGGCATGTCTTTTTCGGTGGCATGCTCAAAATGTTTGGCAAAGAGATGTTTCTTTTCGAATACATATTGTCCTTTTTCAACGTATCCTGCGCGTAGAAATACTTTGGAGAGTACATCCACATTGATGCGTGCGTCGTCGAAGGTACGGAAAGCTATATGGTCGTTCACTACCGTTTCGCCTTCGGCAACAAAGAGGTCGTAAACTTTTTTAACATCGGGGTTTTGCGAAGTATAATCTTCCCAAAGTCGTGAAAATATAAGGTTGGTGGTCATGAGGTTGTTATTTTTACTGATTCCTGATAACAAAATTACTCTTTCTTTTCCGATAAAGAAAGAATTTTCATATCCGAATATATCTTAGGCTTCAGCCCAATCACCGTTCTCTTTTATAAGGGATATCAGTTCGTTAAGAGCAACAGCTTCGTCAATATTTTTGCGGATAAGATTTTTTCCCTGGTAGAGGTTCACCTTTCCGGCCCCCGAGCCTACATAGCCATAGTCGGCGTCGGCCATTTCGCCGGGACCGTTCACTATGCAGCCCATAACGGCTATCTTCAGATGTTTCAGGTGAGATAACTTTTCAGAGATGTTTTTCAGGGTGCCTTCCACGTTATACGAAGTGCGTCCGCAGGTGGGGCAGGCAATAAAATCGGCCTTCACACGACGCAGACCCAGAGCCTGAAGAATGGAGAACATAATTTCGGGAAGTTTGTCCTGATGCAAAGGAGCATCCAGGCAAATACCATTAAGCAAACCATCGGTGAGGAAGAAGGCAAACTCTGCGGAAGCCATTACGATTAGTTTCTCTTCGTCTGCTTCATCGTACTTTTTGTAGAGGACCACAGGTTGTTTGACGCCCTCTTCTTTTATCGAAAATAATATATTTCTTGCTAAGTGAGTATCTTTCTCAAAGTCATAGTCAAGCAACATTACCTGATTCCCTTTATCATAGGGTTTGTTGAAAATGAATGTTCGGTGATATTGATTTACTAACGGTATCTTTTCAGCATTATGCGTTTTTACGAAATATTTCTTCTCCGGATCCAGATAATAATCAGGTGAAAATCTGACCTTGTCATGCTTTGGCTTAAAACTGCTGACAATAACGGGGGGATAATTTCCGCCTATATTGCCCACCGCATAAGTTTCCGTTTTATTAAAGCTATAAGCGTGGTGAAAGTTATCGCCGGGCAGCTTTCTGTATTTGGCAAATTCATCGCACAACATGCGGGCCACCGGAATTTCCTTCACAGGGTCTTCGGTAAGCGAAACACGAATGGTATCTCCCAGTCCTTCCATCAATAGCTCTCCTATTCCGGCTGCCGATTTGATACGGGCATCCATGCCGGCTCCTGCTTCGGTAACGCCCAAATGCAGAGGATAATCATAACCCTTTTCCACCATGCGGGCGGCCAGCAGACGATACGAATAGATCATGGTCTTCACATTGCTCGATTTCATGGAAAGCACCAGATTATGGAAGCCTTCGGCCGCAAACATCTCAATATATTCCAAAGCCGAAGCCACCATGCCGTCGGGCGTATCTCCATAACGTGCCGTGATGCGTTCCGACAAAGAACCATGGTTCACCCCCACGCGAATGGCAGTTCCGTGTTCTTTGCAGATAAGTATAAGGGGTAGCAAACGAAGTCTTATCTTTTCGAGTTCTTCGCGGTACTCGCTTTCGGTATATTCGGTCTTACCTTGTCCGGCTTTACTTTTGTCTACATAGTTTCCGGGATTGATCCTTACCTTTTCCACAATACGGGCGGCCACTTCAGCAGCCTCGGGCTGAAAATGTATGTCGGCAATCAGGGGAACCTCGCAGCCTTGCCGGTATAATTCTTCCTTGATGTGGCGGAGGTTTTCGGCTTCGGCTTTATTACGGGCTGTGATGCGAACCATTTCGCAGCCGGCAGCCACCAGTTGCAACACTTGTTTCACGGTGGCCTGAGTATCCATGGTGTTGGTATTGGTCATGGATTGTATCCTGACGGGATGGGTTCCGCCGAGTGCCAGCTTGCCTATATGTATTTCGCGTGTCAGCATTATGGTTTAAATTTAAAGTGACATAAATAATGCACAAACAAAATTAAGTATTTTTTAATGACTTACTGAATGTAACAAGAAATTTCAGTTCCCTGCAAAGACGTGCCTTCCTGAGGTTGTTTAAACAGCAGTGATTTTTTTGTTTCGGGCCATGGAAGCAAAAACACCAATGGTGCAAAGTACTGCAAACAAAATGAACGACACATGCAGGCTTTGCATGAATTCGTGCCGGTGTTCAGGTATGTGGGTGGCCTCACCTATATAGAGGTGAATGATGAGGGTAGCGATACCCATACTCAATACCTGCCCTGTCAGTCTCATGGTGCCAACCGTAGCAGAAACTATGCCGAGATAACGTTTATCCACGGCACTCATAATAGAATTGGTGTTGGGCGATGAAAATATTCCGAAGCCCGCCCCGAGAATCACGAGGCAAACAATTAGGAAAGCATTGGGCGAGGAAGCATCAAGAAAGGTCAGCAAAAACAGTCCCACCACGATGATTCCCATGCCAATGGACGAGAGCAGGTTTGAGTTGTACTTATCAGACATGCGTCCCGAAAAGGAAGCAAACAGCGTCATCACCAGGGGTTGGGCGATCAACAGCATACCGGCATCGCGGGGCGATAGGCCTTTGACATATTGCAAATACAAACTCAGCAGAAAGCCAATGGCAAAGGTGGCAGCATAGTTAATTAGAGCGGCAAGATTCGAGAAAGCAAATACCCGGTTGCCTCTGAACAGTTGAATATTCAACACAGGAAAGGGAGTTTTCAGTTCGACCATCACAAACCAAACCATGCCCAGCACTCCCACTGCTGTAAAAGCAATTGCCAAGGGGTCGGGGAGTTTGGTGAACCCGAACATCAGCATGCTCATGAACACCATGTAGATGAGCGAGCCCTTATAATCGAATTTCTCGCCTTTGGCATCGGCCCATTCTGTTTTTTTTAGAAATACCAATATCATGATGATCACGAATATCCCGAAGGGAATGGTGATATAGAACAAACTGCGCCAGCCCAGATATTGCGTCAGTATGCCTCCCAGAAAAGGTGCGGCAGACAATCCCAAATACACCGCCGAAACATTGATGCCTATAGCTTTTCCTCTTTCGTGAGGTGGAAAGGCAGAAGTGATCAAAGCCATTCCTGTACCAAACATCATGGCGCCGCCCAACCCTTGTATCACGCGGGCGCTTAAAAGCATGGGAGTGGAAACGGATACGGCAGACAATAGAGAACCTAGGGTTACGATAATGTTTCCCAAAAGGAATATCCTTTTGCGGCCGGCCATATCGGCTATCTTGCCAAAGGGCACCAAAAATACTGCCGACGATAACAAAAAGGTCATACCTACCCAACTCATGGTGATGGCGTTCATGCTGAATTCTTCGGCAATTTTCGGCAAAGCAATGTTGACAGCCGCCCCCAGAAAAGGGTTGATGAAAGAGGTTACTATAACCAGCAGCAGTATGATGTTCTTTTTATTGGCAGCCACAGGAGCATCCATAACAGGGTTTGACATTTTCAGATTTGTTTCAGTTTTTTGTTTTCTTTCAATGCCTGTTCCGCTTTTTCAAGCAAGGTCTCCACGCTGTCTTTTCCCTTTTCAAAAGCTGCCACTCCGAATGAAAAAGTAAGGGTGTATTCCATTTTGTGAGTCTCATTTTTATGGATATGGCTTTTGCTTTTCTCAGCAATGCCATTCAGCTTTTCTATCGTCTCCGCCACAGGGTAAGGCAATATCAGGATAAATTCATCTCCCAACCGGAACCTTGCAAGAAAAGCATTCTCGGGTAATTCTCCTTTTAGAGATTCAACAAAGTCTTGAAGCACCTTGTCTCCTAAAGCATAGCTGTGATTATTAAATCTCCTGAACCCATCAATGTCCAGAATGGCAATAGAAAAGTCAGTGTCTTTCTGCTTATGGATGCGTAAGGTTTTGTTCAGCTTCCTTCGAAAACTTCTATAGTTGGGTAAAGAGGTCAGCTCGTCTGTTTCCGAAAGCCGGAAATAATACTTCAGCTTGGTAACCAATAGCAGTATGATTGCCAGCAAGGCGACCAGGGCGGGGATGATAAATAATGAATGCTGACAACACATACTATGGTTTTTTCAGGGATAAGGCTTAGGCCATGTAAAATGCAGGCTTCCCTTTAGGAGGCCCGTGAAACTTATTTATTTCTTTTTCTCAAAGGATATTCTTTTTTCTGCAGATAGTCGTAGCGCAGATTGCGTCCCGGCTGATAACACAATGCCATGATAGAATCCTGTGATTCTTTTATGGTGCTGTATTCAGCAAAATCAAGAGTACGTATGATGGCTTCGAACACCCTGATGGCTCCCGAATGGTCGCATATAAGGATGCGTTTGCCCAGGTTGCGGTTCAGCAGGTCTACAAAGCTGAAAGCGATTCTCCAGTCGGCTTCAATCAGTGTCTCGCCTTCGGGATAATGATAAAAACGGTTCTTGAATATTTTGGACACCTTGGCTTTCACATCAGGTGTGATCTCTTTGCCACCGCTGTATATTTTGGTGGCCTCTTCAATGATCTCATTTTTGTAGCGGAAGGTCAATGCGCCGTACTTCTGCGAATTCAATCCAAAGACCGCATTGAACGACATATTGGTATAGCCTGCTTCCTGAAGGAAGTAACGTGCGGTTTGTTCAGTGTTCTCCGATTCGCTTCCGTAAACCATAATGGGAGCGTCTTTCGACCATAGCCACATAGGATATCCGCTTTTGTCCAGCACATCCACAGCCATTTTAAAGTCTTTACCCAATTCTTTGGCAGTGACAATGCCTTCTTCTTTCAGGAAGTTGCTTTGCGAACCCGAAATACGACGGTTTTTATCCCAGGTGTCCCAATAACCCGAACCAACAAATTCCGGGTTATCTCCACCCGATTCGTGTATGGATTTACCATGGCGTATCATGATCAAATGGGTTTGGTTCATGGGCACATAAGCCTGTGGAAACATAGGGATGGCTTTTTCGTTGGGCAGCCAGACGATGGATTCATTCATAATGAGGCCGCTGCCGTCTTCCAGCATTCTTCCCGAAGTACGTCTGCTGCCGTCGGGGTTGGTGGCCATATCGTCGGCCAGTATCAGCTTCGAGCGATAACGGGTCATGGTCGAACCTATGGGGGGAATGTTCTGAGGACATAAATTGTCGCTGAATTTGCTTATGCTGAAAGTCTTCAAAAGCAAACGGCGGAAGCTGTCGTTTTTGATCAGGCCGTTCCATGCCAGATAAAAGAGCGTTTGATCGGCATTGGGTATACGGTGTTTGATGAATTGGTATTTGCTTTTGATATAGTTCTGAGGCGACATGTCCTTCTCCAGGGTATCGATAAAGAAATAAACATCCTTACTGATGACCTTCAATTTGTGAACAAAATCGTTGGTAACATCAGCTTCGCTGAGTTTGATCTTGTCGCCGTATACCAGCTTCAAAAAAGCCACGTCTTGTTTAACACTTTCGAGGGTATGACAATTATGAAATTCGGAATGTTCGCGGCGCGATATCCCGCTATATGGCTTTACTTCTGGCTTGTTTTCGGCTTTTTCCTGTTTGTCTTTTGCGTTTTCTTTCATAGTTCTGTTTAATTAAGAATGATTCTTCATAAAAAAAAGAGTGCAAATGTACAAAAAAACGGGCTAATAGTATATATATTAGTGCAGAAAAATACAGATCCCCATGTCAGAATTTCTACCAAAGTTCCTGTTTCTAAAAGATCATTGCCTGATCATAGCTCCTCTTCCCATATCCTCAAACAAGGAATTATTTTAGAAGATGAAGTCAGTCGAAAGAAAATTAGACTTATTGTCCCGTATGATTTCCTTCACAATTTGCTTGTTCATATCGCTGTCCTTGGCTGCAAACAAGGTCCTAATAGAGAAAACCCTTAAGGCATCTGAAACGGATAAGGTTCCTTCTGCAGAATCTTTTCTTCCAGTGAACGGAAAAATATCCGGCCCTCTCTGACATTGGGAGTTGATGTTTACACGGCAAACCTGATTGATCAGGGTATCCACAAGCCGGGCTATCTGATCCGAATCGCTGCCAAAAATGCTGGCTTGCTGTCCGTAGTCGGAGTTGATGACATATTCCAGAGGCTCATTGATATCCTTATAGCTTACCACCGGTATCACAGGACCAAACTGTTCTTCATGGTATATTCTCATGTTGTGGTTCACATTGAATAGTATGGCCGGAATGAAGCAGCTGCGGTTATAGCTGCCGCCTCCCGGATTTATCACTCTGGCGCCCGACTTTAGGGCATCATCTATCAGCTCCGTAAGGTATTCCGATTTGCCCGGCTCCGGCAAGGGTGTGATATTTACATTGGCGTCCCAGGGCATACCCATTTGTAGTTTTTCTACGGCTACCGACAGTTTTTCTAAAAAAGGATGAACTATATCCTCATGAACAAAAATAATTTTCAAAGCCGTGCACCTTTGCCCGTTGAACGACAGTGCGCCCATGATGCATTCTTTGACCGTGGCATCCAGATCAGCATCGTGAAGCACAATGGCGGGGTTTTTGGCTTCCAGTCCCAGCACACATTTCAATCGGTGAGGTTTGGGATGTTGTTTCTTTAAAATATCAGCCACGCGGCTTGAGCCAATGAAGGCAAGCACATTCACCCTGCCCGATTCCATCAGCGGAGTGATCACTTTTTGGCCATCGCCATACACCGTATTGACAACTCCTTTCGGAAAAGCTTCTTTAAAAGCATTCAGAAGCGGATAATGCAGCAGCACTCCTAGCTTGGGCGGTTTAAAGATAATGGTATTGCCCATAATGAGGGCGGGTATCAGGGTGGTGAAAGTTTCGTTCAGGGGATAATTATAAGGGCCCATGCATAGCACCACTCCCAGGGGTGCTCTTCTGATCTGGGCGATGATGCCCTGCGAAATAGTGAAACGCGATGAGTCCCTATCGAGGGTTTTCAGGGCCTCTATGGTATCATTGATATAATCCACCGTACGGTCAAATTCTTTTTCGGAATCGGGAAGGCTTTTGCCTATCTCCCACATTAGCAGGCGGACAACGCTTTCCCTTTGCTCCTTCATCAGGAGTACGAACTTTTTGATGCATTCGATTCTTTGTTCCACGGTCATGGCGGGCCAGGCACCTTTGCCATTATCAAAAGCCGCCACGGCGGCCTCCAGGGCTTTCATGGCTTCCTCTTTTTCCATGAGAGGGTAACTGCCTATGGTGTTGCTGGAGCCTTCTCCGTCCTGCACAAACACGGGCGAATGAACTTCATGTTGCAGGCCTTTCCAATGATGTATCTCTCCGTCGAGGAGGTATTCGGTTTGTTCTATAGGGCTGGGCAGCAGGTATGCCTGCGGAATATTGTTTTTTTGCGGGAATGGGTTATCTGATATTTTCAAGGTAATAGTATTAAATGGTTTATGGAGTTGCAGTACTACTGCATGATTAGTTATCGGCGTATCTTATGATGTAATAGGTCCAGTCGGGTTTGATGAGCTTTTGTTTCACCAGGGTAACATTTCTGTCGCCGGCATAAAAGTTTCCTGCAGGGTCGCTTCCTTTTTGAAAAATAATGTAATGCTCGGTGATGCTGTCGCCGCATCGGGCATAAAACACGGGATATTTGACCGTGGAATCGGAACGGAAGGAGAAGTTGGTGATGAGCACATCGTTGTTGGTATAGTAAGAATGGGGCGAGAGTTTGTCGATGAGTTCCAGTGTGGCCGATTCGCTTTGCGGAAGGTATAGTTTCAGCAGATGTTTGGTGGCCGGATAGAAATAAGTTTTTCGCAACGAATCGGGATCGGAGCAGGCCCGGCCGCTATGGGCGCTGCCTATGTTCTGACAACAGGAGTCGGCGAGCAAAACGATATTTCGTAAGAACATAGTATTGATCTGCTCCAGATCATTAATATGAGACAGGGGCAATTCGCGGAAGGAGTTTTTGGTTTGAGTGTCGCAATCGTGGTTGCAGGAAACCATGATAAACAGGGAAAAGATAAGAGTGGCGTACATAATGGTCTTGTTCATTGCTTTGTTGCTGAAGAATCTTTGCAGCATAAAACTACATAATTATGGGGAGATAGAGGAGGATTTTTTTCAATTCATAGACACAAAAGAAGATTCACCGAGGAGACGCTGAGGACGCAGAGAAATCGCCACAATCCAGTAGCCTTAAGCCATGAGTCGTGCCGCACTTCGGTCTTCGGACTTCGCATTCTGAGCGAAGTCGAAAGGCAGACTTCCTTAATCTACTTAATAAACCCAATCAACTAATTACTGGTTTGCCACGCGCCACTCTTACATTTCATCTAAGGAGTTCTCTTTGTGGGTCATGGGTTGGAATATTTTACGGCAAATTATTGTTTTTGATGGGGTTGTTGTTAGGTTGAGGCATCGCAAAAAGTTACTTGATCCAATTGGAGAATTCATACAAGGCAAATTGTCCTTACTTTGCCTCATGTGACTGTTCAGACGAAATAAATTACAGTTACTGCATGCCAATTGAATGTTTATACGACATCCAACACTCTTACTTTATCCTATACGTATGTTCATGCGATACCAAATACTCTTACTTTATGTCATTTGAAAGTTCATAGATGGTAAAACACTGTTTTCGGATATCGTATGAAAGCACTGATAGGGTAAAACACTCTTACTTTATGTCGTATGAATGTCCGTACGACATAAATTCCTTTTTATTGAGTAGTTCAACAATAAATAATTCAGGTTATTAACAAAACACAATTAAATTTATGAATAGAAGATGGTATTATTTGATCGAACAGTGTCTTTCCACAACTGAAAACAGTTCCGAAAAGGTTTATAAGATTATCTCGTTAACATGAAATGCGTTTGAAAAAGTGCAAAAACCATAATCCTGGTGATGCCAATTATGATAGAATTTCTTTCTGAAACTCTGTGTATCCTCTGTGTCCGCCTGTTGGTGGACTGTGTAATGGCTCCTCCTAACAGACTAAAAGCCTAATAGTCTAAAAGTCTTCAAATTTTTTTCCTACTTTTGAAAAATATTCTGACCCTCTTTTTCACCCTAAAACCAATAACATTATGATGAAACTGTCTTTCCTGAAAAGAACCTCTGCTTTGTTAGCCCTTATTCTGCTGCTATCCGTTACGAATGTCAGCAGCCAGTCCAGTACCGATGAGCCTGTGTTGGGCTTCGGATTTTTAAACAAGATCGTTGGATTGTGGAACGGCAAGGTTGTTACCTCTACTTCTTCGGGTAGTTTCGACAAATGGTATGTCGATTTCCGCCCGGTTTCCCCCTCGCAAGTGTCTCAATATTCTATGCTGGATTCCAATACGGTGAATATTACTAGCTATTTCGTGGTGAAATACAATAACAAACTGGCCATAGCCCAGCGTACCGAAGGTTGTTTCCAGGACAAATGCTGCGTTACCTACGAAATAATGGATTCGGTGAACGAAGCTTCGGGTTATTATCGTTTTGTAGATTTTGTAGGCGGAAAGAAAAGGGCTTCCACCATTTATCATTTCTCGAAAGAGGGTTTTGTTCAGGAAGTATGGACCAACAAGTTTAATCAATCCCCTGTGTTGAAACTGCATTCGAAGTTCGAACCTGCATTGACCAGCCGCGAGGCCGCCCGCGATGCCATCAATGAATTTAAGTTTCCTCAGCCCAAAGCAGTGAACGACTTTACAGGCATCTTTGGAAGCATGAAAGAAAGCATCTATTTCAATCTCGACGAGGATCCTTATAATGGCGCTTCCCAGCCTCCCATGGGAACGGTTACGGTGAATATCACCATAGACCCTTCACTGAAAACCAGCAAAACCGATGAGTTATGCCTGTTGCTGACTACCGAACCCCTTTTCGACGGACTGAAATACGTTCCCGAACGCTTGAATTACCTTTCGAAGTACGTGTATTTGGGGGTTGGAACGAAATCGTATACACTTAAAAACGTGCATCCCGGAAAGTATTATTTGTATTCATACGACGATATCAACGGGGATAAGATGCACAAAAAGGGCGACTATATGAGTTCCAGCCTGAACAGTAGTTTTACTGTGGGTGCCAACGGCAAGGTCAGCATTGATACTAAGATTGATTTTGTGATTCCTTAAAAAGACCACTTAGACACTAATCCGCCGCGGCGGACACTTAGAATCACTAAGAAAACTTAGTGCTCTGAGTGACTTAGTGGTATATTTTTCTCAATTTTCAAGTAATCCCCTAGAGACGCGCCTCTTTATTATAAAGTCATGGGCACTTCCATCAGCAGGAATTCTGCGTCGGTGTCTGCTTTCAGCGAAAGCGTATCTGTGTCCCATATCCCAAAGCCGTCGCGGGTGTTGAGTGCCTGAGCATTGATGCTGAGGTCGCCGCTGAGTTCAAAGGCGTAGACTCCATTGCCTTTTGCTTTCAAATCGTAAACGGCACTGAACCCCTTGTCGAATTGAGCGATATGGAACCAGGCATTTTGATAGATCCAGACCCCTTCATCGTCCGCATGGGGCGAAAGTATCTGCTGCAGCCGGTTGTGGCGGTCGGCAATGTTCAGAGCGATTTGGTCGTATCGCGGTGTAACATTCTTCTTATTGGGGTAGACCCAAATCTGCAGGAACTTGACCTGCTGGTCCTTGTTGTGGTTGTATTCGCTATGGAATATTCCCGAACCCGCGCTCATCACCTGTATATCGCCATGACGTATTACACCCGTATTCCCCAT
Source organism: uncultured Bacteroidales bacterium (assembly GCA_964599365.1). GTDB lineage: Bacteria > Bacteroidota > Bacteroidia > Bacteroidales > CAIWKO01 > CAIWKO01. The sequence continues at coordinate 48,011 of CAZRFL010000007.1, forward strand.
GCTGTCTTTGTGTTCCAGGTCGCCTTCGAGGGGTATGGAAATGATTTCCATATTGTCGTGAGGATGCGTATCGAAACCCATGCCGGCTTCTACCGTATCGTCGTTAAGCACGCGCAAGGCCCCGAAATGCACACGCTCAGGCTCGTAGTAAGAGGCGAAGCTGAAAGTGTGGAAGCTGTTAAGCCACCCGTGGTTTGCGTGACCGCGGGTAGCTGCTTTATGGAGAAGGGTGTTTGACATGCTATTGTTTTGGTGCCAGCAAACTAACGGTTAAATAAAACTCATCGTAGATGGTCTTGTCGCCCAAATCTTCGAAGAAGGAGCCCGAACCATATTTAACATTGAATTTAGTCCTGTCGATGGTCAGAGTGGCATAGATGCGCATGCCTTCTTTGCTGTCGGAAAAAACGGCTTTGATTTCTACAGGCTGAGTGGTTCCTTTGATGGTCATATTGCCTTTCACCAGGGTGATGCCTTTTTCGATTTTAACTGGTTTGTCTAAAACAAAGGTGGCTTTGGGATAGGTGGCAACTCCAAAAAAATCGTCTGATTTCAAGTGGCCTTCCAGCTTGGTGCGGTAGCCTTCGTCTGTGAGGTCTACACATTTTATGGTGGTCATATCCACTTCGAATTTGCCTTTTTCTATCATGCCATTGTTGATGGTGAATTCACCTGAAGACAGGTTGATGGTGCCACTGTGCTCGCCCGTTACTTTTTTACCCAGCCAGTTGATTTTGCTGCCGGCCGGATCGGCTTTGTATTTTGTTTGTGCCTGAGAAGTTATGATGGCTGATAATACTACTGCCAGAGTCATTAAGATTGTTTTTTTCATTGTGTTTTGTTTTTAAGATTGTTTTACTTCGTTTTAATTATTAGAGTACAAAATTACTCAGAGCCAAACACCCCCGAAATGGATAAATCATGGATGCTGTGGTATAAATCAAGGCACAATTGTTTCCCGCTAATTCCGCAGATAACCGCAGATGGAAAATCAAACTGAAAGAAATCTGCGTAAATCAGCGAGATCTGCGGGAAAAGAAAGAAATTGACAGAGAGAATATGGTCAACCTATACTCACAAAGGTACACTTACCCTGAATTCCTGAAGGGATTGATTGGTGTTGGTCTTAAAGAATTTGCTGAAGTGCGAAGGGTCGTCGAAACCCAGGTCGTAGCCTATTTCTTTGGCACTTTTGGGGGTGAAGACTATCATGCGTTTGGCTTCGAGTATAAGGCGCTGCTGAATGTAGTCCTTGGCCGATACGTCTATGGACGTTCGTATCACCTCGTTCAGATAGTTGGGCGTCACGAAGAGGGCATCGGCATATTCTTTCACCTGGTGCCATTCATGAAAATGTTCTTCCACCAATGTCTTGAATTTCTTCACCAGACTACGGCCCACTTCCACCGATTGGGTGTTTTCGGCAGGCGACAGCGAGCAATGCCCGTTGCATTCAATCAGGAAAAGTTTCAGGTAAGCGCCTATGGTCTCCAGATACATGTCGTTGCGGGTTTCGAAGGCCGAGAGCATTTGCCCGGCAAAGAGCTGCAGCGAGGTCGACATTTGTTCGTTGAGTGGCAGGGGAGGTGTGTCGTCGCTGGAGCGGAAGAGCTTGAGGTTGGAGATGAAATCGTCGCGAATGCTGTTCTTTTCGAGAAATTCGGGAGTGAAGAGTATTACATAGCCCGTGGGATCGGCATCGGTTATCACCTGATGTACCTGTTCGGGACTGACGAAAAAGATATGGTTGGGCTGCAGCGCATATTCTCTGAAATCGATGATGTGGCGGCCCGTGGCGGTGATCGACCATATCACCGAGTAGTAATCGTGGCGGTGAGGTGGGTCGGCTATGCCCCCCGACAGGCGGTTGAGTTCTTCCATGGTGATGATGACGAAAGGCATGGAGACTCCCTTAAAGAGAAGAGGTAGGGTGTTGATCTTTTTAGAAGGGGGCATATTGAAACTTTACTATACAAAGTTAACCCAATTGTTTGTAATAAGGGTAAGCACAGAAAAATTATCTTTTTTATTTTGAGATTTTTAAACCTTTTAACGTGCTGGTATCCTACAATATGGAATATAGCAATAATAAGAAAAATAAAAAAGCGACCCATTTAGGAGCCGCTTATCATCTTAATTAAGATAGAGGATTAGTACATCAAGTGTTTTTTACTGGTATTTTTCCAACCTGCGTCACTTTTATATTCCGAAAAATAGATCACCAGGTCCGCATCGCTCTTATAATCGCAGAAGTAAATAGTTACCTGAGCATCGCTCTTATAGTTGCAGAAATACCACAAACCGTCATTTCCTGAAGCATCGCTCGAATAGGAACATTTGTAAACCACCAGGTCGGCATCGCTTTTATAGTTTGCCACGTAAACTTTTACTTTGGCGTCACTTTTATAATCACAAGAATATACCTTTTGAGCATTAGCGGCTGAGATACCCACCAACAGAGCAATCATAAACACACTGACTTTTAATAGATTTTTCATAAAAAATTATAATTTGGTTAATAATGACAAAAATTGTTCCTAAGTTGTTGTTTGGTTATATTTTTTTCAAAACAAGAGAATAGCTCTCCATGATAGGGTTGGCCAATAGTTCTTTGCAGGCCTTTTCTACCAGTGCATTGGCAGTTTTTTCGTCTTTGGCATCGAGTTCAATGGCAATATGTTTTCCTATCCTGACATCAGCGATTTCCTGAATCCCAATGTTTCTAAGTCCTGATGTAACGGCTTTTCCCTGGGGATCGAGTAGCTCTTTTAGTGGCATGATGTCGATTTCAGCTCTGAATTTCATGTTTTTCCTGTTTGCTTTGGTTATAAAAATCAATTAATGAGAGAACGATGTACAAAATTATGATAAATGGGATAGCGACAAAGTAAAATAGTGAAATTAATATCAGTGATGATATCAGGAAGATATAGCGAATGCGATTGGCTTTCCATCCGAAGGATTTGAATTTCATCGCAATCAATGGCACATTTGATACCAACAGGTAGGATAAGGAAATAGTGGCAGCTATTAGAACAAATGGATGCGTAACAAGATAGAACATCATATCTCCAAAGGGAAGCAATGGCGATTCAAAACTACGGCTGGCCATGGGAAGAAATGAAAATATGACCAAAGCATTGGCAGGGGTGGGCAATCCTATGAAATGGTCTGTTTGCCTTTCATCAATATTGAATTTTGCCAATCGCCAGGCCGAAAAAACAGGTATCATGAACGCAATAAAAGGGGTGTATTCAGGTAAATGAAAACTCCATACGTCCAAACTCATCTTCAGCAATTGAAACATGGCCACACCAGGCGCCAGTCCAAAGGAAACCATATCGGCCAGCGAATCGAGTTGCACACCAAGAGCCGATTTTACATGAAGCAATCGTGCCACAAAACCATCGGCAAAATCGAAAACTGCCGCAGCCAGGATAAGGTAGACAGCCGTCATGAATTCGCCCTGATAGAGGTAGTATATGGCAACGCTTCCGCAGATCAGGTTGAGGCTGGTTATATAATTGGCAATGTTTGAACGTAGCTTCATTTCCTTATTTTAAACAAAAATAAAAATTAAACTTCACTTTAGGCAATTACATTTCACTAATTTTGTAAAAAGACGCAGCATGAAGAATATTTTCACCAAATTACACTTGTTAATTGGTATACTTCTTATTTCCTGTTCCGGAACACATTCATCTAAAAACACCCAAACGCCGGAATTGGAAAAGGGGAAAGTAATTCCTTCGGTGGCTTGTGTAAAAAACGTTTCGCACACCTATGCCCTTTATCTACCTAAGAGTTTTGTTGCCGACAAAAAATATCCTCTCATCCTTTGTTTCGATGCTCATGGCTCGGGTTATAAGCCGGTAGATTTATTACAGGAACAAGCCGAAAAATTCGGCTATGTCATTGTTGGGTCTAACGTTTCGAAGAACGGCATTTCCATGCAGGCCAATTTCGAACATTACGACATCTTGCTGGATGATATTTTGACACGATTTGGAATAGACAAACTCCGAATTTACACCTGCGGGTTTTCGGGAGGAAGTCGCGTGGCAAGTACCATTGCCATTTCCAAAGGCGGCATTTCGGGTGTGATAGGTTGTTCTGCCGGATTCCCTCCAGTGAAGGATGGCATTCGTCAAAAGTTCGATTTCTTTGGGTATGCCGGTAACGATGACATGAACTATGCCGAAATGCTTGCTCTGGACAGGACCCTTGAAAACAGTGGGTTCAGACATCAACTGGTGGTGTTCAACGGAACACACGACTGGCCACCCAAAGAGTATATGGCCGAGAGCATTGTTTGGACCGAATTGAATGCCATGAAAGATGGTAAAAAGCCAGTTGACAAGTCATTCGTCAGCGAGCAGTTGGCCACTTTCGACAAACAATATACCGACTCACAGAATTCTGGCAACGCTTACGAAGAATACCTCCTGACCAAAAAATTAATCAACTATTTCAAAGGGCTGGCTGATGTAAAGAAATACGAAGATCAACTGTCTTCATTGGAAAAAGATCAGGCCGTACAGAACGGAATAAAGAAAGCACTGGCTGATGAGCTAAAAGAACAAACGCTTCAGCAACAGTATGTCGAAAAATTGTCCTCAGAAAATATTGCCTGGTGGAAGGGCGAAGTCAAGCGCCTGGATAATTTCATTGCTACCACAAAGGACGAAACAGAAAAGCATTTGCTGAAACGAGTACTCGAATATCTGAGTCTGGTTTTATATTCCAACTGTTCTTCTGCCTACGCCCAGGGTAGCTATGCCGATGCGGAACATTACATTGAATTGTACGCCATGATCGATCCCGACAATGCCGAGCCTGAGTTTATGTGGGCACAGATATTTGCCCGCAAAAAAGATATCGAAAAGTCCATATCACATCTGAAAAGGTCAGCCGAATTAGGCTTTAAAGAGAAGATTCGCATCGACAACGACAGCATTTTCATTAAACTGAATAACGATAAGCGAATGACAGAAGTACTGAATATGATAGCAAATAATCAATCCAAAACACCATGAGTTTGAGCCAGTCATTAAAGCCTGGAGTACCCCGACGGTGGTTACTTATGTTTGCCGGAGTACTTTGGACAGTGGGCGGAGGTATGCTTATTTCCCGTGGTGTAATAGGTCTATTGCCTCACGAATCCAATGCATTTATTGAAATCCCTGTAGGATTCGTGGCTGGCTTAGTCTTCTATATGGTGTTGTTCAGAAGAATATCAAAGAAACACGTCAACCGTATATTGGCTCTGAAGCCTAGCAAACCCTGTATGTTTTCCTTCTTTGATGTGCGAGGTTACATAATGATGACCATTATGATTTCGGCAGGAATCACCTTACGAAAACTGAATTTGGTTGATCCTGAAATACTCTATTCATTTTATGTGTGCATGGGGGTTCCCTTGTTGCTCTCTGCCATCAGGTTTTACTATAATTGGTATATTTACCATAACACAGATTGGACACATGCAGAAGATCAGTTTTGAGGTTTGTGCCAATTCTTTTCAATCGGCGCTTGCTGCCCGGCAAGGTGGTGCCGACCGCATAGAATTGTGTGCTCAACTGGAGGCTGGTGGAATTACTCCGTCAGCGGCATCCATTAAATTAGCTGTCAGAGATCTTAATATTCCGGTATTTGTCCTGATTCGTCCCCGCAGCGGCGATTTCGTTTATGATACCTACGATTTTGAACTTATGAAGGAGGATATCAAAATAGCAAAAAACCTGGGTGCTTCTGGCGTTGTTGCCGGCATATTATTGCCCAATGGAGATATTGATTTGGAGCGAACCTCAGAATTGGTTTCACTCTCCTCGCCCATGCAGTTTACTTTTCACCGTGCTTTCGATCGTGCGCGAAATCCTTATGATGCTCTCGAAGATGTAATACGAACCGGTGCCGACCGTATCCTCACATCAGGACAAGCATTATCAGCCTGGGAAGGAAGAGCACTAATAAAATCTCTGGTTGAAAAAGCCCGCTCAAGAATCACCCTTCTGGCAGGAGCGGGTATAAGCCCGGATAACGTAAAGGATATAATCGATTTTACCGGAGTAGCCGAGGTACATGCTTCTTGTTCCACGAATTTGCCAGGCAATATGGAATACATTTCTCCGCTCGACACTCATCACAATATTACTATTACCGATGTTGAAAAGGTAAAGCAAATAGAGGCCCTAATTAATAACCATAACAAGAAATCATGATCAAAAAATTATTCATTCTTCTGTGTCTTTTTGTGAATGTCCTTTTTCTCAATGCCCAGGATAGAACCAAGCATTTTATTTCTGATGAAGCTTATCGCCTTCAGGTGATCAAGGCTTTCGATCAGCTGAAGCCATTGGCACAAGGAAGGTCTCTTCAGCTTTTCGATGTCTTTTCAGGCAAACTGAGTTTGGAAGAGGAAGAAGCTTTGAAATTTCTTTATGCCTATATGCCTTTGAGCGACCTGGCCGATTACGATGGCAGTTTCTACCTGAGACAGGTTCGTATGTCGTTGCTGGCCCGTGAAACATTCAGCTGGGGCAAAACCATACCCGAGGATATCTTCCGTCATTTTGTTTTGCCCTATCGTGTTAATAACGAGAATCTCGATTCCTCCAGAATGGTTTTCTTTTATGAATTAAAGGATCGTATCAAAAACCTTTCTATGGCCGATGCTGCATTGGAAGTGAATCACTGGTGCCATGAAAAAGTGAACTATAAAGGAACCGACGGACGCACCAGCGCTCCCCTTAGCACCATACGTACGGCTTATGGACGCTGCGGCGAAGAATCTACCTTCACAGTGACAGCCATGCGTGCTGCCGGTATTCCTGCCCGACAGGTATACACGCCCCGATGGGCGCATTGCGACGACAATCATGCCTGGGTGGAGGTGTGGATTGCCGGCAAATGGCATTTCCTCGGTGCCTGTGAGCCTGAACCCGGACTTGATATGGCCTGGTTCGCCGGACCCGTGCTCCGGGCCATGCTTTGCAATACTACCGTTTATGGCAACTATAATGGCCCTGAGCAGCAGTTGAAATCGTCAGAGAATTTTACTCAAATAAACCTGATTGAGAACTATGCTCCTTCGAAAGAATTGTTTGTGAAAACCGTGGATGAAAAAAACAAACCTGTTGAAAATGCCTCGGTCGAGTTCCAATTATACAATTATGCCGAGTTCTATCCATTGGCTAAAAAGAATACTGACAAAAACGGAATAGCTTCCCTCATCACCGGTTTGGGCGATCTGATGATATGGGCCTGGTCGGGCAATGCCTTCGGTTATCAGAAAGTGACAATAGAGAAAACCGATACCCTGACTCTGGTCTTATATAAAACCCCTAAAACGGTGGATGAGCTTTCCCTGACTTTTGTCCCCCCTGTTGAGCGTCAACCCAAAGTCCCCGACGCCAGTGGTAAAGATATAAATGACAAAAAGCTTAAAAAAGAAGATAGTCTCCGTTCAGCTTACGTCGCAACATTTATTGATTCGGTCAGCAGTTGCCAGATAGCCCGTGCGGCAGGCCTCAATTCTGATTCAGTTTGGACCCTGTTGAAATTGAGCAGAGGCAACTGGCCAGAGATATCCCGTTTTATCATGGATGGCTCCCTCATCAACAAGACCAATATGTATCAGGTGCTGAACAATGTTTCGGAAAAGGACCTGCACGATACTCCCGAAGCCATTTTGATGGATCATCTCAAATATTCTGCAACTAACACTAAAATGCCAAAGGAATTCTTCTGGCAGTTTGTCCTCAATCCGCGCATAGCCGGTGAGATACTCAGCCCCTATAAAAAGTTCTTTAACGAAGTTTTTTCGAAAGATTTCATTCAAAATGCGCAGAAAGATCCCTCTTACCTTATTAAATACATTACCTCAGAAATTAAGATTTCAACCACATCCAATTATTCCCGAAACCCATTAACTCCCAAAGGAACCTACCAACTGAAATATGCCGACCCTGTTTCCCGCGATATTTATTTTGTGGCTTTGTGCCGTAGTTTTGGTATTCCCGCCCTGGTCGACCCTGCTACCAAGGTCCCTCAGTATTATAAGGATGGCAAGTGGATAGAGGTCTATTTCGAAAAACAGCTGACCGATAATTGTCCTAAAGTAAAGCTGGTGGTTTCTTTTGATAAGGCTACTGTCGATTTTACACCGGCATATTATACCCACTTTACCATAGCTAAATTTGCGGAAGGAGTCTATCGATCTCTCGATTATGAGGAAAGCGATGCTTTTAACAGCTTTCCTGCAACCCTTTCTGTTGATACCGGGCGATATATGGTAGTTACCGGTGTGCGCAATAACGATGGTTCGGTGAATACTCACCTTAGTTTTTTTGTTCTGAAGGAAAAAGAGGAAAAGAACCTGATACTGCACTTCATTACTAAAGATAAGAAACCCGAGGCTCTCGGCAAATTGCCACTCGAAAGCTCTTTTGCAGAATTAACTTCCGGAAAAGCTGTGACTCTGAATTCTCAGAGTGCGGCAAAAGGATTGATACTGGCATGGATCGACCCCGACCGAGAGCCCACCAAACATACTGTTTTGGATTTTCAGCAACTGAAAGATGCATTTGAAAAATGGGGTGGAGGTGTTGTTTTTCTTCTGGGCGAAGGGAAAAATGCCTCCTTGCTTTCAACCTCTGTCTTCATGGGGTTGCCTCAACAGTTGGTTTACGGCAAGGACGACCAAAAATTACTTAAAAAGGTAGAAGGGATACTACGTACAAGTTTCGGCGATAATTATCCCGTATTTCTGGTAATCGATGCCGCAGGCAACATTCTCGATTATTCATCAGGCTACAAGATAGGCAGGGGAGAGCAGATCGTTAAAATGCTAAAGTACCTTAAATAACGACTTCATCAGGTTTTAGAAGATTTTATTCTAAAAAGAGTATTTTTGCACCATTATTAAGTAAAAATCAATCCCATGATTAAGAAAACTATTCTCATTATATTGATGTCCATTCCTTTTCTGGCGTTGGCACAACAGGAAGAACAAACCCCTGCTTTTGGTATCAGATTTTCGGGCTATGTCAAAAACGACATCTTTTTCGATTCGCGCAAAACCTGTAATGCACTCGAAGGTGCTTTTTTGCTTTATCCCGACAATGTTAAGTTCGACAATGACAATGTGGATATCAATGCGCATACCCGACTGACTTTTCTGGCCATTCAATCGCGTTTGCATGGCGATATTTTTGGCCCCGACGCTTTTGGAGCCAAAACTTCAGGTGTGATCGAAGCTGAATTTACCGGCACACAGATTGGCAATGCCAATGGTTTCCGTTTGCGCCACGCTTATGGAAAATTGTCGTGGGAGTCTACCGACCTCCTCATCGGACAGACCTGGCATCCCATGTTTGTCGAAGGTTGTTTTCCTGAGATCATGGCAATGAATACCGGATCCCCGTTTCAGCCTTTTTCGCGCAATCCTCAGATTCGTGTAACCCAAAAACTCAAAGATTTTAAGTTTATGCTTACCCTGGCTTCACAGTTGGATTTTACCAGCTGGGGCGGCACCGATGGCATACGCAACGCTACCCTGCCCGATATGAATATCCGCATACAATACCAGCATTTTAACGAAGACAAAACCCGCGAACTGTTTTTCGGAGCGGGCATTGATTATAAAGTGGTGGTTCCACGCCTGGTTACCGACAGCAATTATGCCACCAATGCCGCTCTCAATACCTATGCCGCTATGGCTTTTTTCAAACACCGCAGCAAATATATCACCTTCAAAATGGAAGGAGTCTACGGACAGAACCTCTACGATCAGGTGATGTTGGGAGGTTATGCTTACAAATATACCACCGACAGTACCACTATTGCACGGGGCGATTTCGATTATACTTCGCTCAACAATGTTTCGGCCTGGGCAGATATTGCCACCAATGGCAGCAAGATACAGTTTGGTATTTATGGTGGATATACCAAGAATTTGGGCTCAAGATTCAATATTCTTAACTGGACTCAGGGCTCAAAGTTCTTTTCGAGAGGCTGGAATATCGACTATGTTTACCGCGTTTCGCCCCGCATAGTTTTCATCTCTGGTAAAATGAAAATGGGCGTTGAGGGCGATTACACCGTGGCCGGATATGGCGATTCAGTCAACAGCCTGGGCGATGTGCAAAATGTAAAACCTGTAAGCAACATCAGGTTGATGTACTCTTTCTTCTATTATTTTTAGGCTATTAGGCTGTTAGGCTAATAGGCTTTTAGGAAGTGGGCTGCGAGGAATCATGCAAACAAGGTGTTCTTTGCGGTCAGAATTTTTTTAACCACAAAGCTCACCAGGAAGTCACCATGGTCACAAAGTAATTCTGCCTCCATCTACTACATTTGGCCAATTAAATCGCCACAGATTCGCAGATTTTATTCTACTAAGCAATAATATTCGCTTACGCAGAGCTAAATTTGATTATAATTAACGCTGAGCGTAAATTTAAAAATTTCATTTTTAAATTTTACGAAAGTAATCTGCGAACGGAGGGAAGCGACCTCACGAAGTCCTATGAAATAAAATAATATTCTGAGTAATCTGCGGCTATGAATTTCAGTTATCCATTAGGGTGATATTAAGCTCACTTAATCGAAATACTGAAATCTGGCTCCGGTCTTCCGTCTTCTGAATTCTTACTTCTGAATTCTGACTTCTGAATTCTGACTTCCTAAAAATTCCATTCTTCGAAGAAATTCTTCAGAAACTCTTCCATAAACTCATGTCGCTTTTCGGCCAATTCCCTGGCGGCTGAGGTATGCAGCCTGTCTTTGAGCAAGAGCAATTTTTCATAGAAATGATTGATGGTATGCGAGACTTTGGTCTTATAAGCCTCGAAATCGTCATGCATCACAGGCAATACTTCGGGATCGTAGATTTCCCTGTTTTTTGAGCCACCATAAGCAAAAGTCCGGGCAATGCCAATAGCCCCCAGGGCATCCAGCCTGTCGGCATCCTGCACCACGCTGGCTTCTATCGAATCAGGCGTGGTGTCTTCGCCCGCACCTTTATACGAAACCTGAGCGATGATATGCAGCACCTTTTCTCTGGTTTCTGCCTCCACATCCAGGCTTTTCAGCCAGTTTTCGGCATGGGCCGACCCGGCAACGTTAAATTTCCAGTCGTCCACATCGTGCAATAAGGCGGCAAGCCTAACTAAAAACAGATCGGCTTTCTCTTTTTCGGCCAGATACAATGCAAGCTTTTCCACACGATAGATGTGCCACCAATCGTGCCCCGTCGATTCGCCCGCGGAACCCGATTTTACGAATGCTATGGTTTGCGCTATCATGTTTTGTTGAGTTTCGGTGAGCATGGTCTGGGTTTATGAAGGGGTTAGGTCTGCAAATTTAGGAAATAATGGGCAGGCGATAACAACAAATTAGAACAGGGTTGTCTTGAGATATGCGGGGGTTGAAATTTAATAGAATGATTCCGGTTTATGTTGGCGAAGATTTCTTATAATAGGTTGTAATATAAGATATTGTGTTGAAATTATTGTGTTTGACAGAATGTAAAATATGGGAAAACGCCTCATTCCGGCATCGTGTTTTATAGCTCTGCCTTCAGGCGGCGCGCCTCCGCCCGAAGGCGGCAGGGCTCTGCCCTCAGCGGGAATACATCCCTCATCAGGCAGCGTGATTCCATTTTCAGGCAGCAGGGCTCCCTCCTCAGGCGGAAGAACGCTTCCTTTGAACGACACAACTCTATCCTCAGGAAGAGTCCTGCCATCTCATGTAAGCAAGTTTCCCTCCTCAGGCAGTTCAGCTCCATACTTTGGCAGTATGCCTCTGCTAGAAGGGGGAATGTTTTTTCCCGAAGCTTTCCCTCCTCAAATTCAGTCTTACTGTAAATCCTAAGGTCGTTTAAGAAAACATTAATTAAAGCGCAGGCAACTTCCCTTTCTTTCATATATTTTATTAACGTTCCTCTCTAGATATTGGTTCCCATGTTGGCTAAGGCTCCAGCCAATTTGCAATTGGTAAATTGATTTTTCATGGAAAAAAGACATCCCTGTCCTAAGTACCTGATCCCAAACAAAGAAAGGCTTGCCCCATTTTGGGGGCAAGCCTTTTTCAATAGCTTTTATCGCCGTCCTACTTCAACAGCTCATTCACCTTCTTATACAGTTCTTCTCCCCTCAGGTTTTTGGCAATAATGCGGCCTTCTTTATCTATCAATACGGTATAAGGTATTGCGCTAACATTATACAAAGGCACCACCATCGATTGCCAGAATTTGACATCGCTCACCTGTATCCATGGAAGTTTTTTCGATTTGATGGCTCCCAGCCAGGCATCGCGGGTTTTGTCCAGCGAAACTCCCATTATCTCCAAACCTTTCGGATGAAAGTCGTTGTATAATTTAATCACATTGGGCATTTCTTTCATACAGGGTCCGCACCAGGCAGCCCAGAAATCGATGAGCACATATTTGCCCTTGAACGAACTCAGGCTGACATTGGTCCCGCTGGTATCGGGCAGGGTAAAGTCGGGAGCCATAGACCCTATGCGGGTTTTTTTGGCCGCACGTATCTTCGAGTGCAGGTTCATCACAAAATAATTCGATGGGTATTTTGCAAAAAGCACGGTATCCATTTTCTCGTAAGTTTCCAGGTTGTCTTCCACCGGAAATGCATCGGGCAGGAAAAGATTGGCCAGCGATGAGGTATTGTTGAGCATAAAACTATTGAGGGCATTCTTTTTCGAAGCTTCCATTTTTTCGTATTCGGCTGTGTATATTTTTATCAGCGAATCGCGTTTTGGATGGGCCATTGCCTGGCTCCATAAATTGTTGAGGCTATCTTGTTTGAATTTCGTTTCGTCAATAATTCGTTGGTTCTTAAAAACATAATTGGTTTCCTCGCTGCCTTTGATCTTCAATTCTTTCATCAGTTCTTTGGCGTCGGCGCTAATTTCCACCTCTTCGCCGGGTTTCAGAATCATCATAATGAAGTTGTTTTTATCAAATTCCAGCTTATAAAAATCCGCACCCTTAATATTCTGTTTGATGGAAAATTCGCCTGAGGCCGAAATAGTAGTCTTGCCAAGCTCAGCCATATCTTGTCCAATTCTGATCAGTGTAGCTGTCGTGAAAGTATTGTTACTTATCTTTCCACTTATACTTACCTGGGGGTTTATCTGCGCATAAACCGAAATAATCGGAAGCAACAAAAGCAATGTAAAAATTGTGTGTTTAAGTTTTTTCATGATTTGAGGTTTAACAATTCCGGAAAAGCTTATAAAAAAAATCAAAAACCCTGATGTAGGATTTTTGATTTCTTAAACAATTTGATTTGATTATTAATTCAGTCCCAGTTCTTTTTTTACCAATGGTAAAATATCCTGAGTGGGGTCGGAATATAACAGAACGCCTAATCCTGCATCAAAGATGTAAGTAAACTGATTGTCTTTGGCAACTTTTTCAATAGCTGCTTTAGCTTTATCAATAATTGGTTTTAGCAGTTCGTTTTGTTTCTTTTCCAGATCATCCTGAGCTGATTGCTGAAAAGTTTCTATACGAGCCTGAATATCCTGAAGTTCTTTCTGTTTGGTCTGTTTGATCAAATCTGTAAGATTCGGCTCCATTTGCTGATACTCGGTATATTTGGTTTCAAGCTCAGTTTGCATACCTTTTAATTGTGTTTCCAGTGTTTTTGCATAGGCTGTAATTTTTGCTGTAGCAGAGTCTCTGCCTGGCATAAGCTTTAACAATTCATTGGAATCGATATGCCCAAGTTTAACTTTTACCTGAGCAAATGTAGCTGTCGAGAAAGCCACGAAAAAGAGAATAATTACTGCTTTACTTAAATTTTTCATATAAATTTTAATTGTTGATTTTTAAATTAATGAGTGCAAAGATACTAATTTTTATTATTGTTAATAAGCCTTATTTTTCTTTCTTGTCTTCGTTATCATCATTATCATCGTTCTTGTCGTTTTTGCCGTTCTGTGTTTTTATAGCACCCGGTTTATAGCCCAGTTTATCCAAAACGTCGTCACTTTTATCGTATTTCGAATTCGAATACAGCAAAGTGGTACTACCTGCCTTGTCAAAAACTACAGCATAACCATTAGCATTGGCAATATCTTCAATAGCATTGGCCACTTTATCCTGAATAGGCTTGATCAGTTCTTTTCTTTTTTTGAAAAGATCGCCATCTTTACCAAATCTTTTTTTCTGAAGATCTTTGGCTTCTTTTTCTTTGGCAACTATATCATCCTGACGTTTCTTCTTAATATCATCGGGCAATAGCACTGCCTCAGCCTGATAATCTTTATACATCTTATCAATAGCGGCGAATTTCAATTCTATCTCTTTTTGCCAGTCCAAAGATATTTTATCTAAAATGTCTTGTGCATCACGATACTCCGACATGTTCTCCAAAATGTACTCTGAATCAACATAAGCAAATTTTTGGGCATTGGCTTGAAAAGCGAATAGGGGGACAAGGAATAATACTACTAATAATTTTTTCATAAACACCTCCGTTTGTATTTGTTTGTTAGTTAATCAATTTTTTAATCAATAGACTGGTTAATGGAGAAATGGAATTGGCTGCCGCCTTTTCCGACTCCCGGTATATTATCAAAACCATAGCCCCAGTCAAGGCCCAGTATACCGAACATGGGTAAAAATACCCTCACACCAACACCCGCCGAACGATAAATATCAAAAGGATTGAAATTCTTAAAGTTCAACCAGGCATTACCACCTTCAGCAAAACCTAAAACGTAAACCGTTGCAGATGGGTTAAGCGATATGGGATATCTCAATTCAAGTGTCAGTTTGTCAAAGATCGCGCCGCCAATGTAGCCCCCATCATTTTTTGGAGTTAGGGAGTTATTGGTATATCCTCTTAATGCTATTAACTCTCTTCCGTCAAGCGAAAAACCGGATAACCCATCACCACCCAAATAAAACCTTTCAAAAGGAGGAACACCGATCTTTTTATTATACGAACCCAGGAAGCCAAGTTTGGTTCTGGCACTAAACACCAAATTTCCTGCCAACTTTGTATATACGGCTGCAGTAATTTTCCATTTATGATACTCAATCCATCTGTACTTCTCTTCATCAGTGAGTTTCGAGTAATCTTCATTTTTAAATAAAGAGTAGGGAGGAGTTAACTGAAGCAATAAAGAAACCTCAGAACCTGAACGGGGATATATAGGCGCATCAATTGAATTTCTGGATAATGTAATGGTGTAATTCAGGTTATTTGATGTACCGTCAGTAAAATTAAAAGAAGAGTAATAGTTTTTCAGATTGTAATTTCTGTAGCTGATCTCATTGTAAAGAGTAAAATAATCATCCGGCCATTTCAATCTGGTTCCCAAACCAACCGAAGCTCCGAGGATATTAATTGCCTGTCGGCTTGCATCCGATTTTTTCAAACCATTGGTTTGCGACGAATAATAAATGGAAACACTTAAAGCATGTGGTTTATGTCCACCTAACCATGGCTCCGTAAAGGAAGCATTATAAGCTTGATAGTAAGTGCCGTTTGTCTGAACTCTCACGCTGAGTTTTTGGCCATCGCCGGCAGGCAAAGGCTGCCAGGCATCTTTTTTAAAGAAGTTGCGAGTCGAAAAATTATTAAATGAAACCCCGAGCGTTCCAATAAGCCGACCCATACCCCAGCCACCTGAAAGTTCCAACTGGTCTGAAGAAGTTTCCTCAACAGAATACTCTATATCAACGGTTCCATCAGTCGGGTTCGGAATAATGTCCGGTACAATCTTTTCTGCATTGAAATATTTTAGCTGCGCAAGTTCTCTTGTGGTACGAATAATGTCTGAGCGGTTAAAAAGCTGACCGGGTTTCGACCGTATCTCTCTGATGATAACATGGTCGTTGGTTTTGGTATTGCCGCGAACCGTAACTTTGTTGATATAGGCTTGTTTGCCTTCAACAATTCGAATTTCAAGATCGATAGAATCCTTTTCAATCCTTACTTCAACCGGTGTAGCACTAAAGAAAAGGTACCCATTATCCATATAAAGCGAATAAACATCAAAACCGCTGGGATTGTAACTCAGATTAGTTTCTAAGGCTTTTTGGTTATACACATCACCTTTTGCGATCTTCAAAATCATGCCCAATTCCTTATCTGAATATTTGGTGTTCCCTATCCAGGTGATATTTCTGAAATAGTATTTCCGACCTTCTTCCAGACGGATATTTACATCAATCGTGTTTTGTCCCGATTTTACTATTGTATCTGCCAATATCTTTGAATCACGATATCCAAGTTCATTGTATTTTGCGATCAGCGATAGTTTGTCTTTTTCATATTCCTCGCGCAAAAACTTTGATGACTTAAATATCCTGAGCACTATACGTGAACCAACATAATTCAGGAAATTGTCTTCAATAGAAATGCTGTCTCTAACAAAAATTTTCTTCACACTTTCATATAGCAAGGTATCAGATCCCATAAAAGGATTGAAATAGGTTTGTTCCCTGGTTTTTTTCATCAGGCGTTTTAACTTCAAGGCAGATACCTGATCGTTTCCTGTGAAATTGATCCTATGTATGTGAACCTTTTTGTGCTTATCGATATCGATATTAAGTCGCGATGTGAGTTTATTCGAGCTGGAATCAATGATCTCTTTAATGTCCACGTCCACATTATAAAATCCTTTGTCAATAAAATGATTTCTGATAATATCTTTGGTTCGAATGATGGTATTGCTCGTAATTACATCCCCCTTGGTAAGATTTATTTTTGCCCGCAGGTCATCAACATCCGACTTTTTAATGTTGGAAGAGAAAAGGGGAGTAGAGAGTAGTCTGGGATGTTCCTTAAGCTGAATTTCAAGCCAAATATTGTCTTCTTCAATTTTGGTGGCCGCAATCTTAACATCATCAAATAAACCTTGTTTCCACAGATTTTGAATGGCATTCGATATTTTTTCTCCGGGAATAAGGAGGTTTTCACCAACATACAATCCCGTGAGTAATTTACAGATATTTGTGTCAGTATAATGTACCCCACTAAAACTGAGTTTTTTTATATTGAACTCCTTGGGAGTTGTATAGTCTATATAGCCCTTATCATCTATAATTACTTGTGCCTTTAAAGTAATAGTACTTATAAACAACAGAAGCAGGAGGGTATTAAGTTTTTTCACAATCATTAATTATTGAATTTGCTCACTGGTCATTCCGAATCTTCTTTCTCTTTCCTGGTAATTTATTATTGCTTTATAAAAATCATCTTTTCTGAAATCCGGCCAAAGAACCGAAGTAAAATACAATTCAGAATAAGCAAGCTGCCACAATAAAAAATTACTAATTCGATATTCACCGCTGGTTCTAATTAAAAGTTCAGGATCAGGAATGCCTTTAGTTGAAAGTGAATTAGAGATTATATTCTGGTCAATATCGGAAACTTCTAATTCATTATTCTTTACTTTTTCTGCAATTCGTTTTACTGCTTCCGTTATTTCCCATTTTGAACTATAACTTAGGGCTAGAACAAGTGTCATCTGAGTATTGTTTTCTGTGATTTTGACCGTTTTCATCAGTTCATTGTAACAATCTTTATGAAGACTCTCAATATCTCCAATGGCTCTTAAACGAATATTATTCTTTTTTAGTGTTTCAGCTTCATTATTTATTGTTTTTACCAAAAGCTCCATCAAAGCATCCACTTCAAATTTGGGTCTGTTCCAGTTTTCTGTAGAAAATGCATACATGGTCAAGTACTTTATACCAATTTCAGCGGCTGCTTCAACAGTCTCTCTTACAGCTGTCACACCATGTTGATGCCCAAAAATTCGAAGTGCACCTCTTTTTTTAGCCCAACGACCATTGCCATCCATAATAATAGCAATATGTTGGGGCAATTTCTGAGGATTAATTTTTTCTTTCATAGATTCTTTGAAAACTCAAATTAATCCTTGTATCTGGTTTTGATTTTTGGATGCTGTTTATAAGCTGCGCACCTGACAGCCTTAGTCTTGATGCGTACACATACAGTTAATCCTGTAAAAACATACCAGTCTTTGGTACGGGGGTTTCCACGGGCGAGGTCAGTATGAGTGCCAGGAGTAAGCGACCTGTCAGCTAATGCAGCTGCTTCAGGTCCGTTTTCGGCAGCCAAAATTACGGGATCAGCATAAACAGTACTTACATCATCTATATAATCAGTAAAGGTCTTTCTTATGCCCCATTCGAGTCCAAGACTTAGAAATCTTGCGGGAGATATTTTCACACCTATTCCAAAAGGAATGGCAATACTTGTTAGGGAATAGGGATTCTTCTTACCTTCCAAAGTGGTGCCTTGGCCTTCGGTTCCTAAGGCATGTAATGAGTACTTGGTAGAATTTAAAGTCGCCTGTGGATTAAAATTAAAAACGGATGCTCCGGCAAAAATATAAGGCGATATAAAGTGTTTCTTATCTCCCAAAATATACTGCAAAAAATTGAACTCAATCTGAGGCGAAAACTCGAAAATATAGGAACGGAAACTCAAATTACGTTCCTCATTGAATTTTGATTTTGCATCACTTCCTTCTAAACCTCCAATGAGAGCTGTTACTTTTAATGCCCACCTTGGAGTAATATTGTAACGATAAAGAATTCCCCCGGCAAATTTTGTTTGTAAAAAGTGTTTATTGGGATTTAAATCACCATTATAGTAAGAGCCACCCAGGAATACTCCCACTTCATTTCTATAAAGTTCCTGAGCTTTCGATCCAAATTGAAATATAAAGGGGAATATTACTATTAAAAAAAATCTTTTCATTTAAACGTCTAATTTATCTGTTTCTGAGTCTTGGAATAAATCCCTTGCCAATCGTGTAATACATTGATACCATTACAGCCAGGTAAGAATCCCGATCGCGGGGATCTCCTCTTTGTTGTCCGGCAGCAGTAGCACCCGGAATGTTATTTAATGAAGGATCGGCCATATCAACTGCGAGTTGTCCTTTTGCTTGTAATAACGCATTTTCATCAAAATATGTTGTGCTGACATCATCAATATAATCTGTAAACCCGATTCTGGCAGTATATTCAATGCCAATTTCAATAGTTCTTGATATTCTCACCTTAAGTCCAACGCCTAATGGGATAGTAAATTGTATGGGAGAAACCTTTGTCCTGGAAGGTATCAGTCCTTGTCCTTCTGTGGATAAAGGTCTGAGGGCATGCCAGGCATCCCCGTATTTTCCTTTAGAGTTGAAATAATTAATTGCAACACCGCCATAAATGTAGGTAGCATATCTGTAATTCTTCCAGCCTTTAACTCCTTTAAGATAATATTGGTGACCTTTTTGTTTTATTTCCCATATTACTTCTATTACAGAGGAGAGATCATAAACAGGTGTTCTGAAATTGAGATTTCTGTTCTGCCGAAAAGGTTCTTTTGTATAAGCATCATTTCCACTTAACCAGGAATAGGTAAAAGCAGATCTTGACGATAAGAATTTTGACAACCTATAACTATATCCAATCTGAAATGCAGGTTTTACGGCCTGAATATCAAAATCACGCAGGCTGCCTTTAGGTGAACCTATCATGTTAGCACCACCCAAATCCCCAAGAAAATTTGTCGCACCTATACTGATAAATATCCTGTGTCTTTCCTGTCGGAATGACCGGCTTGAAAATTTAAATCTATTCTGTGAAAATGACAGATTTACCGTAAATACTGAAATCAGAATAAAAAAGATAAAATTTCGCATATTCCTAGCGTTTGCTAACTTACAAAAGTATATAAAATTTGACAGTTGGCAGTAATATTTCTAATAATTCAAGCATCAATTTCTTTTATCCCAACCCCACATGAGTTTTTCGCGCATGGTTGAAAAAAATGACTGATGATTTTGCTGAACTATATTAATATGGAAATCTTCCTTTTTGATCTCCAATTCAATGGAAGAACTTGTTACTACATTATTGGAATCAAGAGTTACCAGATAATTATCTATCCTTCCTTCAATTTTAAGTTTTATGCACACATTGTCCGGAACCACAATAGGTCTTACGGTCAGGTTATGGATCGCAATAGGGGTTAGAATAAAATTATTAGAATCGGGAGTAACGATAGGCCCTCCGCAGCTTAGCGAATATGCTGTAGAACCGGTAGGGGTCGATACAATCAAACCATCGGCCCAATACGTATTTAAAAAAACATCGTTGATGTAGGCATGAATCATTATCATTGACGAAGAGTCTCTTTTATGAACGGTGATCTCATTCAACGCATAATTATCTTCGCCAAAAAGATTGGAAGGCTTTACTAGTTTAATTAGGGAGCGTTTTTCAATTTTATAATGTCCTTCCAAAATATTTTCAATGGCATCCGAAATCTCTTCTTTCGAAATACTTGATAAAAAACCCAGTCTTCCTGTATTAAATCCAAGCACAGGTATTCCTGAATCTTTAATAAGATTGATCGTTTTTAGGAATGTGCCATCGCCTCCAATACTAAAAAGGAAGTCAACATTATCTTTGATATCGCTATTTTCTATAAAAGATGAAGTGCTTTCTCCTATCAGATGTTTTTCCAACAATATTTTATGAAAAGGCTCGTAAATAGTGATCTCGAAATTATGATAATTTAGCTTTCCCAAAAGTTCCATATAGTAACCCTCAAGTTCTTCTGAGAAATTGGTTGCAAAAAGTGCTATTTTCATAAGCTTTTACGTTAAATGTTGAGGTAGTTCATCAGCGAATCATATCTTTCCTGAAGATCACTCGTATAGTCGGATTCGATGAAGCTGGCTACGATTGTATAGTTATAACGTTCAAATGCCCGAAGAACATTAAAAACATTCATTTTGTTCAATTTCAAAGTTACTTCGAGTTTGGTGGAATCTATATGGCTGCTGACAAAACAGTTCAGGATTTTCGCATCGTTGGATTCAACAATGTGTGAGATTTGTTCCAATGAATAATCATTTTCATTACACTCAATAATAATAATGCCTCCGGGATTTAAGATGGATGCTTTTTTCGAAAATGCCTCCAATAAATCAGACAAGGTGATTGCCCCCATGTATCGGTTGTTGCTGTCAATTACCGGGATGATGGATAAATTAAGTTCGCTGGCCAGTGTCATGATCTCGAAGATGTGCTGATATTGATCTACGCTGGCTTTGGATAAGGAAAGGGTATGATTTCCTATAGATTCTTTCAGGTCGTTTTGAGCATAGATATCGTTTTCAGAGATCAGGCCTAAGTACTCAATATTATTTACAATGGGCAAATGACTTATCTTAAGGTCTTCCATGAGTTTCAAAGCATGTTTGCCCGTATCAGAGGTGTGAAGCGAAATTATGGCGTCGGTCAGTAGTTCTTTGGCAAGCATATTGAAATGGATGATTTATCAGCTGCAAACTTACTAATTTTTAACTTTGCATTCAAAATATACTGAATGACAAAATTAAGCGTAAATATTAATAAGATAGCAACCCTACGAAATGCAAGAGGTGGAAACTTTCCTGATCTGAAAAAAGTTGCGGCAGATTGCGAGCGTTTCGGAGCGCAGGGTATTACCGTGCATCCCAGGCCTGACGAAAGACACATAAGGTTTCAGGATGTTTACGATCTTAAGAAAATGGTTACCACAGAATTTAATATCGAAGGTTATCCTTCAGATAAATTCATCAAACTGGTGATGGACATAAAGCCGGCACAGGTTACCCTGGTTCCCGATCCTCCTGATGCCATTACTTCCAATGCAGGCTGGGATACTAAGAAGAACACTTCCTTATTAAAGGAGATCATAGCTCAGTTTCAAAGCGCTCATATCAGAACATCCATTTTTGTTGATCCTGTGGATGAAATGATAGAATACTCCAAAGAAACAGGTACCGATAGGGTTGAATTGTATACGGAAGCCTATGCAAAAAACTATTCCGCTAACAGGGAAGAGGCCATATTCCATTATGCTAATGCAGCCAAAGTTGCTAATAAACTGAGCATAGGATTAAATGCAGGCCACGATCTTAGTCTTGAAAACCTGCAATATTTTAATGAAAATATTCCGGGCCTGCTCGAAGTTTCCATTGGCCATGCTTTGATCAGCGATGCCTTATATTATGGACTAGAGAACACCATTCAGCTTTATCTGCGACAGTTGAGTACTATTTGATCTTCGCCGACTCTTCAAATATTACAGTAAGCAGTGTTTGACCCACTGCTTTCAATGAATTCCGGTCAACATTGTCGATATTGTCTTTGGTGGTATGCCAATATTTGTAGAAACCCGTATTGGTATTTTCGTCGTGATGGATAATATCAATGGTAGGGATCATGGCCAGATTGTTTATAAAAAAATGATCATCATTGATAGGATTGGTTCGCTGATTAACAAAAGTGCTTCCATAACCAATGCGTGCCGCGGCATCCCAAACCTTGTTTAAGATGTCGGGTGCTTTTTCAGCAGAAATGCCTTCATGGGTGAATCGGGCATCTTTAACGCCCACCATGTCGAGCAAAATTCCAAAGTTCGCTTTATAATTGGGTTTGTGTAGGTTTTTGGCCCAATATTGAGTTCCTAATCCCCAGTTTTCGTCCTTCTGATGTTGGATGTCACCCTTGGGTTCGCCATAGTCTTCGGCATCCAAAAAGAGAATATCTACCCCAATGTTTATTTTATTTTCCTGTAAAATACGGGCGATTTCTATCAATACTCCCACCCCGCTAGCACCATCATTGGCCCCATCAATAGGGGTTCGGTGTTTGGTCGAATCTTCATCCCAATCAGCGTAAGGCCGCGAATCCCAATGCGAACACAATAATATTCTGAAAGCGGCATCGGGGTTAAAGGAGGTGACGATATTGTTGATCTTCAGAACGACCCCGTTATAGGCAACAACTTGAGCTTTCTGCACCATCACATCTTTCGAAAAAGTCTTCATTTTTGCGATGAGCCACTTTCCGCATTTATCATGAGCCACTGTGTTGTTGACACGTGGTCCGAAATCGGTTTGTTTTTTGGTAAAAATAAATGCTGAATCCTGATTAAAGGCAGGCACTTTCACCTGAACCGCCACGGAATCCTTTTTCGAATCTTTGTTTTGCTTGGGAGAGTTTCCACAGGAAACAAAAAACAAGGCAGGAATGGCTCCCATCAGTAAGATTTGCAAAAACTTTTTCATAGGGTGGGTTTAATGATTTACTTTATAAAATGTATAATAATGCTCAAGAGATTGCCTGACCGGAATAAATGTAAAATTCAGGGCACTTGCGATTTTTTCATTGGAATAGATCGTTGTGCTTTGCGCGATACGGGCCGTATCTTTATCGAAATCCAGTTTTTTGCGGGTGAAAAAAGATTTTGCGGCAGCCAGACGCCATGCTATATCGGTCATCAGTTTCGATGCACTTACCGAGGGTTCTTTTGCTCCTGTTATGGCTGCTATCATAACTGAAAGATTGCGGAAACTAACATTCTCTGACGAAACCAAAAAGCGTTCGTTTTTAAAATCGCTATCCATCAGCAAAACCATAACCTTTGCCACATCGCGCACATCGACAAAGCCATTGGAACCACCCGTATAGTATTTCAGCCCGGCGATGATCTGCCGAAAATATTTGCCAATACCCGCATTTGCTTTCCATGGGCCAATGATGACCGACGGATTCACGATGATGGTGTCGAGTCCTTCGGCTATGCCGCGCCATGCTTCGAGTTCCGCCTCATACTTGGTTTTTCCGTAAACGGAATGTGGCTGTTTGTCGTCCCATGCAGATTTTTCGGTAACCACAGTTTCTTTTCCCAAAGCAGCGATACTGCTCACATGACAGAACTTCTTCACTCCCGATTTGATAGCAACATTGATGAGATTGGCGGTGCCGGCAACATTATTTTCGAAAACAAGATCGCGGTTTTTGGCCGAAAAAGTCACCGTGGCCGCGCAATGATAAATTTGATCGACACCGACCATGGCTTTTTGCAATGAATCAATATCGCACAAATCGCCCTCAACCCATTCGATGCCTGCAAAAAGTTCTTTTTTATGGTAAAATGCAAAAATCTTTTCCACGAAGGCCGTATCCGACGAAGGTCGTTTCAGGGCCCTCACTTTCTGGCCACAAATACAAAGCTCGAGCAGTAAATGCGAACCTAAAAATCCCGTACCCCCTGTTACTAATATCATAAAGTGTCTGAAATCAACACAAAATTAGAATAAAATTGTTGTTGGGAGGCAAAAAAACTATAGCGCTTATCGGCACAGGCATAGCGCAAGCAGGTTTATGAGTCACATTTTCCAAAGATTCTTTTTCGGCGGACCAAAATTTCTTTTCGTTATGCCATAGTTTTGCTCGTTTAGTATTTTATTTTCATTTTCAAATAATCCTTTTTCGAAGGTTTCGTTACCATTTTCTGGTAGAAAAGAGCATTTTTATTTTCGTTTATCACAAAATTCAACTGCGGACATAAAATATAATGTATCGTAGGCACGCGTCGCAAAACAGAAGGCTCGCGTTATTAAATTATATTATCGCATCGCCATAGAATATATCCGCGTCGTTATTTACTATAAACGCGTTTAATTAAAAAATATCAGCGCATGAAAAATATAATATCGCTTAAACATGATGCATATCAGCAAACGAATTATCGTGTTTCGCGTCCATAAAGATCAAGGTCGCGGTGGCGTGAAATATATTCGCGCCATTATTTTCCCGCAATTTAATCATTATTTTTTTTAATCTTTCCCCCCTTTTTTTTAAAATAATTATTAATTTTACTCCCATAAAACCCGAAATGCTGATAGTTTAATGGAAGAAATCAAAATTACCAACAAATTCAAGATGGGCGTTCCCGAACTGATAGGCTTAGGCAACAGATGCCTATCATTATACGAAAAAGATTTTTCAGTATTGGAAACCTATGGAATAAATGAAACCTTTAAAGAGGCCGTCGAAACTAAAATTGAAGAATTAAGCAACATAGGGTCCGATCCGGAATATCAGGGTGAGGCTATGGATTTTTGTGAAATCAAAGACAAAAATGCTGATGATGTAAGGGTGATGATTCGCACCATAATGTCGCGGGTCGAAAATGTATTTAAACCCGGCAGTGGTAAATGGAAACGTTTCGACACCAAGGGATTGAGTCAAATGAACGATCATCTGTTGGCCCGATGCGGATTCAGAGTAGTGCGCATCTGCAACGTTTATCTGTCGCAACTAACTCCAAAAGGAATTACGCCGGCAATGCTAACCGAATTGAATGATTTGACAACACAATTCTACAAAAGTTGGGACGACTTTCATGATGCCGAATGCAATCGTGTTTGCATGACAACCGAACGCCTGACCCTTGGCAACGAACTGTACGATTTGATTACCGAAATGTACGGATATGGCAAAGACTATTGGTACACCCGCAACGAAGCCAGATACAAGAATTATATCATCTACGATACCCCCAGTGGCAAACCCGACAAGGAAGAAGTTACACCCGAAGATCAAGCCCCTCAGCCGGAATAGAATTGAGGATCCCGCTCGCTCAGATTTGCAAAGCAGCTGAGCGAGAATACAGTTAATCCCTCAACCCATCATCCTACTTCAACAGTTTAACCATCTAACAATTTAGCAATATATGCTGAAAGGTCTCAGCGGAATTCAGTATTTTTGCTAAAATTTTACTTATGGGTTTTATTGAAGAATTACGATGGAGAGGCATGATACATGATATCATCCCGGGTACGGAAGAACAACTGGCAAAAGAAACCACTCAGGCATACATAGGTTTCGATCCTACTTCTGATTCCTTGGGCGTGGGCAATCTGGTACAGGTGATGACCTTGCTTCATTTTCAGAAAGCCGGTCACAAACCCATTGCGTTGGTGGGTGGTGCTACGGGCATGGTGGGCGATCCCTCGGGAAAATCGCAGGAACGAAACCTGCTTTCGGAAGATATTTTGCAGCACAACCTGGCTTGCCAAAAGAAACAATTGGAGAAATTTCTTGATTTCGATTGCGGAGCCAACTCTGCCGAAATTGTCAACAACTACGACTGGTTTCGCGATTTCAATTTTCTTGATTTCATTCGCGATGTCGGAAAGCACATGACCATTAATTATATGCTGAGCAAAGACAGCGTTCAAAACCGTTTGGAGAATGGCATGTCGTTCACCGAGTTCAGCTATCAACTGGTGCAGGCCTACGATTTCTATCATCTTTTCAAAAATCACAACGTAAAGTTGCAAATGGGAGGTTCCGATCAATGGGGCAATATCGTATCGGGCACCGAACTCATCCGCCGAAAAGCAGGTGGTGAAGCTTATGCACTTACAACACCTCTAATAAAAAAGGCCGACGGCACCAAGTTCGGAAAAACCGAAAGCGGTAATGTATGGCTCGATCCGCAGAAGACCTCGCCTTACAAATTTTACCAGTTTTGGCTCAATGCCAGCGATACGGATGCTGCCAACTATATAAAAATATTTACACTTTTCAATAAGCAGGAGATAGATGCCATTCTGCTGCAGCACAACGAAGCTCCTCAGCTGCGACATTTGCAAAAGATTTTGGCTAAAGATATCACTACACGCGTGCATTCCGAAGCTGATTATCTGGCTGCGGCAGAAGCTTCTGAGATCCTTTTTGGGAAAAGTACATCGGATGCTTTATTAAGATTGTCCGAAGAAATGTTGTTGTCGGTTTTCGAAGGAGTTCCTCAGGTGAGTATTCCTATGTCAGACTTTGAAAGTGGTATGCCCATAGTTGATTTTCTGGGCGAAAAGTCTATGATCACTGCATCGAAAGGCGAGGCCCGCCGAATGCTAAAGGAGGGAAGTATCAGTGTCAACAAAAACAAAATAGATGAGTTATTTGTGGTCGACAACCGACATTTTATCCGCGACAAATATATTTTGCTGCAAAAAGGCAAAAAGAATTATTATCTGATCATTGCTGTTTAATCGCCGGGATTCATCGATTTTTCCAGAATCGAGATTAAGGAGAGACGGTCAACAGGTTTCAAAATATAGTTGGTAAAATATCCGGCGATATTTTCCTCCATTTCTCTTTCGGTCGAATAAGCGGTAAGTGCGATTATTGGTGTTTTAATATTCAAATTGCGGATCTCGATAGTGGCTTCAATGCCGTTGATGCCTTCGCCGAGATTAATATCCATCAAAATGGCGTCATAATCGGAACGTTTCACTAATTCAATAGCCATCGAACCATTAGTTGTCGTTTCAACTTCATAATTGTTTTTCAGATAGGCGCTGATCAATTCTCCATTGATTTTATTATCATCTACTACTAGGATCTTAGGTTTTATCATATTGGTTTGTTCTGATTTTTTCATTTGTACCGATGGATAATAATCGGGCTTTTGAATTGGAGCCTCACCGGCGTAAGGTAATAAAAGAGTAAAGGTTGAGCCGATATCTACCCTGCTCTCGACCAAAATGCGCCCTCCCATCATTTCGGCCATTTTCTTGCATAAAGATAATCCCAGACCGCTGCCTTCGTAAGTGCGGTTCATGCCTTCGCTCACTTGCCTGAAATCTTCAAATATAAGATTAAAATGATCTTCCGAAATTCCAATTCCTGTATCGGTAATGGCAACAAAAGCATAATTCTCTTCTTGATAAACGATGGTTCCGGTTTTTATATGGATACTTCCTCTGGAAGTGAATTTAACAGCATTTGTAAGAAGGTTGTTAAGGATTTGCAGCAGGAAATTATGATTAAACGAAGCAAAAACTTCTTCCTGTATGCTTTTCCTGATCAAAATATTCTTTTTGGCAGCTTCTTCGGCATGAGGTGTGATAGAACTATCGATAAAGCTATTGAGATTTGCTTTTTGTATTTCAAGGGGTTTGCGGCCAGCTTCCAGTTGCGATAATTCCAAAATGGTGTTCAGCGTACTCATCAGCCTGTTGCTCGAAACCAGAATGTAATCTAACATAGTTTTCGAATCCGGATCAGTGATTTTCGAAGATAACAATGAAGTAAATCCTATGATACCGGTCATAGGCGTACGCAACTCGTGGCTCATATTGGCAATGAAAGCTGTTTTCAGTTTGTCCGATTCTTCAGCTATCTCTTTTGCCTTTAAGATTTCTTCTTCCGCCTGCTTTTTGAAGATCAAAATAGCAATTTGCTCCGAAATAAATACTAACAAATCTTTTTCGTGTATGGTATATCTTAATCCTTCAATATAGCTCTGAACAACAATAACCCCGATAACATTTTTTTGAGTAATCAGAGGCACACCTATCCAGTCCATAGATTTCGTGCCAATAAACTCTATTTCGTTTGATTTTTCAAGTTCTTCGAGCAATTCAGGATTAGCCAGAAGGGGTTTGCCATGTCGAAGCACATATTCTGTCAGTCCTCTTTTCAGCTTACGGGGCTGAGGTTTTTCATCTTTCTCATCGACATAATAAGGGAAACTAAGCAGATCTAGTTCTTCGCTATAGAGGGCGATATAGAAGTTGGCCGCATTCATTAACTCCCCGACAATATTATGAATAGGCTGGTATAGATCCTCCAGTTTCGAGGCAGTATGAATCAACTGAGATATTTGAAAAGTTGCGGCTTTCGCTTTTTCCGATTGTTTCAGCTCCGTAATATCATTATAAATATTCATTATGGCCTTTTTCCCGTCGTATTCAATCACGGAGCCATTTACCAGCATGGATATTTCATGCCTGTTTTTTGAATAATGAACTGTCTCGAAGTTCTTGAGGATATTGTTTTTCTTGAGGTTTTCAAGTTGAATTTGGTCGTACGAAAAGTTCTTCGAAATTTGTTTCAGATTCATTCTCGAAAGCTCTTCTACGGTACCCCCATAAACTTCCGAAGCTTTTTCATTTGCTGTGATAATCTGGGCGTTTTCCGGATTAAGGATCAAAATGGCATCATTGGCATGAGCAAAGATAGTTTTGTATTGGTTCTCCGATTTCTTTAGGGTTTCAGCAATGGCTTTTTGTTCGGTTATATCTCTGGCAATTCTTCCAATATAAAAGTCTTTATTGGTCTTAATTTCGAAGGCTGTAAGATGAACGAATCGGATAGTGCCATCTGCCGAAACAATTTGACCTTCAACATATCTGTTGGCCGGTTCTATCCTTTGTTTTAACAAGGCTTCTAGGCCAAGCATTTTTAGTTTTTTATGAAAATCTGGCTTGCGCAGTTCGGGTCTCATCAACTGGAATTCCACATCCCATTGATACATACCCAGTGCTTTTTCACGTGGAATTCCGGTAATTTCGAACATTCCCTTATTCCATTCAATAATTTTTCCTTCAACATTTGCCAGAGCGACGCCTTCCAGTGATTGTTCAATTACATTCCTGAATTTTTCTTCACTTTCCGATAATGCTATTTCAGTGATGCGCCTTTGGTTAATTTCTTCCTGAAGCTTACTGATGGTTTGAGTCAGAATATAAGTTCGCTCTTTGATCCGGTTTTCGAGAATGGTGTTTTCCTGTTTTATCGAAGTTTCAACCCTTCTGTGATCTGTAATTTCGTAAAACGAGCCAATTATATATGGATTGTTGTCTGAATCGGTAAATAGTTTTTTCTTTGTAACAATGATTCTTGTGTTTCCGAAATTGTCGGTAATTTCCTCCTCTATTAATGATTCTTTGCCTGTTTCAAGTACGTTTTGATCTTCGCTTTCGAATAGATCCGATTGTTTTTTTGAGAAGAGATATCGGCTTGTTTTACCCAAAATATCATGATGATCTATGCCAAAAAAATTACAAAAGGCCTGATTCAGGAAAACCCAGTTCCGGTTACTGTCTTTAATGAAAATAGGCTCTGAGATCAGGTTCAGAATCTCAATTATTTTTTTAAAATTGTTAGAAAAGAACCGATTGACGTTTTCCGGTTGTTTTGGGTCAAGGACCTGAATTTTCTCTGGAGATAGAATTTCGTTAATTGCAATATACCCTAGTTCGATAGAAAGATCGAGCGAACTTACTATGGTTTCAAGTTCTGGTTTACTACGAAATTCAAGAATCATTGCTACCCATTATTTTTTTTTGGGTAAAGCAAAGGTAAAAGTACTTCCTGAATTTTCGATACTTTTTATGTAAAAATATCCGTTATTTTTTTCAATGAGCTCTTTGCAAAGGATAAGGCCTAGCCCGGTGCCTGTTTCATCGTTGGTTCCTTTAGTGCGCATACTTTGATCAAGGCGGCTTATTTTGTCCAGATTTTCCTTCTTGATTCCTACTCCATTATCGATTACAGAGATTTCTACAAATTCGTTACTGTTCTGGTCAATAATGTCATTAGAAGCAATGGTAATATTCCCATTCTGTGGGGTGAATTTTATTGCATTCGAAACAAGGTTTCTAAGGATTGTTTTAACCATTTCAGTATCCGCAAAAGCGTATACCCTGTTTTTAATTTCAACAGCCAGTTCAATTTTTTTATTCAATGCCTGATAATACAATGGTTCTTTAACTTCATTAACCAGATTATAGACATTAATTTCTTCCGGTTTAAAGACCATGGTCCCGCTTTTCGATTTTGACCAGTCGAGAAGGTCAAGGAGCAATCTGAGCATAGCTTCGGCCGAAAGACGAATGTTGTTCAGGTAATTCATCTTTTCATTTTCAGATAGGGAATCGTAATTATTGGTCAAAATATCCGAAAACCCTATAACGGCACCTAAAGGATTTCTAAGGTCATGTGCAATTATGGATAAAAACTTGTCCTTGGTAGCATTCAGTTCTTTCAGCTGATTCGATTGCGTTAGGAGTTCTTCTTCTGCAAGTTTCCAATGGGTTATATCCTTTGCAACCAAAATAGTGTAGACCTTATCTTCTTCTGCGACCGCTACAGATTCCATCAGAAGCATTAAAGCAACAAATTCACCGTTCCAGTTTGTGTAGGAATATTCAATTTGCTTCTGGTTTTTCTCTTTGAAAGAGCACAACATCTGATCAGCTATGTCGCTATGGTTGTTGAAATTCAAGTATTCGAAAAAACTCTTTTGATACAGATTCTCTCTTGAGGTTTGATTGATGAGTTCAAGAGTTTTTATATTACAATCGATCAATATTCCATTTTCATCCAGTAAGGCAATAGCTTCTGGTGTTGCTTCCATAATGGTACGCAAAATATTATGCTCACGGATTACTTCCTGCTCTGCTTTTTTTCTGATACTAAGTTCCGTTAGTAGTTTTTTTGTCCTAATATTCAGCAGGTTTTCCAGGTTCTCATTAAATTTTGCTAATTCTATTTCTGCATTTTTACGAACATTCAGTTCTTTTCTAAGTGCTTCAGCAGTTTTTAATAGCAAATCCTGTTGTTTGGCGTGTACTTTTTTAAAATTGAGAATTACAAACAATAATAGGAATACAAATACAACTGCCCCAATGTTTAGGTCTATCAAATGATTGCTGCTCTCCTGCAAATTCTTTATTATTTCGGGTGAAATAGCCCCTATTAATATCAATATCGCAATATGTGCAGTAGTAAACACCATTACGAACAGCCTTTGAAATCCATCAAAAATATAAACAAAGAAGGCTGTAAAAATGCTGAAAAACACAAAAGTTGGTCCGTTTATACCTGAGAATACTATCCATGAATAAGTGAGGACTATGGAGACGGAAAAGTATAAGCCTAAGGCAGGGAGGTTAAACAATTTCTTTTTTCTGGAAAGAAAATGCCAAAATCCAATACCCGATAAGAATATCGTAGAAATTATGAAAAGTTGATAATTCTGGAAGATTATTAAATTATCCAGGGCTACAAACAATCCTATTAATATGGTTATAAACAGAGTTGCATTGAGAAACCTATGCTCAATGGAAAATTGCTCACTTCGGCCCGAAATGAAATTTACTATCCTCTGAAGTTTACGTTTTGACATGATAAATTATAATGCGGTTTTATGAACCAAGACACAAATATACTAATAAAAATCAGTTTGTGCTACTTTATTTTCATTTCGTCATTAAAAAATGTTCGTACGTCGTCGTGTAAGATGCAAATATATTTTTTAAGTCCTTTATTATAAGGACGATAAATTGAAAAAAATATTTTTCAGAAAAAATACTTTTTTTTAAAGAATTAGAGTTTTTTTTCGAGATTTGGCACAATTTCTTTTTTCCAGGACGAAAAACTTCCGTTTTTAATTCGATTTCGGGCCTCGCCTACAAGCCATAAATAAAAGGCAAGATTATGCTGGCTGGCTATCATGGGGCCCAGCATTTCGCCGGCAACAAAAAGGTGACGCAAGTAGGCTTTTGAATAATTGAGATCAACAAAAGAATTGCCATCTTCGTCAATGGGTGAATAATCGTTTTTCCATTTTTCATTTTTGATGTTGATGCGACCTTGTCGTGTAAAAAGCCATCCATTGCGGCCATTTCGGGTCGGCATAACACAATCGAACATGTCTACCCCTAGTGCGATGGATTCAATGATGTTTGCAGGAGTGCCCACACCCATTAGATATCTGGGTTTGTCTTTGGGAAGTATTTCGCATACCAGTTGTGTAATCTCGTACATCATTTCGGCTGGTTCGCCAACTGACAGACCGCCTATGGCATTGCCTTCTCTGCCTTGAGATGCGATGGTCTCTGCCGAGATCTTGCGCAGATCATGAAATGTACTTCCCTGCACTATAGGAAATAGCGACTGATGATATCCATATAGCGGTTCTGTCGAATCAATGTGTTTGCAGCACCTGTCAAGCCATTGGTGTGTCATTTTCATAGATTTGTCGGCATATTTATAATCGCAGGGATAGGGTGTGCATTCGTCGAAAGCCATGATTATGTCAGCTCCAATAGCTCGCTGAATATCCATAACGGATTCTGGTGTGAAAGTATGTTTTGACCCATCTATATGCGATTGAAATACTACACCATCGTCTTTGATCTTACGTATTGTTTTCAGAGAATAAACCTGATATCCGCCGCTGTCGGTAAGTATAGGCCGGTTCCATCCAATAAACTTGTGCAATCCTCCTGCTAATTGCAGACTTTCAGTTCCGGGTCTTAGGTATAGATGGTAGGTGTTTCCCAAAATGATTTGTGCTTTGATGTCGTCGGCTACATCGCGCTGATGAATTCCCTTGACTGTGCCACAAGTGCCAACGGGCATAAAGATGGGGGTTTCGATGCGTCCGTGATCTGTCTCGAGGTAGCCTGTGCGGGCCGAAGAGTCTTTGTCAGTTGCTGTAAGGGTAAATTTCATCTGGCAAAATTATCGAAAAGAAATAAGATTTCGGAAGTTAGGTTAAAGAATACCCTTGCATTGGATACCAAGATTATTTGGTGCAAATTTAATATGACGTATAGCAGTAACGCATCAATGCCGCCGTATTCGGAATAGACTAATGCTATATACTGGTTAAAGTGGCAGGTAAAGTTTGATTATTAATGAGTTGTTATAAAACATTACATGGTATTTCCTCATTTATATAACGATATTCACGATATTTACATTGCGTTTTAAGGCTGTGACAGGGTGTTTTTACATTTGGTTGGGTGTTTTCGAATTGTGACTGACTGTTTTTAGATAGTGACAGTCTGTTTATGGATAGTTACAAGATGTTGAAACCAAGTGCCAAGGTGTTTCTGAAATGTGACAAGGTGTTTTTAGAAGGTTGCAGTCTGTTTATTGATAGTTACGATCTGTTTTAGAATATTTACAGGATGTATTGAATTAGTCAACCTGTGTTTTAGAAAGGTTACTTTCTGTTTTATTAGATGTGTGAATTGTTTTAGGGTAGTGGACATTTATGCGCCTCAAATTATTGATAGTATGCATAGTGAGGGAAGACATGAATAGGTAGAGTAAAGCAGATTGTGTAAACAGGTTTTAAAGGAATATAGGCTTGCGC
>CAZRFL010000008.1:0-76255 GCA_964599365.1 uncultured Bacteroidales bacterium
ACCGAAGGGAGCTCGGCGAAGCCAAATGAACAACATCATAAAAATAAATCATACCCATCCGCGTTAATCTGCGTCTCCTCTTAATTCTTTGTGTTCTCAAATGATAGTGAAGCCTTCACTTTTTTTACAATAAAGTTTTCAAAAAAAAAGTATTTTTGAATGGGAGAATCGGTCAGAAATAGGTTATAGATTATCGAAAAGTATCATGGTAAAATAAAAAACAGGGCTGCCTTATGAAAATAAGTTTATTTGATAAAAGATGTTCGGAAGAGGATTATACCTATGGCGACGATTATTTTGAAAGCGATCTTGTTATGGCAGGAGTATTGCTGTCAGATGTTTTTACCTTAATCTCAGACGACCCTCGCATCAATTATATGTTTATTGAGCCGTCCGAATTGTCGAATGAGGATGTGATTGACTGGTTTAAAGTCGTATTTCAATACGATGAGAGCTTTAAACAGGCCATAGATTATTACGAATCTATCACGCCTTACATAAAAAAACTGATACACACCAAACACAAAGACAGGGCTATGATGGCCCAATATATTAATTTTAAAAAAGACATCAGTAATTTTAAAAAAGAACTAAACAATTATCGGGATCTCATTGAAGACGATTTATATCTGCATGAAGTATTGCTGTTTCGCAAGGAGGGCGGTTTGGTGTCGTATCCGCTGAAAGATGGTTCCGACCAGAATAAGGAAGATGTTTTTATAAAACCCCTTGTCGATACTTTGATCAGGCAGGATGAAATAATAGGCTTAACGGACTTAATAGAGGATAATTATTATCATGAAATGGGTGATCTCAAAGAGGATGATTGTGATTTTATCAAAATTCCCTTTTGCAGTTTCCCTCTGGTAAATGAAATGAATTATTCTCAATTAAAATTTACCCGCGACGATTTAGCGCCGGTGCTTATGCCATTGAACAATTGCCTGAAAGAACTATTCGAAGAGTTTCTTAAAACACCATTTACCGTCGAAAACTTACCCAGGATAAAAGAGTTATGCAGCGAAAAACTGATGCCGCAGTTTGAAACTATTCAGCAAAAAATCAATGAAAGCTTGTATCTCTGTCAGCAAAAGAACAAAAACCCGGGAAACACAGGACTGGAAATTTCTCTGGGTATAACATCGGTTCAATTCATTTTAGACACACTGGAATATTGGGATATTATTTTGCCCTATGTTGGCAGCGAAATTAAACAACAGCTCAGCCGATATATTGCCCCTGAGTCGACGAGGGTGTTTATATATGTTCATGAGAAGCACCCTGAATAATAATTCATTTTCCATTAGGACGAAGTAGGAGCCTCGGCCTGTCTCTAGGTTTGCAAGTCACACAGAGCCTTCGTTCCAGAAGGCATCATAATTGTAGTAATCTTTTCAGAACGAAGTGTCGAAGTGCGACTTGCAGGGTAGAAAGAATTCATACGCGGTCGTCTTCGACACGGATGTCTAAGAGTTTGCATAAACAAAGTATTTGTCATGACATCCGGCTCTGCCTGACCGTGAATTTTACAAATCATCCGCGCAAATCATAAAATCTGCGGTCTGCCGCGGCGGATCATATTTTTCATAATGGATCCGCGTCTCCTCTTCTCTTCATTTATCATTTTATGATAAAAATCTTATCATTAATCGCAACAAATTATTTTTTTTGTAATTTCATACCCAATTTAGATAAGGGTAAAACCATGGTCTGAAAAAGTTTTTTTCAGAAAATGTTGCGGATAGCATAAGAAAGGTCTTAAAATCTCGTTATTTCCAAAGTAAATTACACGTTTATGGACATAGCACATTATAACAAATTGCCTTCGAAGATTGACTTCCAAAACGAAGTTTACAGCATGTACATCACCTCGCTGCTGGCCGAAAGGATATTGGTCAAATCGTGCATGTCGATGGAATTTATTGCATTTATTTGCCACGAAGTTTATAATGATGAAGTTATTGTTAAAGCCATGAAGTTTTATTTTCAGTCCAATGCTGAGTGGATTGAACAATTGGAGCGGATTGAAAGGTTGATGATAGATAACAGAAAAATTGCACATCGGAAACACAAGGATAAACTAGACCTGATCGCTCTGGGTAAATACCGTTCGATGATTAATGTTATGAGAAAAACATTTTCCACTTATCTTGATGACAGGCTGAAACATCTCAAACTGATGGAGCTTGTCCCTTTTATTAAGGAGAAAATATGGGACATGGATTTTCCATTATTTACCGCGGTTGAAACAGAGGAGGACCCCTACATTCCCGAACTTACCAAAACCATGTCCGAACAGGAATATATTCTGTTGTTCGATGACGTTGTGGAGGAGTTTTTCACCTGTGAGGATTATGATGTTCAAAAAAACCATAGCTGTGATTTTATAAAAATACCACTTTGGGGTTTTCCCATGTTCACCGATGTCACCTATCCTCAGTTAAAATACACCCGCGATCTGATGAAGCCGGTTCTCGCCGGGTTTAATGATAATCTGAAACAACTGACCGGGCAATTGTTGCAGATGCAATATACACCGGAAAACCAAGCGGATATCAAACAGTTGTGCTGCGAAAAACTACAAAGTCACCGTCAACCTATCCAGCAAGCCCTGGACGAAAGCATTTACCTAAGCCGTTTAAAAAACGTAACCGCCGGCAATAACTTTTTTACCTTTTGCTTAGGCATCACTTCGGTTGAAAATATCGTACGCTATTTCGAAAAGACCGAAATAGTTCAGCCTTATGTCGTATCACAAATCATTCATCAACTGGGGCGACAAATAAATGTGAACTCAACCTTTATGTTTTCTTATATCCTTGTAAAATAATAATACGGTCAAACGCTTCAAAAAAAAACCTGACAGATGGACGTAATGCTGTATAATAAAATAGATTCAAAGCTGGTTCCAGTAACGGAGACATGGTATCTGCATCCCCTGCTTATACTGGCCGACACGGTCAGCTATTGTTCTCCCTGGTCCGAGTTTATGATGTTGTATAGGTCAGTAGAAGAATTTAATGAAAGTATGACCATTAGTGTTTATAAGCAAATTCTATATCAAAGAAAGGATGAAGAGATGGCAAGCCAGATGACAGAATTTGAAGCATTTATTCCCACAGTGAAGAAGATCAGGAAAAAAAAGCACAAAACAAAACAAGAACTTGTTTTAATGATGGATTTTAAAAAGATGCTTCGTGCTTTTAAGGATGATATAAGGGATTTTCATTCCGAAATGCTTTCAGGTGTGGGATTGCTTCAAATGGAACCTTTTATTGCTGATGAGATATGGAATGTCGATTTTAAGGAATTGTCATCTAACAACAGCCATGAGGATGATTTTATTGCAAAGATCTCAACAGGCATAATCGAGCGGGAATATTTATTATTATTTGATTTTTATGTTGAGAAGATTTTCAGCCATACCCTGCTTGACGAGGTGCATGACGAGAATTACGATTTCATAAAAATCCCCTTGTGGGATATGCCTCCTTTTGCTGATATTACATACGAGCAGATGAAATATACCCGGGAACAATTGCAGCCTCATCTGGAACCCCTCAAAGAGCAATTGATCGGACTAAGCGACCTTTTAACGGATGTTGTTTATGACAGAGATAACCTGTCCCGTATTACCCAATTGTGCATGGACGAAATACATCCTTATATCGGGAATGTCAAAAACAACATTGATGAAAGCCTCTATTTGTGCAAGATGAAAAATATGTTTCCTGAAGGTTTGGCAATGAAATTCTGTCTGGGGATTACTTCGAACGACAATATGGTGAATTATTACGAAAAACTTGGAATTATAGAACCCTATATGGCCAATGAAATAAAACAACGCATTAGTCGTAACATTGATTTACATACGAGCAACATTTTTTGTTATTTTGAGTTATTAAATAAAAATAAAAGTTCTAATTTTAACGAATAATTTCTGCTAAAACCATTGCAATATGACATCACTGGCAAAATATGATTATATTGATATTGAAGACAACCCCGATTTCAAATCGTTAAGGGTTAAGAATATCAGGAGCTTTATTAAGTTGATACAGCCGTTTCAGGTCAAAATTGTATCGAAAAACCCTGTACTGAGGGAAAATCAGGTTTGGAATTCCTCATACTGTCTTCTCAAATCATGTATCGGCTCGACAGTGCCGGTTATAAAACCCTTGAAGATTATGAAGAGGCAGTAACCCGCGATTTTCCTGATGCCGAAATGTATTACGACGCCATAAAAACGAATATTTATTCCTATAAAGAGTACCTGGAATGTAAAAAATCGGGAGTAGTTGACAAACCCTTGTTTGTAAAAGCACAGAAACTCGGATTTATAGATGCATTCGAAAAATTCAAAGAGAAATGCATCACAAAAAGAGGGTTGATGCCCCAAAATTTCCATGTGGAAGAATACGACACCCCTATCAAGCTTTCTGAATATGCCACCTCAAAGGGATTTAAAGATTATGGCGATTTTGACAAAGCCTTTTTTCAGGGATTTACTGATATGATTACCTATGAGGATGCCAAAAAGAAAGGATTTACCTATGGATCAGATTATGTGGATGCCATTAAAATGGGATTCGACCAGATCAAAGAATACCAGGAAGCCAAGCACCTGAAAATTCAGAACAAATTTGAGTATAATTATTACAATAATCTCAGAAACTATTCAAAGGGAATTTATTCTTACGATCAGGTTGCTCTTGTTTTGGCACTAAAGAACTGCGATAATGGCAAAAAACTTTCGTTGAAAAAACTATTCGAACTCTTAAATCAAAAAGAAGAAGAGATCAAGTTCGCGACAAAAGATGACGGCACCCGCGATTTTCCCGAATGGTACGCCAAAAAACTAAAATCAGAAGAGGATATAAAATTGTTTGTATCAAAGGAAAGTCTTGTCAAATCAGTGGGTATTTTTGATTCTGATGGTGAGTATTTTGAGATATGGAAGATTTCACATCAAAAGATCTATATCGACGGCAATAATGTTGCGTTTGCAAACAATCGAAAAAAAGATAATCCCAATGCAGATGACAAGCCTCATTGCAGCAATATCAAGATTGTTGTGGATGAACTTCTCAAAAGAAATTTTGAAGAGATCAGTGTTATTGCCGACCCGGGTCTGAAAAGAAGAACGGCAGATCTGCCTATACTGTCAAAAATGATAAGCGAAAAACAGATTATTTTCCACGAAGCTCCCAATTTGACCGAAGCTGATGAATTCTTTATAAAAAAAGCCAAAGAAGATAAAGCATACATCGTCAGCAACGACACTTTTAGGGATTGGAGGCTAAAAGACACATGGATAGCCGAAAACATTGACAGAATTAGAGTTCCGTTTATGATAGAAGGGGGAAAAGTAACTCTTTCCGGCATTGAAAAAATAAACTAGCTTTCCCATAATAACTGAAATTCACATAGTCGCACTAAATTAGGGAGGCGTCCCGAAGGGACCCTCCATTGGAGTCCTATGGACCTATGGGGCAATCGGAGAGGTAATCTGTGGCTATTTTCTTTTTGATTCTAACAGCTACAAGGGATAGGAACCTCAAACTCTTGCTACGGCGTCGTCCTGTTCCGCATCATCTTTCCCCAATCCTCCGCGAATATCATAAAATCAGCGGCAATCATATTTGTCATAATGAATCCGCGTCTTCTCTTCTCCTCACTCACATTTTTCCTCTCCCTCTTTAATGTCGCCCCTCTCGAGCTTTTGATTCATGGTGTCCCGAATCAACCTGCCAAAATGCCGCCCCTCCGGGGCTGTCTCAACACCATCACAAATCATGTCTTTCATAATCCCTGTCTGCCCCTATATCCTGAATTCAATGTAACGTCCTGCCATACCAAAACCGAAGTGTTTCGCAGAAACATGGTCTTCAGACCACAGAACCATCCAGACTGACCTTCTGAATTTTCTTGTAATTTTCAAGTGCAGAAAAATGGCGCTGGGTATAGCTAAGAAAACGCTGTTTGACGAGTCCGTCATTTTTCTGACGGACGAGGAGTTTGTTTTCGGGGATTTTTCAAACGTAGAAAATAAAGAAAATTCAGGCAGTCTTGATTCTTTGGTTCTTTCTCATCAAGGAGAAAGAATTTAAATTAGCATTCGTTAGGACTGTCCTTTTCTTTGGTTCGTTTCTTTTGGACAAGCAAAAGAACCGACCGAAGGGAGCTCGGCGAAGCCAAATGAACAACATCATAAAAATAAATCATACCCATCCGCGGTTATCCTTGTCCGCCCATTGGCGGAAGCGTCTCCTCTTCTACCATGTGCGTATTTTCTAACTATTCACCCTTCACAACTCCCAAAGACCCTTTACATTGTTTATAACTATACTTTCTGTATTATTTGAATTGTAAAAAAATTCTGCTATATTTGTCAAAATTATTCCTCAAAACCTTCCAAAAAGGGTGAATGATCAGATGTAATTTGTTAGAAAAGCGCGTGAAACCTCCCTTTTGAGTTTTCAGTAAGGGATGCCGATACTTTGTATCGTTTTCGGCCACTCACAACCAACTACTCTGCCCTCCGGCTTCGGCCGTTAGGCATTTTAAGATACAGTGGAGTCCAGAAATCACTTTAAAAAACGGAACCTTTGCCGGGTTTAATTGATTAAAAAAAAAACACACAAACGAATGAAAAAAATTTTATTTCTAGTTGTCCTTGCCGTGGCCGCTTTCGCGACCAACACTAAGGCGCAAACATCAACCGATGTTAAGTATCGCAGAAGTTCGCTGCATACCATGATCGTCGAAACAGCAAAATTCCCCAACAAAGAAGTTGTGGTGAAAGCTTTCAACAATGCACCTTTCCCTGAAAAATACAACAACCACGTTTTAGGGGCAAAATCATTCGATCCTGCACAGTATCCGCTGACCGCAGAAGAAAAAGCTACCATCTTCAAACCACAATCCAAAGCCGGCAAATTTGCTACAGGCGCTGCTGATATCACAATTGACACCGCGGCCCGCGAACTTTCGCTGAAGATTCAGAAATACATGAACCAAAACAAGGTCGCCAACCAAATGGTGGCAAAATGGTTCAACCGTCAGGCCGACGGAACCTTTGATATGAGCCTTATTCAGGAAAGAGGGTTCTACAATGCTTCGGAAATGGAAGCCAATATTGCCAAAGGTGCTGCCCGCGGTACCGCTTCATTGGCCGATGCCGGTGTCGAACTTATTGGCAACACTTTTTTGATCGTATCCAAGTTCAACTTTGTTCCTAACGAAATCGCTGCCCGCATTGTTCGCGATGCTGCCAAAATAGCTGCCAACAAATTGTCGGTACCCGCACTGCAAACCTCTGCCATAAAAGCTGCTGATTTAGCTTACGAAAAAGCCAAAGAAGGATATTCGGTATGGACCACCTCTTTCCTCTACAAACTGGTTTGGAACGATTCTATCGAAGCTGTTTTCTATAACGATCTCTGGATGGACAAAACTCATCCTGATGCTAAGAAAAAAGAAGCTTTCGACAACTCAAACATTTTCAAACTCGAATTCATTGGCGACGAAACCGCTACCGGTCTGGTAATGATGTCGCTGAAAGAAAAAAGAACAGAAGAGAAGATCATCGAAATCGCCACCATACGAGCTATTGATGCTGTTTACTCGAAACTGCAGAAGAAATATGATGTGTTCAAAACCAAAACCCCGCTATTCTCTGGCAACCCCATCACCGCAAAGATTGGTATGAAAGAAGGCCTCGAAGGCGGCGATAAATTTGAAGTACTGGAGCAGACCCAGGATCCCAAAACCGGTCTTACCAAATATGTAAGCAAGGGAACCATCTCGGTTGACGAAAAACAAATTTGGGACAATCGCTACAATGCAGGCGAAGAACTCAATCCCGACGGAACTCCTGTGGTGCAAACCATTGATCGTACCACCTTCAAAGGCGGTTCGAAATTCTTTCCCGGAATGCTGATCAGGCAGGTAAAATAAATTCTCAGGACTCGCCGGACTTATAGGATGCTATAAGCCGGCGGGTCTTTTTTATTCACTTTAAAAAAACGTAACATGAAAACAAACTTTAAGAAATCGTATTTATTGGTAATAATGCTTTTGAGCTTTTCGATAGGTGTAAAAGCACAGGCAGGCAAAAAAGCAGATAAGGAAACCGAAGAATGGCGCTATGAGATAGAATGTGTTTCTACAGGAGCCACCGGATCTTACCTGGTAAAGGTTTGGTCTTATTCCAAAAAGCCCGATGTGGCTATCAATCAGGCAAAGAAAAATGCCGTTCATGGTGTAGTTTTCAAGGGATTCACCGGAAAAGGTGCCGGATGCACCCAGAAACCATTGGCAGGAAGCCCTGCTCTGGAGCAGGAAAAAGCTGAATTCTTCAAGGATTTTTTTGCTGATGGAGGCAAGTATATGAAGTTCGTCAGTGTTTCGGGCGATGGTTCCGTAGCCGCCGAAGACCGACTGAAGATAGGAAAAGAATACAAAATAGGAGTGGTAGTGTCTGTTTATAAAGACGAGCTTCGCAAAGACCTGGAAGCAGCCGGTATCATCAAAGGTTTAAATAGCGGATTCTGATCCTAAACATTCAGCATTATGAAAAACAGGATTTTATTATTCTCTGTATTGGCCATTGCCCTGATCATCATTCAGGGCTGCACCACGCCACAGCAGCACATGTCGGCCAATTACACTTACAAGACCGAATGTCTGGGTGTGGAGCTCGACGGATCGCAAACCCTCAAAGCCTGGGGCAACGGCCGCAACCGAGCCGATGCCATTGAGCAGGCCTATAAGAATGCCGTACGC
The DNA here is from genome assembly GCA_964599365.1 of uncultured Bacteroidales bacterium. Classification (GTDB taxonomy): domain Bacteria; phylum Bacteroidota; class Bacteroidia; order Bacteroidales; family CAIWKO01; genus CAIWKO01. Next base: position 8,788 of record CAZRFL010000008.1, read on the forward strand.
GATGTTCTATTCGTTGGAATCAGCAGTGGTAAAAGCGAATGCAACATTAAACCGGTTATTTTTGAAGTAAATGCCCAGGAAAGACACGAAGATTATTTCAATAAGTTTTTCGCCGATGGAGGCACGTACAAAGAGTTTGTATCGGAAAAAGACGGTTCGAAATATCATATCGAGGTAATCAAAGAACGCAAGCAGGCCGGTTCGCAGGAAGCCTATGCCATAGTGGTCAGGGTACTTCGTGCCGAGTTGGTTGCCAGGATGAAAGCCGATGGCATTCTTAAATAATTATCGTAAAATTAAAAACTAAAAATAAAATGAAAAAACTTTTAACCACATTTTTTGCAGCATTTTTTGTACTGCTGTATACCACTTCGGCCTTTTCACAGGCAAAAAAGCCCACCATTATGATATTGCCCAGCGATGTTTGGTGCAACACCAATGGTTTCATGATTGAGTATGACAATCAGGGAACCAAGGTTAAGGTGGCTGATTATAAAAAAGCTTTTCAGGAAAGTGCCGATCTGCTGCTCGTTATCAGCAAGATCAACGGATTGATGGCCGACAGAGGCTTCCCCCTCAAGAACGCTGAATCAATACTGAAAAGTCTGGCCAGCGAGAATGCCGAAGATGCTATGCTCACCAGCAAGGGTGGAGCCAGCGTTGCCGAAAGCCCGGTGGATAAACTGAAGAAAACCGCCAAGGCCGACATCATCATGCAACTCACCTGGACCGTCAACACTACCGGTCCTAAGAAATCGGTGACCTTCAACCTGCAGGGACTGGACTCCTATACCGACAAACAAATTGCTACGGCAGCCGGTACCGGTGCTCCTTCGTTTTCTGCTGAATTGCCGGTTCTTTTAGAAGAAGCCGTTTTGGCACATCTGGATAATTTCAACAATTCTCTTCAGGCTCATTTCGACGATATGTTTGCCAACGGACGCGAAATTACCATCAAGATCAAGAAATTCGACAGTTGGGAAAACGATCTGGAAACCGAATATGAGGGTAAAGAACTGGGAGCACAGATAGAAGACTGGCTTTCGAAAAATACAGTGAAAGGTCGTTTCAGCACCACCGATGCTACTGATAATATGATGTATTTCGAACAGGTTCGCATACCTCTTTACGATGCCACAGGCAAAGCTATTGACGCCCGCGGTTTCTGCAAAGATTTGCAAACTTACCTGAAAAACCCACCTTATAGCATTGTGAACAAGCTCATGATGAAAGGCTTGGGACAAGCCACCATTATTTTAGGAGATAAATAATTAATCTAAAAATCAAGAAAAATGAAAAGATACTACTTCGTTTTAGGGCTGATCTTAGTGCTTAGCATAAGTTTGGCCCAGGCTCAGACCGATGGAAAAATGACTGACAAAGGTCGCCTTGCCATTGCTGCCTGGGTACCCCAGCAAATAGAGAATATGCCCGATGCATCCAGAAAAAATCTGGAGAACAAACTCACACAGATCATCACTGCCAATGGTATGAGCAGCAATTTAATGAATAGCAGGTTCATCATGTCGGCCAATGTTACCGTTCAAACCAAGGACATCACAGCTACTGCGCCTCCCATGCAGGCTTACACCTTAGACGTTACCCTTTATATTGGCGACGGATTTGAAGGAAAAAGTTTTGCCAGCACAACGATTACTGTGAAAGGTGTGGGCGAGAATGAAACCAAGGCCTATAATGCCGCTCTAAAAAGCATTAAGACCAGCGACCCGGCTTATCAGACATTTATTGAAAAAGGTAAGACCAAGATCATTGAATATTACAACGCTCAGTGCGATTTCATCATTAAAGATGCCAAATCACTGGCCGGTATGAATAAATTTGATGAAGCTATCTGGAAACTTAGTTCTATTCCTGATGCCTGCAGCGATTGCTGGAACAAATGTATGGTGGTATTGCCTTCTATTTTCCAACAGAAGATAGATTTCGAATGCAAGACCAAACTGCTGGAAGCTACCAATGCCTGGAATGCGAATCAAAGTTGGGATGGAGCCCAATCGGCAGGAACTATTTTAGCTTCCATCGATCCTAAATCATCCTGTTTTGCTGAATCAAAAGCACTGTCAGATAAAATTGCCAAACGCATTAAGGAAGTTGACAAACGCGAATGGGATTTTAAATACGATCAGGAAATTGGCCTCGAAAGAGATATGATCAAGGCTTACCGCGATGTAGGTGTTGCCTGGGGCAACGGACAGCCGCAAAATGTAACCTATAAGAGTTTCTGGTAGACTTCTAAGGTACTTATTTCTTGCAAAGGCTTCATTATAAATGAAGCCTTTGTTTTTTATGGGGAAACCCCTTTCTAAACTAGGGAGTAGTCCTGTTCTGTTCCGGTGTTTCCGTTTGCGGGCGGGGCGCAAAGGCAAAGTCGACGCTGGAGATATAATACAAAATTGCTCCCAGCATCAGCACCAGAAAAACCCAAAAGATCCATGAATGATGTATGCGCCTCCAGGCTCCTTTGCGCAGGTGGTGTCCGGTCAGGTGGTCCTGCCAGTCTTGTCGGGGTACGTCTTGTCCGCCTATATTGGGCAGATCTTTTCCGTTGGTATCCATAAGGTATTTCCTTTTAAAATTATTTACTGTCTCTTGAAAATGCGGGCTAACGAATGCCCCATTTTGGCAGATACAAAGGTGAGATGGTTTCTCACTAAAAGTCTTACACAATTTTTGGGAAAAGTTGTATGATTCGCAGACGTTAGATATTCTTATTCCGTTACACTTCCCTGCCCGACGGCTGGCGGGGACACGGCTGACATGGATTTTTTCTTAAATAATGCAGTAATCAGGATAGTCGGCTCTGTATGACGGAAGGAGAAATGTTGTATGATTCTCCGAACTTTTCCATCATAGCCCTCCCATCATAAAAGATCATCTGCGTAAATCATATTTATCATAAGGTATCTGCGTCTTCTTTCCAAGTCGCGCCCCCTCTATACTATAAACATATTTTTCAGTGTCCGCAAAATGGAGAAGGATACATCTCTGGTCATTATAAAATTTAAACAAGACAGACGTTCTCTGTTTTTCGCCTAAATTTGATTTAAATTTGTTCTTCCAAAAAACATTTACCCCCATGAAAAAGATATGGTTCTCCTCATTGTTCTCCCTTTTCTCCCTTATCCTTTTGTCGCAAAACCCTGACGTCCATACAGGCCAATGGCTGGGAACCCTGCAGGTGCAGGGGCAGAAGCTGTGCATAGGATTGTCGGTAAGCGATTCGGCGGGGGTGCTTCTATCATACCTCATGAGTCCCGACCAGGGCATAATGCGGATAGAAGTGGAAAAAACTACTGTCAATAACGACACCTTGCTAGTAAAATGCAAAGACTTTCCGGCCAGTGTAAAAGGCAGGCTCAATGCCTCAGGCGACACCCTGAAAGGTTATTGGATACAGGGACGCAAATTTGTGCTCAACATGGCCCGGGTGGAGCATCTCCCTCAGTTGAACCGTCCTCAGGATCCACAAAAACCTTATCCCTATGAGGAGGAAGAAGTAAGCTTTACGGACACCAAAAGCGGTATCACCTTTGCCGGCACACTTACCCTGCCCCGGGGCGATAAGAAGTTCCCTGCCGTGGTGCTGGTGAGCGGTTCGGGCCCTCAAAACCGCAACGAAGAACTGCTGGGTCACAAACCCTTCCTGGTCATTGCCGATTACCTTACCCGCCAGGGCATTGCCGTGTTGCGCTACGACGATCGCGGTGTGGGTGCCTCCAAAGGAGTATTTTCCACTTCAACCACCCTCGATTTTGCTCAGGATGCAGAAGCAGCCTTCACCTTCCTGCAGAACGATGCCCGTATTGATGCCACTAAGATAGGCATTATGGGTCACAGCGAAGGAGGTATGATTGCGCCCATGGTGGCTGCACGTAATCCAAAGGTAGCTTTTGTGGTGATGCTGGCCGGCCCCGGACTGAAAGGTCAGGATATACTGCTGCTGCAATCGGATCTGATACAAAAAGCCGACTCTACTCCACAATCGGAAATAGATGCCAATACCGCCCTCAACAAGAAGATGTATGCCATTGCCATAAAAGAAAAAGATGACAAGAAAGCTGCGGATAAGATGCGGGTGCTGATAGAGGAATACTGGAAAACCGTGGACCCCGCAACCATAAAGAAATACGGTTTGGATAAAAAAATACTGGTGCAGTCGGTCTATCAGATACTCACCCCCTGGTTCCGTTATTTTCTGCAGAGCGATCCTGCCAAATATCTGGTAAAGGTGAAGTGCCCCGTGCTGGCCGTGAACGGCAGCAAGGACCTGCAGGTGCCTCCCCAACAGGATCTGGAAGCCATAAAGAAATACCTGGCCAAAGCTGGTAATAAGCATTTCACCATCAAGGAATTTGAGGGACTCAACCATTTGTTTCAGCATGCCACCACGGGCTCGCCATCGGAATATGTGGACATAGAAGAGACCTTCGCCCCCGAGGTGCTGGAATATCTCGGGAAATGGATTTCTGACATTTCCAAATAATGTTCACGGTTGGTCCGTTTTTTTTGGAGGGGGTTATAAGAAGGAAGACGCTGATTAGCGCTGATTGATGCGGATGTTTATGATTATTTTTTATGATTTTCGCTGATAGTTAGCCACGCCTGACCGCAGGTATAGCTAAGGCAGGAGTCTAACTCAAGTATTGGAGCAATTCTGTAGAAGGATTTCTGACTTTTCCAAATGTTTGGCACGTATTGTCCGTTTATTTTTGATGAGGGGAGAAAGATTGGGATTGACGCGGATATTTAGGATTGAGTGCGATTCGTGATAACCTTCCGCGGAAGGGCGACCGCCAATCCAAAATAACAACGGAACGATTTAGAACCTCTCATTTCAGAATTGGAGTCTGATAATAACCCCTGTTTCGAAAAAAAACTCTACTTTTGCCGCTTAATTTTAAAAAACTAAAAATGAAACTACGCTCACTTCTGTTGACAACACTGTGTTTGTCTCTTTTTGCAGGCCGAACCACTGCCCAAACCCCGCAGGTAAATAATTCAGGATTCGAAAATTGGGAACTCACCACCAACGAGATTGCTGAACCTCTTGAATGGAATTCTTTTAAATCAGCATCAGGAACCTGGGCGAGTTTTGGTGGAACACAATTGAACAAATCGACACAAAAAAGACCCGGTACCACAGGGAATTTTAGTGCAGTAATCTGGGCAAATTCTATTTTAAGCAATATTGCCAACGGTAACCTGACCACCGGACAAATCAACATGGGAAGCACTACACCCGCCAATTCGAATAATTATAATATTGCTCATACTGCAAATACTGCCTATAGTGAAGCCCTGAATGGACATCCTGATTCATTGGTTGTATGGGTAAGATCAAAGATATCAAACTCCAGCAATCAGCCCAGAATTCACGCTGTGATTCATGACACTTATGATTTGCGCGATCCTGCTGATGCAGGTTCTCTCTCCCATATTGTTGCAAGTGCAACTTTAAATTTTACAACCACAGGCAATGTCTGGGTAAGAAAAAGTATTCCCTTCATTTATGGACCGGCAACCAGCCCTAACTATATTCTTGTTTCATTTACCACCTGCGCTATTCCGGGTAGTGGCACAGCCGGCGACAGTTTGTATGTTGACGATATAGAGCTTATTTACAACCCCACCCTGACCACTGGAACCATCAGCCCCCTGGCTTATATAGTGTCCTCTACTACAAGTTCGCCTATTGATGTTCCCTTTACTCTTACAGGAACCATGTATACAGGCAATGTAGTAACGGCTCAATTATCTGATGCCAGCGGCTCATTTGCGTCACCGGTTGTTTTAGGCACAGCTATTACCACTACCACGGGAAGCATAAACGGCACCATACCCGCAGGAACTCCTACCGGAAGCGGCTACCGAGTGCGCGTGGTTTCGTCCAACTATGCTCTTACCGCTGCTGACAATGGTACCAACATTCTGATCAGCGACGTAACCGGAATTCAATCGGTTAACAACTCTAACTGCAACATTTACTTCTCAGGCAACGACCTAATGGCCGATTTGCAAAACGCCACCCTAAAGGCTTCTGTGCTGAAAATATATTCTATAGAAGGAAAGGAAATGGGAAGTTTCAGCCTTGAAAATAACCACCTGAACAGTCACCGCATTTCGCTTCCAACAGGAGTTTATATTTACACCCTCACCGATGGCGAACAATTGTTCAGCGGAAAAGTAATAAAACTTTGATCTTATAAAAGGACTTCTATGAAAGGCTTCCTTTGCAGGGAAGCCTTTTTTTATATTTCGGGCAGACTCCCCTCTTTACTTACTCTATGATTTTTAAAATTGGTTTAGACCAATGTGTTAAAGAAATTACTTTACTTATATTTTTCTTGCTTTTTTTAAAGCGAATTCATTACTTTTGAAAGTTCATTTCTATTTATTTATTTAACACAAAAACCATGAAAAAACTGTTTACAATCAAAACAATTACACTCTTATTGGGATTAGTTTTTCCCCTGATACTCAGTGCACAGATCGGATCTTCTTCTCACAGACTTCCTGAAAGCAGAATGTCGGGCAATCCCATACTGAAAGCAATCACATCTTCCTCAGTAACCTCCACGAACAATTATGCTCCGGGGACCACTATGAATCTTAATTTTACTGTTGTTTTTGCCAGTCCTGACCAGGAATACATGGATGGTTTTTCCATGACCTTTCCTACAGGTATAACTCCTATTCTCACAGGCACCAGCAGTCCTCTGGCCACCGAAAACGGATGCACAGGTATTACCATAACGGCCAATGCTCCAACAGGTCAAACCATTACCTGGGGAAATATTACCGCTCCAAGCGGTTGCGGCGCGCTTACGCCCGGAACTTACAGTTTTAACGTTAATGTAACTATTGGCGCAGGAGTTTCGGGGTCTCAGACGGCCACTTACACGGTTTATGGTGATGGTTACGGTGGTACACCTCATACCGGAACAGGCAACTGCATTATTTCTCAGTCCGTGGCTTCGGATGTGGGCGTATTCTCTGTCGATATGATAGGTGCCTATGTTGCCGGAAGTATCATTCCTAAAGCTACCATAAAGAATTTCGGTAGCACATCTCAGAACAACTTTAATGTACACATGAACATTAATTCTGTTCCTGCTTATAGCCAAAATGTAATGATCACTACACCACTAGCTGCTGGCGCAACCACTCAGGTTACTTTCCCAGCATGGACCGCTACTGTTGGCAGCTATTCTGCAACAACGCATACCTTTTTGACCGGTGACGCCAATGCTGCGAACGATTCATTGCAAAAGAATCTAGGTGTATTCGCTTCCCTAACCAGTGCTTTCTGTTTTAAGAACAACACCCAACCTTCCAAATTCTATCTAGAAGCTCCCGACGCAGGATTTTCGGATATGGGGTCTATTACTGCCTGGTATTCCAGAGGAGGCTCTTACATTGCTGTTTCGCCAGGTGTGTACAAATGGTATGTGCTGGGTGCCGACTTTAATCTCGTCTCCATGGATACCCTGACAGGTGTTCCTACTTTGATAGGACCCACCGGCGTTCCTGCGGTAGGAACTTATTTTCTCCCCGGCCTAACTTACGACAAAACCACCTCTACCCTTTATGCAGGTTATATAACCGGCACCTATCCGGGGTTTGTTTTTTCCTTATACACTATCAACCAAACCACAGGTGCTGCCACTTTAGTAGCCGCCAGTGCCACCGCAGGAACCTTTTTCGATCTGGCCTGCAATGCTGCGGGACAACTGTATGCGATAGAACACCGGCAGTCTCTTACTGGCAGGCTATGGTCAATTAACAAGACTACAGCAGTGATGACCCTTATCGGAACCGATCTGGGCGGAGCTTGTTCTTCTAATTTTCAGGATATGGAGTTTGCCCCCAACGGTGGACTTTATTATGCAGCCTCCAACAGTGGAGACGGTTTGTTCGATGGACTTTATACCATTAATACAACCACAGGACTGGCCACGCTGATTGGAACTTTTCCTGTAGCTGCCACACAGATCGTAGGTTTGGGGATTAAAGATATTGATCCTGTTTATGTGGGATTGGATAATGTAACCTCCACCACCCAATCTGTCTCTGTTTTCCCCAATCCGGCTACCGATCTGATCAGTGTTGTTTCAAACAACAATGAACCCATACGTACCCTAAAGGTATTCTCGGTTTCAGGTCAGCTGGTTTACACGGAAAATGTTGACTTTATTGCTACCACACTTAACACTTCTAATTACCAGGACGGATATTATTTCGTAGTAGTATCTACTGATAAAGGCACCTCAACCAGCAAATTTGTGGTTGCACGCTAATTGGATTTATCTCTTTAAAAAAAAGGCAGACCTTATGGGTCTGCCTTTTGTACTCTTATGATTTCAACCAATTGACTATCTTTTCGCAATAGGGTTTGTCTTTTGAATAAGCCACATCCACCCATTCTCCTTCTTCGTTGATCATATACTTCTGAAAGTTCCACTTCACCTTGGTATCTGCCACACCATTCATATCTTTTCGGGTAAGCCAATCGTATATGGGGTGCATGGTTTTCCCCTTTACGGATATCTTGGCAAACATGGGAAAGGTGACGTTATAGTTCAGTGAACAGAATTGAGCTATTTCCTCGTTGGATTTGGGTTCCTGCCATAAAAAATTATTGGCCGGGAAACCTAGTATTACGAAATTATCCGGTCCAAATTCCAGGTATAGTTTTTCCAGGTCGGTATATTGTGGTGTAAAACCGCATTTCGAAGCGGTATTTACGACCAATATCTTTTTTCCTTTGAAGTCCGATAGCTGTATCTCGCTGCCATTTATCAAAGTGGCACTGTAATCAAATAATGTTCTCATAATGTCTGTTTTTAAGCTTTTCATAAAGGTACTACTTTTCAGCGAATAAATAAAATGAATAATAAGCGTTCTCAGGCAGATTTAACTGAATGATAAAAAAATATCTTCTTACATTTGCCACAAAATAAATCAAATCATGAAAAGTAACTTCTTTCTGAAAACCACCATGTTCATCCTGTTCACAATGGCCGCAGGATTTTATTCATTATCCGCTCAGACCGGATGTACCAATGGCAATTGCAAAGACGGCACAGGAACTTATTCGTACACCAACGGCGACCAGTATGTAGGTGAGTTTAAAAACTACAAACTAAACGGAAAAGGCACCTTTACTTATGGAGCAGGCACCTGGAAAGGCGGCAAATATACCGGCGATTTTAAGGACAATAAACTGGAGGGTAGCGGCACTTTCTTTTATGCCAACGGCGACAAATACGAAGGAGTCTGGTCGAACAATAAAATAAACGGAACAGGGACATTCACTTATGCCAATGGCGATATTTACACCGGTGAATGGCTCAACAATGAGTGCAGCGGAAAAGGAACCTTTACCTATGGAAGCGGAAAATACCAGGGAGCCACTGTCACCGGCGACTGGAAGAATAATAAACTGAATGGTTATGCAATCTTTTTAGGTAAGGACGGCGAAAAATATGAAGGAGAATGGAAAAACAACCTGAAAGAAGGCAAAGGAACTTTGTATATGGCCAATAAAAACAAATATACCGGCGACTGGAAAAACGGCATGTTCGATGGTCAGGGAACCTTCACCTATGCCAATGGAAAAGAGGTAGTCGGAGAATGGAAAGAAAACAACCCCGTTATCAAGTAAAAAATTATTTCAGCAGGACACAATAATAAATTTATGGCAGCGTTATCTTAGTGTTCTGTTCATTTCATTGTTTTAAAATTTCAACTTTAAAAACTCCCTTCCTGAATTTCGGAAGGGAGTTTTTTTTATACGCCATAATAAAAAGATAAGCGATTGCGTTAATACTTTATCGTTCTTTCTTTTCATAATGATTTGGTTTCAGGCCTACCCCTTTGTCTATAATTTTCTCCAGACAAAGGTTTTTTTTATTGTAATTTTTCGTAACTTTAACCAAATTTTCTAAACTACTTGCACAGAAACCCTCCAACGGGAAAGTCCCGGCGGAGGGTTTTATTTTAACCCCTGTCAGGTCAGTTGAGGCCTATATTTACATAATTTTGCAATTAATTGACCCATGACGATGTTCCGAAGATCCTTCCCTATAAAATACGACGAACCCATGTTTCGCCCCCCTGCCGAAGTCGATTCACTGATATTTCAGATCACTTATGGTTGCAGTTGGAACCGCTGTGCCTTTTGCGAAATGTATACTACAAAACATTTCTCCGTTCGTAAGGAAGAGGATGTTATTAAAGAGATAGAAACTACGGCTGCTGCCTTTCCCGATACCCGACGCATATTTCTGGCCGATGGCAATCCCATGGTTCTTTCGGCCGGTAAACTGATGAGAATACTGGAAGCTATAAAAAGATGTTTCCCTAAAGCCAACCGCATCTCAACCTATGCCCTGCCCGGTGATCTCACCGCCAAAACTTCTGAAGAACTCCTGGCTTTGAAAAATGCCGGACTAAAAACCATTTATGTGGGCATAGAATCGGGAGATGACGAAGTGCTGAAGATGAATAGCAAAAGCGAGACCTTCAATAGCACCATGGATGGACTGCTGAAAGCCAAAGCTGCCGGAATGAAACTCTCGCTGATGATACTGAACGGATTGGGTGGGTTGAAATATAGTCAACAACACGCTGAAAATACGGCACGGCTGGTGAATATAGTTCAACCGGAACTGCTTTCTTCATTGGTGTTAAGCTTTCCTTTCGGCAAAGCTCATTTCAGGAGCCGTTTTCAGGGAGAATATATTGACATGGAAATCGCTGACCTGCTCCGGGAGATGCAAATGTTTCTGGCAAAAACCGAATTGAACTCCACCATTTTCCGCAGCGATCATGCCTCAAATTATTTGATTCTAAACGGGGTACTGGGACGCGACAAACAGGTCATGCTCGAGAATCTGGCACAGGCAATTGACCAGCCCCGTAAAGCAGGGTTACGACCGGAATGGATGCGGGGGCTTTAGCTCTTCGGAAAGACCCTGTCCAGTTCCCGAAATACCTTTTCTTCTTTATCGGCAATACTTATCAGCATTTGCGAAAGATCGGCATAAGGGGTTTGAGGAATGCCACGGTTGCGAAGATTTTTGGCCCCCAGAAAAGCAAATTCACGCCAGCTATCACCTATTTGGGTCATTTCCGAAGATAGTTCATTCAATGCGGGTTTGTTCAGAATCTGCGAAGCTTCCTGTAAAAAGGCGGCATACATAAAACGGAAACCGGCCCCACCCGTTCCTATCTCTTCCAGCATACGAATGAAATGACCTGTCAGTAAGGAGGCTTTTTCTTTGCCGTATTTCATGTCCCATTTTCTTAGTTTTCCCGCCGTATATCTGATGCCTTTCACTCCAAAAAGAGGAACGGGGATTCGCAACATATCGTCGCAGTTCCTTCTGATTCCCTTATGGATAGCAGAATCAATGTCGTATCCCCCTGTCTTTGCCGTCACCCAATACATTCTCCCTTTCGGAGGGTAGGTCCCTTTGGCAAATCTGACACGCTGCAGCTCTTTTTCGGAGAGGGTTTCAATATTCTCCATCACAGGGTCGCTTATCAGGTAACGACCGTTCTCTTTTCCGATAACCACCAGATTGTGTGCATTGAAATGGAAGCGGTATTCAGGGGGGAAATAAGGCAGATGAAACACTCCGACCAGCAGACCTACCGGAATGCCTTTTTCCACCAATTCATCCAGTGCCCTTGTGGCTTTTTCAGGTGAGGAGAATTTGGCCCTTTCTATGGATACCCCCAGTTTGGAAGTGGAACGGCTGAAAATGATACCGGGCCAGTTCCTGAAGGAGATCACCGGCATACCGTTGACCCTAATAAAGGGCATATAGGAAAAAAACGCCCCCGAGCCTATACCAAAAATCAGTGGCTCACTAAGCTTAATCCCATGAAAATGGAGGAGGTTCATGGTAGTGCCATTTTCGCAATGAGCAGCCATTTTATGTGTGAAGTCAATTTTCATCAGATAAGGGTTAGGGTGTCAACATCCATATTCAGTGCTTCGGCATAAGCAGCCCTTTCTTCCGCACTAAGGTTTTTAAAGGCCTTAGGTCTTCTGTCTTTCCAAACTTTAAGCCTTGAGAAGCCGGTATATTGCGCAAGCAAAGAGGAGCTCATCATACATCTTTCCATGTGGAAAGCAAGGGGGCTTAGCTTTCCGGCTATCACCTTTTGTCTGACTTTTTCAGCCTTGGCATGCACCTGATCCCATGCCTGTCGCATAGCTTCATTCTTGGGATCCCATCCCACGCTCAGTATCTGGGTATATTTTCCCTCTTCATCGGTGGCATAACATACATCTCTAACCTTTCCTTCTTTCAGGAAACCGGCATCATCCTGTGGAACATCATTGATCTTCATGGTCAGCAAACGGTTAAATGACAATAGGAATAAGAGAACCTGGCACTTTCGGGTATCATCATCAATATCCTTTCGCCTTTACGGAGGCGGCCGGAATGAAATAACTCTTCGAGCATAAGGTAGGGAGATGCCGCACCAACATTCCCAACGGTACTGAGGTTGGTGAACCATTTCTCTTCCGGTATCTCCATATCCGCCTTAACCAATGCATGGCATATATTGTCCCTGAAAAAATCAGAAGAAAGATGAGGCAGAAAATAGTCAATTTGCTTAATGTCCAATTTTCGTTTGATAACCACCTCATTGAGAAACTCCTGACCCAGTGCTACAATATGGCATCCCAACTGTTTCACATCCTGTTGCAGCGACATCATAGAGTTCTCCACCCAGTGGTGGGGTTCGAACTCATGCCAGCTTTTCAGGCTTCCGTCTGTCTGTTTTTCTCCACCGGCATACATACAGGTGTCCATTTTATTGGCAAAGGAAGTCACTTCTATCCAGTCTATCTTCAGGCTGAGGCCATCGCCGGGCTTGTTTTGCAGTAAGGCAGCGCCTGCTCCGTCGGACAACATCCATCTGAGAAATTCTTTTTCAAAAGCCACAATACCGTTCTCTTCCAGGCGGGCAATTTTCTCGGCCTCGCCTTCATATTTTGTAGATTTCAGCCAGGAAGAAAGCCGCTCCGAGCCTGTGCATACAGCATTCTCGGTATTTTCAGAGGCCACCGACAGGTAACCATACTTCAGGGCTTGTATGCCCGTGCAACAGGCTCCTGCAAAGGCTGCAATTTCAATGGGCTTAGCATTCAGCAATCCGTGAACCATAGCGGCATGCGAAGGCAACAGCTGATCGGGTGAGGTGGTACCGCAACTTAACAATTGCATATGATGAGAAGTAAAACCTTCCTTCCAAAGACTCTGTACGGCCAGCAAGGTCATTTCGGCATTGGTATGAGTAGGGTTACCCTCTGTATCCAAAGCGTAGTATCTCGACCGTATCTTATTTCGGTTCAGTACCAGACGCTTTGCCAGCGAAGGCTTATTACCTATCATGCCCAGATACAGCTCCATTTTATCATTAGTAATAGCCTGATTCGGAAGAAATTTAGACAAATTAGTGATGTAGACGTTTTTCATTAGTGCGTGTAGTAGGGTAGATAAAAGTACGAAACTATTTTTCCCCTGAGTAATTATTTTGTGAGAAATATTGTATTTCCTGTTTTATTTTATTCTTTTTAAACAATTTAATGAAGGCATAAATTACATTGGCCATGGGAGTGATCAAAAACAAAACCGTGATAAGATACCATTTGAAAAAACGAACCCTTCTGATGCGCTTTCTGTCACCTTTGCCGCCCATTTTCAGAATTAATTTTGCCCATATCTTAAATATGCGTGACCCATTCCTTTCGAAAAGTACATAGTTTGGACTGATCGAAGTGGCTCCTTTGGTAGTAAGCTTATCCTGCAGCGAATCAAACTTATCTTTTTCCAGAGCTTCCTTGATTAACTCTCCAAAAACCACAGCAGTTTTAATATCCTCTTCCGAAACTCCGGCACGGGGAAAGAAACGACTCTTTTCCTGTTTGCCCTTTAACAACCAACGTATGATGGTAATAACACTGGTAAGATTGGGGTTTCGGTCCCTCAAGGCAATGTTGCCCACCAATTCTGAACCTATTCCCTGCAGATATTTCTTTACTTTTTCCTGTGCCTGCAACCACATATTGCGACTGCCAATAACGGTAATTACTTTTTTGTTCTTCAGTAGCATTCTGCCTTCCTCCGATTGCAGAAAGGCATGAGTAGGAATAGAAGGCGACAGATACCATGGTGAATAACCCAACATGACCAGATCAAACTTTTCCTCAGCGGAAAGGTTCAAAGTGGCAATATTGCAGGGAATTCCGGCATAAGATTCGGGAAAGGAATCGAAGAATTCGTCAGAGGTCCAGGGGAAAGGAAAGGGAGGTTGGGGTAAGATTTCTTTTATGACAATTTCATGTCCGGCAGATCGTATAGGCAAAACAATAGAAGCAAGGATATTGCGCAGCTGACCGCTTTGCGAAAAATAAACTACCAAAATCTTCTTGCTTTCCTTCATTATCCTACGACTATTAAAAACAAATGTATAGATTTCGCTTTTAAAATTACAATAAAAAAAGCTGATTCTTGTCAGAAACAGCTTCCCTTTGTTTAATATCTTGATTATTACTACCCGTTATAGGCCCATTTCAGGTAGGTGACACCCCAGGTAAATCCGGCTCCGAAAGCCACCAGAATTATGTTGTCACCTTTTTTTAGTTTGGGTTCCCATTCCCAAAGGCATAAGGGAAGGGTTGCTCCGGTAGTGTTACCATACTTCTCAATGTTGATCATCACCTTTTCGCTGGTAAGTCCCATTCTGCGAGCCGTGGCATCAATAATGCGCAGGTTGGCCTGATGGGGAACCAACCAGTCGAGGTTTTCTGCTGTCAGGTTGTGTTTCTTCATCATGTCCACTGAGATATCCGCCATTTTAGAAACCGCCCATTTAAAAACGGCTTGTCCCTCCTGGTAGATAAAATGTTCGCGGGCATCCACAGTTTCGTGGCTGGCCGGTTTTACCGATCCTCCAGCCTTCTGATGCAAATGCACCACACCCACTCCGTCAGACTGCAGGAAAGAATCAATGATTCCAATATCTTCTGTAGTTGGCTCCAGCATGATGGCTCCGGCACCGTCACCAAATATAGGACAGGTAGAGCGATCCGTATAATCAACTATGGATGACATCTTGTCGGCTCCCACCACTATCACTTTTTTATGTGTTCCCGATTCAATGAACTTGGAAGCCGTGGTAAGGGCATACAGAAAACCGGAACATCCGGCATTCATATCGAAACTAAAGGCATTGCGAATGCCAACTTTATCAGAAATGATATTGGCAGTTGCGGGAAATTGAAGATCGGGGGTAACGGTAGCGCAGATCAGCAGATCTATTTCTTCGGGACGGGTATTTGTTTTTTCCAAAAGGCCCTTAACTGCGGCAGCGCCGACATAAGAAGCACCCTTGCCCGGTTCGCGGATAATATGTCTTTCTTTGATACCGATGCGTTCCATAATCCATGCATCGGTAGTATCAACCATCCCGGAAAGTTCCTCGTTGGTTAATATATAATCCGGAACAAATCCCTGGACACCTGTAATTGCTGCTTTGATTTTCGACATCAAGCAAAAATTTTACCTATAAAAAAGACTGAACAGAAAGAAAGCTTACGATTTTGCTTCAGCTTTTTCAATAGCAGGTTTTCCTTTGTAGAAACCGCATTCAGCACAAACAGTATGATACACAACAGGTGCACCGCAATTTGAACAAACGGCAAAAGTTACAGGCTCTGCTTTGTAATGGGTTCTTCTTTTTGCTGTTCTTGTGGTAGAAAATCTTCTTTTCGGATGTGGCATGACGTTAATTTTTTAATGATATTTTTTTTAATTCGTCCCAACGTGGGTCAATATTATTTTGAACACTAAGGTTCTCAAGTATTTTAATGATCTCAGGATCACAAGTGCTTTTTCCTTTTTTATCAAGCGGATGCAGCTTCTTTAAAGGCAGCATCAGGGTAATGAACTCGAAAATATCCTGGCTCAGGTCGATCTGGTGCTCCGAAGGAGAGATTACTTTTATCTCGTCCGACTCTTCACTTTTATCGTCACTGAACTTAACAATGAGTTGTTCCTGTCCTGAAATATTCTCAGGATATTCCTCCAGACATCTGTCGCAAACACAGGTTATGCTGCCTTTTATGTGGAAGTCCAACACCATCATTGTGGTTTGTTTGTCAAGCTGTAAACCCACCTTCACCTTGCCTTCGCTGATCTCAGAAAGCTCAAATTGCTCAAAGAATTTGTCGTCAACGAGAAATTCAAATGAATGAATGCCTTCGTCAAGACCGGAAAACTGTAATACAAAATCCTTTAAGGGGTTCACAACAAGCACAATTTTTAAAAGTTTGCAAAGTTAAAACTTTTTTTCAAAGTAACATGAATATTTTACAATATAAAGGAACTTTGCAAGTCTCTTTATTTAAATGCTTTTTCGGGAAGTCCGTCGCCATCCAGCTTCAATCTGTCGAAATAGTCTGGTGCTTTTTTGCCACATAAACGGTCGACGTAGATCTTCGCCAGATACTGACCCAGCATGAATCCCTGTCCCCTCAGTCCGAGGAAGAGGCCCAAATCAGTGTCGATGATCATACGCGGCTCTATGTAGTAACCAGCCCATATGGCCTGGAATCCTACGGAAGAAAGCTGAGGTACCCAGTCGACAAAGGTCTCTGTGGCTATTTCAAGGAATTCTTTCGAATTGATCTTAAGATTCTTGTCGGCTTCCTGAGGATCGTAAGCCGGCGAGGCACAACCGATGATCTGTCCGGTTTCCGCCAGCTGCTGACCGTATACGGCCACGAATCCTTTGTATTTCCTGCGGTCAATCAGCATGTCCAGGGGCTGATTGTTTAATCCCAACATGGGCAGGCGGCGGGTTATGAAAGCCTGGTGCTTCACCGGATATAGCCCGGTTTGTATGCCAAGCATCTTCACAAATTTTTCACCTTCCGGACCCAAGGCATTCACAAAAACCTCGGTCTGGTATTCAATATACTTCTTCTGGTGATTGCGAACCAGGACCTTATACACACCGTCTTCCTTGGCTACGTTGATGAGTTGGCAATCTTCCAGCACCGAGCCTCCGTTCTCAATACCAATGCGGCGGATCAGGTCGATGACCCGGCCAGGGGTGGCCTGCCAGCAATTGTGCGTGACCAGAGCTCCCATATATTTGTCCAGATGAGGATTCAGGTAAGGAGAAATTTTCTCGGTAAACTGTTTCGGACCCACCATATAGGCATCAGACCACGACATGGAATCTTCGCAGGTCTTGTAGGTGGCTTCGTCGTGAGCAAAAGTGATATAGCGGGTTTGATGGAAATCGATGTTCTTTTTTTGCTGCAGTTCTCTGAAAATATCCAGATTGTGCTGAGCGATATCGGCAATTTCGGGCAGACTGAATGCGGGACGTCCTCCGGCAATGTTCCTCCAGGAAGCACCCCTGCCATAATTGATCATTACGGGTTTCATTTTGGCTTCGGCCAGATAACGGAACAGTGCGCTTCCGCCAATACCTCCGCCGGCCACCAACGATGCCACTTTTACTACCTCGGGTTTTATGCCCTGGTTGTAAACAATCACTTCATCCTGTTTTTGCTTGGGATAGACTTCTCCGAAATTGATCTGGTTCGACAATGGTCCGCGGGGAGTAGCTTCGCCCACTATGGAGATGTTGTAATTCTTCATCATCTGCTTCATACGGCGGATGCAGCGTTTGCCGCGGCAGGCTCCCATACCTAGGCGGGTGGTGTGTTTGATCTCGTCCACCGAAATGAATTTGCGATCGCCTATCACATTCAGAATCTCTGTTAGAGTAACATCGTCGCAATGGCAAATATACTTTTCAATTTCTTTGGTCTTTTCCGCTTTACGGAAAGTCACCGCTTCGGGATAGTTCTCTTTTACGATAAACCCACGCACCGCCGTGAGAGCCTCGCCATGAACGTCAGCAGACTTTACGCGAACAACATTGGTCTTGTTGGGTTTCTTCAGCACTTTTTCTATGATGCCCTCTCCCAGTTTTTTGCCGTTATTGTCAACCAGAAATACTTCCGATTTTTCTTCCACATGATACTCCACGGGCAGGAACAGCCAGTCCTTCTTCACCGAATAACCAAAAATAGCCAGGCCGGGACATTGATATACGCAATCCATACAGCCAATGCATTTGTTGAAATCGATGGCAGGCACCGTGCTGGTAGATGTCTTGGTGATGGCACCATGAGGACAGGCAAACTCGCAGGGGTTGCAAGCAAAGCCATAGAGGCAGTCGATGAGCACAAAAGGCTTAGCCTCCATGCGTTCGGCATCGGGCATATACACATCCTCTATTACTCTGACAGGGTGCTGCTGCGAATCAATATATTCTTTGGAGGTTTCGAGGTAAGCGTCGTAATCGAAGCGCTCACCCATTTCGTTCAGAATCTCGTAGGCCACCTGTTTGCCACGGACCACGGCGCTGGTACCTTCGCCAATACGAATGGCATCACCGGCACCAAAACAACTGCGCCCGAAGATCTCATTGCCCTTGATGAGCAACTGATCGTCAGGAGCCAAACCCGTGCAGATGTTGATGGCGTCTATGCCCTCAATGATTTTCTCGGTGCCCGGAATGGGGTTGAAATTCTCACATTCGGCTACCACAGCGCCAACGATACCATCATGGTTTTCGTTGGGCAGCGCCTTGATGAGTATGTGTGACAAAATAACGGGGATGCCCAGTCGGCGCACCCGGTTGGCCTGAACAGGAAAACCTCCCTCGCGGGGCATGGCTTCCACTATGGCTTTCACATTGGCTCCCGCCTGCATCAATTGGTAAGAGGTAAGATAGCCTATGTTTCCGGCACCCACAGTAAGAACGTTTTTCCCCAGCAGGGTGAATTCATTGTTCATCATTTTTTGAACCACGGCAGCCGTATACACTCCGGGAAGATCGTCGTTCTCGAAAGCAGGCATGAAAGGCACGGCACCGGTGGCCACCACCAGATGTTCGGCATCCACAAAGAATATCTCGTCGGTTTTTAGGTTTTTCACGGCCACTCGTTTACCTTCCAATATGTCCCATACGGTGGCATCGAGCATGATGCCGTCGTGGTTGTCGCCTGCCAAAGTGGTGGCTATGTCGAAACCACGCATGCCGCCAAACTTTTGTTCTTTTTCAAAAAAGAAAAACTGGTGGGTCTGCATGAGGAATTGTCCGCCTATCTTATCGTTATTGTCCAGCACTATGTTGGAAATATGGTGCTTGTTGAGTTCTTCGCGGCAAGCCAGTCCGGCCGGACCGGCACCAATGATTACCACATCGGTCTTGTAAACTTTGTATCCTTTGGAGGTGTCAGGAGCCACGACCTCGGGTGTGTAATCTTTGGGTATCTCGCTGACTTCCTTGATGCCATCCACGGTGGTGATGCAGATCCGTTTGATCTTGCCATCGACCAGCATTTCGCAGGCACCGCATTTGCCAATACCGCATTCGAGGCTTCGCTCGCGGTTCCTTAGTGAGTGGCTGTGGACAGGATGTCCAGCCTGGTGAAGGGCAGCAGCAATGGTAAATCCGCTGTGACACTGAATTTCTTTTCCTTCAAATAAAAAAGTTACTTTTGGAGTATCCTTTACTTCGAGTATAGGATGTGAGTTTATTTTTAGCATCTGAGTAGAGTATAATTGAATAGATAATCCCATTTTACAGCCTGCAAAATTATGGGTTTAGGTGGAAGCAAAGGTGTTTTTATGAAAAAATTTTTAATCTCAATAACGACTTCAAAAACAAAATAATATGAACGACCCCCTGAAAGATTTTAACGAATATCGTGCCCGCATGAACGACAAACTGTTGTCGGAAGATAATCTGGTGCTGAAACGTTTTTTCAACCTCGATACCAATGCCTATGCCGAAGGGGCGCTACCTGTGAAAACCAAGGAGATGATGGGACTGGTAGCTTCCATGGTGCTACGCTGCGACGATTGCATCAAATATCACCTCATACAATGCCATGAACAAGGCATGAACCGCAGGGAACTTTTCGAGATCTTTTCCATAGCCAACCTGGTGGGCGGCTCTATTGTGATACCTCACACGCGCCGGGCACTGGAGTTTTGGGAGGAGTTGGATAAAGTGCAACCCTGACAGGGCGACAGAATTACCCCAAACTCCCATACAACACCTCCAAGATCTTCACCATAGCCAAAGTATCCAGGTGGCAATAATCCAACAGGTGCTGGCGGGTTTGTTGAATGGTGGTAGCATCATCGCAGTAATACAGATCGAGGAAGGCATTGCTGGCAGCCATGCCGTCGCCAATTTCCAGTTCATCGTAAGAGAAATCCGGGCAGAGGGCGGGCAGCACTTTCTTGATAGAGGAAGAACCTTCCATGGTCTCTGTGCGGTATATATCCCTTTTGAAAGGGATGATAAGGTCGTGCAAGCGGTCGATAATGGTTTGCAGGCCGTCAGCAAATTGAGGAAAGTCTCTCATCATCTCTTCTATACGTCCCCTCTCGAAAGGCATATGATAAGCCAGAATGGTTGCTGCCGGAGCACACTGAGCTATGAGCTGCTCAATGAGGGCAGGTCGGGGATCGAGACTCAGGCTGCTTTCGGCCAAATAGGAGTCGTGATAAAGCAGTCCTCCCTTTTCGTCCTGATGATGCAGCGAATACTGAAAGGGCAACTGCTGATAAGGGCGCGACTCGTCGAAGAGGGGCACACCGGGCATGATGGTCTCGAAATCGAGGAAGTAGAGGGGAAATTGCAGTTGTGAGAGAAAGTCTTTCAAAGGTTCTTTGTCAATAACGGCCTCGCTGCTGAGCACAGGTGTAGCTTCGGTGGCAGGCGGCAGCAGAGCGGAACAGTAATCAAAGAAATCGCAGTGGTAAGGTTTTTCGCATTGAGGGCCCATGGCTATTTGGGGTTCGGGACCCTTGAGCATGGACCTCAGCTCAGCCAGGGTGGTTTGGATTTCCGGAAGCCAGAAATTGACATCTGACTGTATGTTCTCGGGCAGAAAGAGTTGACCGACCTTTATTGGGCCGCGACGGACATAGTCGCGGTTGAAGTGCATAAGAAAAGCTCCGCCCATGGGCAATCCGCTACCTTGAGCCACATAGTATTGCACGGCCACGTCTTTGGCGTGTTCGGGTTTCACCCCGTTGGTGCTTTTCACCTCGTAGAGGTCCCATCTGCCTTCAGCATTTTTATGCAGTATGTCGATGGCTACGAGGGTATCATCGAAAATAAAAGTAGCTTCATAAATGGTCTCTACCCCTCGGGCTATCATTTGCTGGGTGCGTTTGGCTGAGGCATAACCCGGCAGGGGTTCCATCACAGCCAACTGACCACCGGGAAAATAATCCCGTGCCAATTCTCCCGCCGATGTACCACGGGCAAATATCTTTAGTGTGGCTTCCGGAAAGAATTGTCCCTGTCGTTTGTATTGATAGAGCCAGAGCGAACGATGACAGTTGGAACCACGGGTGAAGCGGGATTTGGAGAGCATGAGATGGGGGAGTTAGCGTGAATTATGGAGTAAAAATACGGAAAAAACACCAATCCCTTGCTGGCTGACTTATCATTAAATGAGAAGAAGGCTGGAGATTAAACGGTCTGTCAGAGCCGACTGTAAGGTAAAACTAATGATTTTTGTCTTTGTGGATTTCTTCCTAAATATATTTGCATTGCTCTCACGTAAAGCCCTCACCCTTTTTTACCCCATTTTCAAATAATTTGTAATTTTGAGCAACAAAAAATTTACTTTTATGTTCGTAAAATTAAAAGGAAAAGACGGCCGTGCGGTGATAGTTCGCGATGGAGAGGCGTACCGCGAAGGTGCTGATGGCCACATAGTAGCCATTCCCGAGGGCTACCGCTGGCGCGAAGGCCTCGACGGACGCGTAGTGGCCATACCTCCCGGCTACAAATCGATGCGAGGCAACGATGGTCGCATAGTCCTCATAGCTCCGGGATTCAAAAAGAAAACCAGCCCTGACGGAAGCGTGGTGGTGGTTCCCATAAAAAAGAAATGAACTCCTGCGCCTTCGAAGATTCAGGATATTATTGTGTAAATTTGTAAAAAATCCCCAGCCACTGTGACCCCCAAACCTGCCAAAAGCGCCCTTAAAGTTCAGAAAGGAATTGAACAGCCCTCAGTGGTCAATCAGAAAGCAGTGCGCAACATGGCAAACAAAAAACCTTCGGGCTTCACCACTCAGCAATTGTTTGATGGCATACGCCAGGGCAACATCACCCTGCTGAGCAAGGCCATCACCCTGATAGAAAGCACCCTGTCCCAACATCAGTTGCAGGCGCAGGAACTGTTGAAACTTTGTTTGCCTCATTCGGGACAGTCGGTCAGGGTGGGCATCACCGGAGTGCCCGGCGTGGGCAAAAGCTCTTTTATAGAAGTGTTGGGCAAACACCTCACCGCACAAAAAAAGAAGATAGCCGTGCTGGCCATTGATCCCAGCAGCTATTTGTCGAAAGGAAGCATACTGGGCGACAAAACCCGCATGGAAGAACTGGCCACCGATGCGCTGGCTTTTATACGTCCTTCGCCTTCTGCCGGAACGTTGGGCGGTGTGGCTCAAAAAACCTGGGAAACCATCATACTGTGCGAAGCGGCCGGTTTTGAGATCATTTTTGTGGAAACGGTAGGAGTGGGGCAGTCGGAAACCCTGGTACATTCCATGGTCGATTTCTTTTTGCTACTGATGCTGGCCGGCGCCGGTGACGAATTGCAGGGCATCAAGCGCGGCATTATGGAAATGGCCGATGCCATCGTGATCAACAAAGCCGACGGAAACAACATTGCCAAAGCCAAAATGGCCAAAGCTGAATATCAGAATGCCCTTCACCTTTTTCCGTTGCCCGAATCGGGATGGTCGCCCCCGGTCACGACCTGCTCCTCCCGCGAGCGAAACGGCATTGCAGAGGCCTGGCAAATAGTGGAAAATTATGTTGCCTTCACCCGGGCCAATGGTTATTTTACTAAGAAACGGGCCGTGCAGGACATAGAATTGATGCATCATACCCTGAAAGAAGAAATACTGAAACATTTTTATCAGCATCCTCTGGTGGCAAAGAGCATACAGCAGATAGAAAAAGAGATCTCGGAAAAGAAGATTACCTCGTACAATGCCGCCCGAGAACTGGGTGAATTGTATTTTTCGCTGCTTCAAAACGACAAAAACGAATAATTTTTCAAAAAAAACAGTTCATCTTACAATTTTTGGGCAATAATTTACGTTTAAGAGAAAAGCGTACTTATAATTTTTTATTTTTGTCCACTAAACCCCCAACAAAATGAAAACATTAAAATTGTTAGCAGTGAGTCTTGCCGTGATAGTTTCGGCAGGCGTTTTATTTTCTTCGTGCAAGAAGAAAGAAGATCCCAAAACCTACAGCTATCGTGCAGCCCAGGATAATGCATTGGCAGAAGGCACTTTCAACCGTTCATACAGCCAGATATCCAAGGCAGCACATCAGGTGGGAAGCAAAACTACCAATGATACCATAATCGGTTGTCCTACCTTATATATTACCGGAAACTGGGGCAACTGGAATCTGGTACTTGATTTTGGAAGCAGTTGTGCGGGTGATGACGGAATCGTTCGTAGCGGAAAAATAAATTCGCACTTAGTCGGCCTTTATGTGGATTCCAATTCGGTGGTTACTTCTACTTTTGACAATTATGTGGAAACCATAAATGGAGTACCGCATCAGGTACAGGGCACACAGGTGATCACCAATCTGGGTCATAACCCGGCAGGTCATCCTGTTTTTTCTGTCGACGTAACAGGTGCTAGTATCTCCTATTCGGAGGGCACTATCAACTGGACCTCCCAACGTGAGAACGAGTGGATAGCCGGATATGGCACTTATATGAACCCCTTTGATGACGAATATAGTGTTACCGGCTCAGCCAACGGAACCGACATTGACGGTTCTCCCTTTACCGTTACCATTACCAATCCTCTGCTTTGCAAATATTGCACCAGCATTGGGAGCTGGATTGTTGCTTCGGGGACACTGGACATTGTAAATACGGGTTATCCGACCATCACTGTTGATTATGGAACCGGCACCTGCGACTGGACCATTTATGTTACCATAAATGGAACTACTTACACCATTGTTTACGTTTAATCTGAAATGAAATATGGCCCGCCCCATTGGGGCGGGTTTTTTTTTGAAAGATAGCCATGAAGAAGTTTTTGATCATTTTGTCCCTAATTTTTCTGTTGTATGTCAGTCTTTGTGTGTTGGTATATTTTTTTCAGCAGAAATTTATCCTTCATCCTGAAAAAGGAGCCCAATCCCCACCTGATGATCTGGGCATAAAGGAACTTTGGATTCCTACAAAAGACGGTGTGGAATTGAATGCTTGGTGGATGCCGGTCGACACGAATGCTTACACAGTGCTTTTTTTTCACGGCAATGCCGGCAACATCTCGCGTGGCGAAAAACGTATGCGACTTTTGCGCGAAATGGGATTCAATGCCCTGGCCATTGATTACCGGGGATTTGGTATCAGCACCGGGAAAATAGAAAACGAAGATGATATTTATACCGATTCCGATGCCAGCTATGATTATCTGCAGAAGAAATTTGGGATAAAGGAAGACAGGATCATCATCTGGGGCTGGTCACTGGGAGGAGCCGTTGCGGTGAACCTGGCCCAAAACAAAAAATGTCATGCACTAGTGATGGAAGCTACTTTTTATTCCATGCTGGATATGGCCAACCGCACCTTTTGGTATTTGCCCAACCGATTAACGTTGAACTTCGACTTCAGTTCGGGCGAAAAACTTTCGAAAGTGGCATGTCCGATATTATTTATTCACAGCTGTGAGGACAAAACAGTGCCCTATTCTCAGGGCGAAAAGCTTTTTGCGAAATGTCAGGGCAAGAAGAAATTTATTGAGATCAAGGGCGACCATAATCACGGACTGTTCGATTCGAAAGATAAATTTATTCCGGAAGCCCTGCCTTTTTTGAAGTAATAAACTTAGAAAAATTTCCACCATCCGCCGGTTGGTGGACTAAGACGCCAATAAAACACAAAGATTAGTAACATTAACCTCACTATGAAAAACATAAAAATACTTCTGGCCTCGTTGTCACTCATTTCTATGGTAGCATGCGGTCCTAGCAAAGATGCGGAAGAAAAGGAAAAACGCAAACAGGATTCTTTGATGGAGATACAGCGCAATGCCGCGCTGAACAATGCGGAACAATTGCTGAACGACACAACGGCCACATCAGCCGATACCATGAAGAAATAGGAAATGCGGATGCGCAATGTTTTTATTCAGGGTATTACAAAATAAGTATTAGGCCTATTCCTATTTCTTTTAAAATCATTCTCCCCCCGGATTAAATAAACCGCAGCTAAGGTGCGTGTGGAGTTTTTTGCCACACTGTGGAGGTCATGTAATGTTGGGACAGGCTGCGTGGCAGAGTTGTGAGTATTCTCTTATTCGTTCCAATTTGCAGGTATTGCAGCAAAAGAATTTGAACACCGGCAGGAATCGCACACTCATAATGTGAAATAAATGAATACATCGTTTTAACCAGCGGAAACGAGAGTGTAACTAAACAATGGTTCGATGGAACTATTCTTCGCATCGATGTAAGTAAACGAAGAATCAGAATAAGTATTTTCTGCTTCGATGTCGTAATCGTTTACTTCAAAGTAAGAATCACAGTAATCGATGTCGGTTTTATGAGCTCCGATGTAAATAAAACGAACTCCGTTGCGATTAAAGTGTAGTCGGATTTAGCCCAAATGATATTCATTGGCAAAAAAACCTCGTTCATTGTTATAAAACCAACGTCCATTATAATCGGAACAACATCCAACGTCATCGGAACGTCGTCCATCGTCGTGGGAACGATAAACACTTTAAATATAACAAGATTCGAAGTCAAAATTCCTTGCCCGACTTCAATATTTTTTTACTTCGCTGTCATAAAATACAACATCACCGGAGAAATCTTCAGTGAGAGTTTCTCCTTGCAAGGCTTCGTTGTTAAAATACGGTAATAGATTGTAAAAAATCCGTGATAGACTGTGATAATTTTTGAAGTGATTGTAGAAATAATGAGAGTGACTGTGGTTTTCGGGTACATGGAAGTTTGATTTTGTTCATCTTCAATGTGAAGTTGTAAAGCCTTTTCTAAAGAATGAATCTTTGGTTTACCTCAGCCATCCGGAGTGGGAATATTCTGCTTCCCAAAAATATTTTTCCCCAAAAAGTCGCTCAACTATTCAATATTAACTAAATTCGCAGCAAAATTAATAGCTAAAAAATATCAATCATACTATCAGTATATTAACAGATTTATAGAAATGGAAACTAAAAAGAAATTTATCACTTGTGATGGGAACTATGCGGCATCGTATATTGCCTACATGTTTACAGAAGTAGCTTGTATTTATCCTATCACGCCATCATCGAATATGGCCGAAAACATTGATGAGTGGGCAGCAGCAGGCAAAAAGAATATTTTCGGCGAAACAGTTACTTTGTCCGAAATGCAATCAGAAGCAGGCGCCGCAGGTGCTTTGCACGGAGCACTTCAGGCAGGTTCGTTGGCAGCTACCTATACGGCTTCGCAGGGATTGTTGTTAATGATCCCCAATATGTACAAAATATCGGGCGAATTGCTGCCGGGCGTATTGCATGTTTCGGCCCGCAGTTTGGCTGCTCAGGCTCTATCTATTTTCGGAGACCATAGCGATGTTATGAGTACCCGTCAGTCGGGATTTGCCATGCTGGCTACCGGAAGCGTTCAGGAAATCATGGATATTGCAGCCGTGGCACATTTAACCTCCATAAAATCAAGAGTTCCTTTCCTTCACTTTTTTGATGGATTTCGCACCTCACACGAAGTGCAGAAAGTAGAAGCTCCTGCCATGGAAGCCCTGGAGAAACTCCTCGATCGCAAAGCCCTACAGGAATTCCGCGACCGCGCCCTCAATCCCGAGCATCCCGTAACCCGTGGAACCGCTCAGAATCCCGACATTTATTTCCAGTCGCGCGAAGCCGCCAATAAATACTACGATGCCGTTCCCGACATGGTGGAAGACTATATGCAGAAACTGCAAACCATCACCGGCCGCGAATATCATCCTTTCACTTACTACGGTGCCAAAAATCCTGAAAACATTGTTATTGCCATGGGCTCTATCACCGAAACCCTGAAAGAAGTAATTGACTACCTGGTGGAAAAAGGCGAAAAAGTAGGATTGATATCGGTTCATTTGTATCGTCCTTTCTCGGCAAAATATTTCTTCAAAGTGTTCCCCGAATCAGTAAAACGCATCACGGTTCTGGATCGCACCAAAGAAATCGGAGCCAACGGCGATCCCCTCTACCTCGATGTGGAAGATCTGTTCTACAACCGGCCCAACGCTCCTATGATTGTGGGCGGACGCTACGGATTGAGTTCCAAAGACACCACCCCGGCCCATATGCTTTCGGTATTCGAAAACATGAAGCTCAACGAACCTAAAAACCAGTTCACCGTAGGTATAGTGGATGATGTTACCTTCAAATCATTACCTATTCTTCCAGAAATTAGTGTGGCTCCAAAAGGAACCTACGAAGCTAAATTCTATGGCATTGGTGCCGACGGTACCGTGGGAGCCAATAAAAACTCCATCAAAATCATCAGCGATACTACCGATAAATATTGTCAGGCCTATTTTGCTTACGACTCAAAGAAATCGGGCGGTATCACCGTTTCCCATCTTCGTTTCGGCGACAAAGTGATTCGTTCGCCTTATCTGGTAAACACTCCTGACTTTGTGGCTTGTCACGTTCCCGCTTATCTCGAGAAATACGACATGCTGAAAGGTCTGAAAAAAGGCGGTACCTTCCTGCTCAACAGTATCTGGGATGCTGAAGAAACCAAGAATCGTCTGCCAGATCACATGAAGAAATATATGGCCGAAAACGAAATTAAGTTCTATAGCATCAATGCTACAAAAATTGCAGAAGAAATTGGATTGGGCAACCGTACCAACACCATCACCCAGACCGCTTTCTTCAAAGTTTCCAACGTAATTCCTTTCGAACTGGCTGTAAAAGAAATGAAAACAGCTATCGAGAAAACATACGGCCGCAAAGGCGACGACATCGTGAAGATGAACATTGCCTCTATCGACAAAGGACATGAAGAAGTTGTTGAAATTCCGGTTCCTGCTGAATGGAAAAACATCACCATTAAAAAAGTAACGGTAGAAGATAACCGTCCCGATTTCATTAAGAACGTATTCGACCCCATCAATGCCATGAAAGGCGACGATTTGCCTGTAAGTGCATTTCTGGATCGCGAAGACGGAACCTTCCCTTCAGGAACGACCCGTTACGAAAAACGCGGAATTGCCGTAAACGTTCCCGAATGGATTCCTGAAAACTGTATTCAGTGTAATCAATGTGCTTATGTTTGTCCTCACGCTGCCATTCGCCCTTTCCTCATGAACGAAGCAGATATGAAGACCTTACCCGAAGGAACCAGCACCTTAAAAGCCATTGGCAAAGATTTGGAAGGATTGCAGTTCCGCATTCAGGTGAGTGTTTTGGATTGTACAGGTTGCGGCAATTGTGCCGACATCTGTCCTTCAAAAACCAAAGCTTTGGAGATGAAACCACTGGGAACTCAGGAAGCCGAGATCGCCAGATATGAGTTCATGGACGACAAGATTGGTTATAAAACAAAAGGCATTGACATCTTCAAGACCTTTAAGAACAGTCAGTTTGCTCAGCCATTGTTCGAGTTCTCGGGTGCCTGTGCAGGTTGTGGTGAAACTCCTTACATCAAACTCATCACCCAGCTCTATGGCGACAGAATGATTGTTGCCAATGCCACCGGTTGTTCTTCCATTTACGGAGGTTCAGCTCCTGCCACTCCTTATTGCGCCAACAAAGAAGGCAAGGGTGTAGCCTGGGCCAATTCATTGTTCGAAGACAATGCCGAATACGGATATGGTATCGGAATAGGCGTTGATAAAATGCGTCAACGCATCGAAAGGTTGATGAAAAATGCACTCGAGTCTGATCTGTCTGCCGAAATTAAAGAAGCTTTCAAAGAATGGAATGCAGGCATGCACAATGCTGAAGCATCAAAAGTGGCTTCCGAAAAAGTAATCAATCTGATTTCAACATCAGCAAATCCGATTGCTAAAGAGATTATGGCCCTGAAACAATACCTGATTAAGAAATCGGTATGGATATTTGGCGGCGATGGTTGGGCCTATGATATCGGCTACGGTGGTTTGGATCATGTTTTGGCTTCCGGCAGCGATGTAAATGTTTTGGTTATGGATACCGAAGTTTACTCAAACACAGGTGGTCAGGCTTCCAAATCAACTCCTATTGCTGCAGTAGCTAAATTTGCTGCTTCGGGAAAAAGAATCAGAAAAAAAGATTTGGGTATGATGGCCATGTCATATGGTTATGTATATGTAGCACAGGTTGCCATGGGCGCCAACTACGGTCAGTATTTCAGGGCACTGAAAGAAGCCGAAGCTTATCCCGGACCATCCTTAATCATTGCTTACTCTCCATGTATCAATCACGGTTTGCGTGCAGGTATGGGAAAAACACAGGAAGAATCGGCACTGGCAGTGGAAGCCGGATACTGGTCACTTTTCCGTTACAATCCTTTGAATGAAGCCGAAGGCAAAAATCCTTTCACACTTGATTCAAAAGAACCCAAATGGGATGAATTCCAGAACTTCCTGAACAGCGAGGTAAGATACACCTCACTGAAAAGGTCCTTCCCCCGCGAAGCGGTTGAATTGTTCAAAGCGGCAGAAGAAAACGCCAAATGGAGATTTAAGAGCTATGAGCGTATGGCAAAAATGGATTTCAGCAAATAATTAAAACAGTAAACCGTCTATTAGTTTAAAACAATTTAAAACAGAATATTATGGCAAACCTAGGAATAAAATACATGGGGTTGAATTTAAAGAACCCAATTATTGTCGGAGCCAGCAATCTGGTAACAGATGTAAATAATCTCAAAAAGTTAGAAGCCGCAGGGGCAGCCGCCATTGTGTATAAATCACTTTTTGAAGAGCAGATTCAACTGGAAGAACTTCAGTTGGATGAGGATTTAATGGAGTATTCCGAGAGAAATGCAGAAATGCAATCTCTTTTTCCTGACATCAAACATGCTGGACCGGTGGAGCATTTAATGAAACTGGAAGAAGCATGCAAAAGTGTCAACATTCCTGTAATTGCAAGTTTAAATGCTTTGTTCATGGACACCTGGATAGAATACGCCAAAAAGATAGAAGAAACAGGTGTGGCCGGTATTGAACTTAATTTTTACAATACTCCCGGTAACTTTGATACACCTGCTGCTGACATTGAACAACAACAAATTGATGTGTTAATAGCAGTGAAAAAGGCAGTGAAAATCCCGGTTTCTGTGAAACTAAGTCCATTTTATACCAACACGCTTGAGTTTATTAAGAAACTTGACGATGCCGGTGCAGATGGTTTTGTTTTATTTAACCGCTTGTTCCAGCCCGATTTCGATTTGGATAAAGAAGAACTTCACTTCCCGTATAATTTAAGCAATGATGAAGATAATCGTCTGCCATTGCGTTATGCCGGACTTCTTTACGGCAATATCAAATCTCCTGTTTGTTGCAATACAGGTGTGTTTAGCGGATCAGATGCCATTAAGATGATTCTGGCAGGTGCCTCATGTGTTCAGGTGGTAAGCACCATTTACAAGAACCAGATTGGCCACATTACGACCATGCTTGACGAAATGAATGCATGGCTGGAAAAAAAGAACTATGCATCTGTGGAAAGTGTGATTGGAAAATTATCCAGAAAAAACACCAAAGATCCTTATGCTTTCAAACGTGCTCAATATGTTGATATTATAATGAAGTCAAACAACATCTTCAAAAAATATCCGCTGGTGTAGCATCCCGCTTCCTATTTGAAAATCCCTTTGACTTTTGTGCCAAAGGGATTTTTTTTATTGTAAAAACTGCAGTTGTATCAAAATGTTTTGTAATTTTGTTTAAAATCATTCTAAATAGTACAAACATGAAAAATACAGTAAAATTTATCAGCTTATTATTAATATTCTCTGTTTTATTTGTCAGGGTAAAAGCTGAGACCCCCGAGAAAAATGACCCTAAAACAGATTATATAAGCGTATTAAACAATCAGATAAAATCATCAATTACTTACCCTGATTTTGCCAAAGACAGTAAATTACAAGGATTCGTATTGGTGAGTTTTAAATACACTAATGAGGGTAAACTTGTCGTAATAGACGCAAATTCAAACAACGCACTTTTGAGAGATTATGTGATTACAGAACTCAACAAGCTTGACCTCTGTGACCATGCCAAAAAACCTGAAAAGGTTTATAACATGAGGTTTGATTTCAAGCGGATATAATGTTTCAATGTGTAGAAGTAAAAGCTGCCTTCGGGCAGCTTTTTTTTTGCAATCTTCATTTTATTATAAATGAACAGCCGAAATTGTTATAGGAGCCGAAATAGTTCTCGCTGTTGATTTTTTTTTTCAGGGAATCTGTAGATAAAAATGGCCTAAACGTCCTGAAATAACCCCTATTCGTCTATTTTATTTGTAAGGGGAAATTAATATTCTTAGTTTTGTTGCTGAATCATTTAATATCAGGTAATTTAAAGCACATTTTTAATTAATGGATCATACAATTAAAAAAGTTCCCGTTGTATTGCTTCACCTCAGTTTGTGGCTGTTTGTTTTTATTTTCCCTGTATTATTTGTTGATACCGACAGGCCGCATCCGCCTATATTCAATGGCTTTCCTGAATTTGTTCTGACAATTGTTTTATTTTATTTCAATTTTTTATTTCTGATTAAACGAATTCTTTTTAAAAAGAAATTCCTTGTATTTGTAGCCATTAATCTTGCGATTTTAACTTTAATGGTTGGGCTGAATTTTGTTCTACTTGGCTTTACTGATCCTATTTTCATCGAAAGAGTTCCTTTTGATTTGTTTTTGATAAGGAGCCTATTGTCATTTACTCTTTCCATAGGTGTTGCTGTTGCAATAAGGTCGACCATACGCTTAACAGAGGAGGAATCATTACGTAAGAAAATCGAGAATGAGCATTTGAAGTCAGAGATCACTTATTTAAAGTATCAGCTGCAGCCGCATTTCTTTTTCAATACTTTGAACAATATTTATGCACTGATTGATCGCAAACCCGAACTGGCAAAAGAAGTGTTGCACAATTTAAGCAAGCTACTGCGCTATGTGCTTTATCATGCTGAAGATGCAAGGGTTCCCTTGTATAGCGAAATTTATTTCCTGAGAACCTACATCAATTTGATGCAAATCAGGCTGTCATCAAATATTATTGTGAAATCCGAATTCCCTGAATTAGAATCTGAAATTACCGTACCACCCCTGTTGTTTATCACTTTGGTGGAAAATGCTTATAAACATGGTGTTGATGTCAACTTGCAGGGAAACATTTTTATCAAAATGGAAATTACTTCAAGTCACATTGTGTTTAGTGTAACCAATTCCTGTTCAAGACAAATGACCGACGATCAGACAGTTTCGGGCATTGGTATTGAGAACCTGCTCAAACGCCTGAATATTTTATATAAACCGTCTGAATTTTCGTTTTCCCGAAAACAAACCGACAAGGAATACTTCTCAGAACTGAAAATACCTTTAACGAATGGATAAAATTGACTGCATTATTGCCGACGACGAACCTTTTGCGCTTGATTTATTGAAGGGCTACGTAGAAAATACCCCCTTTCTGAATTTGATAAGGGCCTGTAATAATGCTTTTGAAGTGATTGATTTATTGCATTCCGGCACTAATTGTGTTTTGTTCCTTGATATTCAAATGCCCGGTATCAGCGGAATTCAACTGGCAAAGATGCTCGACAGTAAAAAACTGGTTGTTTTTACCACGGCTTATGAAAACTATGCCATAGAAGGTTATAAGGTAAATGCGCTGGACTATTTGTTAAAACCCTTTAATTACGAAGAATTTCTGTCTGCAGCCTTGAAGGCCCGTAAACAGTTCGAAATTCTCGATAAAAAACCGGAAGCCAATCCTTCTGAGGAGTTTATTATTGTAAAGACAGATTATAAACTTCATCAGATTGCCTTGAATGACATTCTCTATATCGAAGGACTAAAGGATTATATTAAGATTTTCAGACAGGATATAGATAAGCCTGTAATGAGTCTTATGAGTATGAAGGTAATTGAAGAAAAACTGCCGGAAGAGACATTTATGAGGGTCCACAGGTCGTTTATTGTCAATCTGAATAAAATACAAACAGTAGAAAGAAGCAGAATCATTTTTGGAGAAACCTGTATCCCTGTTTCCGACAACTACAAGGAAAAATTTCATGAGTTCATTGCCGGCAGGTTTTTACAATAATAGAAATCATTTAATACCCATAACACTTAAATCAAAAAAGAATGAAACAACGGAAAATTAAAATTTTACTCACATTACTAGTTTGCAATTTTGCAATATTTCAGGCAAATGCACAGCAGTGGGGCCTGTATACACTTTACGCCACAAAAAACGGCACCCAGGCATTCTTGATTGATACCGCTAATACCCCGGTGACCTATAAAACCTGGACTTTTGCCTCAAACAAAAAAAGCGCCTATTCCTCCTACCTTACTGTTGGGGATACCTTGGTCAGAAGTTATAAACCAACGGCAAATACCTCATGGAATACCGGCCCATGTCATGGAGGCATTCAGAAGATAACATGGGATGGCACAGTGGTGTGGAACTATGAGTATTATGCCCCAAATGCTTATTGTCCCCACCATGATATTTGCCCTATGCCAAATGGAAACGTGCTTTTGATCTGCTACGATTACAGAACTGCGACTGAAGCCACTGCGGCTGGATCGTCTTCGGCTTCAGTTTTTTATTCAGAGAAAATCATAGAAGTACACCCAACCAGTGCCACAACAGGAGCCATTGTGTGGGAGTGGAAACTCTGGGACCATATGTGCCAAAACTATGATCCGTTAAAAAACAACTATGTGTCTTCAATTGCCAATAATCCTCAATTAATGAACATTAATTATGCCGGAACAGGTAGTTTGCCAGACAGGTACCACATGAATGGAATTGATTATAATCCCACCCTCAACCAGATTGTTGTTAGTATGCACTTTATGAACTCTGTCTTTGTGATCGATCACAGCACCACCACCGCTGAAGCTGCCGGACATACGGGAGGCAATTCAGGCAAAGGGGGCGACTTCCTATACCGCTGGGGTAATTCCTCTTCATACGGAATCACAGCCACCCCTGTTTTTAGTACCATTCATGACGCACACTGGGTACCATCGGACAACCCTAATTATCCGAATTATTTATGCGCATTTAATAATAATCAGGGCCTTGGCAATTCAAAGGTAGTTATTTGGAACCCACCTTATAGCGGAAGCAATTATTCCCTAACCCTGGGCTCTGCCTACGCCCCTGCCACCTCTAATTATCAGTTCACTTCTGTTTTTACCTCAACCAACGAAGGCAATTCCCAGCAATTACCCAATGGCAATATGTTGGTGAATAATTCCTTCGGCGCGATTTACGAAGTGAATGCAGTAGGAACCCAATTATGGACAAAAGCATCAGCCAATTCTTCTCACTCTTATCGTTATTCAAAATGTTATGTCAGAGGCCCTGTCGCAAGTGCTGCTGCATCGGTCAGCACGGTTTGTGCAGGCACTCCGCTCAACCTGACTTCATCTGAGCTTTCGGTAACCGAAACCAGTCCCACTTACACCTATTCATGGGCATCCAGTCCTTCAGGATTTACTTCTTCTTCACAAAATCCTTCCGTTACACCTGCTACGGCTGGAAACTACTCCTATGTGGTTACAATTACCAATACAGCATTAAATTGTTGGGATACGGCCTCTGTTAAAGTAAATGTTACAGTATGCTCCGGTATGGAAGAGGTGAATAATGATGATTTTGACATAAGTGTTTTCCCCAATCCAACTCTGGGAATTATGAGCATTGAAAGCAACTTCCTGAACAATAAAAATTATGAGGTTTTTGTTTACAATACCCATGGAAAACTTTTACTACAGGAAAAGAATTCGAAATTATTAAATTTGTCTGAATTTTCTATCGGAATGTATTTTCTGGTTGTAAAACCGGAAAATGTTAACTCAATAACCAGAAAACTATTTTTACAAAAATAAAACCCCACAGTAAAAATGAATTATTGATTTCACAAACTCCAGAAAAATGAAACAGAAAAATATTGTATTTTTATCCATCGTGTTATTCTGCCTGCTAACAACAATACGAACTAACGCACAGCAATGGGGATTGTACACTCTGTATGCCCCGGTCAACAGCACCCAAACCTACTTGATCGACACCAACGGTACCACCTATAAAACCTGGACACATCTTTCTACAAAAAAGACGGGCTTTTCTGTTTATTTAACGCCGGGCGATACTCTTATTCATCCGGTTGCCTTGTCAGGAAATTCACTTACCGGTGGTGGTATGACCGGAGCAGTTCAGAAAATCACCTGGAATGGCACCGTGGTATGGGATTTTACTTATTCCTCATCTACCTATTGTTTACACCATGATGTTCATCCAATGCCAAATGGAAATGTTCTTATGACATGCTATGAGGTAAAATCTGCAACAGATGCTACCAACGCAGGCTGCTCGTCGAGCATTACAATTTGGTCGGAGAAACTTATTGAGGTGCATCCAACCGGGGCTACTACTGGTACCATCGTTTGGGAGTGGCATCTTTGGGATCACTTGTGTCAGAATTATAATTCAACAAAACCAAACTATGTAACTTCCATTTCACAGCATCCCGAATTAATGAATATCAATTATCTTACGGCCAAGGATTGGATTCATATGAATGGTATTGACTATAATGAAGCACTTGACCAGATAACTTTTAGCTCGAGGACAATGAATGAAATCTATGTAATCGACCATAGCACCACAACTGCAGAAGCAGCAACTCATTCTGGTGGAAATTCAGGCAAAGGAGGAGATTTTCTTTACCGATGGGGCAACCCCTTGGCCTATGGTGTGTCGGGAACTAAAGTTTTCACAGTGGTTCACGACGCCCACTGGATTTCGGCAGATAACCCTACTTATCCCAATTATTTATGCGGTTTTAATAATGGAGGCGGAATAGGAGGGAAATCATGCGTCGATATAATAAATCCTCCTTATAATGGGTTTAATTATTCGTATACTCCCGGATCATCTTTCCTTCCTGCAACTTATTCATACAGGCATACGAGCACTTATACCACGAATACAAATGGAGCTTCTCATCAACTTCCTAACGGAAATATTTTGATTTGCATGTCGGATGACAACTATTTATATGAAATTAATCCTGCCGGCACTACTCTTTGGTCAAAAACGCTGACAGGGTCACCTGCCAATGCATTGCGATATGAAATGTGTTATGTTAGAGGACCAGTCGCCCTGGCTACAGCATCAGTGAGCAATGTTTGTGTCGGCACTCCATTCAACCTTTCATCAACTGCCACATCGGTGACCGAAACCAGCCCGACTTATACCTATTCATGGTCATCAAGTCCATCTGGTTTTTCTTCCTCTTTACAAAACCCTTCGATTACTTCTTCCTCCGCCGGTATAAATACTTATGTGGTTACTATTACCAACACCGCATTAGGTTGTTGGGATACTGCTTCGGTGAGGGTTGTCGTTAATGCTTGCACCGGAATGGATGAATCTGTTGAAAATAACTCCGAATTAAAAGTATTCCCCAATCCCACAAACGGTATAATTTATCTGGATGATAATTTTACCAACCGTAATAATTTCGAAATATGCGTTAGTAACTCTATCGGTCAAAGTGTTTTTCAGGGAAGAAACATAAAAACAGTAGACCTTTCGGAACTTTGTAATGGTATCTATAATGTTACAATTAAATTGGATAATTCTAATGTTATCAATAAAAAAGTAATTTTGATGAAATGAAACTAAAACTTAATTAACGATCACGAAACCTATAATCATGAAAAATCTTTTCTTTACAATCTTTTATACTGTAATCTTTGCAGCAGGATGCCATTTAAATGCTCAAACCTTTACAAATTACACTACCGCTGACGGACTACCTGACAATTTTATTTGTGGTGGTGTGGCTGTTGATACCAATAATAATAAATGGTTTGGAACTGCTGCCGGAGTAGCAAAATATGACAATTCAAGTTGGACGGTATATACGACTGCCGACGGACTTGTTGATAATTTCACCAATTGCATTGCTGTCGACAAAAACAATAATGTTTGGGTAGGTACCAATAGTGGTGTAAGTAAATTCAACGGCACTTCCTGGACCAGCTATACAGTAGCTGATAGTTTAATTGACAATGGGGTCGCTTACATCGCAGGTGATATGGACGGAAGCGTATGGTTTGCCACCACAGCAGGCGTGTCAAAACTAAATGGAAGTACGTGGACAGATTATACTACGGTTCAGGGACTCCCAACAGATGTTATTGTTTATATTGCCATAGATCCTGCAGGAAATAAATGGTTTGGTACTCCCGTAAATGGAGTGTCAATTTATAATAATTCGACCTTTGTAAACCTATCAATGTCAACCATGGATAGTTTGGTTGATGATAATGTAAATGCAATAGCTTTTGACAATTCAGGGCAAAAATGGTTAGGAACCAGGTATGGTATTTCAAAACTTGACAATTCAAACAACTGGTTAACCAACTATCGTCCAATCGACGGTCTTTATAATGAATGGGTTCAGGATATTAAGATCGATGTAAACAACAATGTGTGGGTGGCATTATTTACCAATTATAATGTAGATGGTGGTATTTCCGTTTTTAATGGAAATCACTGGCAATCATTTTCAGTCGCTGAAGGCCTGGCAGACAAACAGGTCATTCGTCTTGCGGTTGATAAAAGCAATGATGTTTGGGTGGCTACCGGCAATGGAGTTTCAAAACTAACGAACACAATCGGGATCAACACAAATACAGCACAAACATCCTTTAGCGTATACCCGAACCCGGCTACCGACGCTGTATATGTCAGTCATGGAAACAATGCCATTCAGGTTGAAATCTATGATGTTACAGGGAAATTGATTAAAGATGTCAAACTCAACGCCAATTCAAATGAAATTGATGTTGCTGAAATTAATCCCGGAATGTACATTTTGCAGATTACCGACAACTATAATACTACCTCAACGAAACTTATTAAGCATTGAAATTAACATTTCCCTTTCGGCTCAAATACTTCTTTATTTTCATAGTCGTTTGCTGTTTCAATTTTTCTGTGTTTTCGCAGGATGATTTGTATGACATAAACCATATCAGTGAGATTCGCATTCAATTTCAGCAAAACAATTGGCGACACACTTTAGATAGTTTATTTGTTACTTATGGAGAGGATGGTCGTTTGGTTGGCGATATTGACATCGATGGTCATCTGATCAAAAATGTCGGCGTCAGGTATAAAGGTTATAGTTCATTTAGTAGTAATGTGATTAAAAATCCATTTAACATTGAATTGGAGTATGGCATTGACAATCAAAACCACCAGGGGTATTCGAAACTCAAACTGAGTAATGTGATTCACGACCCCTCTTTTGTCAGAGAAGTACTGTCCTATGAAATTGCCCGTAAATATATGCCTGCCTCATTGGCAGGTTTTGCGACTGTCTTTGTTAACGATACCCTCATGGGTTTGTATACCAACGTGGAAGCAGTTGACAAGAAATTCGTGGCAAAGCATTTTTCGTCTGACGGAAACAGTTTTTTTAAAGGAGCACCGGAGCAATTGCAATATCCATATGGGCAAAACGCAAATCTTGCCTATACTCACGGGGCTGATTCGAGCGGATATATGCCTTATTATAAGCTTGAATCGGATTATTTCGGATGGAGTGATCTCTTTCATTTTATCGAGGTTCTTAACAACGACACATCGAATATAGAAAATGTGTTGAATGTCGACAGAACCCTGTGGATGCATGCTTTTAACTATACTTTAGTTAACCTTGATAGCTACATCGGATATTCTCAGAATTATTATTTATACAAAGACGATAACGGGCGGTTTAACCCAATTCCCTGGGATTTTAATATGTCTTTCGGCAGTTTCAGAAATTCTGATGCTACTACCCTTAATCTATCAATTGCCAAGGCCAAACAACTGAATCCGCTACAAATTCTCACCTCTAATACCTTTTCTCCCCGACCTCTGATAAAGAATCTTTTAGTAAACCCAACTTACAAGAAGATGTATATCGCACACATGCGGACCATTCTCAACGAAAACTTCAAAAACAATGAGTATTATGTATTGGGCCAACAGCTACAGAGCATCATAGACTTATACGTTCAAAACGACACCAATAAGTTTTATTCTTATCCGGATTTTAAAAAGAACATAGATACAACCACGGGTCCATCATCTGATCAATATCCCGGTATCAGGGATTTGATGGAAGCCCGTATAGCTTATTTGGATACATTTCCCGGATTTAAAGGCTTTCCCGTGATTTCAGAGATACAACACAATCCAATTACTCCGGAAAAAGGCAGCGATGTATGGATAACGGCTAAAATTGCAAAGGCAAATGCCGGGGTGCTTGATTTTCGCAATAGCAGCAGCGGATTATTTGTTAAAACGAATCTGTTTGATGACGGAAACCACAATGACGGAAATGCAGGAGATAGTGTTTTTGGTGCAAAGATCATTTGTGCCGGCAACACCATTCAATACTATATTTATGCTGAAAATGATAGTGCCGGTTCATTTTCGCCAGAAAGAGCCGAGTATGAATTTTATTCCATACAACCCCTGATTAATCCAGGCGAGATAGTTATAAATGAATTCGGAAAAAATTGGATAGAACTTTTTAATAACACCCCGGAAGATTTTAATCTGAATGGCTTATATCTGTCAGACGACAAATCAGATGTGTCAAAATGGGAGTTTCCCGATACCATCATTTGTTCAAAGAAATTTTTTGTAGTTTGGACTAACGAAAGCAATGACCCATCTACTTTGCGCGTGAATTTTAATATGTCTGGCTATGGGGGTGGACTTTTTCTTTCAGACAATACGCAGAGTATTATTGATTCTATCGTTTATGACGAAGTTGCGTTAAATAAAACAATAGGGCGTTATCCAAACGGAACAGGAAGTTTTACCTATATGCTGCCTTCACTTTCAGCAATTAATAATTTTGGTTCAATTCCAAATTCAGACTTTTTACTTTACCCTAATCCTACCCAGGATAAATTAAAAATTGAATTTAAAAACAACTATAATTATCTGTCTATTGAAATTTTTACCTCGAAAGGACAGCGTTGCATCAATGAATCTCTTAATTTTACAAATAATATTGCCCCGGTAATTTATAAACAACTTGATCTGTCTTTATTAAATCCCGGATTTTATTTAATAAAGATTAGTGGGGAGAATTACGTAAGCATGAAAAGTTTTATAATCGCAAAGTGATTTAACCGAATTACAAACTATAAAGAACCAAAATAAAATGAAAAAACTGTTACTGATCATTTTGCCGCTTTTTGTCGCGGTGTTGATTTCATCCTGTTCAAAGGATCCCGGCGTGGGAGGAAATGGCTCCATCCATGGCAAGGTTTACGCTAAATATTACAATAAGTACTTCACCGTGTTTTTGGGTGAGGGATATGCTGCCGATAAAGAAGTTTACATTGTTTATGGCGACGAACTGGGCTATGGTGATAAGGTGAATACCAACTACGATGGTAGTTATGAGTTTAAATATCTTAGGAAGGGCAAGTATAAAGTGGTGACCTATTCAAAAGACTCCACACTAACCCTTCCGTCGGGAACTGTAGCTGTAATAGGAGAAGGTGAGATCAAAAGCAACAAGGAAAGTGTGGAATTGCCTGATTTGAAAATTTTTGACTAACCATTCAAATTAACTGAAATGAAAACCAGGATTATCCTGACTTTGGTTTTATTCTGTTTTGCTATTAGCACTGCTGTAGGGCAAGGCAAAAAAGATATCAGGGACAATAGAATTGCTACTGAAACCTCTTATGTGACAGCTGCAGAGAATGGTAAAGAAGTTACCTACAAAGACTCCTACACGGTGTATGATAGGAATGGTTGTGTTATTGAGCAAACCGAGTATAATAAGGAAGGTGCCATTAAAAGAAAAGAGACCAATAAATATAATGCCAATAAGGACAAGATAGAAGAAGTGGTATATGACGGTAAAGATAAAACCACACAGAAAACGACCTATTTCTATAATTCACAGTATCAGAAAATAGGGGAGATAGAATACGATGGTGCGGGTCAGATCA
This sequence comes from uncultured Bacteroidales bacterium, assembly GCA_964599365.1. Lineage (GTDB taxonomy): Bacteria > Bacteroidota > Bacteroidia > Bacteroidales > CAIWKO01 > CAIWKO01. Next base: position 50,206 of record CAZRFL010000008.1, read on the forward strand.
AAAAACAGAGTCTAACCACTTATAATCCCAATGGCATGAAGGCAGAGAAGAAAACCTATGATGCCAATAAGAAATTGATTTCTACAAAGAAGTTTACCTACACCACTAAATAGTTTTTATACTGTGAAAGACCTGGATTCCATACTGCAAGAGTTTTCGCCCATTTCATTGACCGAAATGGATGGGGTAAAACTGATGAACAGGTCGGATACAAAATTTGTTTTCCGAAGTGAAATGTTACCCGCTTTTCTGGAACAATTAAAGATGGATTATTCTATTCTTGAAGTGGAAGGTGTGCGCAACAGCAAGTACGAAACGGTTTATTATGATACGGAAGATTTTATGTTTTTCCATCATCATCGATGCGGTAAAGCCAATCGCCACAAGGTTCGCTTGCGGACCTATTGTGAATCGGATCTGCATTTTTTTGAGATAAAGAACAAGAATAACAAAGGCAGAACCATAAAAAAGCGGATTAAGCGGAAAGAACAAAACGTAGTTATTTCGAAAAAAGCCAATGAGTTTCTGCTTGAAAAAACCAATTTGACATCCGAAGATTTACTGCCAAAGTTGTGGGCCAACTATTCGCGCATCACTCTGGTGAACAAACATGCGCCCGAAAGGCTTACCATTGATACCGGCATGTATTATAAAAATGATTTGAAAGAAAAATCCTTGCCTGAGTTGGTGATTGCCGAGTTGAAACAAGAGAAGAAGCAGAAGTGTGTATTTTCTGAACTCATGCGTAACAATCATATTAAGGAGGTTTCAATCAGCAAGTATTGCTTCGGGGTTATCTTTTTATATGAAGGCATACGCATGAATAACTTTAAACCCAAATTATTAATCTTAAATAAATTGTGCCATGATTCGCTTTAAAACGTATTTGTTGATTTTTCTGTTGGCATTGTTCACCATGCCGGCAACAGTGGCTGTTGCACAGCCAATTTTCGCGGATAATGCCTCCGAAACCGTGCAGGTTGACGAAAATACTACGACTGAAAAGAAAAAGGATAAGGACAAAGACAAGGATAAACTTCAGATAGACGAAACCTTTTACATCAATTTTCTGATCAATCTGGTCACGGTTATTCTTTTAATCGTTTTCATTTATTATCCCAATTACAAGAACAAGGATGTATTTTTCACTTATTTTCTTTTCAACATTGCCATATTTTTATTGACCTATCTGATGAACCAGGTGAAAATATCTATGGGGGCGGCCTTTGGGTTGTTTGCGGTATTCTCTATGTTGCGATACCGAACCGAAGGCATTTCGATGAAGGATATGACCTACCTGTTTATTGTGATTGCGGTGGGCCTGGTAAGCGCCATTCGTCTGGATTTTATGCAGTTGGGAATCATCAACGGAATCATTGTGTTCTTTACCTTCCTGCTGGATGGCAATATCATTATGAAACGAGAGTTCTCGAAACGCATTCAATATGACAATATCGAATTGATTAAACCCGAACAACAATCCCTTCTGATTGAAGACCTGAAAAAACGAACCGGCTTGAACATCAAACGCATTTCTATCATCAAGATCGATTTTCTCAGAGACCTTGCCGTGATTGATGTTTTTTATCACAACAGTAAAAACGGAAAGAACACCGATGTTTCGAGTGTTGATACCATTGTAAGTTCAAATGATTGATAAAGCCATTATGAATCGCAAGTATTATAAAATATGGTTTGTGCTGCTGATGTTCTTTTCGGGTTCTACTGCTTTTGGGCAATGGAACGACGCACAGTTGTGGACCAGTGTGAGTTTAGAAAAGAAAATCGTTAAGCAGTTGTCGGTTTCGCTGTCGGAAGAACTTAGGTTTTCTGATAATATTACCGAACTTGGAACCATTTTTACCGATATCGGATTGACCTGGAAGTTTCATAAGAACTGGCGCTTGTCGGGCAATTATCGGTTTACCAATAAAATCAGGCTTGATAACTCTTACAGCAAGCGCCATCGCTATTATTTCGATCTCTCCTATCGTAAAAAATTCTACCAGTTTTCTGTCATCGCACGTACACGATTCCAGTCGCAATATGCCGATGTCAACAGCAGCGAGACGGGTCATTTGTCGGATTATTACTCTCGCAATAAACTGACGCTGAAATACAATATTACCCGCAAAATAGCCCCCTATCTGTCCGCAGAGGCCTTTATTCCTATCAACAACCCCAAGATTAAGGGAATTGATAATATGCGTTATAGTCTGGGTCTGGAATGGGAGTTTGTAAAAAATTCCACATTCGATATTTTCTATCTGATTCAACAGGAATATCAGGTAAAAAACCCCGAACGCGACTTTGTGACGGGTATTGGCTATTGCTATTCTTTCTGATCCGGGAGGCTGGTTGCATCTTGTTCTTTGGCCATTTGTTTATGATTATAAACATCTCTTTTTTATAAAAAATTAAATTTCTCTTGGAAATATCCCTCCAAGAGTATTAATTTTATAAAAAAAACTAAAACTATGAAAAAACCTTTGCTGTTTTTAAGCGCAATAATTGTGCTTTTGGCTTTTAATACACAGGTAAAAGCCCAGATACTCATTCCAAAGATCACCTTTGAGGAGACACCTCTTACCCACAATGTTCACATTGCCTCCGATGGCGAATATTATTACACCTGCAATGGTGGCCGCTCCAATAAAGGGCAAATTCAGAAGTTTTCTTTCAACGGGCGCTTGCTCGACACCTACGAAATGCTGCTGGATATGCGTTCTATCATGTACAACCAAAAAGAAAAATGCTTCTATGTGTGCACTTACGAGAGGGATATTTACAAAGTAACCAGTCTGGAACGCGGACGCTACGAAAAAGTGAAAAGCGAAATGTATGAGAATGAGCAGGCCAACCTGGCCATGAGTGCCGATGGCAAATATATCTACTATTATACCGATGGCACCCTCAAGATATATAAATTCCCTTCCGGCAAACTTTCCAAAACCATAAAAGACATGGATGGCGGCAAAGAATTCACCACGGGTAGTGGAGCTGTTGCCTGCGACGGAAAGTATTTCTATACCTTTAATGGCGACTACAAAATGATTTATGCTTACGATATGAAGGGCAAAAAAGTGAAATCATTCGAGATAGAGCAAGGAACCTACGGTTTCTCTCTGTCATATGCCAACGGCCTCGTCTTTGTGTCAGACGACGGCAACTACGAAACCGGAAAATGGTACGGCTACGATCTGTGGTCTAAGCAGTAAAATGTATTGAGTTTCAAAAGGGCAGGATGGTTCCAACACCATCCTGCCCTTTTGTTTTTGTTCACGATAAGTGCAGATCTTCTGCAGGAGAGCATCCTGAAATCAATGTTTAAATTTCACACTAATATGCAGAATTGCAATTTACTGTTGATATAAATAAAAGTCTTTTCATGTCGTACTGACTTACGCATGACACAAAAAAATGTCTTATCATGCGATACAGGTTCCCAGATGACATGATATAACGTCACATAATGTCATACGGACTTAGAGATGACATGATATAAGGCCACATTATGTCATACGGATTCCCAGATGACATGATATAACTTTTGTCCTTTTCAAAAATTTACGATATACTATTATAATACTGTAATTTGGTGGAGAAAAAAGGAGCTAATATAAAAGGAGAAATGTTTATAATTGCTATCTCATCTCCTCCACACTCTCCCTGATCACTTCCTCCATACTTTTCTGCCGCTTCCGAGCCTCCGAAAGATGCTGGCTCAGCCCGGGATCCTGGTCTATCACATAACGCATCTTAATATAATCGGGGTTGGGGCTGGCCATGGGGAAGTAAATATTGTACAGCGCATCAGTGAAACCCCAGAAAGCTCTATAAGTATTTAGCTCGGTGATCATCACCAGAATCACCTCCTGTTTTTCTACACTCTCCTGTAGGTTCAATACCTTGGGTATGTCCTGCATCGTCCATATATTGGGCCATATCCCGCGGAAATAATACCAATATTCCTGATCACGGAACAGATTGTCGATAATGCCATTGCCTTGCAGCCCCCAGTAATAGCTGTCGCCTATGGTGAGCAACTTGGGTTTGGTCTTGGCGCTGCGGTCGTTGTAGCCCACCTGCGGATAGCACAACGAAATATGCTTCACATCCAGCAGCAGGTTCATAGTTGCTTCAATATCGAAATCCTCGTCACGGGCTTTTTCGGTGATCTTATAACCCCTCCATATCATTTCAGGCATATCTATGTGCCTCACACCTTCGATAAACTTCGAAAGGGTGTCTCCTGCCCTGAACATGCCGTAAGTGGTCCAGTGCACTCCATAGTTGCTGTAGAGGGGATAACGCGTAGTGTCCTTCATCCCCACAAACCACGAACACAGATCCAGATATTGTAAACCAATTTCCTTACTGCGCGCCACCAAATAATTCATATTGCTGGGCTTCTTATCATAAGGATGATAACGGTCGGGTATCAATTCAGGATAATAAGAAGCTTTTCCCGGTTCATACACAATGATGAGGTCGATGTTCTTTGCTTTTTTCAAAGTATCCTGAACCATCTTGGTGCGACGCAACACTTCGTTGAGGTAAGTTTCTCCCACAAAATTAGCTCCGGTATAATCCAGAATATAACCCTCCTCATACAGACAATTGTCCTTACCAATGATAACATTGTGCGCATCGGTCTTTTTATAGAGCCAATAATTCAGCTGGTTGTTGGTGCGTATCATAATTTCGCGCAAACCAATACTATCTTCAACCCATCGGTTATATTTCTTTTGAAACGTCTCATCCGACCATGTTTTCCAGTTCAGTGTATCGGGTCGTTTATGGGTCTCGAAAAAGCCATTTAAGGGTTTTATCTTAAACAGATGCAACTGTTGTTGCAACAAGGGCATAAACAGCATCAGCATGATGAGTACAAACAGTGATATTTTGATTGACTTCTTCATCTAAAACCTGAAATAAATAAATGGATTAAACCCCGAAGCCGCTGTGCCCGCTGCTCCCACTATAAATATCAGCACCGACAACACACCCAATATGATAACATTCCGGCTTTTTTGATCCGTACTGAACACTTTCATCTGCCAGGGCTCAGCATTTCTTATCACCCCGAAAAAGGAGAACAAGACCGCAAACACCAAAATCACCTTGAAGTGGAAATCGAAAACTATATCGGTAGGAGCAAAGCTGAAATCGAACATGCGTTGCAGATAGAATTTTATATGGGTTATACTTTCGCAACGAAACAGCACCCAACCTATCAATGTCAGGAAAAAGGTAAAAATGATACTGGGATACTTGCCGATCTTGTTCAGAACCTTTAGCAGGAAAAGCCGGTCCATGATCAGGAAAAATCCATGATAGGCACCCCATAGTATAAAGTTCCATTCGGCTCCGTGCCAGAAACCGGAAATAAGAAACACAAAACTCAGATTGAAATACATGCGTGCCTTCGACACCTTGTTGCCCCCTAGGGAGACATACAGATAATCGCGCATCCACCGGCTGAGCGACATATGCCAGCGTCGCCAGAAATCGGTAATGCTCTGTGCGATGTAAGGATTGTTGAAGTTCTCAGGAAACACAAAACCCATCATGCGTGCCAACCCAATGGCCATATCTGAATATCCCGAAAAGTCGAAATAGATCTGGAAAGCATAAGCCACAATGCCTATCCAGGCCAGGGGAGTCGTCAAATCGTCCATTCCCAGCCCCATGATCTTATCGGCTTCGGCACCCAGCACATTGGCGATCAGAATCTTCTTGGCCAGCCCAATCACAAAGCGGAAAAACCCCACCAATTTGTCGTCAATGCCGTATTGATAGCTTCGGTCTTCAATCTGATCCGATATTTCGTTGAAACGGATGATGGGTCCGGCTATCAGCTGTGGAAAAAACAAAATGTAAAGAGCATAGTTCATGATGCTCTTCATAGGCGGCTTCACCCCGCGATACACATCAATGATGTAGCTCATTTCATGGAAAGTGAAGAATGATATACCAATGGGCAAGGCTACCTTCAACCAGTGTATTTGCGAAAACCCCATCTGCACCAGCAGTTGACTGAAATTTGCCACAAAGAAATTAGAATACTTAAAGTAAACCAAAATGCCGACATTGATAGCGATGGCTGCCGCCAGCAGCACCTTTCGTTTGGTCCCCTGCGAGCGATGAATGAACCGTGCAAAAAGGAAATCGGCCACTATGGACCCGAAGATAACAAAGATAAACAGAGGGGCTCCCCAGGCATAGAAAACCACACTGGCAAGCAAGGCCACCAGATTCTTGAATCTCTTACCTACAATGAAATAGAGTATTAGAGTAACAGGTAAAAAGTAGAAAAGAAACAGAACACTGCTGAAAACCATCCCGCCTTATTTCGTATAGATTATCCTTCCAAAAGTAGTATTTTCATTCTTTATGAAACGATAATAGTATACCCCGGCCGACAGATTGCTCTGGCTTTCACCGCTTCCATCCCAGGTATAAGTCTTCTTTCCTGAGGAAAGTTTTCCCTCAACCAATCTTTTCACCACCCTGCCGTTCAGGTCAAGAATATCAAGAGAAATGTTCGATTCCCCGTCTACATCGAAAGTGATATAAGTTTGCTTCGAGAATGGATTGGGATAAATTTGCAACGAATTGGCATCTGCTCCGTTTTCACCAATACCTGTCGGAACATACACATGGAAGGTCACAGGGATATTCACCGTATCGGTAAAATTATAGGTCAGGCGGATGTTGCTGTTATAAGTGTCTGCATCGAGGCCAAAGGAACTGAAATAAAGTTTCATAGAACCCTGCGACGAAGGATCCAGACTGCTGTAATTCACTTCGGGTGTAAGCCAGGTGTCGTTGCCGTTAACAGAGAAATCGGTGATCTGGCACGAATACATCAGCATACCACCAGTGTTGTTATTACTTAGTACCAGCGAATCCACCGCCAGCGAATCAATGATCATAGTCTTTACAATAGCATTGGGCGATTGGGTCACATTCGACCCCAACTGAATGCTAGGCGGAAAAACAATATAATCCAGCCAGGCACAATCCTCAGCCGTGCTCACCGAATAATCCTTTTTGTAGGTCCATTTGAAAGTGTGTGCGCCTGAAGTAACAGGATATTCATATCGTTGCCATGCGGTCACTCCATCCCAACGGGCCATCTCAGCACCATCGATGTAAAACGCCAGAAAATCGTAATCGGTATAGCCGGCATGTGCTTCGCATGAAACCTTGCGATAGAAACTCATAAAGCCGCTGTTTAGAATATTCAGTTCAACTGAGATAGAGGATTGTTCATTATCCGAAACACTTCCCGATTTAATACAATAGGCCCCCTCATAAGGAAGTTGAGTGGTGGCAAACCACAATGAATCCCCGGTGGATACCCAAGGAAACTGAGTCAGGTTGCCGGTTTCAAAGTCTTCGGCATTTCCGCCAATCTGTATAGCAAAGAACTTGTGCGTTATATAGTTTCCATCCGCTTTCAGCGCCATATTGAATACAATAATGTGTCCATCAGGCACACTGTTGTCAACCTGTACAATGTAAAACGAATTGGATGAGCCCCCCCCCAACAGACTGGAAATGTGTGCCGAATCACCGCTGACAGTGGTGTAAGGGTCATTAGTACTCAATATTCCGTCAATATTATAGGCGGTAGCTCCTCCTGTATTTTTGATTTCAACAATAATGGCAGAGGTTTCGCCCGGTTCTATAATATTATTGTTCCCATCGGCAATAGCGATTCCGCCCAAATCGAGAACCAGAGATTGAACTGAAAGATCAATGCTGATATTGAAGGTGTCGGTAGCATTATAAACCTTTAGGATTAATGGAATGATATGATTGTTGGCAACCATACTATCCACATCAAATGAAAAAGCATTCAGGAAAATCACAGAGTCGTCGGGTGCCAAAACTCCTGCAACTTCTGTGCTGTCAACCATGGATACATATCCATCAGCAGTCGACAAACTCGTTAGCACTCCGTTGAGTGTAGTTCCTCCAATATTTTTCAAAGCAACACTCAGCACAACATGTTCCCCGGCATTGATAATGGAATCGACACCGGCGGTCACTTTATAGGTTGCCACAACGCCCTTTGTGGTAAAGTTAAGTGTCTTGGTGTTAACAATAGAATTGTTATCTGTTACTTTTACCGGAATAGGCACACTATTGCATTCAACCGTAGGGGTTCCAAACAATATTCCTCCTTCTGTCATGTTCAATCCCCAAGGTATGGAAGCAGGTGTGAGGACGATTACCTTAGTGGTAGTATTGGAAAACAGTTTCCCGGAATAATTGGTGAATTGGTAATTAGCATTATCGCCACGTGTGACAGCACTTACAAAGGCAGTGGTGGTAGCCACAGAAATACTTCCATAATACATTTCAATAACTCCTGATGGATATAGTTTTACAGCCACATTAACTGAACTTCCCGTTTGCCCGTTCACATAAGCCTTCCAACGTATGATGGCATATTGGCTGTTCCCCTCGTACCAGAAATTATCTGTTCCGGTAAAGGAAAGATCGACATAAAATGGAGAGATGATCTTGGTGCTCTTAAACAAAACGTTTTTGTCGATTAGATAGGGCCAGGTGAACAATTGATTGTCAAACTTAATAAAACCATCGGGGCTTATGTAAAGTTTGTTGAACTTCTCATTATAATAAGGAAAATCAAATGGCAGATTTTGAACGGCATACCCACTCGAATTGCCAACCAAAACCTGAGTTGAGGTAGTTGGAAATGTTCCGGTGGTATAATTGATAGAGAAGTCATAATTGAAATCCCAGTGATAGGGAGTTGTTCCTGCAATAGCCGTTAATTGCTGTGAGAAGGGTTCATTGATAGAGGTTTCTGGCAAGGTATTGGTTGTGATATTTACTTTGCTGAAGTTCATGATGCGTGTAACAGCCAATCGTGTTGTGTCGTTATTGGTGAGATTGACATTGGTCGATGGACAATCTACCTGCACTGTCCCCGAAGTATAATCTATGATAGAAAAACTGTTGATCTGTCCGGTGTAAATTCCCGTAGGATCGGCTTCAGCCACCTGTAAGAAGTATTTGGCATTTTGACCAGACTGCACATAATTCAGCAATGGGCTGATATCGAGCCCGAATTCTATAGTTTTGGATGCTTCGGTAGTGTCACCCTGCATGAAGTAATCGCCTCCCTGAAAATTGAAAATGGGAAAATCAAGCACATATTTTGGTTTGGTGTCAGCAGTATTGGTCGAAACTCCGGCAGTAACTTTAATTTTGTTACGCGAATTATGCTTCATCTGAACTTTCATGGTAAGCAGTGGGTTGTAATTTTGCTTGACGTATTGTACCGAAACCCTGTGATTCCAGATTCCTCCATTGCCAATATCATCAGCCAGACATTTGTACATCATATAGCTGTATCCTCCGTTGCCCCAACCGGCACCAGAATAACCATTAATGAACTTCAATCCTCCAATTTCCCAGTCGTGCATATCGACTACCCCGTCACCGTTGATGTCTATATTGTTGGTATATTGTCCGTCACTATTAAAATCATACCGTATAGAGTCGTTATACCCTACAATAGTCCAGGTGTGACTCGGACTTCCGCCCCAGGTTGACATCAGTGCCTTGCCGCCCTCTTCGGTTCCGGCAGGGAGAGTGGTGTTAGGACTCCCATACTGTGCATAGAAATTGGCCAACCCACCCACTGCCGCTCCATCAAGGTGATTGTGCAGCCAGTTTTTCAAAATATTTAATCCATCAGGTGTGCCTACCTGAATATTATATCCTGAATACAGGCGGTTGTGCATGGCGTTGTAATATAGGTTGTATCCGGTCATCCAGCGTTTTTCACCTCCGTAGAACAATTCGCCGCCATAATCGGAAACATTGGGAGTGCCACACATGCGGATAATTTCCCAAGTGTCATAATAACTCACCCCCGTGTAATTATAACCATTGTTCATGAAGTTCCATGCAAAGTGAGTAACATAACGGTTTTGAGGAACATTCGACGGCAGGTTGCGCAAGCGGTTGATCTCGTAAGTAAAATCGTCGGCAATACTGGCCGACTGTCCGCACTCGTATCCGGTTTGCCAGGTCGTGGCAATCATGTAGGGTTGTGTGGAATTATCTACCTTATATGGCAAAGTACTCTTCAACATGGGTTGCACATCCTGAGGCGACATGTCTGGCAAAGAAGCAATTTTCATTAGTTCTTTGTCAGTTAGCATGGGCAGATACCTCGACACAAAACGATCAGGGTTTTGCAATGAATCAATTGAAATGTGCTGTGCATACGATCTGGTAAAGGAAGAACCCAGGATCACAAATAGAAGTAGAGTAGTGAATCGCCTCATAGTTTTACAATGTTTACTTACAAAAGTATGGAAATATTTTATTGTTAGCGAATAGTTTTGGTTGAAATCCCCAAACTTATTCTGAATAAATAAATCGTATTTTTGTGAAAAAAATTCATGAGACTTGTTTTTGCGACCAACAACCGTCATAAACTGGAAGAGATCCGCCACATATTGCAAAACAAAAATGTCGAGATACTAAGCTTGCAGGAGATAGGGTGCTTTGATGAAATACCCGAAACGGCAGACACCCTCGAAGGTAATGCCTTGCAAAAAGCAGAGTTTGTATTTGAGAAATTCGGTATGAATTGTTTCGCCGATGATACCGGCCTTGAAGTGGATGCCTTACATGGTGCTCCCGGGGTTTATTCGGCACGTTATGCCGGTGAGGCCTGTAGTTTTGAGGATAATATTAATAAATTATTGATTGAAATGAAGGACGCAGAGAATCGCACAGCTTGCTTCAAAACGGTCATTGCTTTAATTCTGGATGGAGAAAAATACTTCTTCTCAGGTGAGGTGGCTGGTGAAATACTTTCCGAAAGAAAAGGAAACCATGGCTTCGGATATGACCCTGTTTTTATACCTCAGGGTTACGACCTTTCCTTTGCCGAAATGGATGCAACGACCAAGAACGGCCTCAGTCACCGCTATCATGCTACCAGCAAATTAATTCAGTTCTTATTGGAAAAAACTACCAGCAAATGAAGATATTATTACTGGGTTCAGGCGGACGCGAGCATACTTATGCCTGGAAAATAGCCCAAAGCCCCCTGCTTACCAAATTGTTCATAGCTCCGGGAAATGCAGGAACCCTGAAACACGGAGAGAATGTTAACCTGTCACCCACCGATTTCGAGGGTGTCAGGAAATTTGTCATTGCCAATGGGATAGAGCTGGTATTGGTAGGACCAGAAGATCCTTTGGTAATGGGAATTCACGACTTCTTTCTTTCAAACGACGACATCAAGCATATTCCTGTGATCGGACCCCGCAAAGACGGGGCTCAACTGGAAGGCAGCAAGGATTTTGCTAAGGCCTTTATGATGAAGAATCATATCCCAACGGCTGCCTATAAGACCTTTACCAAAGACAATATTCAGGATGGCTATAATTTTATTGATTCGCTTAAGCCTCCTTATGTATTGAAGGCTGACGGACTGGCAGCCGGAAAAGGGGTGGTTATTCTTAATTCTGCCATGGAAGCCAAAACCGAACTGCAACACATGCTGCTCGAAGCCAAGTTTGGGGAAGCCAGCCGTAAGGTAGTTATCGAAGAATTCTTACAAGGAATAGAACTCTCGGTTTTTGTGGTAAGCGATGGGGTTTCCTATAAAATACTGCCCGAAGCCAAAGATTACAAACGCATAGGCGAAGGCGATACCGGACCTAACACCGGCGGCATGGGAACCGTTTCAGGAGTCCCCTTTGCCTCGGATGCGTTTATAAAAAAGGTTGAGACCCGAATTATTATTCCTACAATTGAAGGGCTTAAAAAGGAGAACATCAACTACAAAGGCTTTATTTTTATCGGTTTGATGAAAGTGGGGGGTGATCCTTTCGTGATAGAATATAATGTACGCATGGGTGATCCTGAGACAGAATCGGTGCTGCCCCGTCTTAAGAATGACTTTGTGGAGGTTTTGCAAGCCATTGCCTACAATAAACTTGGGGACATAACTTTTGAAACAGATGAACGTGTTACAGCCACTGTTATGTTGGTTTCGGAGGGTTATCCCGGAGCTTACGAAAAAGGAAAAGAGATCAGCGGACTGGATGATGTCACAGAAAGCATCATTTTTCATGCAGGAACGTCTCTCAACAGCGAGGGAAAGACAGTAAGCAGCGGAGGGCGAGTATTAGGTGTCACTTCCTATGGAAGCACCCTGGCCGAAGCTCTGTCAACTTCTTATGAGAGTATAAAAAAGATTAACTTTACAGGAAAAAAATTACGCTACGATATTGGGCAAGACGTTTTAAAATACCAGGAGTAAATAGTGATCCTCAGATTATTTAAGAACAGCATAGGCATTCAGTTGGTCATACTTTTGTTGACCCTGATATTATTGTGGCTCCCGGCCTTCAGCGTGAGTCGTCCTATGCCTTTACCTGAACTCATTACGCCTGCTTACGTGTTTTTGTACAATCTGCTGTATGATTTGCCTGTGCTTTATACCGCTATTGCTATAATATTATTGGCAGCTGGAGCCTTTTTACTGAACACCCTCTTGTCCGATTTTGGCATACTTCCCAAGAATTCTTACTTGACAGCATTCCTTTATATTGTTTTGATGAGTTGTTCATCAAATTATCTGACCCTTCACCCTGTCTTGTTTGTTAATATTATGATCATTCTTCTGCTCAGGATGATTTTTGTGGCCAATCAGAAAGAAGATTCCCTAAAAGAGATTTTTGCTACCGGTATTTTAGCGGCCCTGTGTTCTCTCTTTGTCTTCAAATCGGTGGGTTTATTTGTGGCGGTATGGTTCTTTTTGGTGATATTACGCATCTATTCATGGAGGCAATGGGCGGTAAATCTTTTCGGTTTTGCCTCAGTTTATCTTTACTTGTTTGCCTGGTACCTTTTTGCTGACAAATTGTTGGAGAAAGTTCACCTCTACCGAAGTGTTTTTCAGAGCCAGCATGTCTTCCATGGTATGCCAACTTTATCGGTCTACGAATACATCATGCTGGGGATAATATTGTTTCTGCTGTTGATAGCTGCAGTTAATTTCCTATTCGATGTAAGTGAAAAGATCATCAATATCCGACGCATTACTATGGTTTTGTTTTGGCTGCTGATCATTTCTGCAGCTTCTGTAATATTTTACCTTACTAAGCCTGTTTTCGATTTTGCTTTTATTCTGCTTCCCATGTCTGTGCTGACCTCACTCTATTACAACAGCCTGAAGCGCTCTCTATTTGCCGAGATCATAATGCTGTTGTTTATTGTTTCAATCGTACTGTGTAGGTTGTGATTTATTCATTTTTCGCCACCGGCCGGTAAAACGTAATTGTTCCCGAAACCTTGTTAGTCAGTTTTAATTCTGTTACTACTACTTTTTTTGCGGTATTCCCAAAATTCTGATGTGCTATTTTGTAATGTCCTTTGCCCATCACCTGATAGACAATAGCCGTATGATGAGGAAAAGATTCCTTTACGGTGGCATTATTCTCGTGATATTTTACAGTAACCCCTTCAAACTGCAACAGGTCGCCAGCATAAATGCTGTCTGTGGCTGGATTCACTTTTTTGCCGTAGGCATACTTTCCATCCCATTGGCAATTGTTTTTTGTAAGTGCCTCATAAGCCAGGTCCCAACATTCGCCTCTATCCACCCTTTTGCCCACCTGAGAGGCGACATAATCTACTATTTTCTGATTCAGCGCAGGTGTTTGCCCCTGCCCGAACATTATTCCTGTAAGCATAACCACCAGGATAATTAAGATCTTTTTAAGCATAAAACCAGGATTAATTCCTTTCAAATAACGTGAAAAATTGTGATTTGGTATGGGAGAGGGAGGAATAATATTTTGTTTTCAAATGCAGCTAATTGGATCGAAAGATACAAGAAGTATTAAAAATCTCACAGAAATTCCTAAGGACGGATTGGGAAAATAATTCTGTTAGCTAATCCTTAACACACCTCACCGAAAATCCGCTGATCTTTCCCAGGCTTCGTTTTTCGAATTTGCTGCTATCAAATGTCATTAGTCGGTACCAGGCATTCATGGCGGTACTCCAGGTTGAACTCCACCACATGCCATGGGTGCCCAGTCCGCTGTAAATGCCAAATCCATTTCTGAATCCGCCTGCCAGCGGAACAAAGCCATTTTCTTTCAACTTGCTTCCGGCCAACTTATCTCCTCCCAGAAATTTCACAAGTAGGCTCCACTCATTATCGCTCGCCAGGTGCCAGCCCTCAGGACAGGAGGTTTTAGCTGTTTCATAAAAATACAGATAACCGTATTTGGCAACATTTGCAGGATCATCGTTATAGGCCCAGCAACCGGTGTTTGCTTTATACGCCAGATTTTCGGCCATCCAGGTCTGTGTACCTATGGTTATGGTTTTATAGGTCTTCCCGTCTCTTGGGTCGGTAAATGTACCCTCATTTTGCGCTTCTGAACTCAAGGCGGTTAAACATAAAAAAAGGATCAGCAGGAATAATTTGTTTTTCATGATCTTTGGATAAAGGTAATAAAGGTAGACTTTGTTTTGAATAACAAGCAAAAAATCAAAAAAGAGTCTTCTTTTGGAACCCTTATTCTGATGTCAGAAGTTCTCGTATGGGTATCGAAGACGACACCCCTGTTTATTAGATTTGGGAATGCCACAGCCGGTCCCTGCATGCTTTTCAAATTCTATTTTTCTTCTTTTCGAAATAAAAATTTCCAAATGATTACTTTTGTAAAAAATACCTATTGAATCCCCTAAGGAAATTAGCCGGACAAACAGCCATCTACGGTACTTCGACCATAGTTTATCGTCTTATCAACTATTTCCTGGTTCCTATACATACTTATATTTTCCGGCCCGACCAATACGGAGTAGTAACTGAAATGTACGCCTATGTGGCTCTGCTTATAGTTATGCTGACCTATGGCATGGAGACGGCATTTTTTAGATATTACGACAATAAAGCCGAAGACAAAGAAAGGGTATACAGCACTACACTGATAACATTGATCATAAGTTCGGTAGTGTTTGTTTTCTTTATGGTTCTCTATGCCCAACCGATAGCAACCCTCATAAGACATAAAGAAAACAGCGAATATATCATTTGGTTTGCCCTGATGATAGTTTTCGATGCCATTTCCACCATTCCTTTCGCCAAACTCAGGGTGCTGAATCGTCCGAAAATGTTTGCCTTTATCAAGATTTTCGGCATAGTCGTGTGTTTTGTGCTCAACCTGTTTTTCCTCTATGTGCTACCCTATTTTCACACCCATAACATACTGCCGGGCATCACATCGATTATCTACAACCCAAACATCGGGGTCGGCTACATTTTTATAGCCAACCTCATATCCTCGGCTTCCACCCTCTTCATTTTATTCATCATCATCCCCCTGCGAAAGCTCACCTTCGACAAGGTCATTTGGCTACGCATGATGAAATACGCTTTGCCACTGCTCATCTTCGGTCTGGCAGGCAACATCAACGAAACCTTCGATCGTATCCTTCTCAAATATTTATCGCCAGCCGGCATAGCCATGGCCCAGGTGGGAATATACGGGGCTTGTTATAAGATATCATTGCTGATGACCATTGTGATACAAGGATTCAAATATGCCGCCGAACCTTTTTTCTTTTCTTATGCCAAAGAGTCCAACGCCAGGGATGTGTATGCCGATGTGATGAAATATTTCGTCATCGTTTGCTCCCTCATTTTTCTGGGAGTGATGCTTTATATCGATGTGGCTAAATATTTCGTCGGACAGAAATACTGGGAAGGATTAAGGATAGTTCCTATTTTATTGCTAGCCAATATGTGTCTGGGTATATTCTACAACCTTTCTATCTGGTATAAGCTCACGGATAAGACCCGCTATGGGGCCTATCTTTCAATTTTCGGTGCTGTGGTTACCCTGTCGCTCAACTTCTTGTTGATTCCAATTATCGGCTATATGGGTTCGGCCTGGGCTACATTTGCCTGCTATGCTTCCATGATGGTGCTCTCTTATTTTATCGGACAGAAGCATTATTATGTGAAATACAATCTTGCCAAGATGGGTGTATATTTCGGACTGGCATTGCTGTTGTATGCGCTAAGTATATGGATACGCAGCGATGTTTTCGGCCTACGAATGGTTATCAATTCGGCCTTATTCCTGTTCTATATTTTTGTTATCATTTATATCGAACGACCCTCATTATTAAAAATCAAAAGATAAGCAGATGAACATTAAGATTGTAAACAATTCGAAACACCCCCTACCTAAATACGAAACCGAAGCTTCGGCAGGAATGGATCTCCGGGCCAGCCTCGAGGCTCCTGTACTGTTAAAACCCTTGCAGCGTTCGCTCATTCCTACAGGTTTGTTTATCGAACTTCCGGTGGGATACGAGGCTCAGATACGTCCACGAAGCGGTCTGGCCTTTAAGAATGGAGTAACAGTGCTGAACACACCGGGAACCATCGATGCCGACTATCGAGGCGAAATCAGGGTCATTCTGGTTAACCTTTCATCCGATGACTTTTTAGTGAACGACGGAGAGCGTATCGCACAAATGATTATTTCAAAACATGAAAAAGCCGAATTAATTCAGGTAGAAATACTTGAAGAAACCTTCAGGGGTCAGGGCGGTTTTGGTCATACCGGGAATAAATAATCCTTCGTAACAGGCTGTTTTGCAAAAAAACACCCCCATATTTTCTTAAATATTGTTAAAATACACCCCCTTGGTAACGTTATAAAAAACAATAATACAGGTGTTTGACAAAAGTGACCGATATTTTCATTGAAAAATCTTTTGCCATGTCCAAACTAATAATTTCCTTTGCACCCTCAAATTAACAAAAAAAACAAAAATTATGTCAGATATTTCAACAAGAGTAAAAGCCATCATAGTTGATAAACTAGGTGTAGATGAAAACGAAGTTACCCCAGAAGCAAGCTTCACAAACGATTTGGGTGCAGATTCTCTTGATACAGTAGAATTGATCATGGAATTCGAAAAAGAATTCAACATCGCAATTCCCGACGAAGAAGCTGAAAAGATTGGTACAGTTGGTGATGCGATCACTTACATTCAGAACAATACAAAGTAAAAAAAGCATACATGGATTTAAGACGAGTTGTTGTCACTGGTCTTGGCGCAATAACTCCTATAGGTAATAATCTCAATGAATATTGGGACGCATTGCTTGCAGGGGTTAGTGGTGCTGCTACGATAACCCGCTTTGATGCTTCCAAATTAAAAACACAGTTTGCCTGCGAAGTAAAAAATTACGACTCTAACAACTATTTCGATAGAAAAGAGGCCCGTAAGATGGACTTATACGCCCATTTCGCACTCATAGCTGCTGACGAAGCTGTTAAAGATTCGGGTATTGATCTCACACAGATCGATCTCGAAAAAGCCGGAGTTATTTGGGGATCAGGCATTGGTGGATTGGATACATTTCTGGAAGAGGTTTTCGCTTTTGCAAAAGGCGATGGTACTCCCCGTTTTAATCCTTTCTTTATTCCGAAAATGATTGCCGACATTGCCGGCGGTCATATTTCTATAAAGTATGGATTCAAAGGTCCCAATTTTACTACTGTTTCTGCCTGTGCATCCTCGTCCAATGCCCTGATCGATGCTTATAATTATCTTAGATTAGGTAAAGCCAATATCTTTATTTCAGGAGGTTCAGAAGCCGCTGTAGGCATTTCGGGTATTGGCGGATTCAACGCCATGCACGCCCTGTCTACCCGCAACGATGATCCTGCAACGGCATCCCGTCCTTTCGATAAGGACCGCGATGGTTTTGTACTGGGTGAAGGCGGTGGCGCTTTGATTCTCGAAGAATTGAACCATGCTCTGAAAAGAGGAGCAAAAATATATTGCGAAGTCGCCGGTGGCGGACTCTCGGCCGATGCTTATCATATCACACAGCCTCATCCCGATGGTGATGGAGCAAAAAGGGTAATGAGAAGTGCTTTGGAGGATGCAGAACTTATCCCCGAAGACATCGACTATATCAACACACACGGAACCTCAACCCCTCTGGGAGATATCGCAGAATGTAAAGCCATTGTGGCGACTTTTGGTGAACATGCCTACAAGCTGAACATCGGAGCCACCAAATCCATGACAGGACATTTATTGGGAGCAGCCGGCGCTATTGAATCAATAGCTACCGTTATGGCTGTGAAACATGATATCATTCCTCCGACAATTAACCATTTTACAGACGATCCGGAAATTGACAGCAAACTGAACCTGACCTTTCATAAAAGTCAGAAACGTGTTGTAAGAGCCGCTCTTTGCAATACCTTCGGTTTTGGTGGTCATAACGCATCAGTAGTTTTCAAAAAGTATAACGGTTAATCTGTTTTTTTACGCACAGCGACAAAGATTTAATACGATTTATAAAGAATGTACTTGGCTTCAAACCTAAGAACGTTCATTTATATCAGCTTGCCTTTTTGCATCGTTCTGCCGCGCAGGAGGGTCTGAAGGGTCATAAGAATTCCAACGAACGTATGGAATATCTGGGCGATGCCGTACTTAGTTCGGTTATCGCCGATTTTCTTTTCCATAAATACCCTTTAAAAGACGAAGGCTTTCTGACCGAAATGCGTTCGAAAATAGTAAACCGCTCCAATCTCAACCAACTTTCGAAAAAGATGGGTCTGGACAAAATGATACAATCCGAGCAGGAGAACGGAAGCGTTTATAAATCTATAAACGGCGATGCTTTCGAAGCCATCATAGGAGCCATTTACATCGACCGCGGCTATAAATTCGTAAAAAAGGTGATATTGAATCGTATCATTACCTGTTATCTCGACATAGAAGCCCTCGAAAAAAAGGAATCCAACTACAAAAGCACCCTGATCGAACTGGCCCAGAAAGAAAAAAAGCAACTGGATTTCAAAGTCATTGAGAAGTCGGGACAGGGATATCAGAAGCAATATAAAGTCTCCGTGGTTTACGATGGCAAACAATTGGCATTTGGCTACGGATATTCTATCAAAGAGGCCGAACAGAACGGCGCTGCCAATGCCTATGCGGAGATCAACGATAATTCGCAGGCAAATTCCTGAATATTGCAGGAGATTGCGTAAATTTGACCATACTATTTCAAATCTTTAGCCCATGAGAACTGTTAAGATCGTTTTCCTCAGTGCATTTTCTTTTGCCTTCTTTATGAGTTTCGGCAATTTCTTCCGTTTGCAGGCTCAGGTAAAAACCCCTACCGAAACCGAAGCCTTGTTGAATGTAGTGGTCACCAGCATGAAAGATGTGCCCCGTGAAGGCGAAAAGATCCTTTTTGTGGGCGAGAAAACCAAAAAGACCTTTAGTGGCATCACCGATAAGGCCGGAAAGTTTTCCATACTTATCCCCGAGGGTGACACTTATTCCATAGAATACAAAACCTTTTCGGAAACAGTGGAGTACAATAAGTTTGAAGCCCCTTCTGAAGAAGGGAAATTCACTTATGATCTCGACATCAAATACGATCCCCCCAAAACCTTTACCCTCGACAATGTTTTCTTCGAAACAGGTAAATCTATTCTGCGTGCCGAATCGAATAATGCCCTGAATGATCTGGTAGAAATAATGAAAATAAAGCCAGGTCTGACGATTGAAATTTCAGGACATACCGACAATGTGGGAAATCCTGAGACCAACCTGAAATTGTCGCTCGACAGAGCCAATTCCGTGAAAAACTATCTGGTTCAGCATGGAGTGGCTGCTTCAAGGGTCGCTACCAAAGGTTATGGCGATACCCAGCCAGCCGCTTCCAACGATACCGACGAAGGCAGACAAAAGAACCGCCGTACCGAGGTAAAGATCATTAAGGAATAAAAGAGAAGAGCCACCTTCTTTATTCTGAATTATTGTTGTCCGGTTAATTTTCAGATTTTATAATGTCGTACCTACGGCACTTTTGTGTTTTTCTTTACCATCTTTTCTATCATACTATCGTACCTACGGTACTAATTTAAAGCCTCGTTAGAGGCGGCATTATGGTAGAAAGGTGAACAAATGGAAAATCAAGCCCCACTAGGGGCGACATTATAAAATGATTGAATTAAAAATAAGCCCGTATCTGCAAATTGCCCACATGAACCAGCTTGTTGGTTCCGGTTTTGCGTCCGTCGTAGACCAGATCCAACTGAAGGTTGTTTCCTATGTTTCGCTGAAAGGTGAAGTTCCAGGTAATGTTCTGCCCCGGCTTGAATCCGTTGAGCATCTCGTAAGCCAGCGAAGTATTTTCCGAACTGTTGTACCTGATATTGATGTAATTTACCTTGGCCAGCAGGGTTCCTTTGCCCGGGAAATTATACTTCATATCCAGGCCGATATTGTGGTTTATGGCCCTGTCGTTGGGCGAGGCAGCCGAATTGATCTTGTCGCTGTAGTTATAGATCAAACTGATGCGGAATTTGTTTCCCGGCTGATAGATCAGTTTGGGCTCAATTTCCCATGAAGAGATATCGAAATTCTTTGAACTGAAATACTCCGAAAAATAGGTTTTATGTCCCTTGCTGAACATGAGATTGCTGTAGAATTTTCGGGTAACATTCCATCGTATACGGGTCCCGTAAGATTCAGCGGAACGCGATTCAATGCCGTTTATCAGCAGCAGTTTGGAGTTGTTCATCTGGTAGAATATTTCCACTCCTATCTTGGGATTGCTGCGGTTGAAGAACAATACCGATTTAAACTGAGTCGTGGAGGTCATCAGGGAAGTGTCGTTTAGGTTGAAGTAGAAAGGATTGTAAGCCTGAAGCAGGTTCTTGTTGGTGCTTTTGTGTTCCACACTGTAAGTAGATTGCAGATAGAAACGCGACAGGAACTTACGGAATCCTTTTTTCTGCGACCAAACCACTCCCGGGTCAATGGTGAGGGCCTCGCTGAACTGGTTGGAATAGGTTTTAATGTAGTTGTGGGTAGGGGTGAACACGCGTATGTAGTTGGCCTGATCTTTGAAAACGGCCACATCAAATTCGTTCAGCTGTTTGATGCCGTCCCCGTTGTAGTCGGTCCAGACAAACACACCCTGACCGGCAGCCACTTCTATGTAGGAGTATTCCTTTTTCTCTTCCATACCCGAACCCACCTCATAGTAGGTGGTCGATTGAAATACCCTTTTGGCAAAATGAGTATAATACTCCACCCTTCCGATAAGCATATTGTCAGGCTTGGTAAGACTCAGAAGCGTATCGGCAATTTTGAGCATACGATAGGTGGCGCCAACTTTCAGTATATTCTTTGGGTTTTTTATCAGTTCCACATTCAGGTTGAAATCATCCGCATCGGTGGCCAGCTTCAGTTGGTTGGCGAGCGGGAGATAATCGTACCTTTTTTTGTAGGAAACCTTGAATTTATTCACCGAGGAATCGGGACTGGCAAGGAAAGCTTCGTAGATGTTGAAGGCAAAACTGTTTCCCAGCAGCGAATCCATGGCCGACAACTTGAAGAGGTTGTGTTCCTGTTCCTCGGCCACACCCAGCGAAAACCATTTCAACTTCTTGATGAGGGAGGCTTTTTGTTTAAAATAGGCCGTACCGTAAGTGGGCGAATTGGTTTGCAGATAAGAGCCCGCAAAGGTCAGGAAAAAGTTTTTGTAGTCCTGGGCCAGTGCCAGTTGGTTTTGCAGACCATTAAACTGACTTTCGTGGAACATGTACTTGAATTGATACATTACAAACTGGTTTTTCTTATTCTGTATCCCCAGTTTTAGCTCGCTGATGTTTTCGTTGGCTTTGGTGGCAGAGGTAAGGTTCCAGTCGCGCGAAAATTCCACCGGACGATATTGTTCTATGGGATTGAAATTCTTATTAACCCATTCGTTGCTGGCATTGGCCACAAACTTCCATTCCGATTTGCTTTTTTTGGCAAAAGGAATGAGGTTGCTGATGGTGGCTTTTATGGCATAGCCATAGTCGTCGGACTTGTGCAGATCGGAAAAAGTGTTGCGGTTATAGTCGCTCAGGGCGGTTTCAATATTCAGTTTGGTGGTTTTGCCTATACCGTAATCGAATCCCAGGGTATAGAGTTGTTTCTTTTGGGGCGCTATCAATAGTACCACGGGCTCGAAATCGCCCGAAGGCTTACCGGCCACAGGCGCCACCCATCGGAACACCCTTCCGTTGGCCGAACTTTGCACCAGCAGATAGTTACCTTTTCCGCTTCCTACATAAGAGAATCCCAAACGATAAAAGGCGCTGTCGGGGCTGGTGGAAAACACATAAACCGAATCGTAAAGCACCGAATTGACCGTAGTGTCTACCATTTTGTACATCACGTAAGTACTCGAAAAGGCTATGCTGTCGACATTGGGGACCAGGGCATTTTGGGTGCTGTCGCCCACATTGTGCAGCAGCAATTTGTCGGCATCAGTCAGATCCTGCTGCAGGGGTTGGTTCTTCAGGTCCTGTTCCGAAAAGAAATGAAAACGTACATTCGCTTTCTTATAACTCAGCTCTGTTCCGGCATAGAAAAGGGTGCGGGCAAAATTACGGTCGGTATATTCGAACTCAACCACTATGCGTTTGTCTTTGGTGATGATGTTTTTGGGCATGAAGGACACTTCGCCCACATTATAGTCGATGATATAATCATTGTCCTGTCCGCGCACCAGCAGCCGCCCGTCTATATAAACCCTTTCGGTTCCGGCCAGCACAATGATGTAGTTCTCATTGTTGGTCCCTGTCAGTTTGTAAGGCCCCTGGTTGCCCTCAATAGGGGTAAGTATGTTCTTGGCATAGCGCCCTTTCGAAACCGCTCCGCATCCTTCCAGATAGATCTTGAGGTCGTTTTCCTTTTTCTTTTTCGAGGGGATAAAAATGTTAGATTGTATGAGGGCTCCCTGGGCTTTTTTATAGAAGTTCATGAAATAACTGTTGGGGCGATTCACCTCGAAGTCGCCGGCTATGAGCTTGCTGTTTTTGTTGAACAATTGTATGAACACCTTGTCGAATTCCTGCAACTGCTGGGTGTTTCCGTCGGGCTGAATGGGGATGTTGTTGTCGGTGATAGCTGCCAGCACCTGAATGTTGTCCGACAAATAACCCGACAACTGCAGGTTGAGGCTGGAATTCACCACCAGGTCCTGATTGTTGCCGAAGGATACCCCCCGCGAAATATTGCCGCTTTTGTTGAGCGTTCCCCATTTGAAGACATCTTCGGTAGCCATTTCGTATTTATACAAAAAAGGGTTTTCGCTGGCTTGCTCGAAATTGTTGATCAGATGGCTGCTTTTATGCCTTCGCACCTGTGTGAACAATATAGGGAAGACCCTGTAGGATATTTTCAGCGTGCTCCCCTTCAGTTGATGCAGAAACAGTTCCTTATCCTTAATGATGAGCAAACCGTTGGCATAATCCATACGGTAAGCAGCCGTATCCAGCGAACTGCTGTCGGCGCGGGTGATCATTAGGGTATGAGGAATGATGCTGAGTGAATCCAGCCTGAGGGTATCCGAAGTCAGTGTCAGTGTTTTGATCCTGAAATTAGAGAAGTCCTGTGCCTGTGATTTCAGGACAAGCAAAACGATGATCGGTAACCATATGGAAAAGGCTTTTTTCAAGCAGTAGGGGGCAAGTTAAAAACAGCTAATAAAACTCAAATTTAAGACAAATATTGCAATGCGCATCAATATATCCACATCTAATGCTACCTTTGTTCAATCCAATCGATGTAGTATGAAATCAATGACCGGTTATGGCAAGGCGGTTTGCACCCTGCCCGACAAGAAGATCACCATAGAAATTAAATCTGTCAACAGCAAACAGTTCGATCTGAATCTGAAGCTGCCGGCGCTTTACCGCGACAAGGATGCAGAGATACGCGGCCTGGCCTCCAAGGTGCTGGAACGTGGTAAGGTGGAGATTTACATCACCCTGGAAACTCCTGCCGCAGGCAACAATTTTTCGCTGAACAAGGAGCTGGCCAAAAAATATTACGAAGATCTGAAACAGCTATCTGCAGAGTTGGGAACCCCTATGACCGAAGATTTTTTGTCGGTGCTGATACGTATGCCCGACATCATCAAAACCCAAAGCGAAGAAGCCAATGATGAAGAGTGGTGGCAAATTGCGGTGGCCATCGAAAAAGCCATAGCCGAAGTGAGTGCTTTTCGCAAGATAGAAGGCACCATACTCCGCGAGGATATGCTGGGGCGCATCGCCATCATTCAAAAGAACATCCCCCTTATAGAATCTTTCGAGAAAAAACGTCTGGACAATATCCGCCAGCGCATTATGAACAATATTGCGGCTTTTGTAGAACAGGAAAAGATAGACACCAACCGCTTTGAGCAGGAACTTATCTATTACATGGAGAAGATTGATTTCACCGAAGAAAAGGTGCGCCTGCAAAAACACTGCAATTATTTTGTGGACACCATCAACGAAAACGCTGCCAACGGCCGCAAACTGGGCTTTATCACCCAGGAGATAGGCCGGGAGATCAACACCCTGGGCTCCAAGGCCAATGATGCCGCCATACAGAAAATGGTGATAGAGATGAAGGACGAGCTGGAAAAAATAAAGGAGCAGTTGCTGAATGTGTTGTAGGGCGGGGAGGTGAAGCCAGTAAAGTTTAATTAGGAATTATTCGGACAGGGGGAATGTATCCGCCGCGGCGAACCACGAGAGGAGTTTTTTTCACATATATCCTCCTCTAATTCTTTTCCATTGCTATTGCATATTCCTTATTATTAAATGTCGTTTTCATATTAAATTCACTTCTTTTTAATTTTGTTATTTCCCAATTAGGTTTTTTATTAAAACCGAATGGGCCAGTACCGATATCAGTGGTACTAATGCCTCTAATAATCAAATATTTATTGTCTTCAAGACTCCACTGTATACTCTTGTAAATGTATTCTCCTGCTGCATTATAACCCATAATGTTCCAAATACATTGGTTATCGTCATTGTAATGAAACTCAAAATTATCAGGTAAACGATCTTTAAATAAGCTCAAAGAATCTTCATCATTGACCCTATATGAATTTACAGTGTAATTTCCATAAATTTTATTAAGAGTCTGTTTTGTTTTATTACAACTCCATGCAATGGTTGCAATTACGATTAGGAATAAAATTGTCTTTTTCATAATCATTTGGATTTTTTCATTTCAAATATACACTTTTATTTTAGAAACATACCCCGCTGCCGCACGATTGCATCGTGTGGTGTATCAACTCTATTTTTATATAACCACAATAACATCACTAACTAATCCTTTTTCACCTATATAGTCTCTGGCACTGCTATAAACATAGTCTTCCGGCCTATAAACCAAGCCGGCTTCGACAGGGTTATTGTGGATATAATTTATTTTTTCCCAGGTAACTTTAGGACTCCAAAGTTCGATAGGATGATTGTCATGTTGCCAAAATTGATATCCATTAACATTTGACGATTTTGATGCTGACTCTTTAAAGCATGCGAGGAAAAACTCGCGCCTGCTTTCACATGTATTCTCAGTTATTTCCTTTACAATTTTTTTACTTGTGAATCTTTTTAAATCTCCCAATACCTGTTCAGGCAATAGCCCATTAGCAATTCTGAATATCAAATGAACATGATTTGTCATTATGCACCATGCAAATATCTCCATCCTTTTTTCTTTCTGACAATAATGGAAGCTGTCAATTATTACTTGCTTATATTCATTTTTTGTAAAAACATCCAGCCACTCAACCACTGCAAAGCTTATAAAATAAACACCTTCCGGATTATGAAATTTGTAATTTCGGCTCAATTTTTTTCCAATTAATAATGTCCAAATTTAATAATTTTTTATTATTAAAAGATTTCTAACCACACGATGGAATCGTGCGGTAGCGGGCGGTAGTTTTGGGGGGTATAGCCACACGATACAATCGTGCGGCAGCGGCAGCGGCAGTGGTGGGACTAGGCGCGAAGAAGCATAGATTAGAGTTTTTCCATCATAAATTCCAGTTTTAGGGTTTGTTGGGCGTTGAGGGTGAAGGTGAAGTCGATGTCGCGGTAGCCGGGCAGGGTGAGGAGGGCCT
>CAZRFL010000009.1:0-52210 GCA_964599365.1 uncultured Bacteroidales bacterium
GGGCAAAATGCGGTTGCAAGTCACACAGAGCCGCCGACATTTTCTGTCGGCGTGTCGAAGTGCGACTTTGCACAGGCAGTGTGCGCTGATGCTCACCCTGTCAATTATACCACACTATTCTCCTCCCCTTCAGGGGAGGCCGGGTGGGGCCACCCAAATTCTTCACAATTCAAATGTAGGGGCGATTCACGAATCGCCCTCTCCCTGTTATTGCCCCTTTTTTCAAGGGGTTGGGGTTTCATTACTATCATCAATTCCAAATTCTTCATTACCCTTGGCTTCAGCCCATTTCATTGCCGTTGGCTTTAGCCAACGGACCCATAATATCACCTCTTCCTTTTAACCAACTCCTTCGCCCTGCTTTTGCTCTTCTTTCGGGCTCTTATCACAGTCAACTTCACACCATCCAGCGTATTCGGATTAAAAACCATCAACCAATGACCAAATATTTTATTAAAATCAGCAGGCACTTTTAATTTCACCTCAGCCTTACCCACTATGGTGACCTCATTTTTTACGCTCAATTCGTTGGGTTCATCGGTCAAATATAAAACAGCCGGAAAATCGCTATGATTTCTCACCGTAAACCAGTAGCCTGCCTTAAATTTTTTACCAAAAATAGCTTTAAACTCCCTGGCCTGCAAATTCAATTCCACCGCCTGTTGTGTTTTCCCCAGATGAATAATTCTCCGCGACTTCTTATACGCATCATAAAAAGACCTCTGTGTGTTTTTCAGTGTACCTATCAGCAGATCCAAATATTTAAACTTCTCTCTTAAAGCCTTGAATGCCCCCGGCAATTCTTTCGTAGCTGCCGACGATCGTGCTATCATCGAACTACGAACCGGTATCGATTTGTCAAAAGCAACAATTGCTGCTTGCAGGTCGGTCAAATTCTGGCTGTTTACATTAAAAACAGCTAAATCCAATATTGGAATAGAGCTTGCTTTATCGTGAACTTTTTGCATCCGGTCTCTGGCTACTTCTCTTCTTCCGTGTGTAAATTTATAAAACGTATAATTCACCATACCAAACAAAGTCTGGTCATTTATGTCATTGTAATAGGCTTTCAGGCCGAAGCAAACATGTTCGGCTAATTCTGCAGCCACTTTCCACGCCTGGTGTTCACTTTTTGTCGCTCCTTTGGCCGAGTCCGATTGAATTCCTTCTAGAGCACATATATCTTCAATGAGTCCCTTTATTTCGGCAACAGCCGTAACGATCTTAATATTTCCACTCCAGATAACGAGATTAACCTCCATAACGCCCATGACGGTTTTTGCCATGGTTAGATAGTTCGATTGATAGTCTATCATGATTAAATTTCTTTGGTGAACATTAAATTAACCCTCTTTAATTCATTGAAATGACAAATTTAATAAAAAACACAAATAAAAACACACCAATATCGATTAATAATTAATAAAACATCGAAATAATGCTCATCATTCGACATCTTTCTTGTATTTAATAAATCCTTTACTACATCAATAGGATCAATTATCTTCTCATGCTGACTCTTTTTTAAGCAAAGAGAATTATTTGTAACATCAAACAAAACTATTACTTATTCAAGATGATTCTTTTGAAAAATAAGATGATACTTTTTAAATAGAAGAGTATTATTCGATGATACAAGAAAATGAATTTTAACAACAAGAATATTCTTTAATGCATAAAGTCCATTCACTGGAACAAAAAGATAATTCTTTACCAAATCAAGACAATTAATTACTACAGTAAATAAATTAATTATTAGATCAAGCACATTAAATGAAAAGACAAATAAATCCGTTAATAAATCAAGACCATTTAATACAATAACGAGATAATTAGATAATAAAGTAAGACCATTCGTTACGCACTTACAAACAGGCTTAAACAACGAAATTAAACTGAAAACCAGAAAAACTCCGCTGCGCACAATGAATGACCACGAATGAAGCGAAGCTAATGACAACAAATGACCATTAATGACTACTAATGACTACCAATGACTTCTCGACTCCGCTCGAAGAAGCAACATATGTCCCGCACTAAAACCTTTTATTGTTTCGCAGAAACAAGGTGCGTGGGCCCGTCCTAACGCGCGGCAGCGTGGGCTGTGAATATAAAAAACTTAGAAAATCAAAAATGCTGCCTATTGGCGGAGTGCGTTTTTAGATTTTCTTGTTTTTTATAGAGCGGGCCGCAGCATTCGTTAGGACTTTCCTTTTCTTTGGTTCGTTTCTTTTGGAAAAGCAAAAGAAATGAACAACATAATAAAAATAAATCATACCAATCCGCGTAAACTTCTGCTGAGCGTAGCCGAAGCATCAGCGTCTCCTCTTCCTGAATTATTCTCCGTGCAACTTCGTGCTCTCAGTGACCCTGCCTGCCGTAGGCAGGTCCGTGGTTTTCTTTTTATAGTCACTCAAGTCACTCATAAATTCCTTATATTTGTTCTCACCAAAATATCCTCCGGCATGAACATAGAAGAATTCCGCACCTACTGTCTTTCCAAACCCGGCGTTGCCGAGTCCATGCCTTTCGGCCCGGAGACCCTTGTTTTTAAGGTCCTCGACAAAATGTTCACCCTGGTGCCCCTCGATGCCGCCTTCAGCTTCAACGTGAAATGCGATCCCGAGCTGGCCGTTGATCTGCGCGAGCGATACAACTGTGTGCAGCCCGGCTACCACATGAACAAGAAAATGTGGAACACCATCGTGGTCGACGGCAGCGTCAACGACAGTTTGCTTCGCCACTGGATTGACCATTCTTACGATGAAGTAGTGAAAAAAATGCCCCGCAAAGATCAGGACGCCCTGAAGCTATTATGAAAAAGATATTTTTCACGGCATGGCTTCTCAGCTTCATTTGCCTGGCATCAGCGCAAAAGGTGCTGGTGTTGGAAAATCTCACTCTGGGCAAATCCTATAAATTCTTCATGGGAGAAGGAATATCTGTCATCACCAAAGACAATCCCAAAAAGATTTCGGGGCGCCTCACCGAGATACTGGATTCTTCTATAGTGATCTCCAACAACTACGTGTACAATCTGGGCGAGATACAGGTAGTTTACAAAGATCGACTGGGTATCCAGATCGTATCTACGTTGCTGGCCGGTTTCGGGGCGCTGTTCTTCACACTGGATGTGGTCAACAATGTGATCAACAACGATCATCCCACTTTTAAATCGAATGTCGCTATCATCTCGGCTTCTTCAGCGGCTGCCGGGGGTATCTTATGGATCTTCAAGCAGCGCAAATGTCCCATAGCCAAAGATAAATGGCGGTTAAAGATCATTGAGCAGGTGCATGTAAAGACGAGATAGAGGAGCTATAACACAGAGATGCACAGAGGAGACACAGAGATACACGGAGTTTTTTTTATTCAATTAATATGAAATTTCGGAATTATGGAAACAAGCGAACTTACAGGAATTGTAATTGGGAAATCAATTGAGGTTCATAAAAATTTGGGTCCTGGTTTATTAGAATCAGCTTATAAGGAATGCCTTTACTATGAATTGGTCAATGAAGGTTTGAATGTAGTGAAGGAAAAACCGTTACCAATTGTCTATAAAGAAATAAAGCTGGATCATGGCTATAGAATCGACCTGTTGGTCGAGAACCAATTAGTTGTTGAGATTAAGACCGTGGAATGTTTTACAGATGTGCATACGGCCCAAGTCTTAACCTATATGAAACTCGGTAATTTCGAATTAGGGCTCCTAATAAATTTCTATGTAAAACTTCTCAAAGACGGAATCAAACGGTTCCGCCTATAGAATTTCTCTGTGAATCTCCGTAAGCTCTGTGAATCTCTGTGAAACAGCTCCTAATGTGTCACAGCTCCTAATGTGAAACAGCTCCTAATGTGTCACAGCTCCTAAAGTGAAACAGTTTTTTCGATCTATATCAAAGTCACCAGTTCGCTGATGATCTTGGTCATGCGGGGCTCGGCATTATTGGCCGCCTGTATTACTTCCTCGTGCGAAACTTCATTCACAATGCCCTCAACCCCCAGGTCGGTGATGATAGACACGGCAAACACCGGCACACCCATATGGCGCGCCACTATCACTTCGGGAACAGTGGACATGCCTACGCAATCAGCGCCAACGCGGAACATATACCTGTACTCGGAAGGCGTCTCGAAACAGGGTCCGGTAACAGCAGCATACACTCCCTGACGGCAGGTGATGCCATGCTTTCCGGCAATGGTCAGCGCTTTTTTGATCAGTTCCTTGTCGTAAGCATCGCTCATATCCGGGAATCGTGGACCTATCTCGTCGTCGTTTTTGCCCAGCAGGGGATTGGTGCCCATCAGGTTGATATGGTCGGTAATGATCATAATGTCGCCCACTTCAAAAGTAGGATTCACACCGCCGCTGGCATTCGAAAGCACCAGAGTTTTAATGCCCAGATATTTCATCACGCGGATGGGGAAAGAAAGTTCCTGCATGGTGTAGCCTTCATAAAAATGAAAGCGGCCCTGCATGGCAACTACGTTCACGCCGTTCAGGGTTCCGAACACCAGTTGTCCTTTGTGCCCTATCACCGTCGAAACGGGAAAGTTGGGTATTTCGCCGTAAGGAATGGCGGTATGTATCTTGATTTCGTTGGCGAGGTTACCCAGGCCGGTTCCTAAAACTATCCCGATATGAGGTTGAAAAGAGGTCTTACTTTTTATAAAAGCTACGGTTTCATTGATTTTTTCCAGCATAA
Organism: uncultured Bacteroidales bacterium; assembly: GCA_964599365.1. GTDB lineage: Bacteria > Bacteroidota > Bacteroidia > Bacteroidales > CAIWKO01 > CAIWKO01. Next base: position 4,710 of record CAZRFL010000009.1, read on the forward strand.
TCTAAAATTTTTTGTTCAAAACGTTTTGCATCATCTTCCCCAAAAGCCATTTCAATAGGCAGATAATGCACCGGATATTCTTTCAGAATACCAATTTCGGGATGATGCATGAGTCTGTTGAAATCTTTCTCGGTGGTGATGATCATTTTACTTTCGGATGCAATATTACAAAATTTTTGCGATATCAACCTGATATCAGAGGCGGTATACGTATGATGGTCCGAAAAGGTTTGAGCGATCAGTTCACGGCAAAGCGGTTTCAGATGGTTGGTAAGAGGCAGGGGGTTGGCAATGCCGGTAAATAACAGAACATGTTCAGCGATGATTTCGACCTTTGGAAAAGACGAGTTGGTGAAGAAAGGCTGCAATTGTCCGTATCGGATAAAGGAGAAAAACACTTGCTGATGTGGTTTTGCTCTCAGCCGGTGGGTAATGGCATATTTTTCTTCTTCCGGAAGATCCTCAGGCGATTTGGTAACGATGATAATGTCAGCCCGTCCGGCTCCTGAAGGAAATTCTCTGAGCCTTCCCGAGGGCAGCATGCTGTCGTGAACATAGAGCTTCGAATAGTCTGTCAACAGAATACTCAGACCGGGTTTCACTCTGCGGTGCTGAAAAGCGTCGTCGAGGAGAATGGCCTCAGGCGGAGGTTGCATTTGAAGCAGTTTCTCAATTCCCTCAACCCGGTTCTCACAAACCGACACCGTTATGCCAGGGAATTTGTGATAGAATTGCAGGGGTTCATCTCCCAGGCTTTGCGCGGTTGAATTTTCATCAGCAAGCAAAAACCCTTGTGTGTTGCGGCCATAGCCCCGGCTGAGTGTGGCCGGCCGGATGTTGTTCTTTTGTAAGATTCGTATCAGAAGTTCTATCAGGGGCGATTTTCCACTTCCTCCGGTGTTGATATTTCCGGCACATATCACCGGCACGTTGAAGGAAACCGATTGTAAAATGTTGAAGTCATACAGTTTGTTTCTGACATAGGTGATCAATCCGTACAAAACGGAAAAAGGAGATAGCAATATTTTGAGGATTATCAGCATGCCTTAGAGTAAAAGTTTGATGGCTTTGCGGTCCACCTTTCCGTTCACATTCAGAGGGAAGCTATCCAGAGAGCGTATCTCGGTAGGTATCATATAGGCAGGCATCTGTGTTTTCAGATAGTTGGCGAGTTCGGTTGTATTTTCTGTTCTCTCGACAAAAAGGTGTATCAGGGTATTGTCGTTTTCGTTTTGCGAAGTAACGGCCACCACATTGGGGGATTTCAGAAACTCCCTTGCATGATGTTCTATTTCGCTCAGCTCCACCCTGAATCCCTGTATCTTCACCTGGTTGTCCAGCCTCCCGCTGAACATAAAGTCGCCATCGCTGTCGATAAAGCAAATATCGCCTGTCCGATAAAAAACATGATCCATACCGTTGATGCTATGATGGAAAAAGGCTTCTTTGTTCTTTTCCGGATTTTTGATATAGCCTGAAGTCAGTTGTCCACCCGAAAGACACAATTCGCCGGGTGTATTGGCTTCAACCGGCTTCAGTTCTTCGTCTACCACTATGGCCAGCATATCTTTCATGGGTTTGCCAATGCATAAAATACCGTTATGGTCCTTGTTGGTTGAGTTTCTTTGCCAGTCGTAGGTAAGGCAAAAAATGGTTGCCTCGGTGGGTCCGTAAACGTTTTGAATAAGTGCATTGGGCACACAGTTGGCCCATCCTTTGGTCAGGTCGGTATAGAGGGCTTCCCCGCAAAACAGGGAGTATTTCATTTTCGGCATACTGATCTCGTCGAAATAGTTGTGCAGAAAACTCAATATAGAAGGTACCATCAACGCCACTGTAATCTCGTAGTCTTCCAGGATCATATAAGTAGCATTGAACTTGATATCGCCGGAAGGAACCGTATAAACACAAGCCCCAATCGTAAGCGGTATCAGGTAGGACATCACCGAAAGATCGAAGGTCAGGTCGAACATTTGCAGGAATCGGTCGTTTTCATCAATCTCATATCCCAAAGCAAAAAAAGCATGCACAAATGATTCCACATTTTTAATTCTTATCGGAACTCCTTTGGGAACGCCCGTACTTCCGGACGTGAAAAGGATGTAAGCATTTCGTTCGTCGGGAATCTTAGGTGTTTGAAGAATTGGATTTTCATCCGTCAACTCGTTTGTTTCAACAATGCTAAGTCTTTCGTTAACATTGAAAACGGTACCAACTTCTTCTTTGTTCGAGGTTAATACCACTGAAATTTCTGCCTGTTCTATGATACTGTTGTTGCGGTCGGGAGGATTGTGCGGATTGAGGGGGACATAGGTTTTTCCGGCAAACAAAATGGCTAGGATGGAGGTGTAGGTTTCAATGTCGTCGTAAATAACGATGCCTGTATTTTGTGCACCATTTTGTTGAATGGCCATGCAAATTCCATTGATGCGGCGGGCACAATCGGCATAGGAATAATAAGTGTTGTTGATACAAAAAGCATTTTTATAGTGGAATGATTCAAATGCTTTGACGATTCTCTCAAACATATCAAATTTTTGTTATTTGCAAAAGTACTAAATCGCAGCAATTAATCCCGATAATGAGAAGGTTTTGTTCTTAACTCCCGATTCGAAATATCTAGGGATATTTTCAGGTGAATTGCTTTTTTGGTGCAACAGAAATTACAATTGTAAATTAATTTTTTTCAAAAGGTTTCTGTCAGTTCAATATAATCGCCCCTGTTGCGAAAAAAGTTATCAACAATTCTAAAATAAAAGTGTTGAAAAACAAACAAATAAACAGGCCGGGTGTTTTCCGGTGTCTTTTTTTCTTTAAAAAGTGGGAGCAGGTGGGAAAAAGTGTCTAAATAAAAGTATCTTTACAGGCTAAAATAAAATCAGAAATTAATGTTGAATTTGGTAGGTGAATACGAATGTAAACTGGACGCCAAGAGCAGGTTGCTTTTCCCGGCTGGTTTAAAGAAACAGATACCCTCGGTGGGTGGTGAGTTTCGCTTTGTATTGAGCCGGGGATTTGAACAATGTCTGGTTTTATATACCGCCGAAGATTGGAAAACCCGTAGTGAAGAAGTAACACGCCTGAATGATTTTGTTTCGAGAAACCGGGAATTTATCAGGTATTTCCACCGGGGTGCCACAGAGTTGGTATTGGATGGTGCTAACCGCCTGTTGTTACCAAAAAGTCTACTTGAATATGCGGAAATAGAAAAAGATATGGTACTGTCTGCCTTTTCGAATCGAATTGAAATTTGGGAAAGCAAACGTTATAAAACGCTGTTTACAATTACTCCGGAAGAATATGCCAAACTGGCAGAGGAGGTGATGGGTAATAAAGAAAATAACAGGAGCGAAGATGTATCATAATCCGGTTATGCTGCACGAATCCGTTGACGGACTGAATATAAAACCGAACGGCATTTATGTGGATGTAACTTTCGGTGGAGGCGGTCATTCGCGGGAGATATTGAAAAGGCTTGGCAAAGATGGACGGCTCATTGCATTTGATCAGGATGAAGATGCCTTGGGAAATGCGATTGATGATAAGCGGTTTTTGTTGTTGAATAACAACTTTCGTTATTTGAAAAATTTTTTAAAATACCATAAGGCCGTTCCTGTGGATGGAATCCTGGCAGATCTGGGAGTTTCGTCACATCAGTTTGATATTGCTGAACGGGGCTTCTCGACACGATTCGAATCAGAGTTGGATATGAGGATGAACCAGAAGCAGGAATTGTCGGCACGAAGCATCGTGAACGAATATGATCAGAAGCAATTGTCGCAGGTTTTTTGGCATTATGGTGAGATTGACAATGGCGGGCAGTTGGCAAGTGGGATCATAAATTTCAGAAAAGACAGGGAGATAAAAACAACAGCTGATCTGAAAGAAGCCATTGCCAAACAAATCGATAAAAGAAACGAAGTCAAATACCTGGCAAAAGTTTTTCAGGCATTGAGAATAGAGGCAAACATGGAACTGGAAGTTTTGAAAGAATTTTTAAAGCAGGGATTGGAGGTTTTAAAACCAAAAGGACGTTTGGTGGTGATCTCTTATCATTCGCTTGAAGACAGATTGGTCAAGAATTTTTTTAAGTCAGGAAATTTTGAAGGGGAAATAGAAAAGGATTTTTTTGGTAACACGAAGGTGCCTTTTGGTTTGGTTACTAAAAAGGCGTTGATCCCCAATGAAGCAGAAATAAATGAAAACAGCAGGGCACGAAGTGCCAAGCTTAGAATAGCAGAAAAATACTAACATGGCCAAGAACGAATTCAAACCGAGTGAAGTCGAGGAACCGGTAGTGGAGAAAGCGAAAGAGAAACCGAAACAAGTGAAAGAATCACGGTTAGGTATTTCTTTGCGAACCATTCTGGATGGTAGTATTTTAACCAGAGATGCTGTAGTCAGATTGTTGCCTTTTGGTATATACTTGGCTTTTTTAGTTGTTGCTTATATAGGAAACTCCTATTATTCGGAAAAAATAATCCGGAGAACCAGTAAAGTGCGCAACGAACTGAAAGAACTGGAATACGAGTATATCTCTACCAAATCGGACCTGATGCATATTAGTAAACAATCAGAAGTAGCAATAAGTTTGGATAGTTTGAAAACCGGAATAAAGGAATCAATAGTTCCGCCAATAAAAATATTTGAAAAAGTTCAACCCACGGCAAAAACCAAATAATGGATAAGAACAAAAGTTCAATAATGTTGAGAGCATATACCATTTACGTATTGGTATTTGTATTTGCATTAATTATTATTGGCAAGGTTATTTACCTTAATACAGCCGAAAAGGACTACTGGACAAAGCAAGCAAGCGTTGATAATAGCAGGACCGAGGTTATTAACCCTATCAGAGGGAATATCTATGCTGATGACGAAAGTTTGCTGGCCATTTCCGTTCCCATCTTCGAGATTAGGATAGACCTTGATTCCAGTGTTATTAGCGATTCCATCTTTACAAAGAAAATTGATTCCTTGTCAATTTGCTTAAGTCAGCTATTTGATGGCAACAGCCTGAATAAAAATTTGTACAAGAAAAACCTGATCAAAGCCAGAAGCGAAGGAAACCGTGGTTATTTGATCAGAAAGAAAGCCACCTATAAGGAATTAAAGGCAATTAAAACTTTTCCAATTCTAAAAAAAGGAAGTAAAGGAGGGTTAATTGTTTATACCAGAGATCGCAGGGAAAGGCCGTTTAAAAATCTTGCCTCCATGACTATTGGTTATGAAAGATTAGCCGATTACAAGGTTGAGATAAATCTCAAAGCAGGGAAAATAAGTCCTTCAAAATTTGATAAAAAGGTGGATACCCTCGCAGAATGTTTTGCCAACTTGTTTTTAGACTATAACAGGGATGACTATAAGGTCAAATTAGAAAAAGCATTTAAAAGTAAAGGTGCTGCAGCAAAGATCACCAAAAAGATGAACGAATTACAGTTTGCAGAACTTCTTACATTTCCGCTGATTGAGGATGATACGAGCAAGATAATCAATGCTAAAAAACTAACCCGATCCTATTTTATAGGTCTGGAAGGTCATTATAGAACTGAACTTCGCGGGGAAAAGGGGATAGTTACCTTAAAGAGGGTGGGCAATAACAGTTGGAAAAAGATTAGTGAAGAAGACATGGTCGACCCCAAGAACGGATGTGACTTATATACTGCTATTGATGTGAATATTCAGGATGTTGCTCAAAATGCATTACGAAAAAGTCTTGATACCACTAAAGCAGACTGGGGTTGTGTGATTTTAATGGAGGTAAAAACGGGGTACATAAAAGCCATTGCAAATCTTACAAGGAATAAAGATGGCGTTTATCAGGAGATGCGGAATTATGCAACCGAAGAGTTGTATGAACCTGGCTCGACTTTTAAAATGGCCACGGTGATGGCAGTTCTTGAAGAGGGAACATTTGATACCAATACCATAGTGAATACGGGCAAGGTGGTCTATCCCGGATGGGGAACGGTTGTAGATTCACACGAAGAGGGCTATGGACGTGTATCTCTTGCTAAAGCCTTTGAAAAGTCCTCCAATGTTGGTATTACTGAAATTGCCCGCAGGGCCTTTGGGAAAAATCCGCAGAAGTTCCAGCAGCTATTAGAAAAAATGGGGTTGACTCATAAATCAGGCATAGACCTTGACTATGAGCCCCAACCCAGCATAAAAGTAAGTTATGGTGATTTATTAGGTATCGCATTTGGCTATGCATTAAAACTTACCCCTCTTCAGGTTTTGTGTTTTTATAATGCTGTCGCCAATAATGGAAAGTACATGAGTCCCACTTTTGTTAAGGAAATCAAACGTACTGGAATGAGTGTTAAAAAGAATGAACCAAAAGTAGTTGTGGATAAGATATGCTCAGATAATACCCTGGCGAAAATGAGAAAGCTACTTGAGGGGGTGGTGATCAGGGGAACGGCGAAGAATATCAAGAATTCAGTATATCAGATTGCAGGAAAAACCGGAACTGCCAAGATTTATGATCCTTCAGTCGGCAGTTATATAAAAAACTATGTAGCTTCTTTTGCCGGTTATTTCCCTGCTGACGATCCAATGTATTCCTGCATTGTGGTTGAGTATAACATGAAGGGAACTGAAGTTTATGGGGCGCAGGTTGCTGCTCCTGTTTTTAAAGAAATAGCGGATAAGGTCTATGCCACAAGAGTTGATATCAAGAGTAAAGAGTCGCCCAATCCAACTGCCTATATTTATCCTACAGTGCAAACCGGGTACAGGTCAGAAATTGAGGCTGTGTATAAAGGTTTGAATTTACAAATAGTCCCGGGCGGAAACAGTTCAGAATGGGTGAGCACAACAACAGATGGTAAGAAAATATCAGAAAATGACAAGGTGTTTTTAACAAGTACTATTCCTAACGTTATTGGTATGAAAGCAAAAGATGCTGTTTATATATTAGAGAATTTGGGATTGAAAGTGCTGATAAAAGGAATAGGAAATGTTAAAACCCAATCAGCAAAACCTGGTGAGAAAATAGTGAAAAATAAGTTGGTCATCTTAACCTTGTCAAATATTTGATTTATGATGAAAACACTTAAAAACCTACTTCATAATGTTGCCACAATTGAAATAATTGGCAATACTGATATTGGTATTGAAAGTGTTAGTTTTAATTCAAATAACATTAAAAAGAATGAGTTGTTTGTCGCAGTAAGGGGTATCAGTGTGGATGCACATAAGTTTATTCCGGATGTGATAAAAAGTGGCGCTATTGCAATTGTTTGTGAAGAGTATCCAACAGTTTTGGAGAGTAATGTCACTTATATAAAGGTCTTAAATTCCGGGAAAGCATTGGGATTTATATGCTCCAATTTTTTTGATAATCCTTCTGCAAAGCTGAAATTGGTTGGTATAACCGGTACAAATGGGAAAACAACCATTGCCACTCTGCTTTGCAATTTGTTTATTAAGATGGGGTATAAGGTTGGATTGCTTTCAACCATTTGCAACAGAATCAGTGATGAAGTGATTCCATCAACACATACAACTCCTGATCAATTTGTCCTGAATAAATTGCTTGCAACTATGGTTGAACGCGGTTGCGAATACTGTTTTATGGAAGTCAGTTCTCATTCTGTTGTGCAAAACAGGGTTGCCGGATTGCAGTTTGCGGGAGGGGTATTTACTAATATAACCCATGACCATTTGGATTATCATAAGACCTTTGAAAATTATATTTCAGCAAAAAAAGAGTTCTTTGATAGTTTGCCGGAAACTGCATTTGCCCTAACCAATATCGATGACAGGAATGGAAGTGTTATGTTGCAAAACAGTAAGGCTAAGAAGTATTCATATAGCCTGCAATCAATGGCTGATTTTAAGACCAGAATTTTAGAAAACAATTTTGGCGGAATGCAGCTTTCGATAAACGACCGCGAGATTTGGTGTAGGTTGATTGGGAATTTTAATGCATATAATTTGACGGCCATTTATGCTACAGCTACATTACTCGGGCAAGATATAGATGAAATATTGACTGCAGTGAGTGATCTTGATGCCGCCGAAGGTCGGTTTGAAAGTTTTAAGGATAAAAAGAATGTAGTAGCCATTGTGGATTATGCTCATACACCTGATGCTTTAAAAAAGGTTTTAACAACCATTGCTTCTATAAAGAATAATAAAGAAAAAATTATAACAGTAGTTGGAGCTGGTGGTGACAGGGATAAGACAAAAAGGCCTGAGATGGCCAGCATTTCTGCACAAATAAGCGACCGTGTGATTCTTACTTCTGATAATCCCAGATCTGAAGATCCAACTGTTATTTTAGAAGAAATGAAAATAGGTATTTCTGCATCAGATAAATTGAAGGTCCTGGCAATATTAGATCGGAAGGAAGCGATTAAAACGGCATACGCCTTAGCTCAACCTAATGATATAATACTGATTGCAGGTAAGGGTCATGAAAAATTTCAAGAAATAAAAGGAATAAAATACCCCTTTGATGATAAACAAATTATTAAAGAATTAATGGATTTGTAATATGTTTTACTATTTGTTTGATTATTTGCATAAACACTTTGATGTTCCGGGGTCCGGAATTTTTCAGTACATATCTTTTCGTGCTGGCTTGTCAATCATTACTTCATTAATTCTTTCAATGATAATTGGTAAAAGGATTATTAATTATCTGAGAAAAAAGCAAGTTGGTGAAACGGTTCGTGACCTGGGATTACAGGGCCAGATTGAAAAACAGGGGACACCCACTATGGGAGGCTTAATAATATTGGGTTCTATTTTGATACCAATATTATTGTTTGCAAAACTGCATAACGTGTACATAATTTTAATGATCATTACCACTTTGTGGCTTGGGACAATTGGTTTTATTGATGATTATATTAAGGTTTTTAAGAAAAATAAAAAGGGACTTGCAGGTAAATTTAAAATTGCCGGACAGATAGGGTTGGGGCTGATTGTTGGGCTTACAATGTATTTTAATGATTCGGTTGTTATCAAAGAAAAAGTCGACAGAACTACAACGGAAAACCTAATCAATTCGAACAACTTGTTTAAGGTTGAAAATTTCAATGAATCAACAAGTTTGTTTACCAAAGAATCCTATAAGTCAACAAAGACGACCATTCCGTTTGTTAAAAATAACGAATTCGATTATGCTAATTTGTTATCGTGGTTAGGTGATGGGTACAGAAAATGGGCTTTTTTGATATTTATCCCTATTGTAATTTTTATTATTGCTGCGGTTTCAAATGGTGCAAATCTGACAGATGGACTGGATGGGTTGGCAACGGGTACATCCGCTGTGATAGGGATAACGCTTGCTGTTTTTGCCTATGTTTCAGGTAGTATGTTCTATGCAGATTATCTGAACATTATGTACATCCCGAATACAGGCGAACTGGTAATATTTATTAGTGCCTTTGTAGGGGCCTGTATTGGTTTTTTATGGTATAATTCTTACCCTGCACAGATTTTCATGGGTGATACGGGTAGTTTGTCAATTGGCGGTATCATTGCTGTTTTTGCGATTATCATTCGTAAGGAGTTACTTATCCCCTTGTTTTGTGGAATTTTTCTGATACAGAGTTTGTCTGTTATTATGCAAGTGTCATATTTTAAGTATACTAAACGAAAATTTGGGGAAGGACGTCGAATACTTAAAATGTCTCCTCTCCATCACCATTATCAGAAAGTAGGTTATCATGAATCGAAGATTGTCATGCGGTTTATTATTGTTGGGATATTGTTAGCTATTTTATCTGTAATTACATTGAAAATTAGATAATCATGTAGAAAATGAATAACAAAATTGTCATACTGGGTGCGGGTGAATCAGGGGTTGGAGCCGCAGTTTTGGCAAAAAGAAAAGGAAATGAAGTTTTTGTTTCTGATTCTGGGATTATAAAACAAACATATAAGGACGTTCTTTTACATAATGAAATTGCCTTTGAAGAAGGGAAACATGATGAGAGCATTATTCTAAGTGCAGATGAGATAATTAAAAGCCCGGGTATTCCGGATAAATCTCCTTTGATAGTTAAATGCAGGTTGCTTAATATTCCGATGGTCTCAGATATTGAATATGCAGCCAGATTTACAAATGCAAAATTGATCTGTATAACGGGTAGTAATGGAAAAACAACAACAACTCTGCTTACCTATCATATCATGAAGAAAGCAGGATTGAATGTTGGATTGGCAGGAAATGTAGGAAAGAGTTTTGCGCTGCAGGTGGCTGAAAACAATTTTGATTACTATGTTTTAGAGATAAGCAGTTTTCAGTTGGACTACATGTTTCGGTTCAGGGCCGATGTGGCTGTTATTACCAATATAACTCCTGATCATCTGGATAGATATGACAATAATTTTCAAAACTATGTTGACTCCAAATTCAGAATAATACGAAATCAGACTGAAAATGATTTTTTTATTTATTGTGATGATGACTCGGTTACTAAGCAAGAATTGGCCAAAAGAACTATTCCTTCAAAAGCAATTCCTTTTTCGTTGAATATTATTGAAAAAGGTGATAGAGCGTATTTAAAAAATAAAGAAATTAACATTAATATAAATTCAAACGAGTTTAAAATGACATTAGAAAACTTAGCATTACAAGGGAAACACAATTTGTATAATTCCATGGCTGCTGGTGTAATATCGCGGCTGTTTGATATACGTAAAGACGTAATCAAAGAAAGTATGTCTGAGTTTCAGGGGGTGGAACATAGGCTCGAGTTGGTTACCCGGGTGCATGGAATTGAGTTCATAAACGATTCCAAGGCGACGAATGTAAACTCTACATGGTTTGCATTGGAAAGTATGACACGACCTGTTATTTGGATAGTGGGTGGTCTTGATAAAGGGAATGATTATTCCAGTCTCAAGCCCTTGGTTAAGGCAAAAGTAAAAGCAATTGTTTGTCTGGGTCTTGACAATACAAAAATTCTGGAGGATTTTTCTGATCTGGTTCCGGTTATAAAAGAAACTACATCTGCCAGAGATGCTGTTGATACAGCTTATTATTTGGGGAAAACAGGCGATGTTGTTTTACTTTCACCGGCATGTGCCAGCTTTGATATATTCAACAATTTTGAGGATAGAGGGATGCAATTTAAAAGAGCCGTTTACGATTTATAATTATTTCAAATGAGAAAGTTTCTACAGAATCTAAAAGGAGATAAAGTAATCTGGGCAGTAGTGTTTTTACTGTCCGTTTTCTCTATTTTGGCGGTATATAGCTCTACTGGAACTTTGGCCTATAGGAATAAAGCGGGAAACACTGAGTATTATCTAATAAAACATTTATTTATTTTAATATTAGGGTTAGTTTTAATGTATTTAGCCCATCAGGTAAGATATACTCTTTATGCAAAATTCTCCTTCATTGCTATTTTTGCAGCGGTTTGTTTATTAGGATATACCTTGTTTTTTGGTTCAAATATTAATGAGGCAAACAGATGGCTTACTTTACCCGTAATTAATATAAATTTTCAAACATCGGATTTCGCGAAACTCGCATTAATTATTTATCTGGCAAAGCTAATTTCTAAACGTCAGGAGCAAATTAAGGATTTTAAGTCAGGGTTCAGACCTATTGTTACTCCTGTACTTATTATCTGCTTGCTAATTATGCCGGCAAACTTTTCCACTGCTGCAATTTTGTTTGCAACCTGTTTGATTTTAATGTTTGTGGGAAGGGTCAGTGTACGTTACATTTTGTATATGATAGGGGTTGGAATTTTAGCGGGTGGCTTATTGATATTGTTACTTATGAATTCTCCCAAAAAAGGTCGATTGGGAACATGGTCGAATCGAATAGAAACATTCTTTGGTGATGAAAAGGATCAAAATCCGGATGAGGTTTACCAGATAAACCAGTCAAAAATTGCAGTTGCATCTGGAGGTGTGTTTGGAAAATTTCCCGGGAATAGCACACAGCGCAATATGTTGCCCCAGGCCTATTCCGATTTTATTTATGCGATTATAATTGAAGAATACGGAATTGTCGGCGGAATTATTGTAATATTTTTATATCTGTTTTTATTGTACAGAGGAATCAGAATTGCCACACGATGCGAAAAGACCTTTGGAGTCCTTTTGGGCCTGGGTATCAGTTATATTCTTGTATTTCAGGCGATGATTAATATGGCTATTGTTGTTGATATTTTTCCGGTTACTGGCCAGCCTCTCCCTCTGGTTAGTATGGGAGGGACATCTATTTGGTTCACCAGTATAGGTATTGGGATAATGCTCAGCATAAGCAGATCAAATGACGAAGCCGAGAAACAGAAACTTGAGGAAGCAACCATAAAACCTGATAGTGATGTTACAGAATAATTTAAAAGTAATCATAAGCGGAGGTGGTACTGGAGGTCATATATTTCCAGCGATTGCAATTGCAAACGCTATTATAAAAATTAATCCTGCTGCAGAAATATTGTTTGTTGGAGCAAAAGGACGCATGGAAATGGAAAAGGTTCCTGAAGCAGGATATAAAATCATAGGTCTGAATATAAGTGGATTTCAAAGGAGAATAACCTGGAAAAATCTTACTTTTCCTTTCAAAGTCGTCTCAAGTTTATTAGGAGCTAGAAAAATCATTAAAGAATTTAAACCTGATGTTGTTGTCGGGGTAGGGGGCTATGCCAGTGGACCTGTACTAAGAATTGCATGCCGAAAGAAAATACCTACTTTAATTCAGGAGCAAAATTCTTATCCCGGGATTACAAATAAAATCCTTGCGAAAAAAGTAAATTGCATCTGTGTAGCTTACGAGGGAATGGATAAATTCTTTCCAATAGAAAAAATAGTTCTAACAGGGAATCCTGTCAGACTGGATATTACTGAACTGAATGGGAAGAAAGAAAATGGTCTCGAAATGTTCGGTTTGAATCCGGAAAAGAAAACCGTTTTGGTAGTAGGCGGGAGCCTTGGCGCAAGGACAATTAATGAAAGCATAATAAAGGACCTTAATGCTTTTCTGGATAATAATGTCCAATTAATATGGCAAACAGGTAGGTTTTTTTATGGAGTGGCACTAAATGCCTGCGAAAAAACCAAAGAATTTGGCATATTCCCTTATGCATTTATTTCACGGATGGATCTGGCTTATGCAGCAGCTGATGTGATAATCTCACGTGCAGGAGCCATAGCAATTTCCGAACTTTGTTTGGTGGGCAAACCGGTGATTTTAGTCCCTTCTCCGAATGTATCGGAAGATCATCAAACAAAAAATGCATTAGCACTTACTGGCAACAATGCAGCTATTTTAGTTAAAGACATTGATGCAAGAGAAGAATTGGTTAAGACTGTGGTTGAACTTATTGGAGATAAAGAAAAATGTGAACATTTGCAAGACAACATAGTCCGTTTTGCGCATAAAAATGCTGCTGAAAAAATTGCAGGAATAATTATTAATATGGTGAAATAAGGCTAAGGTGAATTTGGATTCGATTAAAACGGTTTATTTTATAGGTATTGGAGGTATTGGTATGAGTGCCCTGGCCCGATTTTTCAAGATCAGGGGATGCAATGTGTCCGGTTATGATAAAACTCCGACATTATTGACCGAAGCCTTAATAAATGAGGGTATTCCTGTTCACTACAATGAGGATATTTCGCAAATACCAGCACAAACCAATCTTGCGATTTATACACCTGCTATACCTGCAGAGCATAAAGAACTTTTGTATTTTCTTGAGAAAGGTGTACCATTAAAAAAACGTTCTGAAGTTTTAGGAGCCTTGTCGCAAAATATGTTCTCAATTGCTGTGGCAGGAACACATGGAAAAACTACCATTACAGGTTTGATTTCACACATTTTTAAAAATGCAGACATTGATATCAATGCATTTATTGGTGGTATTGTGAAAAACTACAGATCGAACCTGATAATTTCAGAAAAAGCAGAGGTATTTATTGCAGAAGCCGATGAGTATGACAGGTCGTTTTTGCAGCTTAGTCCCGATATTGCTGTTGTTTCATCAATTGATGCCGACCATCTCGACATTTATGCGGATAAGAAAGATCTTGAGAATACCTTTTCCGATTTTATGCGGAAAATAAAGAAGGGGGGTATTCTGATAGTAAAAAAGGATATTTTGACACCGGAGTTGGATGGAGTTTCAAAATATAAATATTCTCTCGAAGGCCCGGCTGATTTTTATGCACAGGAAATTGAGGTCAGAAATTACAGATTCCATTTTAAAATGAATTTACTGGGAGATGAAATCACAGTGTATTTGCAGATTCCGGGCCGACATAATATTGAAAATGCTTTAGCGGCAGCAGCAGTATGTTATCTTAAGGGAATATCAAAAGAGAAGATCAGGGCGGGTCTTGAGTCGTATCAGGGCGTGGTCCGAAGGTTTGATTATAGGGTGAATTCAGAGAAATTGGTTTATATTGATGATTACGCTCATCATCCTGAAGAATTGAAAGCATTTATAGCCGCAGTCAGGGAGCTTTATCCCGAAAAAAGAATGCTGGGTATATTCCAGCCACATCTTTTTTCCAGAACCCTTCATTTTGCTGATGAATTCGCTACAGCTTTGGACATGCTGGATGAAGTCATTTTGCTTGAAATTTACCCGGCACGCGAAGAACCAATTCCTGGTGTCAGTTCCGATATCCTTCTGAAAAAAATGAAATTGGCTGATAAAATGATTCTTCAGAAAAAAGACATTTTGAGAACCCTGGAGAATAGGGAAATTGAAATTATAGTGACCATGGGTGCCGGAGATATCGATCAATGGGTCGATCCCATTGAAAAAATGTTGATTAACAGATTGTAATATGAAAAAAAGAATTCTGAAGATCGTAATATGGAGTTTAAGCATTCTGTTGATACTAGGGATGGTTTGGGTTGTGGTTTTAAATTACGGCAAAAACAAATGTCGCGAGATTCAGATTTCGATCGATGCCCCTTCTGATGCCACTTTTATTTCAGAACAGGATGTCAGAAATTATATAATCTTAGTGGGGGATTCACTTATTGGAAGCGCTATTTCCAGCATTAATATTGAAAGCATTGAGAACATCATCAACAAGAATCCTTTTGTTTTGTCATCGCGGGTATATGTATCCTTAGGGGGTATTGTAAAAATTGACATTAAGCAAAGAACACCTATTGTCAGGGTTCAAAATATGTATGATCAAAGCTATTATATCAGTAGAGATGGCTTTCTCATGCCTGTTGTGGAGGGTAAGACTGCAAGGGTCCTTATTGCAAACGGGTTCATCAATGATCTTTATATAAATGCCCTGAAATTGCAAGTGGATACTTCCGGTGAAATAAAGGACACAGTTAAGTTAAATAAGAACTTGGTTAAAATTTACAATGCAGCTGTCAACATAAATAAGGATCCGTTTTGGAGAGCCCAAATTCAGCAACTGTTTTTAGATAAAACAGGTAATATTTTAATGATGCCCTTAGTCGGAGACCATATCATTAACCTGGGAGACGAAAATAATATTGCAGAAAAGCTCGAAAAGCTTAGGATCTTCAATAAAAAGAAAGAATTTTTAGCCTCCTGGGATAAATACGACACAATTAATATTAATTTTAAAGGTCAAATCGTTTGTTCGAAAAAAATAATTCTTAAAACTAAATAAATCATGGAATCATCTGAAATTATTGTAGGCCTCGATATAGGCACCACAAAGATAGCAGCCATTGTTGGCCGCCAGAATCAATTCGGAAAAATTGAAATCTTAGGTTATGGATCGGCAGAATCCATAGGTGTGAAAAGAGGTGTGGTAATAAATATTGATAATACGGTTGAATCGATCAAGGTGGCGGTAAAACAGGCCGAAGCCAAATCCGGTGTGAATATTAAATGTATCAATGTGGGTATTGCTGGGCAACACATAAAGAGTATACAGCATAGGGGCAGTATTATCCGGAATTCTGTGAATACTGAGATCAATCAGGAGGACATAAATCGGCTCATCGACGATATGTACCGCTTGGTTATGCAGCCTGGCGAAGAGATAGTCCATGTAATCCCTCAGGAGTATATTGTTGATAAAGAGGCAGGCATCAAACGTCCTATCGGGATGGCCGGAGTCTGTCTGGAAGCAAATTTTCATATAATCACGGGATTGGTTACTGCAGTTCGTAACATCAATCGTTGTGTCGAAAGAGCAGGTCTCGAAATTGTAGATCAGATCTTAGAGCCTTTGGCATCTGCCGATGCTGTGCTAAGTGATGAAGAGAAAGAAGCTGGAGTGGTGTTGGTAGATATTGGTGGTGGGACAACAGATATTGCCATTTTCCAGGACGATATCATTCGTCACACGGCTGTCATTCCATTGGGAGGTGATATTATTACGGAGGATATTAAGGAAGGCTGCACCATAGTAAAGAAAAATGCAGAAAAGCTTAAAGTAATGTACGGCTCTGCCTTAGCCAAAGAAAGCAAGGCCGATGAGTTTGTTTCTATCCCCGGACTACAGGGACGACCAGCAAAAGAGATTAGCCTGAAAAATCTTGCCAATATCATTCAGGCCAGAATGGAAGAAATAATAGAGTATGTTTATAGTGAGATCAAATCCTCAGGCTATGAGCGTAAATTAATTGCAGGTATAGTACTTACGGGAGGCGGGGCTCAACTTAAGAACATTGTTCAGCTGACAGAGTTTATTACAGGTATGGATACTCGTATTGGTTATCCCAACCATCATCTGGCCGAAAATGTTCCTCAGGAAATGGCCCTGCCAATGTATGCAACCGGTGTGGGGTTAGTGATCAGGGGTTTGCAAAAAAGTGCTCCTGCCGTTGAGCCGGAAAAACCAAATACTACCATAAAGGAGGAACCCATCCAAAATCACTCTAAAAAAACCAAAGGGACCTTTTTCGATTCATTATTTAAAAAAGGCAAACAGTTTTTTGACGAAGATGTAAACTAAATTGCATGCAAATTACCAAAAAAATAAATGGAGTGGTTTGCACGTAAAAGCATCATAAAGTGATTATTAACCATGATTATATGAATTAACAAAAAATAGTTAATAATTATTTTGCCCCGGCTTAGTCCTAAATTAAAATTAAATTATTTTAGTAACTTAAATTTAGCATCACTATGACTATAAAATTCGATCCTCAAACGAACTCACCTTCAATAATTAAGGTTATTGGTGTTGGTGGCGGTGGCAGCAATGCTGTCAATTTTATGTATGATCAGGGAATAAAAGGAGTAGATTTTATAATTACCAATACCGACAAACAGGCTTTGGAAACAAGTCCAATTGTTAATAAAATTCAATTGGGAACTGCCATCACCGACGGATGGGGAGCAGGATCAATTCCTGAAACCGGACGTAAAGCTGCTTTGGAGACTATTGAAGAGATCAAAGAGATGCTGAGCGATAATACCAAAATGGTATTTATTACGGCAGGTATGGGTGGCGGAACAGGAACAGGAGCTGCTCCTGTTATTGCGCAGATCGCTAAAGAAATGGGGATACTGACCGTGGGTATTGTCACTTTGCCATTTTCATTTGAAGGAAGAAAACGCCAACTGCAGGCCGAACAGGGACTGGAAGAATTACGCAAATATGTCGACACTCTTTTGGTTATTTGCAATGATAAACTTAGGGAATTACACGGTGACCTGAAACTTTCTGAAGCATTTCACCGTGCCGACAATATACTGACAATTGCCGCCAAAGGAATAGCCGAAATTATTACTGTTACTGGTTACATCAACGTCGATTTCAATGACGTTAATACCGTTATGCGCAACAGCGGTGCTGCTATTATGGGTACCGGAGTGGCTGAAGGTGAAAATCGCGCAATGAAGGCTGTTGAAATGGCCCTTTCTTCTCCTTTACTGAACGATAATGACATTGTTGGTGCTCAGAATATCCTATTGTACATTTCTTCTGGCAAAGAAGAGATTTCTATGGACGAAGTTTCGGAGATCACAGAATATATTCAGAACTCTGCCGGTTCTACTGCCGAGATCATCTGGGGAAATGGAAACGACGAATCCTTGGGCGATAAAATAAGCGTTACACTGATTGCTACCGGATTTAAAACATCTTTGGATAGTCCCTCTTCTGATGGTCAATTGAGAAAAACGGTGGTTTCGCTGGATAACAAACAGGAAGCACCTGCCCCCAAACAAGACCCTATTCCTGCCATTGAGGATGAAATGAAACTTATTGTAAAGAATCCTGACGTTGTTGAAAACAATGAGATCAGGGATACTATTGCTGAAGTGGAAACACCTTTTTTCAGTGCCCCGGTATCATCTGAGCAGGAAATTAAGGTAGAACTCAACATTCCGAAAAGGGAAAACGAAATGTTCGTTTTTACCAAAACAGAAGATAAGGCGGAAGAACCCATAGTTGATTCAACTCCTATTTTCGAACCTATTAACGAGAGCTTTTCATCAGAACAATATACACCCTCCACTACGATTCCCGCCGAAGAAAGTAATTTGCTGAATCAAAAACACAGCGAACGCGTCGATCGTTTGAAGAAACTTAGCCTTCAGATAAAAAATCAGGATACGCTGACCCATCTGGAAAAAGTTCCTGCCTATCTGCGCCGTAATGTTACCTTGGACGATACCATTCCTTCTTCTGAATCGGAGATGTCTTCTCTTTCTGTTGGCAGTGATGGTGAATCAGGCGATAAAGTAAAGCCAAATTCTTTTATTCATAATCCCCCGGATTGATCTTATATGAGCCTGGAATTAAAAATCAATGAAGAGATCAAGCAGGCCATGCTTTCCAAAAACAAGGAATTGCTGGAAGCTTTGCGTGCAGTGAAATCGGCTTTGCTATTGGCAAAATCCGAAAAAGGAGGAGATGGCGGCGTTAGCGAAGATGCTGAAATTAAGATTTTGCAGAAGCTGGTAAAACAGCGCCGCGAAACCGCCGAGATATATTTATCGCAAAACCGAAAAGATCTGGCTGATGTCGAAATTTTTCAGGCAGACGTGATTCAAAAATACCTTCCCGAGCAGATGAGCGATGAAGAGCTCACACTGATCATAAAAGACATTATTACAGAAGCAGGGGCCACATCTGTTAAAGATATGGGCCGAGTTATGGGCCTGGCATCGAAAAAACTTGCCGGAAAAGCCGATAATAAATCTGTTTCGGAAAAAGTAAAGCAGCTACTTGGTATCTGACATTCGCTTAACGAACTCACAGAACAATCTTACTCCAACACCACTACCACCCAATCCCCGGTAGCTGTCTTTCTTTTCATTAAACGAAGGTCCGGCTATATCCAGATGTATAAATGGATATTCTGTGAAATGCGCCAGAAACTTGCCCGCAGTGATAGCTCCTCCCACAGGTCCGCCAATGTTTTTGATGTCGGCAACCTCCGATTTGATCAGTTCGCCATATTCTTCCCAGAAGGGAAATTCAACAACCCGCTCAAAAACATCTTTACCGGCTGATTGTATCTGATGGAAATACGACTCCGCCTCCTGATGCATTCCGACGATTCCAAATCCGCCTATAGCAGCATGGGCCGCTCCGGTTAAGGTTGCAATAGTGATGACCACAGCGGGTTTGTATTTCCCTGCATAGATGATTCCATCGGCCAGTATCAGGCGGCCTTCGGCATCGCTGTTGAGCACCTCTACGGTGGTTCCGTTGGAATAAGTGATAATATCACCGGGCACCAACGAATTGCCCGAGGGTCGGTTGTCGGTTACCGGTACCAGACCGATTACATAAGCCGGAAGTTTGGCAGATACTATGGCATGCATGGCCGATACCACGGCGGCTCCGCCGGCCATATCGCATTTCATGGTTTCCATGTGGTTTCCGGTTTTTATGTTGATACCTCCTGTATCGAACATCAGGCCTTTGCCCACAAAAACTATGGGATTTTTGTTCTTAGCCCCGGCGGGTTTCCATTCGATGATGACGAATGCCGGAGGATCGACGCTGCCTTTATTTACCGACAGAAGACCGTTCATCTTGAGAGCTTCTATTTTGGCCTTATTCAATATCTCGAGTTTGGCCCCACTGTTTTTGAAGAGTTTGCTGATGTCTTTAGAAAATGTTTCCGAATTCAGATTGCAGACCGGTTCGTTGACAAAATCGCGGCAAATACAAACGGATGACAGTATGTTTTTCAAAGCATCCAGCTCTTTTTCTGTAATGCTTTTTGAGGATACATGCAATTTTTTCAGGCTGTGAAGAAGAGTGTCGGGCGCAGATTTGAATTTCGTGAACTGATATACCGAAAGGGCAATTCCTTCTATGGCCGCTTTTATTTCTTGGTCATCGAGGCCGTCGGAAAGCAGGGTGACTGTGGAGGATTTGAACTCATTGCAGAGAGCAACGAATTTGTGACCTGTTTTGCGGAGGTCTTCCAGGATTTCGAAAGGGGCCTTTTTTTCTGCTTTCAAATGGTAGAAAAAAAGCTGGTAAGCATAGCGATTGATGCTTACTATGCCCGATTTTTCGTCGGCCAGTTTTTCTGTAAGGAAAAGTGTCTCTTCTTTATTAATATGGTTTTGGGCTGCTTTCAGCAGTTTTTCGGTGGATCTTTCGATGAAAAACAGGGAGCTTTCTTTTCCTGTTTTTCCGGATAGTATAATTTCAAGCTTCATTTTTTTGTGTTTTTTTAATTAACTAAGTTTTGCCACCAAGGCACGAAATCACCAAAAATCACCAAAAATTATTGTTCTCAATTAGTTGGCAAAACGTTTTATTCCTGATCCGATATTCTCCACATTAAAGTTTATCAGATAACCCAATCTTTTATTAGCAAGTTTCAGGTGACTCAAAATTTGTGCCTCCCAAACCGGATTTACAATCTCAATGGCCTTGAGTTCACAGATAATTTCGTTCTCAACTAATACATCAAGTCGCAAGCCTTCATCAAAAACGATATTGTCATAAATAATCGGAATATTTAATTGGCGCTGGAAACTTAAATTTCTTTTGCTTAATTCGTGGCAAAAACATGTTTCATAGACCTTTTCGAGTAATCCGGGGCCAAGATTCTTATGCACTGTATAAGCAGAATCAACAATCTTTTTACCAATCAGATCAAGTTCTGGTGGAATCGGTATGAAACTTTTATGATAATTCCTTTTATCCTCAGGATTTGGTGGCATTATTTTCTTTTAAATTCCCATCAAAGTTAAAAAAAATGTTGAAGCTTTTCTGACTAAAAAAATATTTGGCGACTTTGCGCATTGGTGTCGAAAGGGAAATAATTATTTGGTGTAATTTAGTGTCTTGGTGCTTTGGTGGCAAATGGTAGTAATAGAAAATCAAAATAATTTGGTGTAGATTGGTGTCTTGGTGCTTTGGTGGCATAAGAGAATTGAAAGTATTTGGAATAGATTGGTGACATGGTGCTTTGGTGGCGGATTATAACAATAAAGAATTGGAATACTTTGGTGTAGTTTGGTGCTTTAGTGTTTTGGTGGCATAAGCGAATTGAAAGTATTTGGTGTAATTTAGTGTCTTGGTGTTTTGGTGGCGGATGGTAGCAATAGAAAGTCAAATTAATTTGGTGTAGATTGGTGTCTTAGTGCTTTGGTGGCAAAAATTGCATGAATAGTAGAAATAAAAAAAGTAATTTTGCTTATGATGAAAGTAGCAAACATCCTCGAAAAAGGCTTGCAGAGGCAGGCTCTCAGCAAGGCAGAAGCAATGGTCCTTTATCAGGAGGCTTCGCTGGCCGACCTCATCTTTATTGCCAACGAGATTCGCAAACAACTGCATCCCGGCAACACGGTTACCTGGATCATCGATCGCAATGTGAACATCACCAACGTGTGCGTTTCGCAATGCAAATTCTGTAATTTCTGCACCACCAAAAAAGGTGCGAATGCCTATATCACCACCACAGAAGAATACATTCAGAAGATTGACGAAATGATTGCTCTGGGCGGCTCGCAACTCCTGCTTCAGGGCGGAATGCACCCCGACCTCGGACTGGATTTCTATGCGGAACTGTTCAGCAATTTGAAAAAACTGTATCCCAAACTGAAACTGCATGCCCTGGGCCCTCCCGAGATCGCTTATCTTTCGAAAAAAGAAAAACAATCCTACGAATACATTCTGCAAAAGCTGACGGATGCAGGTCTCGACAGCCTGCCCGGAGCCGGTGCCGAGATATTATCCGACCGGGTGCGCAAGCTTATCTCTCCGGCCAAATGCAGCGCTGTGGAGTGGCTGGATGTGATGCGGGTGGCTCATAAAATGAACCTGCCCACCTCGGCAACCATGATGTTCGGACATATTGAAACTGTGGAAGAACGCATGGACCATCTGTTAGCTATCTGGCAGGTGCAAAGCGAAAAACCTGAGGGCAGCCATGGTTTCATCAGTTTTATCCCCTGGCCTTTTCAGCATCAGAATACGGTACTGAAAACAAAACAGGGAGTGGAAAACAGTATCATGGCCAACGAATATGTGAGATTTATTGCCATAGCCCGCATAGTGCTCAACAATATCACTAATTTGCAACCATCATGGCTCACGGTGGGCGTACCCGTGGCACAATTATGTCTGCATGGGGGAGCCAACGACATGGGCTCGGTGATGATAGAAGAAAACGTGGTGTCGGTGGCCGGTGCCGATTTTAAGATCACACCTACCGAAATGGTGGCTGCCATCGAAGCGGCAGGTTTCAGACCACAACTGCGAACCCAGAAATTTGAATTTTTAAACCACTCCAATAATGAAAGTTTGAGTAAAGGATAAATGGATAGATGGAAAAGTGGATGGAATGGGAGAAAGGACGCGGATTTACGCGGATTGATTATGAGGAGTATGATTTTCCTTTATGATGTTTTATGAAGGAAAATAAATTTGGTGTCCGCCAACTGGCGGATTGGTGTCTTGGTGCCTTGGTGGCGGGAATGGAAAGATGGATAGATGGAAAAATGGATGATTTTTCTGCGTTCATCAGCGAAATCTGCGGGAAATATTCTTGGTGTTTCTTGGTGTTTTCGTGCTTTGGTGGCGGGAATGGAAAGATGGATAGATGGAAAAATGGATGATTTTTCTGCGTTCATCAGCTCCGCCAGCTGGCGGATGCGGGAAATATTCTTGGTGTTTCTTGGTGTTTTCGTGCTTTGGTGGCATGAATGGAAAGATGGATGGAATAGAGGAGGAGACGCAGATTTACACGGATTGATTAAGAGGGGGGTATGATTTTCCTTTTTGATGTTTTATGAAGGAAAAAAAATTGGTGTCCGCCAACTGGCGGATTAGTGTCTTGGTGCTTTGGTGGCAAAAAAAAACAAGAAAAAATGAATTAACAAAAATCATAAACCCATGAAAAACTTTGCAGTAATTTTATCCGGATGCGGCGTTTTCGACGGAGCCGAAATTCACGAGGCAGTGCTCACCTTGCTCGCTATCGACAAGCTGGGTGCCACTTACAAAGCTTTTGCTCCGGATGTGGATCAGCATCATGTGATCAATCATCTCACCAAAAAACCCATGACCGAAACGCGCAATGTACTCACCGAATCGGCACGCATGGTTCGCGGAAACATTCAGCCTCTGTCGAAATTCAGGGTAAAAGATTTCGATGCCCTGGTATTGCCGGGAGGTTTTGGTGTGGCCAAAAACCTATGCACCTATGCTTTCGATGGTCCCGATATGAAGGTGAACGAGGAAATTGTTTATGCCATTCTTGCCATGTTGGAAAAGAAAAAACCGGTGGGCGCCATGTGCATTGCCCCGGTGATTTTGGCCCGAATTCTTGAAAATGTCACCCTCACCATTGGCACCGACCCCACCACCGAAAAGCATGTACAGCAAATGGGAGCCGTGAATGTGCGCACCCGCCATGGCGATGTGATAAAGGATAAAAATCATAACGTTTTCACCACACCTTGCTACATGCTGGATGCAAGCATCTCCGAAATCGCTCAGGGCACCGAGAATCTGATCCGCGATATGCTGGCAGCCATGTAGGGGAATTCAGAATGCAGCCTATCTATTGGGAAGTATTATTATCACGCTAATAGATAACAAAAGAAATAGCCGCAGATTCACAGATTATTATTTGACTAATAAATTGCGCAGAGCGTAAAATTTAAAAATGAAATTTTTAAATTTTACGAATGCAATCTGTGAAATATTCTTATTGAAGAAAATCTGCGAATCTGTGGCTACTATATAAAAGACGAAGGCGCAATTCTATTGTTTTTTTAATTAGTGATGTTGTATGATAGATTTATGTTTTTGGAATTTTGAAAGAGGCTGTTTAACCCATAATCTATGAAAAACACCCAGGTGGTAAGGTTTTGTGAATGAAACTTTTTATTTTTTTTCTAAAATTATTTATGATTTGATGATATCAACGCATAGACTAAGTAAAAAACTTATCTAATTGCGGATATTTGCTAATTATTTTCTATCATTTTTAATTCATCAGCTTTATTAATTTTTAATTCATCAGAATAATTGTCATCTAAAAAATTATTCTTATTCCGATTTCATTATTATTATCCTTTATTAGAAAGTTTATTCATAATAATTTCCGATTATTTTGGTCTATCATTTCTATAAATCTATTTTGAAATAGAAAAGCGCTATTATGCAATAACAAAATGATTAAAAAAATTACAGCTTAAAGAAAAAAAACAAAAGCTAGAAATAAAAAAAATAAAGCTTGGAAAAAATAAATAAATAATAAAGAAGAGAAATAAAGAGCTTAAAATAAAGAGAAGACATCCAGATAAGAAAAACAAAATGATTAAAAAAAATAAAGAACAAAAAAAATAAAAGATAGAATAAAATGAGAAAAAAGAGATATAGCTTAATGTGCGAAACTATAGGCTAAATAAGGTTTGTAGCCTTTCCGGAGCAATTTTTATGAGAAAAAGTACCAAAACCATGCTTTAATCTGAAAATTTGTTTTTACCTTTGGGACACCTTAATAATATAATGTCAAAAAACCATGGCTAAAAAACAAACCCTCAAAAGAAATTATACTTTTTCGGATGCCAAGCTTTGCACCGTGGCCCGACAAGTTGCCCATTCGGTGGAAGACAATCTCGCTGAGTTTGCTTCCTATGGGGTGCAGGATACGGATGTGGAAAATCTCAGGCAACAGGAAGATGATTTTATGAACTTGCCGGCCGACATTGAAAGCATGGGGGCGGTTGTGATAGCCACCGAAAACAAAGATGCCTTGGCCGAAAAAGTAAGGATGGGTATTAGAACCGTGCGCACCATTGCCGGAAACAAATGGGGGACTAAGGATGCACGTTACCGCAGTTATGCCTTCGACGGCATGAGCGGCCTGCCCGACGAAAAGCTGCATCGCCTCGGCAAAAGGGTTATCAAGCTGGCCACTCAGCAATTGCCCGATCTGATTTCTGAAGGTTTGACGGCCGCTTTTCTTACCAACCTTCAAAACCTAAATAACGATTTTGATAATGCAATCGACCTGCAAACCGAGGCAATAATTGAACGCGATATTCTTACCCAGCAACGAATAGAAGACGGAAACAGATTGTTTAAGGAAATGATGAGTTTGTGCAAAATAGGTCAGGATATTTTTGCTTCTACCAATTTTGCAAAATTTAAAGCCTTTACTATTTATCATAAATCAAAAGGGAAACCCGGTAGGAAAAAGAAAGAAAAAGTACCGACCCCGCCATCAGCCTGAAATTTGACGTAAAGGATATCTTCTCAACCTGATTATTGTCGCCAGAACAATAATTCCGGGTTAATTCAGTTATTTCAGAGTTTTGGCCAAATATGAAGATATTTTCCTCCTGAATGAGCATTTTTTTGTAACTTTATACACTTTTTCCATGCTAATATGAAAAGGCTTTTTACTACTGTAGTATTACTGCTGACCATCTGTACCTTTGCTTTCGCCACCCATCAGCGGGCCGGCGAGATCACCTATAAATGGCTCAACGGACTAACCTACGAGGCCACCATAGTCACCTATACTTACACCCTCAGCCCTGCCGACCGTCCCGAACTGGAACTGCACTGGGGCGACGGAACTTCGAGCATCATTCAGCGGGTTTCGAAAACCAATCTGGCCAACAACATCAGCAAAAACGTTTACACTTACGATGGAGGCACCACCAATGGCCGCCATACTTACCCGGCTCCCGGCACTTACACCATGTGGATGGAAGACCCCAACCGCAATGCGGGTATCGTCAACATCCCCAACTCGGTCAACATCCCTTTTTATATAGAAACCAAACTGGTGATAAACCCATTTCTGGGAAACAACACCTCGCCCGTGCTGCTCAATCCGCCCCTCGACAACGCTTGCATATTTCAGCCTTTTGTGCACAATCCTTATGCTTTCGATGCCGATGGCGACAGCCTCTCCTATCATCTCGACAGTTGTAAAGGCCCCGGGGGCATATACATACCCGGTTTTTTCTACCCTCCGGCCAACAATATTCTCACCATAGATGCTATTACCGGCGAAATGCTTTGGGACAGCCCCCAACTCAATGGCGAATACAACATTTGCATTATTGTTGACGAGTGGCGCCATGGCATCTGGATAGGTTCGGTGCGCCGCGATATGCAGATTACCGTAATCCCTTGCAGCAATCATCCGCCCAAGATCAAACCTTTGCGCGATACCTGTGTGTTGGAAGGCACCCTGCTCGTCTTCCCGGTCTATGCCTACGATCCCGATTCTACGGTGGTCCGCCTGAGCGGCAACGGAGCGCCTTTGCAGGTAGCTTCCAGTCCTGCCACCTTCCCCACCCAGCAGGGAACGGCTCATGTAAGCTCAATTTTCACCTGGCAAACCGAATGTTCGCATGTGAAGAAAAGCCCTTACCAGATGAATTTCAAAGCCGAGGATTTCAGTCAGCCTGTGCAGTTGGTCGATTTCGAATCCATGAACATCACCGTGGTAGCCCCTGCCCCCGAAAACCTCACGGCCTCGCCTTCCGGCAATCACATCAACCTGAAATGGAATTCAGAAGCCTGCAAAAATGCTGTGGGATATCGCATCTATAGGCGCAATGGCTATTACGGATTTTTCCCCGGGCCCTGCGAAACGGGTGTTCCGTCCTACACCGGATATGTCCAGATTGCCCAAATAGATACCCTTACGGATACCACCTACCTCGACAACAACAACGGCGCGGGGCTGATTCGCGGTATAGATTATTGCTATATGGTCATCGCTTATTTTGCCGATGATGCCGAAAGCTATGCCTCCCTCGAAGCCTGCAGTCAGTTGCCCAAAGATGCTCCTGTGATGACCCATGCCAGTGTTCGCCTTACGGATGCCACCAACGGTTCTATGTTTGTCGCTTGGTCCAAACCCACCGAATTCGACACCTTGCTCATTCCCGGGCCTTACAAATATTATCTCTTCCGCGGCGAGGGATTCAACGGGGGCAACTACACCCTCCTCGATTCGCTCTTATCGATCAACGATACCACTTATATCGACACCCTGCTCAACACTGTGGGCAAGCCCTATCACTATCGTGTCGATTTTTACAACAATCAGCCGGGCAATATTTATTTTGTCGATTCGGCTTATCGTGCCTCATCGGTCTACCTAACCCTGCTGCCATCCGATAATAAATTAACGCTTAGTTGGCAATACGATGTCCCCTGGCTGAACGATTATTTTGTGATCTACAAACTTAACAATATTACCTCTCTCTACGATTCCATTGGTTTTTCCACCACCCACATCTATGTCGATTCGGGCCTCATCAATGGCAACAATTATTGTTATTATGTGAAATCCGTTGGGCAATACAGTGCCAGCGGGTTTGCCCATCCGCTCATCAATCTGTCGCAACGCGTATGCGGCTCACCCACCGATAACGAGCCTCCCTGTCCGCCCGTGTTGGCCGGATTCACCAATTGCGAGATGATCTTCAATACCTTGTATTGGACCAATCCAAACCATTTCTGCGCCAACGATGTGCTTAGCTATAACCTGTATTATTCAGGCGCCAACGGCAACGACTATACGGTTATTTATTCCACCACCAATTTGCAGGATACCTTGTTTATTCATAACGGGCTCTCTTCCATTGTGGGTTGTTATTATGTGACGGCAATCGACTCATTCAACAACGAAAGCGTGCCCAGCAACCTCATTTGTTTCGATGTAAATCAGTGTTCCTTATACAATTTGCCCAACGTATTTACCCCTAACGGCGATGGTTCCAACGATGAGTTCAGGCCTTTCCCTTACGATTTTGTAGAAAAGATCGACCTGCAGATATTCAATCGCTGGGGCAAGGTAGTATTTAAAACCCAGGATCCGGATATCAATTGGGATGGCAAAGACCAGTCGAGCAAGCAGAATTGTGCCGATGGGGTGTATTATTATGTTTGCGATGTTTTTGAAAAGAGGTTGAACGGATTGGAAAAAAGGACCTTAACGGGCACCGTTCACTTGATGCGATAGCTTGGGGTTTGTAAAAATTGAGTAACCCTGACTTTTTATTAATGACAGTCAAAAATTTTGACTTATTTTAGCCAAAAATTCTGAAAATTCTATTAACTAAAATTCTTAAGTATGTCTGAACAGAAAAAATTTGTGCCTTTTGTTTCCTCCGAAACGAATATGGCAGAGTTCACTGTGCGCGCATTGATCATCGGATTGATCATGTCGGTGGTTTTGGGTGCTGCCAACGCCTATCTGGGTTTAAAAGCAGGGATGACCATCGCTGCTACTTATCCTGCAGCCGTTATTGGTATGGCCATCCTGAAAATGGTTAAAGGTTCCATTTTGGAAGAGAACTTTGCCCGTACCGTTGGTTCCATCGGCGAATCGGTGGCTGCCGGAGCAATTTTCACCTTACCTGCATTTTTCATATCAGGTGTATGGCCTGAGTTTTACACTCCGGGACATTATATCACATCGGCCTTAATTTTGGTAGCCGGCGGTATTCTGGGTATCATGTTCGTGGCTTTGTTGCGCCGCGTGATGGTCGAGGATGTCGAACTAAAATTTCCTGAGTCTATAGCTGCAGCCGAAATTCATAAAGCTGGTCGCAGAAGCGGAGGCGGATCCAAATTCCTATTCGGCGCTATGATTGGTGGTGCAGTAATACAAGCTTTGGGTGCTTTTAAATTCTTCGCTACAACATGGGAAAAATTTATCGTTTTCGGCCAACAAACCATAACCGGAACTGTTTTCACCGGCAAGGGCGGATTGCTTTTGAGTTCTCCCGGAATCAGCCCCGCGTATATGGGTGTTGGTTATATCATAGGTCCTAAACTCGGAGCTCTTAACTTCAGCGGTGGTTTAATCGCCTGGGGTCTGTTAGCGCCTATTATTTATTATTTCATTTCTCCATCCATTGATATGACTTTTCTGACAGATTGGGCTGCTATGCTTCAGGCAAAGGACCCCAACCTTTCAACCACCGATGCAATAGCAAAGGTGAGCGATTCGGGATATCAGATCACACAGGTGTGGAGGTTTATCGTTCGTCCTATCGCCATCGGCGGTATGCTCATGGGCGCTATCTTTACCTTGTTCAAAATGAGGAAAAGTCTGGGTGCAGGTATTGCACGCGCCATTGGCGATGTTCGCAAGGCAGCCGGTGGCAGCAATGTTGCTACTGATCGTACCGAAAAAGACATTTCTTTTGTTGGAATTATCATAGGAATTCTGGCAGTTGCCGCTTTAACCTTCTTCATCACATACTTTGTATTTCAGGCAAGTTTGATAGTTTCTATTGCTGCGGCAACAGTGCTCATCATTCTGGCATTTTTGTTCGGTGCTGTTTCTGGCTACCTCGTTGGAATCATGGGGTCTTCAAACAATCCTATCAGCGGTTTAACCCTTACAGCTCTCGTGGTAACCGCTTTGATACTGGTTGCTCTGGGTGTAAAAGGAACTGAAGGTATTGCCACAGTATTAGGTGTTGCAGCTATCGTTTGTGTTTCGGCTGCAGTTGCAGGTGAAATGCTTCAGGATCTCAAGGCCGGTCATATTTTAGGCGGTACTCCCTGGAAAATGCAGATTGGTGATATCATTGGTGTAATTCTGGCTGCTTCGGTCATGTTTGGTGTACTGGTAGTTTTGAATCAGGGCGACATTGCAAAAGGTATTAAAGAAGGCTACGAAGGTGGTTTTGGAAGTAAGAACCTTTCAGCACCTCAGGCAAGTCTTATGGCTATGCTTTCTAAAGGTATAGTTGGCGGACAAATGGCCTGGCCATTGATCATCGTAGGTATGCTTATGGGTCTTGGTTTAATACTTATGCAGGTAAAGAGCCCCATGCTGGTAAGTGTGGGTATGTATCTGCCTCTCGAAACAACCTTTGCCATTTTCTTAGGAGGTGTCGTTAAAGGCATTGTTGAAGCCATTGCTCAGAAGAAGAAATACTCACTGGGTCAAAGTGTCCGAATGGAGAATACGGGAGTCTTACTTGCGTCCGGCTTTATAGCGGGCGAGGCCCTCATGGGTCTGGTATTTGCTCTGCTATACTTCCTGAATGTACCAACTTTTGCAATTTTCACCAATCCATCCTTCCTCGTAAGTATTCTGGTATTGCTGCTTATTGCTTTTGTTTTGGTTTACTATCCGGTAAAACACAGAGGTGCTGCAGATGAACCACCGCCACCAAGTGGAAACTTCTAAAAAAAATTCAAATGGGATTTTGTTTAACAGAATCCCATTTTTTTTAATTTTATAGCTTCACTGAAAGCGGTATGAAGAAAAAAGTCGCATTGGTTTTGTCTAGTGGTGGTTGCAGAGGTCTGGCCCACATTGGAGTTATTGAAGAATTCCTTAAAGATGGTTATGAGATCACATCAATTGCCGGCTCCTCCATGGGCTCCCTGATAGGAGGGGTTTATGCTTCAGGGAACCTCCAAAGATTCAAAGACTGGATTTGCAACCTCGACGAGATTGACGTTTTCGATCTGATGGATTTTACAATAGCCGGGCAGGGGTTTATTAAAGCGGAACGTTTTTTTCGCAACCTCGAGGAATTTATCGGATGCAAAACCTTCGAAGAACTGAGGATACCACTCGCAGTGGTTGCGACGGATATCGTACGCCGTCAGGAGGTAGTTTTCGATAAGGGGAATCTCCTGCTTTCTATACGTGCCTCTGTGGCGCTTCCATCTATTGTTACTCCGGTTACTTACAAGGATATGATATTGGTCGATGGGGGAGTTATCAATCCTATCCCCGTCGATTGCATTGCCAGAACCGAAGGCGATATTTTGGTTGTGGTAGATGTAAATGCAAACATCCCATATAAAAAACCGGTCTTTACCGAAATGCCTAGACAAAAAAAATCATTTTCATGGAAAAGATCTGCGTTTGGATATTTGCGAAGTAATTTGAGTTTCCTAAGCGGTGAAAGGACCAATTCTAATATAAAGATCAATTACTTAACCGTACTCGACAAAAGTTTTGATGTCATGCAGGATAAGATTTGTAAGCTAACCATAAGTCAGGGAAAACCTGAATGGGATATTGACATTTCGAGGGACGCTGCATCAACTTTCGAATTTTACCGTGCACAGGAACTTATTGAGGCGGGAAGATGTGCTTACCATGCCTGCAAACAAAATATTTCTAATCAGACAGATAAACAGTATGAATTTTTTCAAACGACGTAAAATACTTAAGAAATTAAATTATCTTGAAGTCACTCCCATTCGTAAATGCGATTTCAATACCAATGAAGAGGGGGTGGTAACCTTAATTGTCCCTAAGTTCAAAAACGAGAAGTTTAATACATGGTTTCTCAATCATAGAAAGAGATTTTTTCGCATTTCCCTCGACGAAGTAGGTTCTGTAGTCTGGCAGCAGATCGACGGGGTTAGTAAAGTTTATGAAATCTGTA
Organism: uncultured Bacteroidales bacterium; assembly: GCA_964599365.1. GTDB lineage: Bacteria > Bacteroidota > Bacteroidia > Bacteroidales > CAIWKO01 > CAIWKO01. Next base: position 36,476 of record CAZRFL010000009.1, read on the forward strand.
ACAAAGCTCAAGCGGAATTGGGCGAGAAAGTACAACCTGTTGATCAGAGAGTAACGAAGTTCCTGACCATGTTGTACGATGCCCGCTATATTACTTTCAAGGAAATTGAAGACTAGGAAAGAATATTATTTTCTGAGAATGGTGATCAAACCTTTTATTACTCCTTTGCTATTGTTCTTGTCCTTATAACTTATAACATAATAATAGGTTCCGTCGGGTGCATTTTGGGCATCCCAATCGTTTTGGTAGGAGTTTTTTTCATACACTAATTTTCCGGCTCTGTCGGCAATCAGTAAGTTATTGTCGGTATATTTATCCAGATTTTTAATGATCAAAACATCGTTGAACCCATCACCGTTAGGAGTAATGATGTTGGGTATTTCTAATTGGTAAACGGGAGTCTCAATGGAGTTTTCCTGAGTATTTTCGGTCACATTAAAATCAATGTTATCAGTGGATTCTCCACTCTCCGCAGTCTGCTCAACCTTATCAGCTACAGCTATTTTATCCTGAGGATTCAGTCTTTGAATATAGTTGATCAGGGTATTGAAGTTTTTAGATTCCACCGGTTTTGTGGTTTCTTGTCGTGAATTATTAATGGTAGTATTTTCTTGAATTTTGCTTTTAACAGGGCTATTATTATCGACAGCTATTACTACATTCTGATTAACTGGCTTTTTGTCCTGATTATTACTGATTACAGGTAAACTGGAAATTTCCGGGGCTTGCTGTTCAGCTTTTATTTCAGGTTTTAAGGTCTTGATCTGGGTAGGAGCTATCTCTTTTTCTGTTTTTTGCTCAGGCCCATTGATAATTGTACTCACATAATATGATGAGCCATAAACAATACCCACCATAAGGCATGCTGCGGCGGCATAACTCGACCAAATCTTCAACTGAAGGGTAACTGATTTGCACTGTGGGTGAAATGCCTGTTTGAATTTTTTAAATCTGACAAACTCTGAGACATCGTTTTTGAGCAATTTCAATTTCATTTTCCCCCATAAATTAGGAGAAAGCTCCGCCTGATGATTATTGAGAGAGTTCCTCAAAAAATCATCTAAATTCTGGAAGCCGTTATGCAATTGTTCACTCATTTCTGTTTATCTCTTTATACCTGTGCGCTAATTTCTCTTGTATTATTTTTTTTGCCTTTGATAATTGCGATTTTGATGTTCCTATATTTATGTCCAGCATTTCTGCTATTTCTTTATGCTTATAACCTTCAACTATGTAAAGGTTTAAAACCATGCGGTATCCTTCGGGCATATCTTGAATCACTTTCAACACTTCTTCAGCTGAATGGTAATCAGGTATCTGAAAATTATCCCCATCCTCAACATCAGTCTCCGCAATTCCTTCAATATCGGAATGATAGTAGTGTTTCAGATTCTTCTTATAGTTGTTGATAGCTGTATTAACTACAATTCTTCTGATCCATGGATCAATTGCCCCCTCCCTTCTAAAGGTGTGGATCTCAGAAAAGACCGTCATGAATGCCATCATCAGAACATCTTCCGCTTCATCCCTACTTTTACAATACCTCAAACAAACGCTCATCATAGATGACTTAAAATAGTCGAAGAGGACTTTTTGTGATTTTCTGCTCCCGGTAATGCAGCCATCGATAATTTTATCCTCAAGACCCATCTATGAATTTTATGACAATAAAAATAGGAAAAAGGTTGCATCGGGGCCATTAATTTTAATTTATTTTGTGTGGTAAGCCCTTTTTTTGAAAAAATTTGCGTAGGTTTGTCCTAATGGATTCGTTTAATAATTTTTAAAAACAAGTATATGGGAAATGTATTAAGTGGTTTAAAACCATCAGGATTATGGAAAAATTTTGAAGATATTTGCAGCATACCGCATCCTTCCAAGCATGAAGAGAAAATTCGTCAGCATGTTTTAGCTTGGGCAAACGCTCACAACCTTCAGACCACAGTGGATGAAGTAGGAAATGTTATTGTTTCCAAGCCAGCTACACCCGGAATGGAAGACAGAAAAGGAATCATTTTGCAGGCCCACCTCGATATGGTGCCTCAAAAAAATAATGATACTCCTCATGATTTTCTTACAGATCCAATAAAACCCCGCATCGATGGCGAATGGGTTAAGGCAACAGGAACTACACTGGGTGCAGATAATGGTTTGGGAATGGCAGCAGCTATGGCAGTTTTCGAAGCAACTGATCTGGTTCACGGGTATCTTGAAATGTTGCTCACAGTTGACGAAGAAACTGGTATGACTGGTGCCTTTGGATTGAAGCCGGGATTATTGAAGGGTGATATTTTATTGAATCTGGATACGGAAGAAGAAGGAGACCTTTGTGTTGGATGTGCTGGTGGAACCAATGCCAATATGAAATTCAGTTATACAGAGGAATCAGTTACTGGCGATCTGGTTGCCTATAATCTCGTTGTAAAAGGATTAAAAGGTGGTCATTCGGGTGTTGATATACATTTGGAAAGAGGAAACTCTAATAAAATGTTGAACAGAATGCTGTGGTATGGTTATTACAAACTGGGATTGCGCATGGCAGCAATCGATGGGGGTAGCCTAAGAAACGCGATTCCAAGAGAGTCTTGTGCTCTGATTACCCTGCCTAAAGGCAATGCTGAAAAATTCCTGGCCTATGTTAAGGAATTTACGGCAACAGTAATTAGTGAGTATAAAAATGTTGAAACAGACATTACAATTTTGGCTGAACCCGTTGCACTTCCTAAAAACTGGATAGATTACGGAACCACTGGTCGCCTGATAAACGCCATTTACGGCACTCCTAATGGCGTGATCCGTGTTAGTCAGGATATGAAAGGCTTGGTGGAAACTTCTACCAACCTGGCAATTGTTAAATCACATGACGGAGTAATTGACGTTCTGTGTCTGTTGCGTAGTTCAGTTGATAGCGCTAAGGAAGATCTTGAAAACATGTTTGCCGGAGTTTATGAGCTTGCCGGGGCCAAATATGTTTTTGACGGTAAGTATCCGGGATGGAAACCCAATATGGATTCTGCGATTTTGAAAGAAATGCTACTGGCTTACGAAAAACAGTTTGGAAACAAACCTCATATAGGTGCTATTCATGCAGGTCTGGAATGTGGATTGCTGGGTGGAGTTTATAAGAATTGGGATATGATCTCATTCGGTCCTACCATCAACTTCCCTCATTCTCCGGATGAAAAGGCCAATATCCCTTCAGTGGAAAAATTCTGGGCATTTCTGACAGAAACATTGAAGAATGCTCCTAAAAAATAAGAAGAATAAATAGAGATAAAAAAGCCCGGATCAACCGGGCTTTTTTATTAATGGGCAAGACCCCTTCTCACATCATCGTTATGAAAGCGCATACAACTGCTGCGTCTGCTACATGAGAGAAATAAAACCGACGCAACCACTATTAGTAATAAGACAATCATCAGCATTTTCGATTTCATAAAATTTCTTTATTATAGAAACTCAAAAATAGAGAATTTATTTTACCACACACATTTTCTTTTTGAGTGAAAATTTATCTGATGTTAGTGAATAAATATAAACACCTGGAGATAAGTTTTTGGAAAGTTCGAAAGAATGAATTCCCATGCCAAGTTCTCCACTAAAAATGATTTCTTTAGTTTTGCCATTGATGCTACTATAGGATAGCTCTACTTGTAACTCTTTATCAAGATAAAAAGAGATGCTGGTATTATTTATAAAGGGATTGGGTTCATTCTGAAATAGTGCAGTGTTGCCTTGTGAAGCATTATAATTATCTTCTATGCCAGTTTGGTAATATCCCTGCATGGCTTGAGCAACTGAATTCTGAAGGTCGTTAAGGTGGTCACCAGCAATGATGGCAAAAGCCAGAACTACAGAGTCATTAGGCGAAAGAGTATAAGGGCCAGAACTTAGCATTTGTGAAACATCGTTGCCAGTCGAGAACATGCCTGCATCATTTCGGTTTGTTTTTAATGCGGCATATTTTTCACTGGATGTAAAACCTCCAGTGACTTTAATACTACCATTAGTCCCATCGTTATCGAAACCATAATGGATTAACGAACCTGGAGAGATCAGAGATATGCCAGTATAAGGACCTCCTTCAATCGAAAAACAAAACCCTAATCTATTGGATGCATCAAATCCGATGCGGTTTTTCAAAGAGTTTCCTATATCCCAATCCAGATACTGACCAGCGTAAAGGTTGTTTATGGCAACATTGTTTTTATTGATGATGGTGTATTGAAGGATGATAAATTTGTCTCTTGGAGCTGATGCCCAGGCAAAAGCATGTTGTTTAACGAGCAGATAAATGCGGGTGGTAAGAGCAAGTGAATCATTAAATTCATTGGCAGCCTCAAAGTCCGCAACCGTCGGGGAGGCCAATTTTGAAATGTTTCGTAGAGCAAAAAAATCATGATCAAAACCACCTGAAGCTCCATATAAGGCATCAGAAACCTGAGTATATGATTTGCCAACGATGAAACCACCTGAATAAAGCAGTGTCTCACTCTCATTATATCTAAACCCTAATCCCTGTATACAGTTGCCATCATTGTATCCCATCATTCCTTGGCTGTTAATCGATGTTGCGATCCTATTGGTGTCAATGTTCAGGTAATTGATGTTGGCAACAATATAAAAACATTGAACTGCGCGATAGTTATCATCCGTGAATGTAAGCTTGAAAATAAGTTCCTCGTTTATGCCTAAGGATGGTTTCAGGAAGACCGAAAACGGGTTTGAATTGTTATTGATGCTGGATAATGTATTGATAACACCCAAATTCACTACAGAATCTATCATAATTGTGTTATGCGAGAGACAGGTCAAAGTAACTTTAAGGTTGGCAGAGGAGGGCGCAAGATAATTGATGAAACTTCCCTTTATAATGAGCGTATCGTTTTTTGTAAAACTGCCATCGTTATCATGATCTGAAATGGTATGGTTCAGAAAGTTTATGGAAGGATGGATAGAATCCGAAAAGGCACTGAAAATATTTAGCCTGCCTGATCCTAAGAGATCCTTAAAAGTAGTGTTGGCGAGACTAGTGTCAATTATGTCGGCTGATACCTTCAGTTTTTCCCCTATCTGTAACCCAGTCAGATTGGGGAATTTGCTTTTCAAAAGAGCAGCGCATCCAGAAACAATAGGCGCCGAAAATGAAGTTCCGCTTGAACCTCCGTAGGTGCCTCCATCCAGTGTTGACCACACATTTTCTCCCGGAGCAGACAGGTCTACGAAATGACCATAACTCGAACCATTCCACTTAGTGTCCAAATTATTGGTTGCAGCCACACTCAGCACATAATCGTAAGAGGCCGGATAGAAGGGCGTAAGATTGTTACTATTGCCACAGGCAGCTATAACCAGTGCATCTTTATTGATAGTTGCATAGTTTACGACATCCTGTCCGAAAGGGCCGGTAAAGAAAGTTTGACCCCATGAGCAATTTACTATAGAACAACCATGTTCAACAGCATAGACAATGGCTTCGAATGTCTTTGTTCCCTGATTACTGGAATCGGAAACTTTAACCGGAAGAAACTTACATAAAAAACCAGTTCCCGAAAGTCCAATAGCATTATCGGTTTTTGATGAAGCCAGTCCGGAAACAAAACAGCCATGGGTAATGAGTCCTTGGGGATTGTTGTCGTTGTCACCCAAGTCCCAGCCGTTGTAATTGTCTATGTATCCGTCGTTGTCGTTATCTGTGCCGTCGATAGGGTCAAGGGTATTATATTTGATATTGTTAATCAGATCAGGATGGTCGATATCAGTTCCCCAATCGCAGATACCGATTACAGTATTCGTATCACCTCTGTAATAGCCCCAAACCGAATAGGCTTTAATTAGTGCTAAATGATACTGGTTAAAGTTTAAAGGGTCGGTGGGCACATAATCCAATGGCTTCATAAGATAATGAGGTTGGGCGTATTCTACAACATTCGTTGCCAGAATTTGATTTATGGCCGTTTCAATTTTGCTTGCCGACTCGTAGTTGAGTTCATAAATTAATGTGAGGTCAGCATATTCCTGGCCAAGTTCATTTCTTTGCCTTCCAGGAGCCTTTAAAGTGGGGAATTTCTTTTGAAGTTTGCTCACACCCAATAGGGCGAAAGCTTGTTGCAATTTTGGAATATCAATAGTTGATTCAGTACAATTGGCTCTGAATTCAGGTTTAACCTTCAGTATTATGGTTTTTTTGAGGTAGTCGTTTTCAGTGGCTTGAATTGGTAAATTAAAATAGTTACTATTCTGACCAAAAACAATGGACTGGAATCCAAGTAATAAGAAAGTAAGCAAAACTCTGGTAGCAGACGAGATCATGCAGGTGAGTATATATATTCAGGTGTAAAATTAGTAAAAATAAAGCAGATCGACAAATTTATAATGAAGTGTAAGGAGGAATATCTTCCAGAAAATGGTAAGTGTTGTTTTCAAAATCGATGTAGCTGCAATAATGCTGCAGACCGTTGGATACCATAAGGTATTTCACTTTTAGGGGAATATTGTATCGGGCTATCTGGTCGAAAACAGCTTGAGATAAGGTGACCTCTGGCTTTTTGAATTCAATTATCATTAGTGGCCGGGCTGAATTGTCGTAGATCACGGCATCGCATCGTTTTTTCATTTGGTGAACCTGCAGGATTTGTTCGATAAGGATGAGCGATTGGGGATATTTTTTTTCGATGACCAAAAATTTCAAAAAGTTCTGTCTTACCCACTCTTCAGGTGTCAGTGCAACATATTTTTTCCTGATAAAATCGAATATCTTTGCGGGAATCCCATGGTTAATTGTAAATTCGTAAACCGGAAGATTGAGTGGAAGCATAGGATATTTTAGTATTTTTGCTTAAAATTACACAAAAAATAAGTTGACGAATGAAAACAAAACGCGAAATAATTGAAAACTGGCTTCCACGCTACACAGGAACCGAGCTCCAGGATTTCGGGAAATACATATTACTGACTAACTTCAGCCATTATATCGAGTTGTTTTCGAAAATGTTTAATGTTCCGATTAATGGGATCAACAAGGCAATGCCGAGCTGTACTTTTGAAGATATTACAATAATTAATTTTGGCATGGGAAGCGCCAATGCTGCCACTGTGATGGATCTGCTGGGGGCTATTCAGCCAAAGGCCTGTTTGTTTTTGGGTAAATGTGGCGGACTGAAACGCAAAAACAAATTGGGCGATCTTATTCTGCCTATTGCAGCCCTAAGGGGCGAAGGAACTTCGAATGACTATTTCCCTGCTGAAGTGCCTGCTCTTCCTGCATTTAATCTGCAAAAAGCAGTTTCGACCACCATACGTGATCTTGGATATGATTATTGGACTGGTACGGTTTATACCACCAACCGACGTGTTTGGGAACATGATAATGACTTTAAAAAATACCTCAGAAAAGTGCGGGCTATGGCCATTGATATGGAAACTGCTACACTTTTCATTGTAGGCTTTGCAAACCACATCCCAACCGGAGCTTTATTGCTGGTTTCGGATCAGCCTATGATCTCAACGGGTGTGAAAACCGACAAAAGCGATAAAAAAGTTACCGAACAATTTCTTGAATCGCATCTTAAGATTGGTATTGAATCACTGAAACAGTTGATAAATAATGGCCAAACGGTGAAACATCTTTATTTCGACTATAACTGATCCAATGCAATCATTTGACGATATCATAAAAGATCTTAAGAAAAAGATCTATCGCCCGGTGTATTTTCTCTCGGGTGAAGAAACTTATTATATCGATCAGATTAGCGATTTTATTGAAGAAAATGTACTCGGGCCCGACGAAAAAGAGTTCAACCTGACTGTTCTTTATGGTCGCGATATCGATGTAGAAGGTATCGTCGGCAATTGCAAACGTTTTCCGATGATGGCCAACTATTCGGTGGTGATTATCAAAGAGGCTCAGGATATAAAAAAGATAGAGGACTTGGAGGGCTATATTTCTAATCCACTAGACTCAACCATTCTGGTGATTTGCTATAAATATTCTAAAGTAGATAAGCGTAAAACCTTTGCAAAAGTGTTGGAGAAAAAAGCTGTTTTCTTCGAATCGCCCAGAATTTATGACAACCAGGTGCAAGGATGGATAACGAATTATCTGAAAACAAAAGGGTATTCGATTGGGCAAAAGGCGTCGTTCTTAATGGCTGAACATCTTGGAAGTGACCTGAGCAAGATAGTGAATGAGGTAAGCAAGATCATCATCAATATTCCAGTTGGAGCCGAGATCACCCCCGAACATATAGAGCTGAACATTGGCATCAGCAAGGATTATAATGTGTTTGAACTGCAAAAAGCACTGGGCACAAAAAATATTTTTAAGGCTAACCAAATCATTAGGTATTTTGCACAGAACGACAAAGAAAATCCTATGGTAAAGACATTGCCGATATTGTTTACCTATTTCTCAAAAGTGTTTCAATATCATCATATCGCCGACAAATCAACCAACAATCTGGCCTCAGCTCTTTCGGTCAACCGTATGTTTCTGGATGATTATGTGACGGCTGCCCGCAATTATCCTCCTGCCAAATTGGAACAGGTTTTCCATCTCCTTCATGAATATGATCTACGTACCAAGGGTGTGGAAAGTACTGCTATCCCCGATGGCGAGTTGATGAAGGAAATGATCTACAAAATACTTCACTAATAATATCATAAAAACAGATCATTAAATATTGCCTGGTATTTCTGAAAAATAGGGTCAGATTATTCTTGGTAGATTTCCATATGCCAATTTCTATTTTATAAACTTATCTGTAATTTCGGAGATCAGATAGATAAATCCGAAAACCAACAATAGACCACCTAAATATTCCGATATTAAGTGTACGCTTTGTATTTTACTCGTTCAGATTAATTATTGAAATGGTTAGTTTCAGAAATAAATAGCTGAAATCGAAAAGAAAAATTGTGTAATTCTTGGATTATTTTTTACAGGACTCTATTCTCCTAAGACAAGGCCTAATTATCTAGCCTTCAAGACTAATGAGTATTTCGGAGAGTTTTTCGATATTAAGCAATTTGCCCTCATTTCGTGTTGTCTGAGCTGTTTTTGAGTAAAAATAATGGTTTTCAAGAAAATCAAGTTGGAAGAGATACCAGTCTTTGTCAAATGAACGTTTGAATCCCCATTCTTCCCATTCCTTGCGCAGACAAGAAGATATTTCGAAATAGTCTTCACGACCCAAGTAATCAAGGTCGGCATCACACAATAATTCGCCCATTTTGCTTTTGGGCTTACCAGCGGCAAGGGTATCGGCTACCAGCTTACAAATAGTTTTGATTTCTGATGAAGTGAATTCAAAGTCAGGCAAATTGGCCTGTATTATTCTTATTGACTCTTCTTCATGATTATAATAATTGGTGTGAATTCCCAGATCGTGGTATAAGGCAGCCGTCTGTAAAAGAACCATGTCTTTTTGATTGATTTTTTCGGCTATCGCCAGCATACTGACCGATTGAAAAACATCCATAGTATGCGCCAGATTGTGATAATGAAATTCCGGACCCACAAAATTTATCAAGTAATCAAGTGCAAATGATTTGGCTGCGTCGATTTTCATTTTGTATAATTGTTTATAGATTTCTGACAAACAACTTCAGTTTTCAAACAAGGATATTTTACGAAAAAACGTAAAATAAGTTACAAAGGAAGAGGATAAGACAAATCCGAATAAGCTAAAACTTTCTAATTATTAAAAGTATACCCAATACCCACACTCAGCATATGTAAAAATGCATGTTTGCTGATAGGTTCTATTTGATCCTGTCCAATTAGCGACACATGAGGATTATATCCGGCACGGAAAAACAGACCGTTCACCTTTTCGTAACGCACTCCAATTCTACCGGTAAGTGCCAGGTACGAAATATTGTTTTCGGCCATGCCGCTTTTGCTGTAATTTTTATATACATACAGGTAGTCGGCACCCAAACCCGCTTCTATTAACCAGGCGCCACGACCTATCATAAAATTAAATTCAACCGGAGCGCCGGCTGCCGATATTTTCGGAAAGGTAAAATAATTTACCCCAAAACGAATGCTGGCCATATACGATCGGTTGCACATCACCACCACATCGGCATTAACGGAGTTGATACCCAATCCTGCAAAATTATAAGTGGTCTCATGAAAAAGACTCCATTTCGGACAAAAATTACTTTTTGTTTTGCAATTTCCCGCCCTATAGGAAGTGGATTGCGCTGCTGCAGTATGTATTATGGAAAACAGGCAAAATATTATAAGTAGTTTTTTCATGATAGCTAGTTTGAGTCAAAAGAACTGAACAAATTAATTAACGGCGGGTAAGCCCTTTTATTGGTGGAATATCTTTATTTTTGGCAAAATTATCTGTTTTTTGATTCTAATTGTATGTTGTTAAAAAGATATCTGTTTCTTGGCGTTTCTGTTTTACTGCTTTCTATATTAAATCCTTTGTTTGGTCAGAAAGCCAGTGTCAAAGGTTTTGTGTACGAAAAAGCTACCGGCGAACCTGCAATATTTACCAGTGTTTATCTCTACAAGACTACCTATGGAGGTACTACCGACGTGAACGGCTTTTTTGCCATCACCCAGATTCCTCCGGGAGAATACATCTTAATGGCTACTTTTTTAGGATACGATACTTTGAGAATGCCCATTACTCTGCTCAAAGGTGATAATATCAACAAAAAACTGTTTATTGAAAAAGCAGCTTATGATATTAAGGGTGTAAACATTACAGCTGAATCTCAGGATAGTAAGACCGAGACCAAAGTTTCGGAAATAACGGTCACGCCCAAAAAGATCGAACAGATACCTTCCATAGGCGGCGTACCCGATTTGGCTCAATATCTTCAGGTAATGCCCGGTGTTATTTTTACCGGCGACCAGGGCGGGCAATTATACATTCGTGGAGGTTCGCCCGTTCAAAATAAAGTTTTACTGGATGGGATGATAGTCTACAATCCTTTCCATTCCATTGGCTTATTTTCAGTCTTCGATACCGATATTCTGAAGAATGCCGATGTTTACACCGGAGGTTTCGGCGCTGAATTTGGCGGCAGAATTTCTTCGGTAATGGATATTACTACCCGCGACGGGAATAAAAAACGTTTTGCAGGTAAAATCGATGTGGGAACTTTTGGGGCAAAACTACTTCTCGAAGGCCCCATTGTTAAACAAAAGGAAAATGATAAGGGAAACGCATCTTTTATCTTTTCTGCTAAGAACTCTTATCTGAAACAAACATCCAAAGTACTTTACAAGTACATAAATAGTGAAGGTCTTCCCTTCAACTATCTCGATCTTTATGGTAAAATAGCCATCAATGCGGCTAACGGTAGCAAGGTAAATATCTATGGATTCCGTTTTGCCGATCAGGCTGATTATCGCGAAGTAGCTACTTTCAAATGGGGTTCGTATGGTGCAGGTGTTAATTTTGTAGTGATTCCGGCCAAAACTTCCATGCTCATTGATGGTATACTGGCTTACTCCAATTATCATATTTCATTGACGGACCAAACCAATCTGCCTAAGTCGAGCGATATCAATGGTTTTAATTTTGGTTTGAATTTTACTTCTTTTCTGGGTAAAAACGAGTTTCGCTATGGTATCGAGATACTGGGATTCGGAACCAATTTTAATTTCTATAATTCCGCCAACCGTCTTATTTTCCAGAAAGAATCTACCACCGAATTTGCCTTATATCTCAAATACAAGTGGGTGATTGGCAAGTTTCTTATTGAGCCCAGTATACGCGGACACGAATACGCTTCCTTATCTACATTTTCTCCGGAACCGCGTTTAGCAATAAAATATAATGCCACCAAACGTCTTCGCTTCAAATTGGCAGCAGGTATGTATTCTCAAAACTTAATTTCTGCAAGCTCCGACCGCGATGTGGTGAATCTTTTCTATGGCTTTATTTCAGGCCCCGATAATTTGCAAAAAGAGTTCGATGGAAAAGAAGTAACCCATGCCTTACAAAAGGCCGACCATGTTATTTTTGGCGTTGAGATCGATCTGGCGAAAAACCTTACCCTGAATTTGGAGGGATACTACAAATGGTTTACTCAGCTTACCAATATCAACCGAAGTAAGGTGTATAACGATTCGCCCGAATATTCTGATAAACCTGATTATCTTAAAAAGGATTTTGTGATTGAAACCGGTGATGCTGAAGGTATCGACCTTACCCTGAAGTACGAATGGCGTCAGTTATATTTATGGGGAGTGTATTCCTTTGGATTTATTCACAGATATGATGGGATTGATACGTATTTCCCACATTACGACCGTCGTCATAATGTCAATCTCGTGGGTTCCTATAAGTTTGGAAAGAATCTGGGATGGGGTGTAAATGCCCGTTGGAATCTGGGTTCGGGATTCCCGTTCTCGCAAACACAGGGATTCTATGAGATACTTAATTTTGCTGATGGAATCAATACCAATTATACTACGGATAACGGAGATGTAGGTATAATTTATGCCGGATACGACAGCGGACGTTTGCCTTTCTATCACAGACTCGACATATCGGCTAACAAAACCTTTTGGTTTAGTGAAACCACATCGCTTGATATCAACGTGAGTGTGACCAATGTTTACAACCGGAAAAACATTTTTTACTTCGATCGTATTACCTATAAACGAATCAACCAGTTGCCTATTATGCCTAGTTTGGGGATAAGTTTGAAATTCTAATCTGGAAATCTATTTTTCGTTTTACTGACAAAATGTCATAAAAATGTCATAAAATCTTGCCATTTGATAGGAATGGAGTACATTTGCATTTGATTTAATTTAGCGTTATGGATGTACAATCAATAAAACAACGATTTGGCATAATTGGTCACTCAACTGTTTTAGAACTATCATTGGATGTGGCCCGTCAGGTTGCTCCCACTGATCTGAGTGTATTAATTACAGGGGAGAGCGGATCGGGGAAAGAAGTGTTTCCCCAAATTATCCACCAACTTAGCGCCCGCAAACACGGTCCTTACATTGCGGTCAATTGTGGTGCTATACCCGAAGGAACTATTGATTCTGAACTTTTCGGCCATGAAAAAGGCTCTTTTACAGGGGCACATGAGGCCAGAAAGGGATATTTTGAAGTGGTAAACGGGGGTACAATATTCCTCGACGAAATAGCTGATATGCCATTATCCACCCAAGCTCGCCTTTTGAGGGTACTTGAATCCGGTGAATTTATCAAAGTGGGTTCTTCAAAAGTTCTGAAGACGAATGTCCGTATCATAGCGGCAACCAATATAAACCTTACAGAAGCCATACAACACGGTAAGTTTCGTGAAGATCTTTACTATAGACTTAACTCCGTTCCTATAACTGTCCCTCCCTTACGTGATAGAAAAAATGACATACTATTATTGTTCCGGAAATTCGCATCCGATTTTGCCGACAAATATAAAATGCCGGGGATAGCTTTGGATGAAGAGGCCCAGGGATTAATGCTGAATTATCGTTGGCCGGGCAACATACGACAGTTGAAAAACATAACCGAACAGATCTCCATCATTGAAAAGCAAAGAAACATAAATGCCCAGACCCTGGCAAAATATCTTCCTCAGGCAAACATTAGTAAACTTCCGGTTTTGCTGAAAAACCAGAATGAAATGATGGATTTTTCCGAAAGGGATATACTGTATCGTGTGCTTTTCGAAATGCGAAAAGATATAACCGACCTTAAACATTTGGTGGGTGAGATTTTAAAGGATGGAAATATAACTGCAGATATTCAGGACCTGAAATCTCAATTCCTGCACAATTTAAAATCTGAATTTAATCAGGATTTTGCCACAGAACACAAAGTTCAGATTCACGAACCCGATACCATTCTGACAGAATCAGTGCAATATCCGGATGTTTACGAGGAGACACTTTCCCTGCAGGAAAAAGAAAAACACACCATAATGAAGGCATTGGAAAAATATCCCAAAAAGCGCCGATTGGCTGCTCAGGAACTCGGGATATCAGAGCGAACCTTATATCGCAAGATACAGGAATACGATATTGAAAAGTAAATCATAGCGGTTTTGAATATTGTTGTCAATACACGGCTGTTATTGAAAGGCAGATTGGAAGGTATCGGATGGTTTGCATTTGAAACGCTGAAACGTATTACCCAAAATCATCCCGAACACACCTTTTATTTTGTTTTCGACAGGCCCTACGATCCAGAGTTTGTTTTTTCTGAAAATGTGGTCCCAATCGTAATCGGTCCTCAGGCACGTCATCCGTTTTTATTTTATTTATGGTTTGAATATTCCATCCCTGCGATATTAAAAAAGGTAAAAGCCGATTTATTTATTTCTCCTGACGGTTATCTTTCACTACGAGCCAAAGTGCCTCAAATAGCGGTTATTCACGATTTGAATTTCGAACATTTTCCTAAAGACCTGCCATGGATCATTACAAAATATTATAAATACTTTTTCCCGCGCTTTGCTGCAAAAGCCAACCGTATTGCGACTGTTTCAGAATTTTCGAAAAAAGATATTCAGGAAAGATACGGAATCCCGGATAGCAGAATAGATGTTGTTTTTAATGGGGTGAACGAAAAGTTCCATCCTATAACGGAAACGGAAAAGACGGCGATAAAGAAAAAGTTTACCGAAGGTTGCGATTATTTTATTTTTATAGGGGCCTTATTGCCCAGAAAAAATCTGAAAAATCTTTTTCTGGCTTTTGATATTTTCAAAAAGCAGAATCATAGCAGACATAAATTGGTCATTGTAGGGGCCCGCAAATGGTGGACCAGTGAATTAGAAACCATTTTCAATAATCTTCACCACAAAAATGATGTTGTTTTTACCGGACGTCTTGGTGAGGAAGAATTAAATTCAGTATTGGCTGCAGCCTTAGCCCTAACTTACGTCTCATATTTCGAAGGTTTCGGTATTCCCATACTTGAAGCTTTTCGATGTGGTGTCCCTGTTATTACTTCGAATGTCACTTCAATGCCTGAAGTAGCCGGAAATGCAGCCTTACTGACGGATCCTTTTGATCCGCACTCAATAGCAGAGGCTATGAATAAGATTGCCTCTGACCCCTCTCTGTGTGAATTGTTGAGGCAAAATGCTGAAATCAGGCTAAAAGATTTTTCATGGGAAAAATCGGCGCAGCTTTTATGGGATTGCATTGAAAAAACTATGAAAGAAACAGTTTAGTGCTCTGTCCAGATAATGTATTATCAATTTAATGTGAAAAAATCTCAAAATTAATTTGCAGGAATAAAAAAAACTTCTACCTTTGCACTCCTTTAAATTTTAGAAAATGAAAAGAACATTTCAACCCTCGCAACGCAAAAGAAGAAACAATCACGGATTTCGTAAAAAAATGGAATCAGCAAACGGCCGCAGGGTATTAGCAAGTCGTAGGGCAAAAGGAAGAAAAAAATTAACGGTTTCTGACGAGAAATTACATAAAAGATAATCTTACGGAGATTTCCGTTTCATAAAATATTTTAATTTTGAGGAGATAATTTAATTTGTCTCCTCAATTTTTTTTATAGACTCATCGTATGAATGCGATATTCTGGTTTCTGTTAGTTGTAGGTGTTTCATGGTTAGTGATATTATACGTTCTTCCGTTTTTGGGAAGGTTGTTTTTGCGTAGGCTATCTAAAAAATTTCAGGACCAAATGATGAATCAACAAAAACAGGAGCAGAAACCCGAGGGTTCGGTTCATATCGAAAACATTCCTTCCACTCCTGAAAAGAAGATTGATA
>CAZRFL010000009.1:52310-58624 GCA_964599365.1 uncultured Bacteroidales bacterium
TGTAGGTCACAATTCTCAAACCTTAGCTATTGCTTTTATTCCTTTGGTATTATCCGGTATTTTGCTGACGTTTAAAGGCAAGTATTGGTTAGGCGGTGCATTGACCGCTTTATTTATGGCAATTGAAATCAACGTCAACCACGTGCAAATGACCTATTACATGCTGTTGATCATCGGATTCATCGTTCTTTTTGAATTTATCTATGCCATTATTGATAAAAAGCTAAAATCATTCTTTATTGCCGTTGCTGTATTAATTTTTGCAGGTATTGTTTCTATAGGACCTAATGTAACTAATCTTTGGACCTCTTCGGAATACGTAAAAGAAACCATACGCGGAAAATCTGAACTTACGGATAATGGAAAGAATCGCTCTAATGGTCTGGATAAGGATTACATCATGCAATGGAGTTATGGTATAGGTGAAACCTTCACTCTGATGATTCCTGATGCCAAGGGAGGCGAAAGCGAAGCCATAGGTAAAACCAAATCGGCATTGGAAAACGTAGACAGGCAATATCGTGAGCCCGTGGCTCAACAAAGCCGTTATTGGGGAAATTTACCATTTACTTCGGGACCGGTTTACGTAGGTGCCTTCATTGCTTTTTTGTTTATTCTAGGATTATTTATTGTGAAGGGCAGGTTGAAATGGGCATTGTTCGCTGTTACCATATTGGCCATGATGCTTTCCTGGGGACATAATTTCAGATTCCTCACCGACTTTTTCATAGATTATATCCCTTATTACAATAAGTTCAGGGCGGTGTCGTCCATTCTAATCATAGCCGAGGTTACTATGCCATTGTTGGGAATTCTGGCATTGAAAGAAATTGTGGAGAATCCCTCCATCGTCAAAACCAAAAAAGTGTTTTTCTTCATTTCATTAGGGCTTACTGCCGGACTGACCTTATTATTCTTATTGATGCCTGGCCTTTTCTTTAACTTTACCACTCCTGAAGAAGTTAACCAGTTTAATGCCTATTTGAAACAAGGAGCAAACAAGAGCCAAATCGATGCCATACTTTCTAATCTGGAAATCGCCAGGATGTCTATTTTCAAAATGTCGTGTATTCGTACTATTGCCATTATTGTCATTGGAGCCGGATTGATCTGGACCTATGCTTCAGTTAAAAAGATGAGCAAATATGTTCTTTATGCAGCACTTGGCATCTTAATCCTTATCGATATGGTTCCCATTGATAAGAGATATCTGAACGATAAAAGTTTTGTACCCAAAAAGCAAATGGAAGTACCTTATACAGCCTCTGCTGCCGATGAATTTATTTTGCAGGATACTACCTCCAGTTTCAGGGTGCTGAATATGACCACAGGTAATTTCACTTTGGATGCGTCTACCTCCTATTTCCATAAATCGCTGGGGGGCTATCATGCTGCGAAACTAAGAAGATACCAGGATTTGGTTGACCGCCGCATCGGCAAAGAACAGGAACGACTGATCAATACTTTGAAAGCCGGTGCACCAGATTCGGTGCTGATAGCTACTATGTATGGTTTGACCACCATGAATATGCTTAATACTAAGTACTATATTTATAATCCGGAAGCGCGGCCTTTGAAAAATCACGCTGCTTTAGGCAATGCATGGTTTGTTAAGAATGTGACCATGGTTGACAATGCAGATGCCGAGATTAAAGCTTTGGATAATTTCTCTCCTGCTACCACTGCCATCGTGGATAAGAAATTCGAAACAGAGCTGAGTTCTTTCAAGGGAGACAAGGATTTTCAATCGACCATAAAGCTTGTTGATTATAAACCCAATTATTTGGTTTACGAAACCAAAAACCTAAAGGCAAATCAACTGGCTGTCTTTTCTGAGATCTATTACGATAAGGGCTGGGATGCTTATATCGATGGTAATAAGGCTCCTTATTTCAGAGCAAATTATGTACTGCGTGCTATGGTGATTCCTGCAGGCGACCATAAGATAGAATTCAAATTCGAACCCCAATCCTATTATATGGGCGAAAAGGTTTCGCTGGCAGGCTCTGTTCTGCTGGTGTTATTCTTAGCTGTTGCCTTGTTTTTCGAATTCAGGAAGAAGAAAGAGAAGGTTATCGATACCGAAGCCAAAGCAAATAAGAAATAACAATATTGCTACTAAATAAAAATCTCCTCAGATTAACTTTCTGAGGAGATTTTTTTTAGAGAACCTTGCCGAAGAATTATTGGATGATTATTTTTTTAAACTCAGTGGTTTTTCCGTTGTTAAGTTTAATGAAATAAACACCGGATGCAAAACCATCGGTATGAACTGTCGATTTGTTTGTAAAGTTTCCTTCGTAAAGCACTTGCCCTAATTCATTGGAAATTTCGAAATGATAAGTTTCGTTAGTGTTTGTGCTTTCCAAATGTAAAACGTCTTCGACGGGATTAGGATAAACGGTAACTCCTTCTAATTCGCCAGTCACATCTTCATTGTTCATACCGGTAATATCAATTTTCCAGGACCAAAGATCACTTAAAGGGCTGGGGGAGGCCTGTCCGGTGCCAATATATACTTCCCCACCTAATTCAAAAGTGAAAGCCGTTGAACGGCCAGGTAAGCCGCCGCTGGTACTCATTAAATTCCAGGTGTTGGCTCCGGGAGAATATTCGTAAAAGGTGTTGTAATATACTCCGCCAATAGTTTTTCCGGTTCCTACATAACCCTTGTTTAGATAAGTAAAACTTGCTGTACCCATCCTATCTGTACCCAACATAGGAGTAATATTGGTCCATGTATTAGTTTGTTTGTTGTAGCGCCAAAAATCATTTGTAACAACCGAGTTAGTTACCAGTCCGGTTCCTAAAAATCCATAATTCTGTATTGAGAAAGCGTTTCCATGGTTTCTGTGACCGCCCGGATAATTGGCCAATTGTGTCCAGGTATTGGTAGCAGGAACGTACATCCAGAAATCAAACAAATAATTAGTGGGGACATTATTTGATCCTGTTCCCAAAAAAGCAGTATCGCCTATTACAAAACAACTGGCTCCGTATCGGGCTGTTCCCGGAAAATTGGCTTTTTGTGTCCAGGTATCTGTGGTGGGTTCATACTCCCATAGCTGATTGGTTCCGTTGGTATTGCTGGTGGCATCTCCACCCAGACAAACATATCCTTTGCCATTGATAGAAAATGCAGTGCTGGCATACATTCCGTTGCCGGGATAATTAACCTTTTGTATCCATGAATTGGTTCCGGGAGTGTACTCCCAAATATCATGATACTTTTGTTGTGATGCATTTACCCCTAAACCAACATAGGCCTTATTGTTCACCACAAAGGCTATTCCGGCATATCTTCCGGCAGTGGGCATACTGGCTTTTTGTACCCAATTTTGTGAAAATGCCTTTATGCTAAAAAATGTAAGCAACAATAAAAGGGAAAAAGTGTTTTTCATGTTAGTTTTATCAAGGATTGGGAACACAAAAATAAAAATAAATCTGATTGAACCCAAAAATAATAGATTTGTTTTATTTTCCTCTGATTTTTTATTTTAAGCAAGCATGAATGAGGAATTAGTTATAATTTTGAATAACGAAATTAATACCTGTTGGCATGCTGAAAGAAACTGTCGATTTTATCCGTAAGGCTTATAATACACCCGAAGCTTTTATTCCGCTTCACGAACCGCGTTTTACGGGAAACGAGAAAAAATACCTGAACGAGTGTATCGATTCCACTTTTGTATCTTCGGTAGGGAAGTTTGTCAACAAGTTTGAAGACGATGTGAAACTTTACACGGGGGCAAAATATGCCATTGCCACCTCAAACGGTACGGCTGCCCTGCATGTTGCCCTTTTATTAGCGGGGGTGAAACGAAACGATTTAGTGATCACCCAGCCTCTGACTTTCATTGCTACCTGCAATGCCATTGCCTATATAGGTGCCGAGCCTTTGTTTGTGGATGTGGATAAGAATACCCTGGGATTGTCGGCCGATAAGTTGTATGATTTTCTGAAGAACAATACCCTTTTGGATTATAAAGGGGAGAGGGTTCATTACGACTCTCACAAGAAAATTGCCGCCTGTGTTCCCATGCATACCTTCGGGTTTCCGGCTGAGATAGATAAGATAGTGGCGATTTGCAACGAATTCGGAATTCCTGTGGTGGAAGATGCTGCCGAATCTATAGGCAGTTTTTACCAGGACAAACATACCGGCACTTTCGGACTTTTGGGTACCTTCAGTTTTAATGGCAACAAGACCATTACCTGCGGAGGCGGAGGGGCAGTGCTTACCGATAACGATGAATTGGGAGTACTGGCCAAACACCTGACCACACAAGCCAAGATTCCTCATCCCTGGGATTTCAAACACGATCATATAGGCTACAATTACCGTATGCCCAATATCAATGCCGCACTGGCCTGTGCACAACTGGAGAATCTGGAAAGCTATATTGAGAACAAACGTGAACTGGGAAAACTCTATGCCGATTTCTTTGCAGCGACTCCCTACCACTTTCTATCGGAACCGCCTCATTCGAGATCCAATGCCTGGCTTCATTCGATATTATTGAGCGATCGCGAAGAGCGTGATGCTTTTCTGGAGTATACCAATAAGAATGGTGTGATGACACGCCCCTCGTGGACACTGATGAATAAGCTGGAAATGTTCAAACATTGCCTGACCGCCGATCTGGAAAACGCGCAATTTATAGAAGACCGTCTGGTGAATATTCCCAGCAGTGTGAGGATAAAATAATAGTGATCTTTAAAATTCAATAAAATGACCTCAAAAGACAAAATCATTGTGATAGCAACCCATCCGGACGATGAAACATACGGCGCCGGGGGTAGTTTGATGCGTTTCAAGGCAGAAGGCGCAGAAATATTCTGGCTGATTGTGACCAATGTTCATACCGAGCATGGTTGGTCGGAAGATGTGGTGGTGAACCGTCAGGATGAAATTAAAAGAGTTGCGCAGGCTTTTCCGTTTGACGGAGTTTATAATTTGAATCTGCCGACTACCAAACTCGACCAGATTCCCAGAGGAGATTTAATCTCTGCCATTTCAAAGGTTTTTGCCGAAGTGAAACCTACACATCTTATTCTTCCGTTTTATGGCGACCCACATAGCGACCATCGCATTGCTTTTGAGTGTGCATTTACTTGTACAAAAACATTCCGTTATCCTTATTTGAAAAACATCTGGATGATGGAAGTGCTGAGTGAGACAGATTTCGGATTGCCCGGTGCACAAAATGCTTTTTTACCCAATGTTTTTGTTAATGTTTCGGATTTTGTAGAGGCAAAGATCGAAGCTTTAAAAATATTCAAAAGCGAATTGGGCGAACATCCTTTTCCGAGAAGTGTGGCCAACATCAAAGCATTAGCAACCCTCCGGGGGGCACAGGCAGGATGCACTTATGCCGAAGCATTTATGAACGTAAAAACCATTATCTAACTTCAGTTTATGGAAATTCGAGATTATCAGGCAGGAGATGAACAAAAGATATTAGAACTTTTTCAATTTGCCTTTGGGAAACCCTTATCTGAAGATGTTTGGCAATGGAGATTTGCTAACAATCCCGAAAACAAGTTCATGATCAAGCTGATGTGGGATGGCGATATTCTGGCAGGGCATTATGCCGTTTCACCATTGAAGATGATCGTAAGTGGCGAGGAAATTCTTACCGCTTTATCTATGACTACCATGACTCATCCGGATTATGGTGGCAGAGGTATTTTTGGCGAATTGGCTGAGTGCTTATATAATGAAGAGTTTCAGAAAAACAATCTTTCGGCCATTTGGGGCTTTCCCAATTCGAATTCTCATTACGGATTTCTGAAGAATCTGAAATGGAAAAATCTGGAGCAGATACCCATCTTCAGTTTTAATACCAACCGTATTAAGGAATTACCCTTGAGCAGGGTAAAGGTTGTATCGGATTTTACTCAAAACCATGAAACTGCTTACAAAAAGATAACCTCGGATTACGAAGTGAAGGTGAATAAAACCAAAGAATTTCTGCACTGGAGGTTTATTTCCAACCCAATTTTTAATTACACCATTTTCTCGGCTACCGAAAGTGAGCATTGCGACTGGTTTGCCGTAGCAAAACTCTTCCCTTCTTTTGTTCAAAAAGGCGCTTATGAGGTGGATATTGCCGAACTCTGTTTTCCTGCCGATGCCGGTTTGCTGGCCGAATTGCTGTTTGCTATAAAAACCCATTTCTCAGACTATAATATAATAGGTATAAATTGCTGGCTGCCTTTTGATGATACACGGCATATTTTATTGGAAAAGGCAGGCTTTTCACCCACCGCCCCTATAACCTATTCCGGCGTCAGGGTTATGGACGGCAAGT
>CAZRFL010000009.1:58724-75702 GCA_964599365.1 uncultured Bacteroidales bacterium
TATTTTCCCCTTGCAAAGTTGGCACAGTCGATATTTATTGTCTTTTGATTGGGCCCGATTTTCTTTTGCAAAGTTAGTTTCCCGTTTATATCAAAAACACTTATTACTGTTTCTGAAGTATTCCCATCTGATAATGATATTTGGAAATGGTCAGTTGCCGGATTGGGATATAAGGAAAACTCGTTTTGATCTGTAATTTTTTCAACATTGGTGTACCAGGAAGGAGTGAGTTCCCAAAGATCTGTTGTATAGGTGGACGCAGAAGTAGCCCCTGTGGAGACATAGCCTTTGTCATTTATAAAAAAAGAAATAGCCTCACAACGCCCCGGACCGGTCAGATTGGGAATTTGAACCCAGGTATCGGTTCCTCTGTCGTATTGGTAGAAATCCTGTAAATAACTGGAGCCATTGCTTCCGGTTCCCATATACCCATAGTTTCCTATGGCAAAACTGGCACCATACCATCGGCCAACTCCGGGCAAATTGGCTCTTTGTATCCAACTGTCAGCAGCAATATTGTATTCCCAGAAATCTTTCAGGAAGCTTGAACCATTATAACCCAATCCAACATAAACCGTTTTTCCTACTGCCTGATAACCTAAAGAAAAACTCGAACAGCCCCAACGGGCCCCGCAGGTGATGTTGTTTTTCTGTATCCAGTTATCGGTAACAGGATTGTATCTCCACAAATCGCTTAATACAGAATATCCATTCAGCCCTCCGCCAACATATCCCTTGTTATCCGAATTAAAACAAAAGGCAGAAACTCTTGGGGTGCCGGGAAAACTCGCTTTTTGATGCCACACATTGGAGTCGGGATTGAATTCATAAAAATCAGAATAGTAAGTATAATTGCTGGGGCCATTCATAAATCCGCCCAACCCAACATAAACTTTATCATTTAAAACAAATCCAATCAGCCACCGGCGTTTGGCACCGGGGAAATCAGCTCTTTGCAACCAGGTGTTGGTAGATGGATCATACTCCCAGGTTTCTTTAAAATGATCGTATCCGCCCAAATAGCCCCCAATCAAATATCCTTTAGTATTGGTAGCTACCCCAATTCCGCTACAGCGGGCATTGCTGGGGAGACTTTGTTTTTGTGTCCAAAAGCCTTGAGAAAATCCCAAGGTGAATGAAAATAGAAGGACCAAAGTGAGCAGAAATATTTTTTTCATCAGGAATACTT
Source organism: uncultured Bacteroidales bacterium (assembly GCA_964599365.1). Classification (GTDB taxonomy): domain Bacteria; phylum Bacteroidota; class Bacteroidia; order Bacteroidales; family CAIWKO01; genus CAIWKO01. The sequence continues at coordinate 59,914 of CAZRFL010000009.1, forward strand.
TTATTGATTTATCAGTTGAAAAAATGCTGGTTCAGAAAACACAATAGCAAAAATATGTTTTTTTTATTTTCCAGATTATTTTTTGATGGAAATTTTTTGGATATTTTTTGGTTTCGGGCAGAAAAATAAAAAACCATACGAAAGTGTATGCATGTTGAGCAAGTCGAAAATCAAGATTCCAATTAAAGTTGATAAAATCAGACAAATTATACCAGATTTTATAGATAAGGAATCTTCTTTTGGCGGATTGGGTATTCATATGTTTTGAAGATTTACAAACGTTTTTTAACGGAACGTTAATGTTGTCGCTGAAAACCTTTATGTTGCCCGTAGAAATGTTAATGTTTTAGCAGGAAATGTTGATGTTGTGGGGGAGAACGTTAATGTTTTAGGAGGAAACGTTTATGTTGCAGGGTAGAACATTAACGTTGTTGAAGGAAACCTTTACGTTGCAGGGGAGAACCTTAACGTTGTCGACAGAAACGTTTACATTGCAGGGGAAAATGTTAACGTTGTCGGGGGAAACGTTTACATAAAAGGGAAAAACGTTAACGTTTTTCCCTTTTTTATGTTTATTCGCATCAAAAATGCATATTAAAAACCATAATGTGCAGATTTACATGTGATTAAAAAAATGAAATAATATTGGTTGTTAGTGCTGTGGGACGGCACACTACTAATTTGTTTTATTTTTTTAAGATTATGCCTTTCCTTATAGTTATTTTGAATCACAAACTTGCTAAATAATACACCTTCCTATCGCTCTACTGCCAATTTTATGATTTTTACGGGGGTCTGTTTACATGTTTTTTTCATAAAACCCATCATAATCAAAAAAAAAGTATTTACATTTGCTTCGAATCTAATCAAACTAACTTAATACAGTAGGTCTATGAAAAAATTTGCTGCACTTTCCGCTTTTTTGTTTTTCTCATTATTCTTTAATGCCTTGCTACAGGCACAAATTAAGCCCACTGTACCAACCGATCAAAAACTTATAAATTGCCTCAGGGCGTTTTATCCCTTAAATAATAATGGTATAGATCATGGCGGAAACAACCTGAATGGAACCATTTATAATGTTACACCCACCACCGATAGGCATGGTTTTGCCGACAGTTGTTATTCCTTCAATGGAACTACCTCCTATATAAACTTGCCCGACGCTTTCGACCTGCAGGTGAAAACAATAAATGTATGGTTTTACGCTCAAAATATAAACACTACCCCTGATATAGTATATGGATCGGATCATGCGGGCATCGCCTGGGGACTGACTTCTATATTTGTGGTGGATCAGGCTGGTGAGAAAATGCTGTGCTATAATCAGGGCGCCAATTTTAAATATACCAAGATCAATCAAAACGAATGGTATATGGCAACCATGGTCAGAGGGGTAACTTTGTCGAAATTCTATCTGAATGGGGTTCTTGTCGATTCGGTTCCGGCGGCTACCGGACATTCCTGGGATGGTCAGGCCACAGCTAAAATAGGCTGCGGGCGCAGTGTCAATCAATATTTTTTCAATGGCAAAATTGACGAACTGCGAATTTATAATTGTGCACTTACTCTTTCCGAAATTCAGGGATTGTATGATTTTGTAGAGCCTTCTTGCGTAAAAGCAATTTATCCACTGAACGGGAACACCCTTGACATCTCAGGCAACAATTATAATGGCACCCTGCATGGAGCCATACCCACCACCGACCGTTTTGGCGAGGCCGATAGTGCCTATTATTTTGAAGGCAACAGCGCTTATATTGACTTGCCCAGCGATTTCGATCTGCAGCAAAAAAGTATCAATGTATGGTTCAAGGCACAAAACATAGGCACCGACCCCGATATTATTTATGGTTCGGACCATGCGGCCATACAGTATGGAATTACTTCCATTTTTGTGGTGGATATGGCAGGTGTAAAGAAAATATGTTTCGATCAGGGAACTACCGCCAGATATGCAGTTATCAATCAAAACGAATGGTATATGGCAAGTTTTGTTCAGGGACTGGCTTATACAAAGTTCTATCTGAATTCGGTTTTGGTGGATTCGGTGCCGACCACCAACGGCCATTCGGCCAACGGACAAACCACAGCTAAAATTGGTTGCGGGCGCAATGCCAATCAGTACTTTTTCAATGGAAAAATTGATGATCTGCGTATTTTCAGTTGTACCATAAGCCAGAGCGAGATAGATTCTTTGTACGTAACAGGAAGCGAATCATGCCTGAAGGCATTTTATCCTCTCAACAACAGTTCGCTTGATCATAGCGGCAATAATTATCATGGAATCGACCATTATGCAGTAACCGCCATCGACCGTTTTGGAAGTGCCGACAGTGCCTATATGTTCGATGGAACCACATCCTATATCGATTTGCCCGATGCCTTCGATTATCAGGAAAAAACTATTAATGTTTGGTTCTATGCCCAAAATATAACCTCCGATCCTGATATCATTTATGGTTCGGATCATGCCTCCATACAGTATGGAATTACTTCCATTTTTGTGGTGGATATGGCAGGTGTAAAGAAAATATGTTTCGATCAGGGAACTACCGCCAGATATGCCAATATCAATCAAAACCAATGGTATATGGCAAGTATGACCCGTGGCGTTCCTTATACAAAGTTCTATCTGAATTCGGTGTTGGTCGATTCCGTTTTATCCGGCACCGGACACTCAGCCAATGGACAAACCACAGCAAAGATAGGGTGCTCGCGCAATGCCAACACCTATTTTTTCAACGGGAAAATTGACGAACTGCGCATTTACGATTGCGTGTTTGGCCCTGACGAGATAGGTGGACTTTATATTACATCGGTGGAAGACCATCTGGCTAACCCTGACCTTATGAAAATATTCCCCAATCCTGCCTCAGAATTTATAACCATAGACTATAGCGGAGGTACATCACCAAAGGTAGAATTATCTGTGATTAACTTACAGGGTCAGGAAATGATACATCAGCAAACCCAATTGAAACCTTCTCAAAAACTTGATGTCGGAGAATTAAAAGCAGGGGTCTATTTTCTGAAAGTCACGGGAGATAAAGTAAACTTCTCAAAAAAGATAGTGATTCAACGATAGACCGGCTTAGGTAAAATACGGCCTGATGTATTTCTGAAATGCTTCGTCTATGTCCTTTTTAAACACGGCATACGACAACAGCAGTACTATAACCAATTGTATCAGGTTGATGTAAATCCTGTTGGCATCGGTGGTGAAGGGAAATAAGGCCACCACTGCCACCAGATAGACCAGGGGCAGCACAATTTGTTTGGCCATATTGAAACGGAAAGAAAAGATCTTTTTGCTTTCGAAATACAGCAGGGCCACCTGTATGATCTTGATCAGCGAAAGTGTGATGGCCGCACCCAATATGCCGAAGTATTTGATCATGACAATACTCAGCCCCACCTGAATGATGGCCGCAACAAAATAGACCCTGGATATAGAAGATGTTTTTTTGAAATAGAGCAGGGGCGTATAGAACATCGATTGCAGTCCGCGCGCTATATAACCCAGTGTGAGTATGGGCAGGAGATAAAAGCTGGCATAGTACTCAGGTTTTCTCACAAAGAGGATCACAACAATGGGAATAAGAATTAAAAAGGCCGGCAAAATAACGGTGCTGGCCAGGGTAAGCCCGTTGTAATATCGGTTCACTTCGGGGGTACTGTGTTTCACCTTGGTTTGGTTCCATATACCGTAAATCTTGGGGAAAATGGCCGACGATAATCCGTTCTGGAAAAAATCGAGAATCTGGGTGCAAAAAATAGCAAAGGCCAAAATACCCACGGTGGCGGTATCCGAAAAATACAAAAGGATATAATTGTTCACATTGGCCAACAGCCAAAGCACAAAGAAATAAAAAGCCATGGGATAGCAAAAACGAAATATTTCCTTGAAATAGACCTTATGGAATTTGAATCCGTATTCTTTGCCAAATAAGATAAACGCAATGATAAAAATGCCCAGGCCCGAAAGCAATCTTCCGTACATGGGGCCAATGAGGGTTTTGGGATAGAGATAAATGCCCGCGATAGAAATAGAAACCGTGAGCACGAAATTGGTGATATTGCACCAGAAAAAACGCATGGGCCTTTGCTGATGCACCAGCAGGTTGGTGTAGGATTTGAAAACCGAATTAAAAAAAGCCGTCATCACGCAAAAGAAACCCCAGGGAAAAAACTGGAAACTTTCGTTCTTGTTGGTGAAGAGGGGATCGAAGAGGGTAAAAAGATATGTGCCGGTAAAGAAAAGTAGTAAACTCAGAAATATGCCACCCAGCAAAAGTAAAAACACCGCCGAACTGATGCTTTGTTTTTGACGGAGCAGGTCGTCTTTATTATTTACGTAAGAAATAGGGATGTAGTTATCGAGGCCGAAATTCAAAATGATCTGAAACAACTGGGTGAAGATAATATACATGGCCAGCAGTCCGAAATCGCCTTTCGAAAGGTATAAGGTATAGAACGGCAGCAGGATAAAACTGGAAGCCAGCGGCAAAGCCCCAATGAAGGAATAAATAAAAGAAGATTTTAAAAATTGCTTCGAGATCATAGATTATAGGCTGCTAACCATTTTTTTATAATAACATCCCAACTGGAGAAGTTTAATAAAATGGGTTCGTTTCTAACGAGTTTTTCTTTGATAGATTGCGTATGGCTAAAATAATTTTCTATTTCCGAAGGCAATTCGTCGAAAGAAGCTATCCTTTTATAAAAGATTTCTTCCTTATCCAGCATATCGTAAGGAAGCCATTGGCCGGTGATGACGTAATTGCCCGTGTACATGTATTCCAGCATGGTGGCCGAAAGCTGATCGCTCACAGGCAAATGTATCATAATATCGGATGAAGTGCGCAGTTTGATAACCTCTTCGGAACTCAAATAATTTCTGATGATACTGAATGGAATCCCCGAATCATTCATCAGGCTTTCCACTTTAAGGATGTTATCCGTAAATCCGCCATAAGCCATGGGAAAGACTAAAAATATCTTCTTTTTTAGTTCTTCCTTGATCTGAAGTATTTGGTGAATGATCTGTATCTGTTGCGTGATAGGGTTGGAATGATAACCAATAGTAATTATCGTTTTGTCCTCAGGAAAATAGAAGTAGGATTTGCTTGCAGAAACATCTCTGTTGCTTTCAAAATGTTTTGCAATTAATTCAATATTGGTTATCCCGAAGCGCCCCAAATGCAGTTTGTCGTGAAATTGTTTCTGATAAAAGGCATCGAAAGCCTCCAGGGTAGAATCGTTGGAAAAAGTAATGCGTTTTGCTTTGCGATAGAAAGGTTTTTGCAGGAAGGAGAATTTCCGGTACTTATAAAAATCGGAACCGTAAATGGAGATCACCAGTTTTTGTGAAAGCTTGGCCAGTTTTCTTTGAAAGAAAAAATACCGCACATCCATAAAATGAAGGTTGCAGATATCGTAGGCCTCCTTATTTTTCGAAAGCAAAGTAAACGCCTTGCGGAAATTAAGGTATAACTGAAGGTTCTTGGAGAGGAAGTTTTTTGAGATAATTTTCTTGCCAAAATTGGTTTTAACTCCGTTGGAATCGATGAAATATCCTTCCAGCAAGTCTAACAGGTCGGCGGTTATGTTTTGATTACGTAAATTATGTTGGAGATCGGGCAAAAAGTTACGGTTGCTCATTCCAACCAACAGTACGTTCATTTTATTCTTCCTTAAAATGGGTGTCGTATATTTCGCGGGCTTTTTCGTAATCTTCCACCACGCCTATATCCAGCCAGTAGTCTTTGGTGATGATCTTGGTGATGGGATGTTTTTTCTCCAATAGGTTTTTGATCATGGTATCCATACCGTAGTATTCGTTGTGTGGAATCAGGTCGAAGATGGCCGGTTTCATAATATACATGCCGCTGAGTATTTCGAACTTCAGGTCGGGTTTTTCGTCAACCCCGGTTACATATACCCCGTCGGACGAAATATTGCCGAAACGGAATGGTGTGGTGATCACTTTGGTAATGATAGTCACAGCTGATTCTTTATATTGGCAGGCGAAACTGTAGAGTTCCGAAAAATTGGCCTTGGTCAAAATGTCGCCGTTCATCAGCAGGAAGGGTTCGGTGAGTTGATCCTTCAACAGGGTGATAGGGCCGCAGGTTCCCAGGGGTTTTTCTTCCATGCTGTAGTGCAGTTTCACTCCGAACTTTTCGCCGTCGCCCAGATGCGACTGAATATATTCTGCTTTGTAATTCACTGCCAGAAAGATTTCGTCAAATCCATGTTTGCGCATTTGGGCCAACTGTATTTCGAGTACTGATTTTTCGCCCAGAGGCAAAAGCGGTTTGGGAATCACATCCGTAAATGGTTTCAAACGTGTGCCCAATCCTCCGGCTAAGATTACTGCTTTCATTGGTTTAGATTTTTATTTTTCAAGTTTTTTTGCAGGACTTCCCACATAAATTCCGGGTTCAGTAATATTCTTCGTAACCACACTGCCCATTCCTATTACCACATCATCGCAAATGCTTATTCCTTGTTTCACGGAAGCATTGGTTCCGAAATACACATTATTCCCAAATGTGCAAATCCCGCTGACATTGGTGCCGGGTCCGGCAGTGAAATAATCACCGATCACGCAATCGTGTCCTATTGTGGAATGAAGGTTGAGTTGAGCATGTTTGCCTATCTTGATGTTGCAGGTAATGATAGTTCCGGCTGTTATTATACTTCCTTCTCCTATTTCAACCCAATCGGACATGACTACATTGGGATGTATCACTGTCGTAAATTTGGTTCCGGCAGGTAATCCTTCAACAACTTTCTTTCGGGTTTTGGAATCACCGATTCCTACCAGAACTTCATATTTATCAGGTTCAAATTGCGATTGCGGAATAACAGGGATTCCCATAACCGTTTTTTCCTGAAAATCCTGATCGGCAACCATAAAACAAGCAATGTCGGCAGCTTTTAAATTCTGAGCAGCCAGACTATCGATTAAACAGCAAAGGGTTTCTCTTCCGAAACCTCCGGTTCCTACGATGCATACCTTCTTGTTATATTGAATTTTCATGTGCAATGAAATTTTAATTTTATAAATTCGGAGTGGTATTATAATACACCGGCTGATCAAAATCGGTGATGATCTTCGCCTGCAATATTTCTACTATCTCCTTAACCGAAGCTTCTACGTTGAAAAGGTTGGTTAATCCCAAATAAGAATACAGTTTCGAAAAATCGACTTTGTAGTCGCGCAGATCGCCGCCTTCTTTCAGTATGTCTATCTTCACCCCATCAATATGTTTCTGCACTGCATCGGCTATCTCAATTTTCATATAATTCTCGCCCTTGAAGCCCAGGTTGAAGACATTGTTTTTAACCTTATCGAAATTCTGAAGCAGATTCAGAATGATATTGGCCAGATCGAATACATGAATGTAGGGGCGGTAAGATTCGGGCAGAAAGATATCCAGATATTTTTTGCGGTAGGCATTCAAAGTAAAATCGTTTACGGTAAGATCGAAACGCATACGGGGCGACACTCCGTACACCGTGGAAAGACGACAAACAATATAATCGAGGTCTTTGTGGTTATCAATAATATATTGTTCGGTATGAACTTTGGTCTCGGCATATAACGAAAGAGGCTTCAATTCCGATTCTTCAGTGGCAATTCCTTCTACCGAACCGTAATTGGAACAGGTAGAGAAAAAGATGAAGCCTTTTTTCTGCATGGCAACTGCCTTGTTAAACAGGGCAATGGAGGCATCATAATTGATCTTTTGGGTCAGTTCGGGAAACAATTTACTGGCAGGATCGCCCACTACTGCCGCACAATGAATCACAAAATCCACATCGCGCAATAATGATTCATGAAGATCGGTATCGCATATATCGCCACGAACAAATTCGTAGTTGGGGTTACTATAATGTATCAAAGGAATTGCCTGATTGAACCACAGACAATCGATCACTTTCACCTGTATGTTGTTCTGCAGTGCCACATTCGTTATCATCGAGCCTATATATCCTGCACCGCCTGTAATAAGTATTTTCATGTAGTTTTCTATTTGATTAATTCGTTGTGTAATTGTATCTCTTCTTCGCTTTTCGCAAAAAGTGGTTTACAGGGAATTCCTGCCGCCACCATATGGGGTGGGATGTTTTGCGTCACCACAGAATTTCCGCCAATGACTGCCTGTCTCCCAATTGTGACGCCGGGGGTAATGATGGCATTGCTTCCTATCCACACTCCGTCTTCGATGATCACATCCCCTTTTTTGGAAGGTCTTCTATCCTCATCTCCGGTTGGGATACCCGTGTCATGTGTTATGGCCAGTATGGTTACATTGTGTCCAATGGCGCACCATTTACCTATGCTTATTTTGGCATCGGGAGCCGAAGCCATATGCCCGCTGTTGAAATAGCTGTGGTCGCCAATGCTGAAGTTTTTTCCGATGATCCTTACATCACCAATACTTACCGAAGAAGGTAGATTGTGTTTTGCTTTGATAAGATATACCTTGCCTTTTTTGCCGCAATTCAACAGTATGGCACAAACAGCGCAAAAAGTTTTATAGGGCGATAATAGCAGCGAAATGGTTCCCATAGCATTGTATTCCTGCAAAAATACGTAAAAATATTTCTTATCCGCTTATGTTTTTACCGGATGATTTTTGGAAGGTATAGTTTACCAGAAAAACTCCGAGCAGAATCACCATAATCCAAAGAATATAGACTGCTTCAAAACGTTCGCCGTCGGCTATTCCCCAGAAAACGGCTACTATGGGCATCAAATAAGTTACGGAGGCAGCGAACAACACACCGGAGGTCTTGATGAGTTTATTAAAAAGAATAACCGCGATGGCTGAACCGAAAATACCCAAAATAGCTATGTATCCGAGTCCTTCCAGTGCATCGGGTCTCATCCGGATAACGGTCACGAAATCCGTCATAGCCAACAAATAGATCAAGGCAGGGATTCCAATTGTTAAAAAAGCGAATGATGTTATGGTAACGGCATCCGTTTCTTTCAGGTAGCTTTTCACCAGATTCAGGTTTATGGCGTACAATAGGGTGGCAATGACAATATAAATGCCATAACCAAGATTAAACTCCAGCGATTTGTTGCCGCTCACGCTCATCAAACCCACAGTTCCGGCCAGGCCTAAAAAAACACCCAGCACATTATACCATTTGGCCTTACTTCTAAAAAATATCACCCCAATGATCAAAGCAAACAAGGGGGTGACAGAGTTTAATATTCCTGCCAGCGAGCTATCGATCCCGGTTTGTGCTTTTGCAAACAAAAAAGCCGGTATACCGTTCCCGATAATTCCAACGATTGCCATCAATCCAAGTTTCTTCGCATTTACCTTGCGTATGGATTTGATCGCAAAAGGCAACAAAAACAGGAAGGTAATTGAAATCCTCAACAGGGCCACTTGCTGATGGGTATAGTGTTCCAATCCTCTTTTCATAAGGATGAATGAGCTACCCCAGACTAAAACCAAAGTGATCAGTATAGCCCAGTTAATAAAAACAACACTGGCTTTTGATTTCATAAAATAAGATAAGCGAAAAAAGAGAGAACCACCTTATTATTTGGTGCTATAACCTCTTTTTTTTGCCATTTCAGTGAGCTTCTTCTGAAAACCGGAAACCTTTACTGGTTTCTTTTTGTTTTCCTGAATGCGGGCGTGTATCTTTTCTTCGTTAACAAATTTCCTAAACAAAAACATTTGCAGGAAGGTGATAAGGTTGGCTAGTAAATAGTAATAACTCAAGCCGGCAGCAAAATTGTTGAAGAATCCGAGGAACATAACAGGCATGGCATACATGACAAATTTCATACCCGGCTGTTGATTGGTTCCGGCCATCATGTCATTATTCAGTTTGGTATAGAAGATGGTCGAAATGGTCATCAGTAGGGTGAACAAACTCACGTGGTCGCCATAGAAAGGAATGCTGAACCCATTGGGGAAGTTCCATATTGAATCATAACTCGAAAGGTCGGTGGCCCATAGGAAACTCTCCTGACGAAGTTCAATAGAAGCAGGGAAAAAACGATACAAGGCGATCAAGATAGGCATCTGCAGCAGCATGGGAATACAACCCGCCATAGGATTGATGCCGGCTTTTTTGTACAATGCCATAGTTGCCTGCTGTTTTTTCATGGCGTCTTCCTTTTTCGGGAATTTTTGCCCTATCTCATCCACCTCAGGTTTCAGAACCCTCATTCGTGCACTCGACATATAGGTTTTGTAGGCAATCGGCAACAGAACTATCTTGAGGATAATAGTAAGTATAAGAATGATGATGCCATAATTCATTCCGGTTGCGCTTAACATGTCGAAAATAGGAATCACGGCATAACGATTGATCCAGGCCAGTAAAAAGAAACTCCAACCTAAGGGAATCTGTCTTTCCAGGTCAAGATCGTATGATCGTAAAGTCTTATATTTATTCGGTCCGAAGTAGAACGACATAGGATAACTCAACTTGTCTGAGACTGTGTAGGGCAAGGTTAAAGAGGCACTTAAACTTTTCAGATAGCGTGGAAAGATAGTGTCCTTTCTTTCTATGGTTTCTAAATTTCCACTTAAAAATGGTGTCCCTGAAATAAGAGTGGCTGAGAAGAATTGTTGTTTAAAAGACACCCATTTCAAATTGGGAACTTTTTCCCGTTTCTCATCCTTTGTTTCGTTCAGATAATCTACCTTATCGTCATTGGGTTTAAAGTACACACTGGTATTGGCTGCTTCACTGGATGTTCCTGTGGATACACTCTTTTCCTGTTGTGTCAGATGTAGTCTCCAGTCGAAAGCTAGATAGGTGTTGTTCTGCGCAATAATATTTTTCATGTTCACCATGTTGATGGTGAAATGCATCATATAGTCGTTGGATCTTACCACATAGAGAAACTCAATGTATCTGGTCTTATCCTTTATCGAATCTAAGGATGGATAAAGTCTCATGCCAAAGCTTACAGAGTCATTGCCTTTGATAGAAACTGAATCTTTTCCTTCAAATGCCTGGTTATACCAAAAAGGCTCGAAATACAGTCCCCCTGTGTTAATATTCTTATTGTCAGAGAAAAATTCAATATTATAATTAGAAGTGTCAGTGTTGAAAAGTATCAGAGGCTTTTTATCAAAGGTTTTGTAAGTTTTCAACTCAACAGATGAAATTCCGCCTCCTTTGGCTGCAAATTTGATCTTTACCAGCGAATCTTCAATGATGTAATGTTTATTTACGCCCTTAGCTGAACCCGAAAACTGTCCAAACTGTAAAGTGTTTGCTAAAGAATCCTTTTGGGGCAATACAACCGCAATTGAGTCTTTCTTTGTAATGGTTTTTGTCGAATCTTTTGTAACGCTAAGATTTTTTTTCTTTTCTGCTGCAATGGAGTCGCTGATAATTTGGTTCTTTTGAACTGCTACTGAAGAATCTTGTTGCATTTTACGTTTCAAAAGTTCTTCTTTCGAAGGGGCAGTCCATAAACTATACCCTATCAAAATACCAAAAATGATGAGAATGCCTAAAATGGTATTGATCGTGCCTTTATTCATATAGTAAGGTTGTTTTTTTTCGAGGTGCAAAGATAAACTAAATGTCGGAACTACTTGTTTTTTACTCTTGAATTAGAAAGAATTAGTGGGTAATTGATTCTTAATGAAGTTTGAAATACTTTTTTTTATATTCCTGAGCGATTACAACAAAACACACACAACTTTCTTTAGGGTTAATAATGTGTTAATTTCGCTTTAATAATTAGCATTGAGAAAATTATTTTTATATTTGTTTCAATTAATTTTCAGTCAAATAGATTAATAATAATACAAAATGAAAAAAAGTTACTTTTCTTTTCTTTTCTTGCTCTTGGTTATAGTGGTAAATGCTTTTGCACAAACCGAAATTAAGCTGAATTCATCCAAAACTAATTTCACAGTTTTGGAGCAAAGTCCCTACAAGATTAAAATTAAAGCCAGCTACGACAAAATCAGGACTATTCCTGTTAGCACTTCTCAGGGTAGTTTTATTGAATTGGCTGTCCAGGGTTTTTCTAAAATTTACGATGCAGGCAAACCTCAGTTGCCTGTGCTGGGTAAATTAATTGAAATTCCTTACGGGGCTGAAGTTAGGGTTAATATTATCAGTTATAAGGAGCAACAGATCAAGTTTAATGAGATCGGCATTTCTCAAAAGATCATTCCGGCTCAACCCTCGGTTTCAAAAAGCGCAAACGAGAATGAAATACCTTTCGTTTATGATCAGGCTTTTTATACTACCAATGCGTTTAACGATCCCGAAATGGTATCCGTTTCTTCCGCAGGAATCATGCGTGGGGTGCAGGTGGGAAACCTAACCGTTTCACCTTTCCGTTATAATCCGGTGAGCAATATTCTCAAGGTTTATAACGAATTGGTTTTCGAAGTGGTTTTCAAACATCCTGATGTTGCCCTGACCGAGCAAATGAAAGAGAAATATTATTCTCCTTATTTCGAATCTTCTCTTAGCAACCTAATCAATCATAAACAACCCGCATCTAAGGATGTCATTACAAAATATCCTGTAAAGTATGTCATTGTGGGGTATTCAACCACGGCTCTGAATTTTCAGGCCGCCATGCAACCCTTTGTAAAATGGAAACGTCAAAAGGGATTTAATGTTATTGAACAGTACTATTCGTCTGTGCCTACGATAGCTACCGTAAAAGATTATCTTTCCACTCTTTATAATAGCGGAACCACTTCCGATCCTGCACCTACCTTTGTTTTATTGGTGGGAGACATACAGCAGATACCTACCAATCCGACTACCATCAGTGGATATTCTCATAAGACTGACCTGTATTATTGCACCATGAACGGGACCTCCGATTATATTCCCGACATGTATTATGGGCGTTTTTCGGCAACCACTTTGGCCCAATTGCAGCCTCAGATCGACAAAACCATTGAGTACGAAAAATACCTTATGCCGAATCCTGCTTATCTCGATACTGTGGTTATGATTGGTGGAGTCGATGCTAGTTATGGACCTGTTTGGGCAAATGGGCAGATCAATTACGGAACAGCCAATTATTTCAATGCTGCTCACGGTATATTCTCTTATACCCATCTTTATCCAAACTCGGGCAACGAAGATGCCGCCATTTTAACTGAAATAGGCAAGGGGGTTGGCTATGCCAATTATACTGCTCATGGAAGTTCCGATGGCTGGGCCGATCCTACCTTCTCCAAGACAAATATTGCTGCTATGAATAATGCCCACCAATACGGACTTATGGTGGGTAATTGTTGCCTGACCAATACTTTTAGCGATACCGAATGTTTCGGTGAAGCACTTTTACGCACAGCCAATAAAGGGGCTTTGGGATATATTGGTGGATCCAATAATTCCTATTGGGACGAAGATTATTATTGGGGCGTTGGCAATAGGAGCAGCATTGTATTGAATCCGACTTACGATGCTGCCAATCTGGGTGGATACGACCGTATGTTTCACGATCATGCCGAGCCGAAAACTTCATGGTATTACACCAATGATCAAATGGTATATGCGGGAAACCTAGCGGTTGAATCAAGTGCCTCGACCCTGAAGAAGTATTATTGGGAGATTTATCACCTCATGGGTGACCCTGCTGTGATGACCTATTTTTCTATTCCGGATCCTATGACTGTGGCATACACAAGTCCTCAGAATGTTGGTATCAGTTCACTGGTCGTAAATACGGTTGAGGATGCCTACGTTGCCATTTCCCATAATGGTGTTTTGCTCGATGCCGATCTGGCTCCTGTAGGTGGAGTGGTTACACTTAATTTTACAACAATCAGTACTCCGGATACCCTCGATGTCGTGGTTACCAAGCAAAACAAACAGCCTTACATTGGGACACTCATAATAACTGCTCCCAGTGTGGCCCTCGATGCCGAATTGGTTGGCATTACTACTCCCGAAGCTACTTATAATTGTACAGGCATCAATGTAGCTCCCCAGGTGGTCATTCGCAACAATGGCATCAACACTATATCTACCTTGCGCATCACATATCAGGTTTCAGGAGGTAGTGCCCAGATATTTAATTGGAGCGGAAGTTTAACAACTGGTCAGAGTGCTACGGTTACTCTCCCGACTATACTCATTGCTGCTGGCACATATACTTTCTCAGTGGCAACATCATTGCCCAATAACGGAACCGATCAAAATACTTCCAACGACAGTAAAACAAGAAATTATTCGGCTTCCAACCTACCTGTCAGCAGCGATTTCTCAGGCGATGTGTTGCAGGTTTGCTCAGCTCCTGCCAATGTTCAGTTTACCAACAATAGTCTCAATGCTCTGTCATATTCATGGGATTTTGGCGATGGCAGTATAAGTACACTTGCCAATCCTACTCACAGTTATATTGCTTTAGGGACCTACACAGTAGTGCTGACGGCTTCCGCAGGAATTTGCGGTAGTGATGCCGAGACAAAAACGTCTTATATTACAGTAGGAGCTACACCTCCGCAAACCTTCAACGGATCGATTTGTGGACCGGGGATGGTAACCCTAATGGCTAATGCTGGTGGGACCATCAACTGGTATGATGCAGCAACTGCCGGAAATTTACTTTATACTGGAAATACTTTTTTGACTCCCAATTTAACTACTACCTCAACTTATTATGCCGAGCAAAGCATTATACCTCCATTAGAATACGGCGCAAAACCCGATTCAAACAGCGATGCAACTCTGCATACTAACAACGGTTATTGGCTTTTATTCGACTGTACTGCGCCTGTTGTTTTAAAGTCCGTAAAAGTATATGCCGGGGCTGCCGGAAGCCGCACTTTTACATTAAACTCAAGTGCAGGAACCGTATTGCAAACAGTTACTGTTAATATTTCTGCAAATATGAGCCGTATAACCCTTAATTTCAATATTCCTGTCGGTACGGGTATGTCAATTCGTTCGACTACTACCAATCCCAACATGTTGAGAGACCAAAGCGGAATTAATTTTCCATACGATATTGGTGGCAAAATTTCCATCACAGGCTCCAATGCCTCACCAAGCATACGATATTATTATTTCTACGATTGGGAAATTCAATCTCCATCATGTTCCTCTGCACGCATACCAGTCACAGCCAGCATTCTGAGCGCCCCTGCTGCAGCCCAGTTTACTTTCAGTCAGGCAGGCGGTAATGTTAACTTTACGAATTCTTCTGCCAACGGAACTTCTTATCTTTGGAATTTCGGCGACGGGACCACCAGTACTTCAACCAATCCATCGCATACGTACGCTACCAGCGGCAACTATAATGTTATGCTTATCACCACCAACAATTGCAACTCCGATACGGTTTATCATAATGTCGTAATAGTAATTACCGGTGTTGAAGAAAATTCGCTGGGCAATATTGAGATTTATCCCAATCCTGCACGAGATTATATTTCGATTAAACTAAACAATACGGTAATGGATCAGATCGTTCTGACCGACATAATCGGTAAAGAATTGCTGCGAATCAAAAATATGAAACCTGTCGTGACTATTGACCTGAAACCTTATAAGGACGGAGTTTATTTTATCAGGCTGATTAGTGGCGATAAAACGATTAACCATAGAATTACTAAAACTCAATAGAGCTCTTTGAAACATTCTACAAGGCAATGCTTTTGCATTGCCTTTTTTTTTACTATTTATTGAATTGTTAGTAAGGGCAAATTTATTACTGGCAGGTGCAAGTGAAGTGACTGCTCGTGTCAGTGAAGTAGCTGCTCATGTCAGTGAAGTAACTGCCCGTGTCAGTGAAGTAGCTGC
>CAZRFL010000010.1:0-43301 GCA_964599365.1 uncultured Bacteroidales bacterium
GCAGATTTTCATTTTAAGGAAAAATTTCACAGATTATATTCGTAAAATTTAAAATTTCATTTTAAATTTTACGCTCTGCGCAAATTATTAGCTCATTTAATCTGCGAATCAGCGGCGATCAAATTGATCAGAATACTCGGAGCGACTCACTGATATTAATAAGTTAATCAGTACAGTTAAATGATAGTACAGAAGGACAAGATGAGGTATGCAAACCATCCTCGCCTTTCAGCAATAAAGCAATTTAACAATAAAACAATAGAGCAATTCAACCAAAGGCCAAGCAGTCATCGGAAAGCTAATCCAGCTCTTCTATACAAGCCCCATCGCCCCGCATCAGTTTTCGGTATTTCAGCGAAGGCGATTCGATAAAGGCACCCAAACCCAGCCGACTCCATTTTTCGTCCACAGTTTTAATGATGGTTTCGTCCATAGCAATCACATTGGGCCAGTCGCGTGTAAAATGGTCGTGCTTCTTCGTTTTAATTGTACCATCAATATGCAATCTCTTGAAAAAAACTTCTACATCTACAGTCGGGTCTATATTATTCAGCACCAACCATGCGACAAGTTTCAGGTCGTAAACATCAACAGCTTCATCCACATACACCAGGCACTTCACATTCTCTATCATTTCTTCACCCGAAAGGCGATCCGTAAGATCCAGCATAGAGAAATCGTCGCTTTTCTTAATGCTGATAATAAGTAATGAAATACCGAGTGGCACCAGTGACTCATTAATTTTTACAATTTCAGGACACCTTTCTGAAATTTTATCCCAATTAATCAGTGTAGCGTGCTCAAGGTCCTGTGGTTCTCCGCAAGCATCAATGCCCAACTTGCCTGCCAAGGCAAACTTACGCGCCGAATGGTCCAACACATCGCTGGGTCCTTTCGACATGATGATATCTTCGTCAACATTCACTCTCGACGAAACGTAGCGGGCCAGGGCCATATAATCGGTCAGAGGCTCCTTCATATCCACGGCCAGTATCACTTTCGTGAACATCATTTGACCGGCTCCCCACAAACCATTGATTATTTTCAGGGCCTGTCCGTCGAAATATGGTTGAGTTTTAAAAATAACAAGATTATGAAAAACGCCCTCCACTGGCATATGGATATCCTCTACATCGGGATGCATGGTAAGGCGGATAGGGCCTAAAAAGATACGTTCGGTTGCCTTGCCGATATAAGCATCTTCCTGAGGCGGAATACCTACAATGGTTGCCGGATAAATGGCATTTCGGCGGTGAGTGATACAAGTGACATGAAATTTAGGATAATAATCGGCCAGCGAATAAAACCCGGTATGGTCGCCGAAAGGTCCTTCGAATATCAGTTCTTCCGTGGGGTCAACATAACCTTCTATCACGAAATCCACATCTTCGGGCACCATCAGGTCGTTGGTGAGGCATTTTACCAATTGCACCTTCTTGCGGCGCAGAAAACCGGCCAGAATATATTCATCAAAATTATCGGGCAGAGGGGCCGTAGCCGAATAAGTATAAGCGGGATCGCCGCCGAGCGTAACGCTCACAGGCATTCTCTTGCCGAGGCGTTTATATTCGTTATAATGCCTTGCCGAATTCTTATGCAGATGCCAGTGCATACCCGTGAGGTCCTTGCCAAACACCTGCATGCGATACATGCCTAAGTTGCGGGTTCCGTTTACCGGATCCTGGGTATGAACCACAGGAAGCGTCACGAATGGACCGCCATCTTGCGGCCAGCAGGTTAGCACCGGCAATTTTGTCATATCGGGCTCCGTCATCACCACTTCCTGACAGGCACCTTTACGGCCGACCTGTTTGGGCATCCACGAGGCTATTTCTTTCAGAGCCGGCAGCATTTTCAGCTTATCCAGCATACTGTTTTTCGGCGATGCAATCTTTTTGAACAATTCCTCAATATCCTGTTGCACTTGGTCCAGGTTGCTGATGCCCAAAGCCAGGCACATACGCCTTTCCGATCCGAAGGCATTGATCAGTAATGGGAACCCTGTCCCTGTATTTTCAAATAGAATAGCGGGCCCGTTTTTCTTCGAAATACGGTCGGTAATCTCCGTTATTTCGAGCTTGGGGGATACAAATTCTGAAATCCTGATCAACTCTCCTTCTTTTTCAAGAAGTTGTACAAAACTCTGCAGGCTGGAATAGGCCATAATTTTTTTTAGGTAAAGGAATACTTAAATGAGAAAAAACGATTACTTTTGCACAAAATTAATAAAATACATTATGGAAAAGCATACAGGCATGATTACTTTTGGCGGAAACCCGCTCACATTAACCGGAGAATTGGTAAAAGTTGGTGACAAAGCAAAAGATTTTACCGTGTTGGCAAACGACCTTCATCCTCACAAACTGAGTGATTATGATGGAAAAATTAAAATAATTTCTGTGGTTCCTTCAGTGGATACCGGAATATGCGCAGCTCAGACCCGTCGTTTTAACGAAGAAGCAGCAAAAATGGAAGATGTTATTATTCTTACCATTTCCTGCGACCTGCCCTTCGCTCTCGGACGTTTTTGTGCAGCCGAAGGCATCGACAAAGTGGTTACCTTATCCGATCATAAAGAAACCGATTTCGGTTTAAAATATGGCTTCCTCATCGACGAATTACGCTTACTGTCACGCGGCATTGTCATTATCGACAAAGCCGGAGTGGTTCGCTACGTAGAATATGTGAAAGAAGTTGCTTCACATCCTGACTACGACAAAGCTTTGGAAGCTGCAAAGAGTCTCTAAGAACAATTGGTTATAATGCAAAAAGCCATTTCCGCTTGCGGGGTGGCTTTTTTGTTTTCTGGAAACTTCCTTTTCCCTGCTTAATTCAGTATCAGTTTTAATTTATAGAGTTTCGGCCTGATGTGCAGTAGGCTTTTTCTTATCATTTCGTTGGTAAAATAATATCCCGAATTCTGATCATGAGCTATAGCCTCTGTTTGCTTTAAGAGTAAATGCAGCTTTACACGCTTCTGTTTTCCCGAAAAGAAATTCCGGCCGCTGAAATCCTTACATACCCAAAGGAAGGAATGCACGCAAACCTTTTTAATATCATACCCTATCAACACCAGGGTGCGGGTATCTTCGTCATAATCCGCATCAGTTATAAGACCTTCCGAATTAAAAGAATCCACAGGACTGATCATATATTTGCCGGGGTATTTGGGAAGAGCATACACCAAGGTCTTATGATCCGCCCAATTTTTCGAGAACAGGTACAGGCTGTCTCCTATCGCACAAAAAGCTTCGCAATCGAAATTATGTCCGTTCATGGGAAGCTGAAAATCTCTTTGGTTAGAATATGAAAAGTGAATAACTTCAGCCTGAACCGTATCTTTCACCATATCCTTTTTCGACACCTTCAGAATTTGCAGATCGCGGCGCTTTCCTAAATTATTCCCAAAATCGCCTATGTAAACCCAATCTTCATCCTGTGTCAGCGCCTCCCAGTCATTATTGAGCGCATTAGAAATAAAAACCTGTCTCAGTATCTTTCCGCTAATGGTATCTATTTTATAAAGAAACGGAGGGTTGCCCCCATCGTTCAATGTCCAAAGGTCTTTTTCAAAAAAGATCAAACCGGAGGACTCCGTAATTTCCTTATCGATCTTATTTGAAACGATGCGGTGATGACTTCTGACTTGCAAACCATTCATTTCAGCACCTACCTGCTGGCCATAGGATAGATCAAAAAACCAAAGTGATAATAAAAAATAAAGAAATACTTTCTTCAACATGAAACAAAGATAAACATTGAAAACCAAATTTGATAATGGCCGTTAATTTCGTCAGAAAATAAAAAAGACCCTTCGTAAAAGCGAAGGGTCTTTCAAAATATTTTCAGTATTGTTTACTGACCTAAATATGCTTTCAGCAATTTGCTGCGTGAGGTATGTTTCAGTCGGCGTATTGCTTTTTCTTTGATCTGACGTACGCGTTCGCGGGTCAGGTCAAATTTGGTAGCAATTTCTTCGAGTGTAAGTCCGTGAGCCATTCCCAATCCGAAATAGAGGTTGATAACATCTCTTTCTTTCTCAGTCAGGGTAGACAAAGAGCGTTGGATCTCACGTGACAGCGATTCGAACATCAAACCATTATCCGTATTCGGACCGTCTTCGGTCATGTAAACATCGATGAATTTGGTTTCTTCATCCTGAGCCAATGGAGCATCCATAGACACGTGGCGTGTGGATATTTTCATCACGGCACTGATCTTTTCCTGAGGAATATCAAGCGACTCTGCCAATTCGTCAGGCAAAGGAGGACGTTCGAATTTTTGTTCCAAACGCGACATCTCTTTCGAGATACGATTCAATGAGCCTACCTGATTCAAAGGCAAACGAACGATACGTGATTGTTCGGCCAATGCCTGCAAAATGGACTGACGAATCCACCATACAGCGTAAGAGATAAATTTAAATCCACGGGTTTCGTCAAATCGTCTGGCAGCTTTTATCAGACCCAGGTTCCCTTCGTTGATAAGGTCTGGAAGGCTTAAACCCTGGTTTTGATATTGTTTGGCAACAGAAACAACGAAACGTAAATTAGCTTTGGTAAGTTTTTCGAGAGCAACCTGACTACCTGATCTGATCAGTTGCGCCAGTTTCACTTCTTCGTCAGCGGTAATGAGCTCTTCACGTCCAATCTCTTGCAGATATTTATCAAGGGAAGCTGTTTCACGATTCGTGATGGATTTTGTAATTTTTAATTGCCTCATAGTAACGTTTTTGCGAATATTTAATTATAAATCAACAGATTATGAATTACTCATTAAATCGGGGTACAAAGGTACTCTTTTTTTTCGGTATTTTGACAATATATTTACTGTTAGATTAAATAATTTTCTATTCACAATAAAAACTTACAATCCGAAAGCATAATAAGCCTGCATCCCGTTGGTGTAAACACCTTCTATCAGGGTACCGCCTTTTTTGTTAGACAAATATTTGTTGACATCATCTGCTGATTTAACCGGTTTGTTATCAATACTGGTAATAATAAAGTTTTCTTTTATCCCTGCTGAAGCCAGTTTTCCTTTTTCGAGTTTCGAGATCTTCACACCGGAATCTAATCCCAGACGGTTCTTCTCATCTTCGCTTATGTCAGTAAAAGTAGCTCCCAGCATTTTAACATTTGAGCCTTCACCCGGAGCTAGAACTGCCGTACCACCCTCACGATTTTCAAGAATCAGAGAAGTAGTTCTCTCCACATCATTATGCAACAATGTAACCTCGATCTTGTCCCCCGGACGGTGACGTATCAGTATCTCTTTTAGTTCCGACTGGCTGTTCAAAGGAACTCCGTCGATCTTAGTAATAATATCTCCCTTGCTGATCCCTGCTTTGGCAGATGCGCTGCTTTCGTAAACCGAAACAACATACACTCCTTTGATCACTTTTATTCCTTTGGCTTTGGCCAGATCGCTGTCGATATCCGAGAAATTGATTCCCATGAAAGCTCTTTGTACCTGCCCAAATTCTATCAGATCGGCAATAACTTTTCTCACAATATTCGAAGGAATAGCAAAAGAATATCCGGTATAAGATCCGGTGTTGGAAGCAATAGCAGCATTGACACCCACCAGATCTCCATCCACATTGACCAATGCACCTCCGCTGTTGCCAGGATTCACTGCAGCATCTGTTTGAATAAAGGATTCTACGGAAGTTTTGTCACCCAGAATATTAATGTCTCTCGCTTTGGCGCTCACAATACCCGCGGTAACTGTAGAGGTCAGGTTAAAAGGATTTCCTACCGCCAGCACCCACTCACCAACCTTAACAGCATCCGAATTTCCATAAGTAATATAGGGCAGGCCGGATTCCTCAATTTTGATCAAAGCAAGGTCAGTTCCAAGGTCGGAGCCTATCAATTTGGCTGTGTAAGTTCTTTTATCATTAAGAGTAACCTCTATCGTGGAAGCATCACTGACCACATGATTATTGGTGACAATATATCCGTTCTCCGAGACTAAAACGCCCGAGCCGGCAGCCTGAAATGTCTGATTTCCGTTGGGGCGCTGAAAGAAATTAAAAAACGGATCGTAACCGAAATACTGATCGTAGTATGAGTTCTTATAATTATACTGGGTCTTGATATGCACCACAGCATGTACCGTTTTCTCGGCTGCTGTAACAAAATCCGGACCCGTGACAGGATAAGAACCACCCGTCAACGATGCCTGATGCACCGGAAGCTGATTTTCAAAATAGGTTTGTTTCTCGTAAGTCTTACGATCGATGAAGCGAAATGCAAAAACTGTAATCAAACTGCTGATTACTGCGACAACAATGGTTAAAACACTTTTTTTCATAGTTTATTTTTTTTTGGGAAGTTTTACATCAAATTTTGTACCGTAGCCATTTTTCTGACAAAGATGCAAAACGAACAAAAAAAGTTAATATTGTAGGGTATTTGTTAAAAAATGTTAATACTATTTGCTTATTTTATTACTATCTTTGCAAAAGATTTTATCGTTTCAACGAATTTAATGTCCCATGAGTTACAAAGTTAACAAAGTAATTTACCTCTTACTAGGAATGGTTCTTGGTTTTTTTGTGGGTGGCGGCATCATTTGGTGGCAAATTCAAAAGAAAAATGTCACCGAAAAAGAAACAAGCATCACGGAAAATGACAATTCCAATCAAAATGTCAATACCAATCTGACAGCAAACAAACTCTCCTTAAAAGAAAAATACAAGTCGCACCTTATTAAGTACAAGATACCCGATACCTTTATCGACAGCCTGAAACTGGATTCTACCACACTTACTCTGGAGCAACTGATAGCACTTTATCAAAACGAAACCATTGATACCGCTGATCTGGGGAAATCGTATGACAATATTGTCATCTCAAAAGATGAGCTTTTGTTTACGAGATTGGTAAAAGTGGCAGGACAATATCAGGGTGCAAATGACTCTTATGAACTGGATTCTGTGCTCACTGACCAAAGAAATTCTCATAAAAAGGACCCCAAAAATATCAGGGTGGAATTCTGGCGTTCTCCAATTAATTATAAAGGCTATAAATTTGACGATGTCAAGCTGGTAGTATTTGGCTTGCTCGAATTCAACAATCTTTCGCTGGTAGGCCACGACATTGATCTCTTCATCAGGTATAACAAAGAATATTACCTGATAGACCCCACCGACGATTTCAAATCATTTACTCCCGTAAAAAGCAGCGCTTTTATAAAAGAACTGAATTCTTTATGACCCTTAGTTTTTCGAAATACCACGGGGCCGGGAACGATTTCATCATAATTGATAACAGGAACGGGGAATTCTCTCAGGATACTCAGTGGATTCATTTTCTGTGCGACAGACGATTGGGCATAGGAGCCGATGGTCTCATGCTGATCTCGGAACACCAATCTCTGGATTTTTCCATGAAGTATTTTAATGCCGATGGCAAAGAAGGAAGCATGTGCGGCAATGGCGGGCGATGCATCTCAGCCTATTATTATCATAATTTTGCACCAAAAAAAATTCTCGCTTTTCATGCCATTGACGGCGAACATCATTCTGAGATACTTAATACGGCTAATAACATTACACAGGTTCGTCTGCAATTATCGGATGTAGATCAGGTGAAAGAAATCGATGGAGGCTACCTGTTAAATACAGGTTCGCCGCATTTCGTAAAGTTTGTTGACCATGCTGACAGCATAGATATAAAAATTACAGGAAAAAAACTGCGCTATAGTCATTCCTTTGCCCCAGGCGGCGTCAATGTGAATTTTGTGGAATTCCAAAAAGACAAACTCTATGTCAGGACTTACGAAAGAGGGGTAGAAGATGAAACCTTATCCTGCGGTACCGGAGTTACGGCATCGGCTATTGCGGCATCACTCATTAAGGGCCTGACAGATTTTGACATCACTACCCGTGGTGGGAATCTTAAGGTTTCTTTTCAGAAAAACGGAAATTCATTCCATAATGTTTGGCTGACAGGTCCCGCGACCTTTGTTTACACAGGCCAGATAGAAATATAGCTTATGCGATCCTCCAAAGTTCTGTTACGCGCACTCGAGCCTTCCGATATTGATTTTATCTTTCAATTGGAGAATGACCCTGCCAACTGGCATGTCAGCAATACCCTGGCTCCTTATTCGCGCTATGCAATTGAACAATTTGTGCTGAATTCAGAGAACGACCTATTTACTCAGAAACAACTCAGACTGATCATAGAATCAACCGATTCAAACGAGCCTAAAAAAATTGGGTGTATCGATCTTTTTGAATATGATCCACTGCACAAAAGAGCCGGAATAGGAATCATAATCATTGCTGAAGAACAGCATAAAGGCTATGCTTCGGAATCGCTATCGCTGCTTATCGAACATTCATTTACTGTTCTGGGCCTGCATCAGCTGTTTTGCAATATTTCTGTGGATAATCGTACAAGCCTTAAACTTTTCGAACATCACGGTTTCGTTTCCTGCGGAGTGAAAAAAGACTGGATTTTTTATAAGAATGAATGGAAGGATGAAATTATGCTCCAATTGATCAACCGATGAACTATGACCGGAAAAACCAAGAAAAGTAAAAACTCAGGAAAAAAACACAGCTCCCGCAAAAATCTGGTTCGGGGCATACTCACACTCATCCTTGTTCTGCTGATAGGCGGCATGGCAGTCGGGTATAAATACTACAACCTCA
This sequence comes from uncultured Bacteroidales bacterium, assembly GCA_964599365.1. Taxonomy (GTDB): domain Bacteria; phylum Bacteroidota; class Bacteroidia; order Bacteroidales; family CAIWKO01; genus CAIWKO01. The sequence continues at coordinate 8,669 of CAZRFL010000010.1, forward strand.
TCTACCGCACCAACGTTGATTTGGGTAACAAAGAAACCACCTACCTTTATATTCACACGAACTCAGGTTTTGATGACGTAAAGAAAATACTTTACCAGGAAAACTACATTATAGATAAGGCCTCCTTTGAGTGGCTTTGCGAAAAGAAAGGCTATAATGTTAAAGTGAAATCGGGACGTTATTTGCTGAAGAATCACATGAGCAACAACGAGCTCATCAATATGTTGCGTTCGGGCCGGCAGGAAGCGGTAAAACTCACCTTTAATAATATACGAACCAAAAAGCAGTTTGCCGGAAGAATAGGAAAACAGATAGAGGCTGATTCGGCTTCGCTGATAAACCTGCTGAATGATGAAGACTTCCTGAAAAAGTATGGGTTCAACACGGAAAATGTGATGTGCATTTTCATGCCCGATACTTATGAAATGTTTTGGGATACCCCGGCTGAAAAGTTCTTCGAGAAAATGCACGATCATTATCAGAAATTCTGGAACGAAAGCCGCAAACAAAAAGCTGCTGATATGGGCCTGAAACCTACCGAAGTGGTAATTCTCGCCTCCATTGTTTATCAGGAAACCAAAAAGAAAGACGAAATGTCGCAGGTGGCTGGTGTTTACCTCAACCGCATCGAAAAGAAAATGCCTCTGCAGGCCGACCCTACAGTTATATTTGCTTTGGGCGATTTCTCCATCAAACGCCTGCTGAATTATCAATTGCAAACCGAATCACCCTATAATACCTATAAAAACTTAGGCCTGACTCCGGGCCCTATCTGCTTGCCGGAAGCTTTTGTAGTAGAAAAAGTGTTGGATTACGAAAAACACGACTACATATTTTTTTTTTTTTTTTTAGATTTTTCGGGCTATCATAATTTTGCTGAAACAGGTGCCCAACATGCCGTAAATGCTCAAAAATATCATAATGCCCTTAATAAATTAAAGATCCACAGATAGTCGAATTTAAGAAATTAAGTATTTTTACCAACAGAAAGGTATGAAATTTGCCCGCAGAGAAAAAAAATAAATTTAATTGTATGAGAAAAATTCTGATCAGCACATTGCTGCTGTTAACTGCCGTTTACGGTTACTCACTGAACCCATCGAAAACCTATACTGCCAAACCTGGTGATTTTGGTCTGGATTATACAGAGGTTTCTATAACTACCTCCGACAACCTCGTTTTAAAAGGATGGTTGTATAAACCCCAACAGCCTTCGCTGAAAATGATCATACTCAGCGGAAGCGGCGACGGAAATATGGGCGACCTGATTGAGATTGCCAGTAATTTTGTGACACTGGGATTCAATGTGCTTACTTACGATTACCGTGGTTATGGCGAAAGCGCCGATTTCACCATCAACAATAATTTCTTTATTTATGCCCAGTTCGAAAAGGACCTGAATGGTGCGATAGATTACGTGCGCAAATACCATTCGAAAATGAAGATTGTCGATCTGTGGGGAAAACAAATGGGCGCCGGATTATCCATCAGTGTGGGCTGCAGCCGCAAAAAAGACGAGATATTCCAAGTGATAGCCGATTCGCCTTATTCTACTTTGGAAGGCATCAAAAAGAACATTAAGGACTATGCAGGAAAAGACGTTTTGCTGCCTCTGGGATTCAATAAGTATATGTTGGAGCCTTACTACGCCCTGGAATCAAAAGGAACTATGATCTACAATGCACTGATTATTGCTGGCGAAACCGAGCCTGTTTATTCGGTAGCTGTGATGAAAGAACTCAACAAAGTTCAGAAGACCCGCACCCAAACCATAACGATTAAAGGTGTGAATGCGGCAGAAACCTTTTCGAAAGACAAGAACAAGTATTTCGAAGATATTCGCGCTTTTTTGAAAGAACCTTTATAAGATCAGACCATGGGAGCATTCAAAGCGTACGATATACGCGGGGTTTATAATGTCGATTTCGATAAGGAAGATGCGTATAGAATAGGTTTTTTTCTGCCTGCACTTCTGAATACAGATAAGGTACTGGTGGGGCGCGACGTGAGAACTTCCTCGCCCGAGATTTACGAATATCTTACCCGGGGCATTACCGATGCCGGTGCCGATGTGTACGATCTGGGCCTGGCCACCACTCCTTATGTTTACTGGACCACGGCCAAATTCCGTTTCGATGCTTCGGTGCAGATCACCGCTTCGCACAACGGTAAGGAATATAACGGACTGAAGATTTCGCGCACCAATGCTTTTCCGGTAGGTTATGATTCCGGCCTGAATATTCTGGAACAAAAGATAAAAACCGAGATCCCTGTGCCTGTGGCTAACAAGGGAAATATACACAACTTTGATAAACATTGCGATTACGTTGCTTTTTTGCAATCGTATCGTCCTGATTTCGGCAACCTGAAGATCAGCCTCGATTGTTCGAATGGTATGGCATCGTTGTTCATCAGGGAACTGCTGGGAAATACCCCATCCTATTTATTTTTCGAGCTCGACGGCACCTTCCCCAATCATGAGGCCAATCCGCTGGTGGAAGAAAACCTGGTGGCTTTAAAAGAACATGTGCTCAAAAACGGTTCCGACTTGGGTATCATTTTCGATGGAGATGCCGACCGGGTGATGTTCGTCGACGAGCACGCCCGTTTCATTTCGCCCGATCTGATCATTGCCGTTTTGGCTCATTATTTTCACGAAAAGGGCCATAAAGATGTGAACGTGCTGCAGGATATCCGCAGTTCGAAAGCCATTGGCGAGTATATTGCACAGTTCGGTTACAAGATCAATACCTGGCGGGTGGGCAGGGCCTATGCGGCTCCGCGCCTGAAGGAATTGGACGGATTGTTTGGCGGAGAGTATGCCGGACATTACTATTTCAAAGATTTCTACTATTCCGATTCGGGCATACTGGCTTGTTTGCTGGTGCTGGATGTGCTGGCCAAGATGAAGGCAAAGGGCATTTCGTTTTCGGCTCTGATGAAGAACATTTCGAATTACACATCATCGGGCGAAATGAATTTTAAAATTAAAAAGAAGCAGGAAGCTATGGACGCTGTGCTTAAATTTTTCAACGAAACAGACAAACCAATTTCGTTCATGGATTTTGATGGTTACAGGGTGGATTATCAGTATTGGTGGTTCAACATTCGCATGTCGAACACCGAGCCCTACCTGAGATTTATTGCCGAATCAAGTCAACCTTTGCTGTTAAGTGGCGTCATCAGTAATGTAAAAGAGATTTTAAAACCTTTTGAAAATACCTGACATTTTGTTTAAACAATGCCTGCTTCGGTTCTTTCTTTTCACGTTTTGCCTTGCTTTCGCTACCATGGTCCACGCCCAGGTTGGCACACAAAGCACCCAAACGAAAGATAGCATTAGCAAGGCTGATACGGTCAGGATATTTGCCGACACTACGAAAGCCCCCAAGTTCAATTTTGAACAGGACTTCCGCAACAGGAATCCTTTCAAATTCCCAACTGAGCTAAAACCCAAACGACTGACCACCGCCCTCACTGTGGAAGGTTCGCTTTATGTGGCCACCATGCTCGGCCTCAACCAGCTTTGGTACAGCAAATACGCTAAATCGGATTTTCATCTTTTCGACGACAGCAAGGAATGGCTTCAAATGGACAAGGTGGCTCACGGTATGTCTGCCAGCACCATTGCCAATTTTTGTTTTTATTCGTACCGATGGTCGGGGGTGAAACACAAACCGGCCGTGCTTTATGCCGGGTTTGCTAGTCTGGCCTATATGACCACCATTGAAGTTTTGGACGGTTATTCGACAGGATGGGGATTCTCGCTTTCGGATATGACCGCCAACATTGCCGGCACTTCTTTTTTTATGGTGCAACAGCTGGTGTGGCAAAGGCAGTATATCAAAATGAAGATGTCGTATCATCCAACCCAATTCGCCAATATGCGCCCCGAACTGCTGGGCGACAATGGTGTGCAAAGGATATTGAAAGACTATAACGGCCTCACCTTTTGGATGTCGATGGGTTCGGCGGTGTTTGTTCCTAAAAAGTCGCATTTCCCCCGATGGATCAGCCTGGCCGTGGGCTATGGAGCCGAGGGCATGCTGGGCGGCACGGAAAATCCTCAGTTTAATCAGGCCGGCGATAGGTTAGGCGATTATCAAAGATATCGTCAGTTCTATTTGTCGCTGGATGTCGATTTCTCGGTGATACGAACCAAATCAAAATTTGTGAAGGTGCTGCTATTGGCATTGAATGCCGTCAAAATCCCTTTCCCTACCCTGGAATATAATACCAAGGGGCAGTTTAAGTTTCATTACCTGTACTTCTAAAGTCATTGATGGTCATTAATGGTCATTTATTGTCATTGATAGTCATTCATAGTCATTGATGGTCATTTATTGTCATTGATAGCCATTAATAGTCATTAATAGTCATTAATTGCTTTAAATGACGAGAAGCAAATGACTAAAAATGACGCATAGCAAATGACCAATAATGACGCGTAGCAAATGACCAATAATGACGCGAAGCTAATGACTTCTAATAGCTACTCCTTCCTCTGATGTATCAACACCTCCGTGGCTCCTATGCCGTATTTGGCTATGGAGGCGTCGAAGTATTCGAGGAATTCGTATTGCTGAAGGATAGTGGTTAGCTCAAGTTTTAAAATGCCGGCCCCAACGCCGTGTATGAAAATGAGCTTTTTATAGTTTTCGGCTATGGCGCTCTCGAGGCAGCGGGTGAAATAATCGAGCTGTATCTGCATCTTTTCGTGGCTGCGGAGTTCGTTGGGTTTCTCGCAAAGGGCCTCTATATGCAGATCGACCTCAGCAAATTCATCATCAATGCGGTGCTTTTTGATCATGGATTCGCGCTTCAGTTGAGATTCGGGTATCTTCTGCACCTGTGGCTGTGCTTCGGCATCTTTCGGCAAAGCCAGTTCGGGCAGGTCGGCCACCTTTTGCAGGTAGGCCTTGTTGCGGAATACGGCATTCTCGGCGTAATTGTCTTCCTTCAGCAGCTTCACCATCTTTATGCGGAACTCCTTCTGCACAGGAGGAATGATATCGTGAACCTCTTCTTTAAAAAACAAAAGCTGCACCATGCCCTGGGCGAAATATTCCAGTTGATCGCGGTCGGCTACCTGCAGGCTGGAGGTGGAATAAGCCTCTATGTTGCCATAATCTATGCCCAGATATTTGTCCTTATCTTTGAGAAAAACGGTGTAGATGATATCGAAGGCGCTGTTGTTGACCAGCAGTACTTCCACACCGCCAATGATGAGGCGCTGCTGATCGTCGGGGACCACCGCCAGATAAATGGCTTCGGGCATGTCGTAGGCTTTGCGGCCTGGTTTGGCGGCCGGGGTAGCGGGCTTGGGAACACTGACGTCGTAATGCTCTTCGAAGAAACGCTCGCCAGCGGTGCTGCTTTCTATCAGTATGAGGTCGCTGGCCATGACGGGCAGATCGAAACCATCGTCGATAGCCACATGGACCATGGTGTTGCTGAGTATTTTGCTGATGACTCCCCCACCCTTTTCGTTCAGAAACTTTACTTTGTCGCCTATCTTGAATTTCATATTTCTTTTTTGTGTAAAGTTAGTGTTTTTTTTAGAATGAGACGGAAGACCGGAGTCGGAAGACCGAAGTCAGAAGAAGAAAGATTGGAGTTGAATACGGCATTAAGGTTAAATTGTTTTATTGTTGTATGGTTTATGCGGAACTAACATTGTGGGCTTAGTGTAAATTTTCTTTGTGAACATTGTGGTTATTTTTTTTACCACTAAGCACGCAAAGAAGGCACAAAGGACACAAAGAAATCCTTTTTCCTTTTTTCCATTTATCCATTTTTCCATTTTTCCATCCATCTTTCCATCCGCCGCGGCGGATCCATTTATCCATTATTTCTTTTCACCACAATAGTCACAATAGAACACAATAGAAAATCTTCTTCCATTATTCACTTTTCGTTTTCCCCTATTCACTAACAACAACCTTCCCCGTCTGCACCCACTTTTCGTCCAGCGTAAGTTTCAGGAAATAGAGGCCGGGCAGTAGGCCGCGGCGTTCGAGTTGTATTTTATCGCAATCGGCATAGGCATGTTGCCGCATGAGTTTGCCTTGTAGGTCGTAAACTTCGAGGGTTATGCTGTGGTAGGTTTGCGGCAGGGTGATTTGGGTGGATTGGGTGAAGGGGTTGGGGGAAATATTCAGTAATATCTTTTGGCTGTTTTCTATAATTCCATTTACTGCAGTATCGCAAATGCATCGTACGGCGTAACCTTCGAATTTTGATGTCCAGTCAGGACCAAACAAAGCACTATTATAGCTTGTGCTCCACACCCATATTAAAGAGGTATCGTCAGCTAGGGTAGAGGTCAACAAATAACATTTTCCCTGAAGCGAAGCAAAGGCTCCTGCTCCAAAACCTCTTCCACCGGGCAGTGCAGTAAAACCGGTGAAATTGGTTGCTCCTGTATTGGGCGATAACCAATGCGCTGTTCCTATCTCTTTCAATTCTCCACCTGCACTTTGCCAGGAACTAAGGTTCGAATCAAGTACGATATAATCAGCATGTGTAGGAACATGATACCCTACAGGGCAGATCTTTCGATTATCAATGCCTGCATACCAATTGTACAATTTACCATAAATCAAAGCAATGTTCGAATCATTATTGTAATTGTAGTAAGCACCACTTGTCAGGCTATATGCTACTGTTGTATCTGTGACTTTTTGTATGGGATCGCCATTATTATATCTGATCACACTTAGGTTCTTCTGAAACCATTTTTGTGTTCCGATTGAAATTACGTTATAAACATTTCCGTCAATATCCGTAACTGTTTGCGACTGAACTTTTACTATTAAGAGTGTAATTGCAAGAATAATGAATAGAACCTTTTTCATGTTTCACCATTTTAATTCAACAATCAAAAACCTTACTACAAATATAGAAACTTTTCGGATAAAAAAACCACAACAGTCACTTTAATTTAGCACTGGCAATGGCAGGCGGAGAATTTGCATGGCTTCATTGTATTGCTTTGAAGTCGGACTGAAATATGGCCAAAATTTAGGAGTAACCGGCAAAAACCACAAAAATCCTCTGTTTTGACCTTTGAATTCGAATTTTATACTTTCATTGATAAAGCGTCAATTAATAGAATATCAGTCTATAAGCGCGAAAATATACAAATAAAAGATAAAAAAGGGAACAACATGAATAAAAAGTCCGACGATATTCATGTTGTCTCCTACAACATGAATAAAAAGTCCGACGATATGCATGTCGTCACCCACAACATGAATAAAAAGTCCGACGATGTTCATGTCGTCACCTACAACATGAATATAATGTCTGTCAATGTTCATGTTGTAACCCACAACATGAATAAAAAGTCCAACGATGTCCATGTTGTCACCCACAACATGAATATAATGTCCGACGATGTTCATGTTGTCACCCACAACATGAATAAAAAGTCCGACGATGTTCATGTTGTCACCCACAACATGAATATCGCTTTACTTTTCACGTCTAAATCGGCATATGATACGATTGATGTAAGCAATTATTTATTAATAACCAATCTGTTATGCGATTTAAGCCTATGAATTAGCAACAATTCTGAAAAATACAAGTCCACATCAGGAATGAAAGCCAGCAAATAAGAAAATTATAAGAAATTAAATTCATTTATTGTGCCAAGAAAAATAACAGTAAACAGAGTCATTGATTGCTAATACGACGTAACGCTTTAACACCATTCCGCCGCGGCAAATGACAATCAATTACCCTTAATGACAGGCAGCAAATGACACTAAGCAAATGACGTGCAACTCCGCCGCGGCGGATGGATAAGAGGAAGGATACAATTATATAATGATGCAATTATAGAATGATAGAATTGGGATAGGGTTTCTCTATGATTCCATGGGCTGAAGGATAAATAAATTCCATTTGGGAAATCCAAAATCTCAAAAAACAAATCTCAAATAAATTCAAAAAAAAGAAAATTCAAAAATCCAAACCTTAGCAAATGCAGGTTTCGAAAATTGTTTCCTTTTGAAAATTGCTTATTATTTGTGTTTTATTATTTGTCTCTTGAAATTTGGTGTTTCTTGTGGCATAGCCATCCCTACGGGAGTGCCTTGGTGCCTTGGTGGCAAAAAAAATCTAAAATCCCAAATCTAAAATCTAAAAAGTATTAGTAAACCCGAAATGAATCTTCCCTTGCTTAAACGAAACCGCCTGCGAAAACTGGCTTCCCAAAGCATAATAAAACTGAAACTGCCCTATCTTGGTATCGAAGGCCACCCCTGCCCCGAATCCATAGGGCCAGTCGTGCACAAAAGCCTGGGGGGTGCGTTTCTCGTAATAAGCGCCATTAAAAAACACCGCGAAAAAAGAATTCTTCTCGAAGAGGTAGCGAAACTCCAGCAGAAACATATCGTAGTTTGAAGCCAGCATAGACTCCTCGTCGAAACCGCGCAATGAGCGCAATCCGCCCAGTTTGAACATCTCGTTCACAAAAATGGTCTGGTTAAAGAGGTAGGCATTTTCGCTGCGCAGCAAAATCGTCGTCTTGCGGAAAAGCGGGATATAATACTCCCCGCTGAGCATAAACTTAAACTGGGTGGTTTTCAGCTTTAGGCTGTCGTAGAGAATGGGATTGAGCGCCGAATTCTTCTTAATACTCTTCTGCCCTGCCGCCCCGAAAAAATACAATTGGTAGCCGCGGGTGGGGTTCAGTTTGTAATTATACTTCTCAAAATTCATATCCAGGCCGAACAGGGTGGCCCCAACATCGGCAAAATCGGGCAGCACCGTCACGCTTTCGAAACCGGTTGTATTCAGCAGGTTCGATTTGTAGATATCGGCAAACACCTTCATATAATTGGCCCCCAGAAAAAAATATTGCAGGCCTATGTTGTGCGTAAGGGTCAGGTAGGTAGTGTCCTTTTTGTAAAGCAGAAACTTATAGTTTATCCCGAAAGGCGTACCAAACAGATAAGGATAGGCCAGGTTCACCTTCAGGTCCTGAGTGCCTTTGGTGATGCTTTGCCAGTGCAGGTCAATCAGTTCGCCCCTCCCGAAAGAGTTGAGCAGCGAAAGTTTCAGTTCGCCGTTTATCAGCAGCTTGCCGGTGGTTTGGTTGTTGGGCAAAATACCAATCACCCCGTAGAATTTGCTGGCCTTGCGCTTATCGAGATAAAGGAATATCTTGCTCTTATCCTCGGTGAACATCACCTCGGCAGGCTTCACCACCGAGGCAAAAGGCAGTTCGCGCAGTCGCGCCGCCACCTTGCCGAAGCGGGCCTCGTTATACAATTGACCCGGTTTGATACCAATATAATTATAGATAAACCCCCGGGCTATCTTCGCCGTACCTTTCACCACTAGGCTGTCGATAGATATTTTATTATTCTTCTGAAAATTGACAGAAGCCTCCACCTGATCGTCGTCGATATACACGCTGTCGAGTTTGAAACTGGCAAAAGGATAGCCGTTGTTCTCGCAATACGTGATCAGTTTATCCGAAAGCTGGGCCAGTTCCTGATATCGGAAAGGCTTGCCCGCATAAAACTTTTCGCTGAAGCCCACCTCGTTCATCAGATATTTATCCAGATTGCCCTTGTGCAGCTTCACAAATTTATACTGTTGGCCCAAAACAAAATAAGCGGTCACCGTGGCCGAATCTTTCACCACCGAATCAATGGAAGCCGCCAGGTAACCCTGCTTGTAACAATTGTAGAGCAAACCCTGCAAAGCCTCCAGTGCCTCGGGTTGTGTCGCGAATTGCTTTTGGGGAAGTAGTTTCTTTACCTTTTTCTGAAGAGTGTCCTGAGTAATTATGTGCAGACTAACGGCCTTCTGAGAAAAGCATGGCTGAATGGCTGAACCTATCAGCAAAGCAATCAAAAGAAAACGCAATATGAATTTACAGCCTGTCTGCATGTTTTTACAAAATATTAGGTGCTACTCCACCCTCCAGTCTATCTCCTGCAAACCCTGACTGCGGAGTATTTCGTTAGTCTTCGAGAAATGTTTGCAACCCATAAAACCGTTATAAGCCGAGAAAGGCGAAGGATGGGCGGCCTTTAGAATAAAATGTTTCTGAGTATCTATCAGGGTTTCCTTTCCCTGGGCAAACTTGCCCCATAGCAAGAAAACGAGTCCTTTCTTATGTTGGTTCAGTTGCCTGATCACCTCATCCGTAAAGGTATGCCAGCCGAAATCCTGATGAGAGTTGGGCGAATTGGCGCGTACCGTCAGCGAGGCATTCAGCAGCAATACTCCCTGCAGTGCCCATTTTTCCAGATTGCCAGTGGTAGGGATAGGAATACCCAAGTCAGTCTGAAGTTCTTTAAAGATATTCTCCAGCGAAGGCGGCTTTTTGATGCCCGGCGAAACCGAGAAACACAAACCGTTGGCCTGTCCCGGCCCGTGATAAGGATCCTGCCCGATGATCACCACCTTCACCTTATCCACAGGCGTATGATCGAATGCAGAAAATATCTGCGCTCCCGGAGGATACACAACGAACTGTTTTTTATCTTCCACCAGCTTCTGCTTCAATTGCAGGAAATAATCGGCCCCGAATTGTTCCGACAATAACTGCTTCCAGCTTTCCTCTATCTGAGGGGCAATCTTCGACATAAAATCATATTTACGGTAAAATTACTGCAAAAAACTCTTTGCTATCATTTTCGAATAATAATTAGGCCATAGTAACGCTGATTTTCGTATGTTATTTTTGTTCACAAAACCAATGTTGATAAGTTTCTGAACCCGAAAACCCTTCATTCGCAATAAATTTATTACTTTTGCGTTGTACAATTGAATAGTAACAAACCTTCTATGAAAAAAGCCCTGGCCATAATTGTCTTAGTAATGTTAGTAGCGGTTTCCATCTCTGCATGCAAAACTGCCACACACTGTGATGCCTATAAATCTCATCAATCACATTCAAAGTATTAGAAAATGAAAAAAGCTATTTCAGTAATCCTATTATTAGTCGTTATATCCTTAGTGCTGGCTTCCTGCAAAACCCATGAACTTTGCCCGGCATACTCGAAAAACAATGCCAAGACAGTTGTAAAAAGGGGCTAAACTTTATCTCTGCTAAAGTTTCGAATCTTTTTTTTCTGTAACTTTGTATAAACCCTTTTCTGATGTTCCCTTTGCGGAAAATATTTCTTTCATTCCTGCTGCTGATCATATCAGCCGGTTATCTGCTTGGACAATCGGAATCGAACATTGATAAAAAAGTACTTTTCAAAAGAGAGCAAACCGGATTTATCATGATTCATTCCGGTGGTTTTGGCCTCGGCTACCGCAACGGAAAAAGCAAGACTTATTTCAGGAAATTTATTTGGGAGATTGACGGACTAAACATCAAGCATCCCAAGGAATTCAAAATTTCCTCCTACTACGAGAATTCGAAAAATTTCATCTACGGCAAACTGAACAATTTTTATCTGCTTCGTGGCGGAGTTGGTCAGCAGCATGTTCTCAATGGCAAGCCCTATTGGGGCGGAGTCGAGGTCAGGGTGTTCTATACCGGGGGGCTTTCGCTGGGTTTTGCCAAACCGCAGTATATGTATATTGTAAAATACGACGAAGCCACGGGTACCTCTTATCTGAACGTCGAGCGTTTCGATCCCGACATACATTCTACTACTGATATTTACGGACGGGCACCTTTTTTCAAAGGTTTCGACCATATAGGTCTTTATCCCGGTATTTACCTGAAATCAGGAATCAGTTTCGAATACGGTGCCGACGACAAATTTGTGAAGATCCTCGAATGTGGTGCTTTTGTGGATGCGTTTTATAAAAATGTTCCCATCATGGCAAAACAGAAGAACCAATTCCTGTTTGTCAATGTTTATATTGCTTTGCACCTTGGCAAAAGAAAATTCTGATCTACACGACAAACTGCTTTCGATGGAAACTCCCCTTCAGCATAAAAAGAAACCTGAATGGCTTCGTATCAAATTGCCTACGACCAACGACTATTCCTATATCAAAGAATATCTGACGGGTGCCAACCTGCATACCATTTGCGAAAGCGGCAAATGTCCCAATCTGGCCGAATGCTGGGCGGCAAAAACCGCTACCTTTTTAATATTAGGAAATATCTGCACCCGCAACTGCAAATTCTGTGGCGTCACCACAGGCAAACCTCTTCCTGAAGACGAACTGGAGCCTGAAAAGCTGGCCGAAGTGGTATATCATCTGAAACTAAAACATTGTGTGCTCACTTCCGTCACCCGCGACGACCTGCCCGACGGAGGTGCTAAGATTTGGCACGATACCATTGTCAGCATCAGGGCAAAAAATCCCGGAACCACCATTGAAGCCCTGATACCCGACTTCGACGGCAACCCCGAGCCCCTTGCCCATGTGATACACTCAAAACCAGAGATCATATCGCATAACATCGAAACCGTAAAAAGGCTGACTCCTGAGATCAGGGGAAAAGCCAGTTTCGAAAGAAGCCTCTGGGTGCTAAAGACCATTGCCGATTCGGGCATAACCGCCAAATCAGGATTAATGTTAGGTCTGGGCGAAACAATAGAAGAAATTTCCGAAGCATTGGACGAACTTGTCAAGGTAAATTGCAAGGTAGTTACCATTGGGCAATACCTTCAGCCCGGCAGAAATAATCATCCGGTATTGAAATATTATACTCCGGAAGAGTTTAAAGAAATAGAAAAACTGGCAATAGCCAAAAAATTCCAAAAAGTGGAATGTGGCCCCTTGGTTAGGTCGTCTTATCAAGCCGAAAAGCACGTAAATTTACCGTTAACTTAATCAAACCTACCGTTAACTTAATTGACAAAAAAAACAGCAAAAAATATCTTACCTTTACACCATAAAATAATCAGATAAAAATGTCTTCTTTTAATAAAAACAATTTTGCTCATTTTGAAAAAAGGCGTATCTTGTCGCGGTTTTTAAAAGAAAAAATACAAGAAATTTTATCACATTAGAAGTTAATAATCAATTATATAAGAAAATGAAAAACAAAAAATTACTTTTTAGTATTATTGGATTTAGCCTTGTTGTTACCTTTATTTTATCATCGGTAATAGGAAAAGATGCAGAAAGAAAGTATAATCCAAGGAAATCACAGTTTTATCAGGAAATAGATGGTGCCGTAAAATGGCTTGCATCTATACGGAACAACCAGGTAACCGGTGAGTTGAATCCGATTGACATTCTGAATGCACGGAAAGAAATCTCTCAATTACTGAACAACAAGACCTTAAATTTACAGTGGAATGAATTGGGCCCCAACAATGTGGGAGGCAGAACACGTGCTATCATGATAGATAAGGACAATGGAAACCTTATTTATGCCGGAGGTGTTAGTGGCGGTCTTTTCCGTTCCACCACCGGAGGTACCTCATGGGAACAACTCAAAGGTATGCCCGATGTAAATATTGCCTGTATTGCACAAAGTCCCCTTACGGGATATTTGTACGTTGGAACAGGTGAATCATTTGCAAATGTGGGTTATGCCGGCGGTACCCCTGGATTTATTGGCACGGGACTTTACGAATCCACAGATGGCGGAATCACCTGGAGCATTTTTCATAATGCCAAACCTACCACCACAAATTCTTCATCAGTCGAATGGGCTTTTGTTAACAAAATAGCTATTGACCCAGTTAGTGGAAGAATTTATGCTGCTACCAATAAAGGTTTGAGATATTGGGATGATGCTTCCAGCAGCTGGATTAATCCTATTTACTTAGCAAATAATACCACTTTGTACACTGCAAGTTCAAACTCTGTATTGATAGCATCTGACAGGACGGTAGCTTGCGTTATTGGAAACAAAGTTTATATTTCACCACTAGGTGAACCTCACACCTTCGTAGAAAATTCGCCTATAGTTGCAGGCAGGACTGAAATAGCATTTGCCCCAACCAACCCTAATTATATTTATGCATGTGTTGCAAAAACAACCGGTGCTTTACAAGGCGTTTATCGCTCCACAGATAAGGGAGAAAACTGGACCGTTATTGGACCTGGTGGTGGAGCAGCTTTCCAGCTTTTCGGACCAAATAATCAGGGAGGATATGATAATTGTATTGCAGTAGATGCTGCAAATGCTGACAGAATATTTGTAGGCGGTCTGGTAATTTGGGAATGGCATTTAGGAAGCAGCTTTGCTCAGGTAACTGTAGGCTCAGAACTTTATGATGCTCATGTTGACATGCATGCAATTGTTTTTGATCCTCACAATCCTAATATTCTCTATTTGGGCTCCGACGGTGGTGTTGCTAAATCAACCAACTCTGGTCAAACTTTTATGACCATCAACAAAAATTACAATATTACCCAGTTCTACGCTTTGGCCATAAATGGTTCAACAGGTATAATGGGTGGCACTCAGGACAACAGCAATCCTTATGTTAGCGGAACAGGAATGGATCCTAAAAAAGGTAAAGTACTATATGGTGGTGATGGCGGATGGGCAGCATTTTCATTAATAAATACAGAAGCATTTTTTGGCACCATGCAAAATGCAGGTTTTTGGAGGTCACCAGATATGGGTAATACCTACCAGGAAGCCAGCAGTGATGCTTTTATTAGCGGAACTATGAAAGGTACCGGGACTCCAGGTTCGGATGAAAACTTTGCTCCTTTTGTTACACCATTATTATTATGGGAGAGTTTTAATGATCTGCATAGTCCTTACGGAACATGGTTTGTTGATGATTCACTTGCTCATAATGTTGGTGATGTAATTACCGTTCACAGCCAAAACAATCACTATCCTTTCCAACATGTTATTACAGCCGCAGATGGAAATCTGGCAGTTGGTGATTCATTATTGGTTCAGGACATTATTACTTCAAAATTCTTTGTGGGATTGAACAATGGTATTTGGATGACCTTTGGTCCTCTGCAATTCCAGGGAATACCACAATGGTATCGCATTTCCGATGCTGCAAATCCTCATACAATTTCGATTTCTAAAGATGGAAATTACATGTTTGTAGGAACCATCAACGGCGCATTGTACAGAATTTCAAATATCCTTGCAATTACTGATTCACTTAGTGCATGGTACAACAGTCCTTACTGTGTAGTTGAAACCAAATTGATTAATACATTTTCACAACAAGCTGTTACAAGTATCGCTATTGATCCGACCAATGCTGAACGAATTTTAGTAACTCTGGGTAATTACGGAAATGCGAACAATGTATACTATTGCTCAAATGCTTTGGATCAAACTCCTACTTTTATATCGAAACAAGGTACAGGTACAGGATTAAAATTACCTGCTATGCCTGTTTATAGTGCTATTTTCGAAATGGGTCATCCCAATATGGTTATTGTAGGAACTGATTATGGAATTTATGCAACTGAGGATATTACCAAAACTGCTGCTCAAATCACTTGGACAGAACAAAATGCCGGAATGGCAAGAGTACCCGTATTTATGATTCGTCAGCAAATTTACAATTATCCTGGTGTTTCGAATTATGGAGGCATTTATATTGGAACCCATGGTAAAGGTTTCTATTGGAATAATGAATATTTGGGAATTAATGATAACGAATCGGAAAAAGCTACCAATGACAACAAACTGCTGATATATCCGAATCCGGTTACAGATGTTGTAAATATTGGATATTCTCTTACTCAAAAATCAAGTGTGACTATTAAAATTTACGATCTCAATGGAAGGGTAGTAAAAATGGTTAATAGAATTAATAAACTCAATGGATATCATACTGAGACTATAAACTGCAGCGATCTGAATATTGGCACTTATATAGTTCAATTAATTGAGGGCAACAATCGTTTAACTTCCAAAATCATTGTGACTAAATAAATTCAAAAAGCAGACCTTGCATCATTTCGCAAGGTCTGCTTTTTTTCCCTTTTAAAAATTACTTATAAATAAAAAACTATGAAAAAAGTATTATCCACAACTATTTTAATCTTTTTAGCTTACATTGGATTTGCTGTTAATACCATGTATGCACCAACCTTAGTAACCCCTCTCAATAATGCAGTGAACCTAATGCCAAATACGTTTTTGAACTGGTCTGCTGTTCCGGGAGCTTACACATATAAGGTTCAGGTAAGCACAGATAGTCTTTTTGTTACTTCGATTAATTATTCCACCAATCTTACTGCCATAACTTCATGGAACCTTTTATTTAACTCAAAATATTATTGGAGAGTAAAAGGTATAGGAATAAATGATTCATCCGATTGGTCAGCGTTTAACGTGTTTTTTACGATAAATACTGTAACAATCGTAAAACCAGGAGACAGTTCAATAAACAGACCAGTAAGCACTTACTTCAGATGGAATGCAATTTCGGGTATTGCCAACTATGAATATCAAATGGACACTTCATTAACTTTCTCCAGTCCATTATTTGTTACCAGCATAAAAGCAGCGAACAAAACTGAAGCCTATTCAAAACAGCTTGCTTTTGGCGAACATTATTATCTAAGAATGAGAGCTCGCCATGCAGAAGACACCTCAGCATGGTCAAATTTAGTCAATTTCTGGACTTTGACAGATTTGTCAACCATACACCCTCAAAATGACACTGTCAACCAAATGCCCGTTACTAAACTGGAATGGTCCTGGGTAGGTTCTAAATTTTATGAATACGCTATTGCAACAGACTCATTATTCTCCTCGCCTAGTTTTTTTACTAATGACACTACCAAGGTAACTTTGGTGCCTGGTGATACTATTGTCAGAGTATTTACCGATACATTGTTATTTAATCAAAAATATTTCTGGAAAGTTAGAGCTTTGAATGCATTGGACACTTCTAACTGGAGTGCAGTCAAAAAATTCACCACTTTTGAAAAATTGACACTTAAATCCCCTACTAACGGGTTGACGAATGTTTCAGTAACACCAACCTTTAAGTGGGATTCGCTAAAAAGCATAGGTTACTACATTCTTGAATTAGATGACAACTCTTCGTTTACAAGTCCATTGTCGTATGTATTGCCAAACACGAGTGCTACCTATAATTTAGCAACAACACTCCAACACAATACTCCCTATTTCTGGAGAATGCGTGTTATAACCCTTGTAGATTCCAGTGCATGGTCAAATACTTTTACTTTTACCACCATTACACCTGCCGGCATTGACAATTCTCAGCTCAATAAAAACACTGTTTCGATTTATCCTAATCCATCGCTCAATGGGAAAATCAACATACAGATAGAGTCATCAAACGATCAGGAAGTTTCCATTTCATTATTAAATATGGTAGGTCAGGAAGTGTATAACCAAACTCTTGGAGTAAAAACCGGAGACAATGTTTTCACTTTGGATCTTAGTAGTAAGGACAATGGAATTTATTTCTTAAAGCTACAAAACGGTGATAATACTTTGACAAGGAAAATTATTCTGAATAAATAAGAATTTTCCTTTACCTTTGAAAAGCAGTTACATAAAGTAACTGCTTTTTTTATGAACCTAATTCTACGAATATTTGTAATCTGCTTTGTAATTGTCTTATCTGAAATCTATTTCTACCGTTTACTCAAAGTTCTTTTCTTCTCAGACAAAAAAAAGATTCGCAGACTAAAAATATTCTGCATTATTTTTCCTGTCGTCTATTTGATATTCCTAGCAGGAATTTATCTTGTGGTAGGATACCCACAGGACAATTTCATCAAGTATCGCCAACTTTTTCTGGTTCTTGATACTTTTATTCTCATCTATCTTCCCAAATCTTTTTCCGGTTTAGTTTTGATTATTTACGATGTTATTCGATTAATTTCTAAAGCATTTGCCAAACTATTCCGATATAAGACCTCATATAAAGGCTCAAAAGCAATTTATAAAATTGCAATGGTTTTTTATCTTCTTGCATTTGCCTGTGCTATTTATGGATTCGTTTATGAAAAAACCAATTTCAAAGTTCAAAAGATAGATATCACATTCGATAATCTGCCCGAATCATTTGATGGATTTACTATGATCCAAATTTCTGATCTTCACATGGGAAGTTACAGTGATATAAAAACTTTTAGAAAAGCTGTTGAGATCATTAAAGGATTGAAACCCGATGCTCTTTTTATGACCGGCGATATTATCAATGTAACCTATAAAGAATTGGAACCTTATATCACAGATTTCAAATCAATTAATCCACCTTATGGGAAATTTAGCATACTTGGGAATCACGATATAGGGGATTATTTTACGCTTAAATTTCCTGACAACCAGGAATGGCTTACCAGGAAAATTATTGAAACAGAAAAAAAGGCAGGATTCAGAGTTCTTATTGATACGACTTACTATTTGCATAAAGGGAAAGATTCTATCGCCATTTTAGGAGTGAATAATTGCGGAACATTCCCCTTCAAGCAATCGGGAAATTTGAAAAAGGCAATGCTAAACACGAATAATAAAGATTTCAAGATACTGCTAAGCCACGATCCTGATCATTGGCAAAAGGAAGTAACTCAAAAAACGAATATTGATCTGACCTTTTCGGGACATACGCATGCTATGCAGTTGGCATTGATCTGGGGAAAACTAAAACTTAGCCCCAGCGCCTTAAAATATGAAAACTGGTATGGGTTATATAACCAGGGAGTACAATATCTTTATGTAAATCCGGGATTGGGTTTCAGTGGATTCTCCGGACGGATTGGGATCAGGCCGGAAATCACTCTGATCACTTTACATTGTTCAAAATAACGATACGCTACGACTGTTTCGAATCAAATATTCACTAATTTTACAGAATAAATCACTTCAATAATGACTGTTATCATAATTTTGTCCGTAGCCGTTTCCTTGCTTGCCGGGATATTGATCACCTGGCTGATGCTACATAAAAAAATATCTGAGGCTAACCAAATCTTAAAAGAAAATGAAACCATTTTGATTAAGAAAGATGCAGAAATCGATGGCATTTCCCAAAGGCTGGAAGATATTTCAGGCAATCTGAATCAAATAATCAATTCAGTAAAACAGGAATTAGGGGCAGAAAGAGAAAAGAACAACAATCTGACTAGCAAACTCGCCAAAGCCGAAGAGCAAAATTTATCACTTTCAGAAAAACTAGAAAATCAAAAAAAAGAAATTGAAGACATCCAAAAGAAATTCAGTGAAACTTTTGAAAACCTTGCCAACAAAATACTGAAGCAAAACACCATTGAATTCACGGAAAACAATCAGAAGAAAATAGGTGAGATATTGAATCCCCTGAAGGAAAAGATACTGAGCTTTGAGAAACAAGTGAACGACACTTATGAAAAAGGTCTGAAAGATCAAACGGACCTGAAAGCAGAACTGAAGAAACTTTATGACTTGAACAACCATATCAGTGAAGAAGCCCATAATCTTACCCGCGCTTTGAAAGGTGATGTAAAAAAACAGGGCAACTGGGGCGAAATTGTTTTGGAAAGGATACTGGAACGCTCGGGATTGTCGAAAGGACAGGAATACGAAACACAGTTCAGTGCCAGAAACGAAAACGGAGAGATGATTAGGCCTGATGTTATTATCAAGCTGCCCGACAATAAACACATCATCATTGATTCAAAAGTGTCGTTGATCGCTTATGAGCAATATGTGAATTCCGAAAGTGCCGAAGATAAAGAAAGGTATGCCCGTTTGCATGTAGAATCGAT
Organism: uncultured Bacteroidales bacterium; assembly: GCA_964599365.1. Taxonomy (GTDB): domain Bacteria; phylum Bacteroidota; class Bacteroidia; order Bacteroidales; family CAIWKO01; genus CAIWKO01. Next base: position 28,280 of record CAZRFL010000010.1, read on the forward strand.
AAAAAGTCATGTGAAAGGGTTAAGTGATAAGAGCTATGCTCACGCTGACAACATAAATTCTCCGGATTTTGTGCTAATGTTTCTGCCTATTGAATCATCATTCAGCATGGCAGTGCAGCAGGATATAGAATTGTTCAATTTTGCCTGGGATCGTAGGGTGGTTATTGTTAGCCCCTCTACCCTACTGGCCACTTTGAAGACCATAGAATCGATATGGAAGCGCGAAAAGCAAACACAGAATGCCATTGAGATAGCCAGTGAAGGCGGAAAGCTCTATGACAAGTTTGTTGGATTGGTAGAAGACCTGAAAAGGTTGGGTTCGCAGCTCGATACGGTTCAAAGGACCTATCAGGAAGCCAACAAAAAGTTGTATACAGGAAGTGGCAACCTGATGGGTAAGGTTCAGAACCTCCAAAAGCTGGGTGCAAAAAACACTAAGACTTTGCCCGAAACATTGTTTACCGATGATGAAAACATTTCGTAAAATGTGGCCGGGGAAAATTTGCAAGCCTTGTCTTTTTCTATTGTTATTCCTGCTTCTGCTTTCGGGATGCTACAATCCATCGAAGATTAGCTTTTTCAACATTTCCTCATCCTACGATGCTCAGGCGAAGAATTTCAATTTTTCTTTCTGTGCCTATAATTTTTCATTGAATCAAACTAAAGTCTTTTACAAATTCAACACAGCCGGATTGCTTTTTATGAAGCATAAAACGAAAGATTACTATTTTTCGAAATACCAGATCAGTTATGAACTATACGACCTGAAAGAACCGAAAATTTTAATTGATTCGGCTACCTTCCGCTACACAGATTCAACCGATTTCAATTCACCAAGAGACATAACTGACAGTTTTGTGGTTAATATAAACAAATCGGCTAACCTAGTTTTGGCATATCAGTTCGCAGATCTGAATAAGAAATATGAGGTCAAAGGTTTTCTGGACATTGACCGCAGCAACCTAAATAACCGCAACAATTTTCTGTTGACAGACGAGAACCATTTTCCTTTGGTTGAGAACTATGTAAATAAAGGTCAGAAATTTTCTTTGTTCTGCAATGATGAACAAAAAGAAAGATTGTTTGTCAGTTATTATAAACAGGATTTTCCGTTGGCTGAACCTCCATATTCAATGAATGGGAGCAATAACAGCTCGATAACCCGCGATAGTCTTTTCGTATTAACTTTGCAAGGGAGATCGCCCGGCAATATCATTCTGAATGATCCCGGAATCTATTTCTTCCAGACAGATACCATTCAAACCGATGGATTTTCGGTTTTCAGATTTTACAACAACTTTCCTTTGGTGACCACTCCTCAGCAAATGCTGAAACCTTTGCGCTACATCACCAGCAAACAGGAATTTGCTGACCTCACGAATTCAAAAAATACCAAATCAGCTATTGATAATTTCTGGATCAAAAACACTGGCGACATAAACAGGGCTCAGGAATTGATAAGACTCTTTTATAATCGTGTTCAAGACGCCAATGCTTACTTCACTTCCTATAAGGAAGGTTGGAAAACCGACAGGGGTATGATGTATCTGGTTTTAGGTCCGCCCGTAAGCGTTTACAGATCGGCAAATAATGAAACATGGTATTACGGTGAAGACAGAAATATGCTGTCGATCACAGTTGTGTTTACCAAAAACTATGGAAGATTTTCGGACAACGATTATTCGCTCGAACGAAGCATTGAATGTAAAGATGCATGGTATAAAGGGGTGGAAACCTGGAGAAAATAGGGATCAGGAGATAGTATAATGAGAATAAAATAAGAAGAATTATGAGAAGAAAGAAACCGTTCGAAAGGATCACACTGGAGAATATTGAGATAACAGAAGCGGCTGCCGAAGGAAAAGCATTGGCAAGACACGAGAATATGGTAATTTTTGTGAGTAATGCAGTTCCGGGCGACATATGCGATATTCAGGTAACAAGAAATAAAAAATCGTTTATGGAAGGGAGGGCGATTGCTTTTCATAAACTATCGGATAAACGGGCAAAACCTTTTTGTGAACATTTCGGACTTTGCGGCGGTTGTAAATGGCAGCATATGCAGTACGAACATCAGTTGTTTTATAAGCAAAAACAAGTGGTTGATAATTTCGAAAGAATTGCTAAGGTGGAAATTCCAAAGATCAATGATATTATTGCATCGGAATTTCAAACCGAATACCGGAATAAGCTGGAATATACGTTTTCGGATTACCGATGGCTTACGGAAGAAGACATGAAATCACCTGACCGTGAGAGCATGAATATGAATGCCCTGGGATTTCATATTGCTCAACACTTCGATAGGGTATTAGATTTGAACAAATGCTATTTACAGGCCGAACCAAGCAACTTAATAAGAAATAGTGTTAAAGCTTTTGCTATAGAACAAGGGTTTACCTTTTATAATCCACGACGTCACACGGGATTTTTGCGAAACCTACTTTTCAGAAATACGACTTTAGGCGAAACCATGTCGATAGTAGTATTTGGCGAACCGAATGAAGAGCATCAGAAACAGGTTCTGGACCATATTCTACAGACTTACCCCTCTTTGACATCGCTAATGTACGTAGTGAATACGAAACTTAATGATACTATTTCGGATCTGGAAATACTTCTTTACAAAGGACAGGATTTTATAACAGAACAACTGGGCGAACTGAAGTTTCGTATTGGGCCGGTATCGTTTTTTCAGACCAATAGCCGTCAGGCACTAAAAATGTATGATCTGGTGAAGGAATTTGCCCAAATAGACTCTGACGACGTGGTTTATGACTTATATACAGGCACCGGCACTATTGCCAATTATTTGGCCCGACAGGCAAAACAGGTGATAGGCATAGAATATGTAGCTTCGGCAGTGGAAGACGCTAAAATAAATTCGGAATTAAACGGAATTACCAATACCACCTTTGTTGCCGGTGATATGGCTAAGATATTGAACCCTGATTTCTTTGGTTTGCATGGCAAACCCGACATTATTATTACGGACCCTCCCCGCAATGGCATGCATCCGGATGTAGTAGAACAAATTTTGCAGGCATCGCCGCGGCTTGTAGTTTATGTTAGCTGCAATCCCGCCACTCAGGCCAGGGATATTGCATTGATGGGCGAACAATACAAAGTAATGGCCATTCAGCCCCTTGATATGTTCCCGCATACTCATCATGTGGAGAATATTGTTTTGCTGGAGAGGCTTATTTAGTGTCAACATAGATTTCAATCCATGAACATCGTCCGCCTGATATCCTGCGATACTGCTGTAGAAGCTTACCTGATAAAAGGCAAACTTAACAATGAGGGTATTGAATGTTTTATTACCAACGAGAATAGTTCTACGCTAATGCCTTATTACAATCATATGCTGGGTTTTAGTGTACAGGTAATGATTGACGAAGCTGATCTGGAAAGAGCCAGAGAATTAGTAAAAGACAAATTGGAACCCGATAATAAAGCCATTATTTGCCCTTACTATGGTTCGGATAAGATAGGATTAGGTCTCGGAAAACATAAGGCAATGAAGCTTTTTAATATTTTTGCGACACTCTTAGCCTTTATTCCTTTGGGAAATTTAAAACCCAAGTACTATTGCAAACAATGCAAAGAAGAGATTAGGTAGGAATATTTCTACTGAATAGTTCAAGCAATCAAGGGCTGGAATTTCATATACCCAACCAACAGAAAAACCAACAAAAAGAATATTATTTAAATTAAATTTTACATATTTTTGTAAATCGGTTTTTGAATAACTGTTATGAGTAAACATAATAGCCTAAAAGAAAAAGTTGCTGAGATAATGGACACTCAGATAGCGGAAAATAATCCGCCTGAAACCCGATTGACCTACGAGCGCCTGATCGCAATGGGATACGAAGAGCATGAAGCCAGGCATATGATCGTAAAATGCCTCATTGTCGAAATTACCGATGCCATGCACCACAATAAGTTTTTTAACGAAAAAAGATACGTTAAGAATTTGATGCGTTTGCCCAATATTCCCGACGACACTGAAAATAATCCTGCCTATAAAGAGGCGGATTAATGAAAAGTTCTTCACAATATTGTCGAAACTCCTTACATGCTTATCTAAAACTGTTGTCCTAACAGTCAACCATCGCCAAAGAATAATTCCCATTATTGTGTACAGATAATTTTTTACAATTTTTCCTATAATTTTCTTGTATTTTTTTTCTGATTTTACTATTTTTGAAAAAAAAATCTTTTGCTCATGCTAGTCCCTCACATGACCATGGAAGAGATCATCAGGGAGGTTAACAAAGACTACCCCATTTTGAAACGAAAAATGGTGTATCATTCTCAGGAGATCAGGCAAAAGATTTGCAGACATATCCTACCAAGGGATTGTGAAATGTTTTTCGATTATACTTCGAAATACAAAAATCACTGGCTATATAAGATCAACTGTTCGAAAAAAGAGAGTGAATACATTGCCATCCTGATATATCATAATGGTCGTGGACATGTGGGTATTGAAGTTGGCGACGACGGCAGCATCATCTATCATACCGGCCATTTCTTTTTACGTTACAATGAGCGTCTCAATTTGGGTTTATGCGCCTTCAACGACATTGTAAAGGCTTTCATGAAAGAAAATTTTGCTTACCAATTTCAAACCATCGACTGCATTGCACCCGGAGTTCATACTTTTTTTGGTCGCATTCAGACCGGAGTCATTATGGGAACAGTTTACAAACGGCTTCATTTTGCCAAGATCAATACATTTCTGCCAACGGCGGTTCTGTCGCCCAACCAACAAGCGCATCTGTCGCGATTGCGCAGCGAAATGGAAAAATACAAGGGAACAGAATTTGATGTCTTTTAAACTTGCGAAACAAAAATTGTAAAAAGAAAATTTAACTACACTAAAATTTCTTTACACTGAATGTAATACCCTATATGTCACCCGATGAAGACATTAAAGGCCTTGATTTGGACTTATTTTGGCCGGATAGAAATAAAACTAACGAATAACTATCACTTGTAATATCCTATCATTTTTTCCAAACGTATTTGGGTCGGGGTTATAAGCTGTATTATAATTCACACTGCACCAAGTATTATTCGATCAGCACCACGTAATATTCAATCAGCACCATCTATTATTCGATCAGCACCAAGTATTATTCGATCGGCACCAAGTATTATTCGTTCTGCACCATCTATTATTCGATCGGCACCACCTATTATTCGATCTGCACCATCCGTTATGGATTTTGCCTGCCGTAATTGTTTGAAGAAAAAAAAGAATAATAAAAAAGGATGGGGAGATTCGGTTACTGCAGTTTAGCTTGTTCATTACTTGCACACTGCGTTTATGCCTACCTTATGTAAATGAAAGAACAGGATTATGAACTTCAAATTGTCAACAATATTGACATTTGTCAATCTATTTAGAATGTGTAAAAATAATTGAAATTTTACTTGTTAAAATTATCATGTTGTACTACTTTTGTGTTAATTAAACCTTAAAACCCAAAATTCATGAAAAAAACAATTTTCCTATTAACCTTTCTATTGGCAACAACTGCCTTATTTGCCCAGCAATTCAACTTGCAGGAAAAAACCTATGAGATAAGTGGCAAAGCCAAACGCGGTACTCTGGTGGATGTAAAATACATGGCCGATGCCGGACAATATAAATTGTATTATACCATTAAATCGGGGCTTACCTCAATAACCCTGCAGATCTATACCTTCGACAAAGACTTCAACTTTGTGGATGTGAAGAATCAGGAAGTGGAAGTAGATCGCCTGGCATCTCTGAAAGCTTCTAATCCTTTCGATTTTTCTTGGGTAAATTATCGCGGTGGTTCATATACAGTTGACGGAACCAATGTGGAAGGCAATTTAGTAGGCACCTTGGTTTTAAAAAAGAAACGTATCACATACGGTTACAATTGGTTTACAATGGAATACGGAAAGACAGTCCAGATATTGGAAAAAGTTAAACCTAAAAATGATGAAGGATCGCGCTACTATTATTTCACACATTTCGAAGACGACAGCAATGGTGATCTTTACGTATTGGCAGGTGCCCGTGATGTGAAAAAAGGCAATGACCCTTTAAAATATTATAAAGAAATCCACATGTTAAAGTTCAATAAAGACCTTGATATGGTAAAAGATCTGAAAATACCTTTTGATAATTGCAATGGTTTTATTTATGCAAAAGGCCTCACTGAAAATGTGGACGGCAATTCTGATGACCAGACCATCAGCAATATGATTTTTGTATTTGCGCCTTACAACCTTGGTAAAACCAACCGCGATCCGGATAACACCAACTACACATATGTTCGCATAGATAAAGACCTCAACCTTTCGGAACGTATTCCATTTAAATCAAAAGCCAGTTACTGGAACATCGATTACGTATTGGTAAACGATAAGGATGTTTACGCATTTGGTCCTTTAGCCGCCGGCAAAGATGATTATTATAACGAACTCAATGGAAAAGTAAGTAAATACAAAGCCGTACAATTGATGAAAATAGCCGGCGGAAAGGTTGAGTATCTTACCGAAACCAACCTCGAAGAGTTTGCTTCCAAACTAAAAACTCCTCCTTCACAGAAAAAAGCTCCAGATTACGAAGGCAAAAAATTCGAGATCATGAACTATAAAGTTTTTGATGACGGCGAATTTATGGTGGTCGGACAGAATTTCAAAATGGGCGCACAGGCTTCCACCAGCTATTCCGCTTTCGGTGGCACTTCTACAACAATGACCAAAGAAAAACAATACAATGACATCATTGCTTTCCATTTCGATGCCAAAGGCGTTCTGAAAGCCCAATATGGCGTTGATACCAAAGAAAACAATGAATATGCACGCGACAATGGCACACCTCAAAGCATGTTGGTAGGAAAAAATCCTAACAATATGTATTGGGTGGTTCAGGAAATCAAAGGCTATTCCGATTGGTTTAAGAAAGTTATCACTTACCCACGCGTGGCAAAGGTAGATATGTCTGCAGCAACTTTAGGTGATTTCACACCTTTGGGAGGAAAAGAATATTATCTGGATCCTAAGTTCCCTTATCTGGAATCAGAGCCTGGTAAATTGGTATTCTTCGGTTCCGATAAGCCCGGCAAAATCATCTGGTTTGCCAAGATCGACCTCGAATAGAAAGTGTTTTGAATAGTATTCAAAACAAAAAGGGAAGCTATAATAGCCTCCCTTTTTGTTTAATACGATAAAGGTTTCTTATGTAACCCTTCTGCCAGACTTATCATCTCTTTTAATGAAATATCCTTGATTTCACGGCTGGCTAAAAACAATTCTGCCGCAAAATCTATCAACTTCGTGGAAACTTCAAAACGAAGATATTTTCGGTTCAGATTTCCATGACCCATTCTGATACGGTCTAAAGCATCAGCGTCTTTCAACAATGCCGTAACCGTATAGAACGGATGGTCTTCTTTGAATTCGGTGTATTGAGAATGATTTGCCACTGCCGCCTGTATGGTTTCCATGTCCTCCTCTCCTATTCCATTCCTTAGAAACATAGGCAAGAATTCCGTAACCTTTTCTTTGGCTGCTCTGGGTCCATGGCCCAAACTGAAACCGTCGTGTTTGCGCGACATATCATGAACAAAAGCGGCACAAAAAGCCGAACGTTTTTCCTGAATCAGATTCATTTCGCCACCAATGACAAGGACATGACACATCACCCTATAGGTATGACCAAAACCATGCAATTCGCTGTGGCGGCGAAAATATTCCTCTTTCAATTGAAAATCATCGGGACGGTCGAACATGGCAGGTTGAAATTTATGCAGACAAAATTAAGCAGAATTCAAACTCACACTCCAATAGAAATTCAACTTATCTTTGCATCATAACTTAAATTTCATGAAAAGAATACTTTTTACCCTATCCCTCCTGACAATTCTGTCAACTGCTATTGTCTTTTCACAAACCTACAAACCCATAACACTGGAAGATCTCTGGATCAATTACGCTTTCTATCCTGAACGTCCTGATGAGATAGTTTCTATGAATGATGGCGAACACTACCTTGTATTGACCAACGAATACACCATTGATAATTTCCTTTATAAGAATGGCAAACAAGCATTGCCGTTGGTGACTAAAGAAATGCTTATCCCCAAAGGACAAACGGATGCCATAAAAATAGAATCCTTTGCACTTAGCACGGACGAGACGAAAGTTCTCATAACTACCGAATCGGATCGCATTTATCGCCATTCCGAAATTTCCAAATTTTATGTTCTTGATCTCGAAAGCAAACAACTAACCTCCGTTTCGGATAAAGCCAAACAGCGCTTGGCCGATATTTCTCCCGATGGAACCAAAGTAGCTTATATTATTGACAACAATCTTTTCGTAAAGGACCTCAAAAGCGGGAATGAGACTCAAATCACTAAAGATGGCCTTATCAACAATATCATAAATGGGACCACCGACTGGGTTTATGAAGAAGAATTCAGTTTTACCAAAGCCTTTTTCTGGTCGCCCGACAGCAAGAAGATCGCTTTTATGCGTTTCGACGAAAGCAAGGTTAAGGAATACCAGATGACCGAATACGGCGAATTATATCCGGTGCAATACAAATACAAATATCCTGTGGCAGGTGAGGACAACTCATTGGTAACCGTTCATGTTTACGATATGGTTTCCGCTTCTGTTAAGAATATGGATATTGGCAAAGAAACCGACCAATACATTCCCCGCATCGTTTGGACCAAAGACCCCAACACCCTTGGCATCTTCCGCATGAATCGTTTACAGAACAAGCTGGAGATACTTTTGGCCAATACCACAAACGGAAGTAGCAAAGTAATGCTCACTCAGGAGAACAAATGCTATATCGAGATCACCGACGATTATAAATTCTGCGACGATGGCAAACATTTCATCATCATGAGCGAACTCGACAGCTACAACCACATTTATCTCTATGACTTGAACGGCAAAATCGTAAACCAGATCACCAAAGGAAACTGGGACGTTACAGAAATAAAAGGCATTGACGATAAGAACCAGGTGGTTTACTACCTATCAGCCGAAAGCCAGCCCTACAACCGCGATCTTTACAGCATTAAGTTCGACGGAACTGCCAAAACCAAACTTTTCGAAAAGGAAGGCACTTATAATGCTGCTTTTAGTAAGAATTTCAACTATTATGTTTGTACTTTCTCAGATGCAAACATACCACCACACATCAGCGTAAACGACAACACCGGAAAGGTTTTACAAATACTTGTCGACAATAAGAAACTTCAGTACAAAACTGTTGAATGCGGTTTTGCCAAGAAAGAATTTTTCACCTTCAAAACTTCTGGCAACCTAGATTTGTATGGTTACATCATTAAGCCCCGCGATTTCGACCCCAATAAAAAGTACCCTGTGTTGATGAACGTGTATGGCGGTCCCAATTCGCAATATGCCAGCAACGATTGGGATGTTTTCGACCTGATATGGTATCAGCAGCTCGCCCAAAAAGGTTATATCAGCGTATGTGTCGAGGGCCGTGGAACAGGTTTCCGTGGCGAGCAATTCCGCAAATGCACCTATCTGGAATTAGGAAAGTTTGAAACCGAAGATCAGATTGAAGCCGCCAAGTATTTAGGCACCTTGCCCTATGTGGATGCCAAACGTATCGGCATATGGGGTTGGAGCTATGGAGGATTCGAAACTTTATTATGTATGACCAAGGGGGCCGATGTGTTCAAAGCAGGAGTGGCCGTAGCACCTGTGACCAACTGGCGCAACTACGACAACATCTACACCGAACGTTATATGCGTAAACCTATGGAAAACACCTCAGGTTACGACAATAACTCTCCCGTTACATTTGCAAAAAAACTCAAAGGGAAACTTCTGATTATGCATGGCCTTGCCGATGACAATGTTCATGTGCAAAACTCCATGGAGATGATTGATGCCCTGGTAAACGCCAACAGGCAATTCGAAATGCAGTTGTACCCCAATAAGAACCATAGTATCTATGGCGGTTACACCCGCTACCATCTCTACAAAAGAATGACGGATTTCATCCTTAATAATTTGTAGCCAACCCTATTTTACTTTTTCTCTAAGTAATTACTACATGTAGGCTTTTTTCAAAACATAAGATGGGAAATCAATCATTCGGTATCATCATTATTGTGCTCAGCGTAATAGTTTTTACATTATCTTTTCTTTTTTACAAAAAGGACAAATTCAATACCGCCCTAATATTAATTATTGCAGGGGGGGTGGTTTTAAGAATGTACACATGTTCTGATAAATATCTTCACACCTGGGACGAAAAATATCATGCCCTGGTGGCCAAGAATATGATACAGCATCCTTTAAAACCCACATTATTTGACAAACCAGTTTTTCCGTATAATTATAAGATATGGGTTTCTAATCATGTCTGGCTCGAAAAAGGGCCGGTACCTTTACTTGCCATATCGGCTTCGATAAAATTATTTGGCACCAATGAATTTGCAGTTCGACTTCCATCCATTCTCATTTCATTATTATCAGTGTATCTCACTTTTTTAATTGGGAGCCTGTTATTCAATAAAAAAATCGGGCTGTTAGCTGCATTTTTACATTCAATAAATGGATTACTTATTGAACTTGCCTCCGGCAGAGTTTCTTCTGATCATGTAGAAACATTCTTTATTTTCTTTGTGGAACTGGGAATATTCCTTTCGGTTTTGTACGTAGTAAAAAACAGAAATTCGTACTTATCGGTTTTAATTGGAATTGTAGCGGGCTTAGCCGTTTTATGTAAATGGTTTCCGGCGCTGATTATATTTCCCATTTGGATTGCAGCTACAGTTTTATATGGGAATATATCTGTACGAAAATTTATTCTGCATTTTGCAATAGCTATTTTTGCCTGCCTGGCTATATTAATACCATTTTTTATCTATTCTCACAATAGTTTTCCGGAGGAATTTGCATGGGTATTGAAAAAGTATCTTTTTGCTCTTTCGGATATTGTAGAAAATCATTCCGAACCATTTTACTATTACTTCATTAAGATTGGAGTTATATTTGGCGAGCTGGTTTATATCCCGATAATTTTAGGAATAATTCGGGTTATTAAAAATAAATCTGAATGGCAATTAGCAACGCTTATTCTTTGGGCTATAATTCCTATAATAATATTTTCATTTGCTGAAACAAAACGCTTTACTTATTTATTGATTTCGGCACCTGCATTTTTCCTGCTAATTTCTTATTACTTCTTTTACACCCTAAAAAATTTACACCGTGTAAAATTATCATGGCTTGCTTACATTTTCCTCGTTTTGCTGATAGGCTTACCAATTCGTTATTGTATTGAAAGGGTAAAACCTTTCGAGCATAGAGAAGTTGAACCGGCTTGGTCGGCAGATTTAAAGAAGATAAACAACAATGCATCTATTCCTGAAAATTCCATAATTTTTAACGTGGAACATAATATCGAAGCAATGTTCTATTCAAACTATACTGTTTATGATTTTATTCCGGCTGAGACAGATATTCAAAGGTTAATTTCTGAAGGATATCATGTAGTAATAAATGATAATAGTAAAATCACAGATGAAATCAGGAAAATAAAGGGTATGGAACTTGTAAAAATCAGCCCATAATGGATAATCATCCATCATACAGAAAATCTGTAAGTCTGTTTTCCTAAGATATTGTTTGTACTATTTCTTCTCAACTCCACTCGAAGAAGCAATAAGCTCTTCATTAATTGACCCAATACTGAATAATGGAAACTGTGAATAACCTAGGACAAAATTTTCTCCGTGGGTCTTCGTGCCCTCCGTGCCTCCGTGGTTTTTCTTCGGTCTCCGGTCTTCGGTCTCCGGACTTCTGACCCTCCTCAGCTCCTCAAATAAGACGCCCCATTAATATCAATAATGCCTCCCGTAAGGAAATCGGTTTGCTCCGAAGCTAACATCAGTATGGTATGCGCCACTTCCTCGGGTTTGGCAACACGGTTGAGCGGGCTTTGACTTCTGATCTCATCCCCCTGTGGACCCTTCAGGGCAAAGGCAGCCATTTCGGTTTCCACGAAACCCGGAGCCACCACATAAACAAACACATTTTTAGGTGCCAGCAACCTGGCCAGCGACTGGTTGAACTGATTTACGGCAGCCTTGCTCGCACCATAAGCCGGGGCCATAGGTTCGCCGCGAAAAGCCCCTCTCGACGAAACACTGATAATCTTTCCGCCTCCACATTCAACCATATGGCGGCTGACCAGGTAGGTAAGGTTGGCAGGCCCAAGGATATTCACCTGCATGGTTTCGCTCATGTTCTTTTGCCAATCTTCATACTTGCAATTCAGCATATCAATAGGCTTATAAATACCGGCATTATTCACCAGAATATCTATACGGCCTGCTTTTTTGATGGCTTTCTTCACAGCATAATCTATCATCTCGGCATCGTTCAGGTCGGCTTTGATCAGAAAATGCTTATCACCGGGCAACATCGATAAGGTCTTCAGGGCAGCCGTTCCATTCTCTTTGTAATGAACTATCACCGTGGCACCGCTTTCGGCAAACTGTAGGGCAGTAGCCCGGCCTATTCCGCGCGAGCCACCGGTAATCAGAACGGTCTTGCCTTTCAGATTTGTTTTCATATCATTTCGCTTACACCCTGATTAGAAGTGGTGGTTTTGATGATCTTCATAAAATGCGGGTCTTTGCTGAAACCGGCATACATAATATCGGCTATCTCGTCCTGAAGCTCTTTGGTGCAAATGCTTATCACCGACGAGCCTCCCCCACTCACCGTGCTGCCGAAAGCTCCGGCGGCCAATACTTTGGTTTTGGTATCAAGATAATTGGCAATTACGGCGCCACGAACCGGCTCGGCAATATGATCGACGCTGATGGCACTTCCGAATTCCTGTGCATCGCGGGTATGAATGGCATGTATCACGCGGGCCACGCGGGCCATTTGGTCCTTCAGTTTCTCCTGTCCAATTTCGTAAGTAATAAACCCGCGCGTACTTCGCTGGCTCTTTTTCATCACAGCCAACACCACGGGAAATTCGGGCATCTCCAACTTCAACACATCAATAGGATGATAACTTTTCACCAGCACAAATCCGCCCAACATGGCTGCCGAAACATTGTCGGCATGGGGCGAACCGCCCGAAGCCACTTCGCCCATGCGGGCCAGATCAACCAGTTCGTTGGGACCAAGGTTCAGGCCCAGCAGCTTGTCCAGACCATAGATGGCCGACGAAGCCGAAGCCCCAGTGGTGCCCAGTCCGCAGCCCGAGGTCATGTGTTTGGTGATGGTCACCTTCACGCCCAGATCAGGTTTGTAACGTTTCTTTAGTTCCAGTATGGCCAGTCCGGCTACGTTGTCTTCAACGGTAACAGGAATATCCTGGCTGTCTCCATCGAAACATATCTGAATGTTATTATCATCGGTTAGCTCCAGCAGCATTTCGTCGTATGGCTCTTTCAGGGCCATAGCAAAGATATCGTATCCCGGACCTACATTGGCACTGGTGGCCGGTCCTCTCAGTTTGATTCGGCTCATAACACACCCGATTTTTGCATGAAGCTGCGTAGTTTATTGGTTTTGTCGAGGCTCAGGGGCGTGAGGGGCGAACGGTGACCTCCGGCCGGCAGTCCCATCAGGTTGAGGGCCATTTTGGCTGCCATGGGGTTCGATTCGTAGCGCAGAGCTTCGAACAGGTCGTAATATTTGTAATGTATCTCTTCGGCTTCTTTCTTGTTTCCCGCCAAGGAAAACTCAGTCAGACGGCGCATGGTTTCAGGAATCACATTTCCGGCAACGGTGAAGGTTCCGGCTCCACCGAAACACATCAGGGGATAAGCCGTGGTATCTTTTCCGGTGAACACGCAGAAATCTTCGCCCCGGGTGAGTTGCAGTATCTTGGCAAGGTGGTCCAACTTTTTGTTTCCATCTTTAATACCGACAATATTCGGATGCTTTGCCAGCACGCCTGTGGTTTCGGGTAGCAGATCCACACCGGTGCGCTCGGGAGCATTGTGCAAAATGATGGGTACCCGCGAGAAATCGGCCAGTTGGGTATAAAACTCTATCAATCCCTCCTGTTTGGGCAGCACAAAATAGGGAGTGAACACCGAAATATAGTCGGCACCCAGATCGATGAAACGGGCCACCCTCTCTTTGGCTTCCCAAAGACTGGTGCTGCAGGCATCGGGTGCCAGTTTGGCCTTACCTTTGGCCACCTGCGCAATGATCTCCACCACTCGATACACCTCAGCATCGGTCATCATAGTGTTTTCGCCCGTAACTCCGAGGGGGGCAATACCCTGAATGCCGGCATCCACCTGACGCTGCACCAACAGGCGCAGGCCTTCTTCGTCTAGACTTAAATCTTTATTAAAGGGAGTGATCAGCAATGTATAAGCACCTTTTACCATAATTCTATTGTTTAAATTTTATCCAAAAGTAACACAAATTGAACGGAAGGAAATGTAAGGTGGAAGTTATTTATTAAATGATTTTTGAACAGCCACAAATCCTGAAATTTGGATATTGGGACTTGGTCCGCCGCGGCGGATTGAATCTTGGGGCTTTAGAATTTGGGCGTGCCCCTACGGGTCGGGCTTTACGCTGCAAGTCCTCGCGGCTGCGGCAAACTACGTTCCTCAAATCTAAGCTCCTACCGCAGCCGCTGTGGGCTTTACGCTACAATCCCTCACGCCGCGAGCCAACAGCCTGCCTAATTCTCACTTCCTGCCGCGCGAATCGAATAACAAGCTCCAATATATGGCGGTATGATTTTCGAAAAAACGCTTGTGTTCTCTTACTATGCGTGTGAATTGCCTTACTATGCGTGTGAATTGCCTTACTATGTGTGTGAATTCTCTTACTATGCGTGTGAGTTCTCTTACTATGCGTGTGAATTGCCTTACTATGTGTGTGAATTCTCTTACTATGCGTGTGAGTTCTCTTACTATGCGTGTGAATTGCCTTACTATGTGTGTGAATTCTCTTACTATGCGTGTGAGTTCTCTTACTATGCGTG
>CAZRFL010000010.1:43401-75210 GCA_964599365.1 uncultured Bacteroidales bacterium
TTCTCTTACTATGCGTGTGAGTTCTCTTACTATGCGTGTGAGTTCTCTTACTATGTGTGTGAATTCTCTTACTATGCGTGTGAGTTCTCTTACTATGCGTGTGAGTTCTCTTACTATGCGTGTGAATTCTTTTACCTAATGGGGGCGAAATCAAAAACGGGGGCGAAACCGAAAATGTGGGCGAAACCAGAAATGGGGGCGAAACTAAAAACGAGGGCCAAATCAAAAACGGGGGCGAAACCTCCCTTTACCTAAAGTTTCAAATCGCAGCCATCTTCATCCTTTGCCTAATTCTCCAAAGCCATGCTAAGAATAAAACAGCTTCTAAGTGCAACTTAGCGTTCTTATTGCCTCAGTGTTTTCTTCTCTGTCTTCCGACTTCACACCCTGAGCGTAGTCGAAGGGCGGTCTTCCCTCTTCCTTCTTCCCCCATTTTTTCCTACTTTTGCTCCCATGACAAAAAAATACAAACACCTGCTGTTCGATCTGGATAAGACGATTTGGGATTTCGACAGCAACTCCGAAAGCACGATTCGCGAAATATATGGCCTCCTCAATCTGAAAGCGAAAGGCATACCCGATTTTGAAGAGTTTCACCGGGTTTACGAGGGCCACAACCTAAAGCTTTGGGAACTGTACCGCAGAAACGAAGTGAAAAAAGAAGTGCTGATGGTGAAACGCTTCGCCGATGCGCTTATGGATTTCGGTGTGAACGAATCCGAAACGGCACAAACCTTTTCAACTAAATACCTGGAAATACTGCCCACCCGTACCGGAGTTTTCCACGGAACACACGAAGCGCTGCAGTATCTTTCGGCCAATTACAGCCTGCATATTATTACCAATGGATTCTCGGAAGTGCAGTTCACGAAACTTCAAAATGCTGACCTCAGAAAATTCTTTACTCATATTATTATTTCGGAAGATGCCGGAGCCAAAAAACCTGACAAGGCCATTTTCGCATATGCCCTCGATCGTATTGGAGGCAAAGCCAGTGAATGCCTGATGATAGGCGACGACATAGAGGTGGATCTGCTGGGAGCGAAAGGGGCGGGTATAGATCAATTGTATTTTAATCCGCACCGGGCAAAGCATCAGGAAGAACTGACGTTTGAGGGGTTTGGGATGGAGGAACTTATTGAACTCCTATAAATCGTATTTTGTAAAAATAAGGCGAATAACAAAAAGTATAAATATTAAGCGACTTAGTTCGCTTAAGGTATTATGGAGGGATTGTTTTAGGAAAAGCCCTTGCTATCTTAAGGCAGGGTTGTAAAAGACAATACAGCTCCGTAGCCAGTTCCCGAAGCATCATCAGGATTGCGAAGGGTGCAATAGGCTCGCACGTAGTACTTGGTATTGGGAGTGAGTCCTGAAATAGGGCTGGTAAATTCCCACATTTTGCCGCCTACATTGGTTTTATTGTTGGCAATGGTAGGGTTAGAGCCGGTGCTCCAGCAGGCTCCGCGGGCCACAATGGTTTCGCCCATATCGTTGGTAACATTGCCGTGAAGCGTTGCAGAATAACGGGTTATATCGGTTACCGAAACGCTGGTCACCGAAGGTTTGTTTTTACTCTCTTTGCTACAAGCGCTCTGAGTGATTATTAATAACACAGAGAAAAACAGAACGAAACCCAATGCAATTTTTTTCATAGCCAATAAATTATGTGATTACTTTTGTGTGACGAATGATGAAAACTTAACAAAAATAGTAGATAATTTAATAGAAACAAAAAAAAACAAAAAAAAATCGAATTCAACTAAGGGTGAAATAAATTTCAGGTGTAATACTTATAAAGAAACTGAAATTAGTAATCACCTTTAAAAACCCCATACCAATGAAAACAAAAAAAATGATCGGCCTGATAGCAATAATTTTTGCCTTCGGTGCTATTGCATTCACCTCATGCAAGAAAGACAAAAATCCTGACACCGCTTCTATGCAACAACTGGTACAGGACGAAAACAAAATGGCAGTATCTGATGATGATGCCATGAACGATGTAAACACTGTTTTGTCGGGCAATGGCGCCAAAGCTTTGGAAACTTTGCCCTGCAATGTTACGGTAGATTCGTCGACCATTATTGGCGACACAATTATTTACAATATCACATTCAACGGTCTGAACTGTGCCGGAACACGCACACGCACAGGCAATGCCGAAGTAAAAAAGAATGTGGCCACCCATTGGGTAGATGCCGGAGCCACAGTTTACGTGAAATACATCAATCTGTTAATCACGCGCGTTTCGGACAACAAATCGCTTACGCTGAATGGCACCAAACAATTTGTCAATGTCAGCGGCGGACGCATTGCCGATTTGGGCGGATCAGCTACCTCAATAGTTCATCGTGCCTATGGCAACCTTACAGCTACTTTCGACGACGGCACCACCCGTGTATGGAACCTGGCTCGTCAGCGTACCTTCACCGGAACTCCCGGAAACCTTATCTGCTCAGTGGATGGATTAGGCTCAGCCGATGGTTACAACAGCCTGGTTGCCTGGGGAACCAATCGTCATGGCGAAATGTTCTATACTCAGATCACACAATCGGTAATCCATCGCGAAGCTTGCGGTTGGGATCCTTGTGCCGGCGTAAAAGTGCATAATATACCCAGCGACGACAAAAAAGCCACCTTCACCGGCGGTTTCGACAGCAACGATCAAGCCGTGACCGGCTCGGCCTGCCCCACCAAATATCGCATCGACTGGGAAAAAGGCACCCACAGCGGAACCATTTACAGATTTTTATAAACCGCTGTAAGGATTTTGAGAGAAACGCTCCCTGCATTGCCGGGAGCGTTTTTTTTTTTGCAACCCGGAGGGCAAATGAAAACTCAGCATCCAAAGGAATTGCACAATAAATCCTTACTTTTGCAGTTAGGGTAATGACTAATTTTCTTTTATTTTACAGAGTCTCTATCACGCACAAACACCACCACATATTGAATTTCCGTAAGGCATGTCTTTTACTCTTCGTTTTCTTATCTGCCATGGTTTTCGCTTTGCCGGTTGCGGCACAGTTGAACATCAATTACTATTTGGTCGAAGGAAAGCAAAAGATAGAGAAGAATGATTTTACAGGAGCCATTGCCGTTTTCAGTAAAATTATTGAGAATGCCCCAGAGAGTTTCCAGGCATACTTTTTTCGGGGTATAGCCAAATCAGAACTTGGAGATAAAGAAGGAGCCGCCATGGATTTTAAACATACCGTAGCCATTCACAGCGGCTACAGTCCGGCATTTTATTATTTGGGTATCACCCAGACTGAACAAAAAGAATATTACGAAGCCATTTCGAGTTTCAATAAAGCTATAGCATTGAACAATCTCAGTTCCGATTATTACAATGCCCGCGGTTATGCCCGCTCACGCATCATGGATAGTACCAATGCATTGCTGGATTTTGCAACTGCCCTGAAGCTGGATGCAAACAACGTAAATGCCTGGCTCAATCGCAGCATACTAAGCTTTGACTCGAAAAAATATGATGAGGCACTTGTGGATTGCAACATTGCCATCAGCAAAATGCCGACTAACTATAATTCGTATATTTTACGAGGGCAGATCAAAATGTTCTTATCCGATTCGGCAGCGGCAAAAAAAGATTTCGAATACACTGTGGCGCATGATTCGCTGAATTCTATTGCTTACTATTATCTGGCCGGATATTTTCACGAAAAAGATGTTTACGACAGCGCTTTGTATTACTATTCTAAGGTAGTGGAACTGAATCCTTATAATGCCGAATGTTACTATAACCGCGCCAGCCTCGAGGCACAACACGAGCATTATGCCGAAGCCGAAACGGATTACACACGGGTGCTGTCGCTGAACCCCAAAAACCTCTTTGCCTATTTTTATCGTGCCAATGTCCGCAGCCGATTGAACGATCATAAAGGTGCCGTTGAGGATTATACGGTGGTGGTTTCTTTGTATCCAACCTTCCAGTTCGCTTATTTTTTGCGGTCGGCCGAATATCAGGAAATAAAAGATTATCGTGCCGCCGAAACGGATAAGAGGATTGCGGAAATGCTCATAACCAATAATAATGCGGTTCAATACAGCGAAGATGAATTGGCATCTTTCAAAAAACTTTTCGAGTTCAGGTCGGAATTTGAAAATTCGGATACAGCCGGAGGTAAGATACAGTTTAAGGCACAAGAGATAACCCTGCGGCCGCTAATTAATATTTGTCTGGTCAAGCAGGGGCAGGTAGGTGAATATGTTAAGTTCAATGCAGAGATGGGACGATTGAATATCATAGCCGGAAAGTACCATAATGTTATTTTCGGCACAGCAGCAATGAATGTCAACTTTGAAGAAGGTGGAAGACTGAAGGCAAATTTGGATTCCTTAAGAATAAAGGTTACCGATTCAGTAGCTTTACATTTGCTGAATAGCATAGCCGAAGGGACCATGGTAAATTATTCGGAGGCAATACTCTATTGCAATAAAATTCCCGACAGTTCGAAGTATAGCTATTTGGCCTGTTTTGTGAAAGGCAACCTTCATTTTGCCATGGGAAAACAGCAGGAAAGTGATGCCTTGGATAAACAATTGTTTCTATTCGACAATACTCCGGTAAACACCGGCAATTATCTGGATGCGCTGCAGGACTATTCGGCCTGTATCAGTAAGAGTGCAAAGTTCAGCCCGGGTTATTACAACCGTGCCAGCGTGAAAAGCGTTTTGCAGGATTTTTCAGGGGCCATACTCGATTATTCTCTGAGCATATTCTACGATAACACTTTCGCCGAAGCCTATTTCAACCGGGGGGTTATCTATCTGTTTATGGGCAATAAGGCAGCAGGATGCAAAGATATCAGCAAGGCCGGCGAACTGGGCATCAAAGAAGCCTATAGTGTGTTGTATAAATACTGCAGCCAATAGCATGGCTGATGCGGGGTTGAAAAATATCAGATAGATTCTGACTATTTTTCGCTATCCATTTCTTTTTTGAGTTTGCTTTTTCGGATGCTGTAAGTAAAATAGATCACAAAGCCTATGGCCATCCAGATTAACAATCGGGTCCAATTGGCCAAACCAAGTCCATAGATCATAGCCCCGCATACAACTATCCCGAGTATAGGCACTAGAGGAACCCATGGAGTTCTGAAGCCGCGTTGAAGTTCGGGGCTTTTCACACGCATGATCCAAACCCCTGCACAAACCAGCATAAAGGCAAATAAGGTCCCGATACTGGTCATATCGCCCACAATATCCTGGGGAACAAAACAGGCAAAAATACCGACAAATCCGAAAAATATCCAATTGGATTTGTATGGAGTACGGAATTTATGGTGAAGGTCCGAAAACATTCTGGGAACCAATCCGTCCTTACTCATGGAATAGAAAACACGCGACTGTCCATATAACATGACCAGAATCACAGATGAAAATCCTGCCAAAATGGCAACGGTTACCAGTTTAGCCAACCAGCCATAGCCTGTCATGTAGGTCTGAATGGCATAGGTGACAGAAGCTTCTTTTCCGGCAGTTCTGAAGTCGTTCAGAGAAGCAACACCCGTCAGCACATAGGAAAACAAAATATAGAGTACGGTGCAAATTACCAGAGAACCCAGGATACCAATCGGCATAGCTTTTTTCGGATTCTTGGTTTCCTGAGCAGCCGTGGAAACCGCATCGAAACCAATAAAAGCAAAGAATACCACCCCGGCAGCTCCCAGAATACCCAGAATTCCACCGAAATTATGAGATACTCCCTGTGCATCTATAAATTTGGTTGCCTCAGGAATAAATGGAGTATGATTGGCAGGATTAATAAATGACCAGCCAAAAATAATAAACAGTATTACGATAGCAACTTTGGTTATAACAATAATGGCATTTACCAAAGCTGATTCGCGTGCGCCACGAATTAAAAGCAAGGAGAGTAAAAACAGGATGAAAAGCGCCGGAAGGTTCATGATCCCATGAGTTCCGGCCACACTCGCCTCGAAGGGCGAGTGGCACCATTCATAGGGTATCTGAAAGTGAAAATAGCCAAGAAGTTTATTCAGGTATTCGCTCCATGCAATGCTAACGGTGGCGGCACCTAAAGCATATTCCAGCACCAGGTCCCATCCAATAATCCAGGCGACCATTTCCCCCATAGTGGCGTAGGAGTAAGTATAGGCACTGCCTGCCACAGGAATCATTGAGGCAAATTCGGCATAACAAAGACCTGCCAGGGCACAGCCAATACCGGCTATGATAAACCCTATGGTAACCGAAGGTCCGGCATTGTTAGCGGCAGCAGAAGCGGTTCTGACAAACAGACCTGCTCCTATGATTGCCCCAATTCCCAATGCGATCAAACTTACTGCAGTCAGTGATCTTTTCAACCCATGACCGTCATCGGCCGTTTCCAACATTAGCTTGGGTATGGATTTTTTTATGAATAAACGATTTGCCATATCTATAGGTTTATTAATTTCTTAGTACAATAATAAAAAATAAAATGATGAGCTAAACTATTTATTTTAGTTTTTTGAGAATTATCATCCTTTCTTTTTCTGATATTTCGACATCAGATCTGAAATGGATGGGTAAGTGTTAGTGAGAATATTATCCAATTCTGCAATGTCAATCCATTTCACATCCGTAATTCCTTCTTCGGTTTGTGGTTTCAAGGGTGCATTTTGAGAAGCGGTCATCTCGAACCAAATGGTGTGTTTTAGGATACTTCGTTTTTTAATATTATAGATGTGATAAGTTTCACCAAACTTTCTCTTTATATAAACATCGGAAAGCCCGGTCTCTTCTTTTACTTCTCTAATGGCTGCTTGACGAACTTCTTCTCGCATTTCAATTCTCCCTTTTGGCAGGTCCCATTTCTCGTTTCGGAAAATGAACAACAGTTCAGCTAGGTCGTTTTTAACCATACCTCCGGCTGCACGAATCAAATTTTGCTGACTTTTAAAGTAATTGAAAGGAATTAAAGGATCTTGGGTTAGAATCAGAAGGTTGTTTACTTCATCCTGCAATAGAAAATTTGCAACCAGATTTTTTATTTTTTTTGGTGAGGGTGCGTTAAGGACGATATGATTTTTCATTACGCGCAGAAAAGTTTTACTTTTTCCGAAAATTATCACCTTGTCGTTTATGTAAACTTTGTATTTTTGTGTCATGGAAAAAAACAATGATGTTGCACTGAAAACTGCAGAATACTTATTGCAAATTAAAGCAATAAAACTCAATCTGCAAAATCCTTTTACCTGGGCATCGGGCTGGAAGTCGCCTATTTATTGCGATAATCGCAAGACTTTATCTTATCCAAGGATCAGGACTTATATTCGTCAGCAGTTTGCTGAGTTGATCCGCGAAGAATTCGGGATTCCCGATGTTATTGCTGGTGTAGCTACCGGAGCTATTGCTCAGGGAGTATTGGTGGCACAGGAATTGGGTTTGCCTTTTGTTTATGTTCGTTCCGAACCTAAAAGCCACGGATTGACCAACCTTATCGAAGGGGTGGTGGAGTCGGGACAATCGGTGGTTGTTATCGAGGATCTCATCTCAACAGGAGGAAGCAGTCTGAAAGCTGTGGAGGCCCTGCGAGAAGTAGGTTGCGATGTTAAAGGTATGGCAGCAATTTTCACTTACGAATTTCCTAAAGCAGCCGATAGTTTCAAAAAAGCCAATTGCAGGCTGGCAACTCTTTCCAATTACAGCACACTATTACTTCAGGCAGTTGACAGTAAGTTTATAAAGGAATCTGATCTGGAACATTTATCCACCTGGCGTGAAGCCCCTGAATTGTGGGGAAAATAAAACTGTTATGTCTGATATAAAAAGTGAAAAGACCACCATCACGTGTGCGATAAGTAAGATCTACGGATTTGTTTCCGATTTTAATAATTTTCAGAAACTCATGCCCGATCAGGTTACCAACTGGCAGTCGACTTCTGATTCCTGTTCGTTTAATATAAGCGGCATGGGAGCCCTGGCTTTAAGGATAAAAGAAAAATTTCCTGAGACCAGAATCGTAATTGTACCCGATGCCGGCACTAAAATACCCTTTACTTTCCAGCTTATTTGCAAACTTCAGTCGGATGCTCCTGAGACTACAGTGGCTGAATTTATTTTCGAACACGAAATGCCTGCTATGATAAGCCTGATGGCATCACGGCCTTTGCAAAATATGGTGGATATTTTTGCCAAAAAACTAAAAGAACATTGCGAACGGCCTGACTTCTCATAAAACTGTTTGTCAAATTATGTAAGCAATCTCTTTCATTTCGCATTCCAGTTTTTTATTTTCCGAGGTAATCAGTTGTAGCCATCCGAATTCATTCACTCCGGTAATGGTTGCTGTTATTTCTTTGTTCTTGTGAATAAATTTCGAAGGTATACCGAACCTGAACATGGCTTTTAGATAGTCAGCATCAATTTGGTCATTTTTATTTGCCGAAAGTTGAGCGTATCTTTGATGAAACAAGCAGATATAGGTGTTAAGCAAATCGTCCAAATCCAGTTCATTGCCTGTGATATTAATTAGCGAGGTAGGATTTGGTAGCTCTTTCGAAAATTTCTGCTGGTTCACGTTGAGCCCTATACCTATCACCACCCAGTTCATTTTTTGTCCAATAACTGAGGTTTCTATCAGTATACCTCCGGCTTTTTTGTTCCCAATGTAAATGTCATTTGGCCATTTAATGGACATATTGTCAGTAAGGACAGTTTTTTGCAATAAATCGAAAACAGAAAGCGACACAACTTTGTTCAGTTGAAACTGGCTGGCTGCATCTAAGAAATTTGGAAAGCAAATCATACTGAAAGTAAGGTTCTTGCCTACCTCGCTTTCCCAGATATTCTGCTGCATTCCCTTCCCACGAGTCTGATTTGAAGTTACTATGCAGGTTGCATGTGCAACTTTATTTTCTGCCAATAATTGTTTGGCATAAGTGTTGGTCGAATCAGTTTCGTTCAGTCGGATAATTTCCATGAAACTAAAGTATTATGCCTTGATTTTTAGAGTGCTTATAATTTCCCCGTTTCAACATAATTATTCCTAGTATTGAATAAATTGCTTAATTTTGCAAACTTATGAAAAAATACGAATGCCTGTAAAAAAGAAAATTAAAGAAGAAGCTGAAATAACGGATGTTATTATTGAGGGTATACTCGAGAAGAAAGGTGTGAAGATCGTGAGCATTGATTTTTCAAATATTCAAAATTCTATATTCAAAGGTTTTATTATTTGTCACGGCAATTCTAATGTTCATGTGGAATCAATAGCCGATTCTGTAGAAGAGTTCGTTAGAAAGAAGTCAGGAAGAAAACCCCGCTTTATCGAAGGCCGAACCAATGGAGAATGGATTCTTATGGATTATTTTGATATGGTTGTTCACATTTTTCAGGAAAAGTATCGTAACTTCTATCAGCTCGAAAATCTCTGGGCAGACGCCGATTTGAAATATATCGATTCAGAAAAAAACACTAAAAAAAAGGTACTTAAATAAATGGCAAATCAACAAAATAAACAGGGTTTACCGGGGAATGGACAAAAGAAGAAGTTCAGTTTCTACTGGATTTATGCGGCGCTTGCCATTATTTTTCTCGGAATGCAGTTCTGGCCCTGGGGCGGAGCAGGAGCAAAAGAGATTACCTGGAATAGGTTTACTGTGTTTTTAGGAAAACATCAGGTCGAGAAGATCGTTGTGGTAAATAAAGAAAAGGCTGAAATTTATATCAAACAGGAAGCACTGACTGCAGATACTGCATTTAAAGATTTTACTCAGAAAAAGACGATTGGCAGCAAAACCAATAAAGGTCCGCATTTTGAGTTTGAAATACTATCTTCCGAAAATTTTGAAGAAAAGGTTAGAGCAGAGGAAAGAGCCATTTTCGTAAAAGACACTACCGGAAAAACGATACCGCAAAAACAAACGATTATAGCGAAACAACAACCCATAGACATTGTCCCTGAAACCAGACGAAACTGGGGAGGCGATATTCTGGGCTGGCTGCTTTTGCCCGCTATTCTTATTGTGGTTTGGTTGGTCGTGATGCGAATGATGGGCCGCGGAACAGGTGGCTCGCAGATTTTTAATGTGGGTAAATCCAAGGCGCAGTTGTTCGACAAGAACACCAGCAGTTCCATAACTTTTAATGACGTGGCCGGGCTCGAAGAAGCCAAAGTCGAGATCATGGAAATTGTGGATTTCCTTAAAGACCCCAAGAAGTATACCACCCTGGGCGGAAAAATCCCAAAAGGTGCATTGTTGGTAGGCCCTCCGGGTACCGGAAAAACTTTATTGGCAAAAGCGGTGGCCGGCGAGGCTAAAGTTCCTTTCTTCTCACTTTCAGGTTCCGATTTTGTGGAAATGTTTGTTGGAGTTGGGGCTTCACGTGTTCGCGACTTATTTAAGACGGCTAAAGAAAAAGCCCCTTGTATAGTGTTTATAGACGAAATCGACGCCATTGGCCGTGCACGCGGTAAAAACCCAATGAACGGAGCCAACGACGAAAGAGAAAATACTTTAAACCAATTGCTCACCGAAATGGATGGTTTCTCCTCCAATGTAGGTGTCATTATTCTGGCCGCTACCAACCGTGCCGATATTCTCGACCGGGCTTTGTTGCGTGCAGGACGTTTCGACCGTCAGATTCACGTAGAACTTCCCGACCTTGAAGAACGTAAGGCCATCTTTAAGGTACACATGAAACCTTTGACGCTTTCGCCTGATATTGATGTCGATTTTCTGGCTCGTCAGACACCCGGTTTTTCTGGTGCCGATATCGCCAATGTTTGTAATGAATCCGCACTGATAGCGGCTCGTAAAGATAAAAAGATCATTGAAAAGCAGGATTTTCTGGACGCTATCGATCGTATCGTTGGCGGACTGGAGAAAAGAAGTAAGATCATTTCTCAGCATGAAAAGAAAGTTATTGCTTATCACGAAGCCGGTCATGCCTCAATAAGCTGGCTGGTGGAACATGCTGCTCCATTGGTTAAAGTAACTATAATCCCTCGTGGAAAAGCACTGGGCGCTGCCTGGTATTTGCCGGAAGAGCGTCAGATCACCACAGAAGAGCAAATGCTCGACGAAATGTGTGCTATTCTGGGAGGCAGGGCTTCTGAGGATATTAATTTTGGTAAGGTATCCACAGGTGCACTCAACGATCTGGAAAGGGTAACCAAACAAGCTTATTCCATGGTCGTCTATTTCGGTCTGAACAAAAAGCTCGGCAATATCAGTTATTACGATTCATCGGGTCAATCAGAATATGCTTTGACCAAGCCATACAGCGAGAACACTGCTGAAATTATTGATGTTGAGGTGGGCAAGATCATTGAAGTAGCCTACGAAAGAGCTAAACAAATCATTCAGGACAATAAAGAGAAGGTTGACGAATTGGCGCATCTGTTGCTCGAGAAAGAAGTTATCTTCCGCGAAGACGTTGAGAAAATATTCGGAAAGCGTGCTTTTGATGATCAGAAACAAATGGATGAAGATGCCCGCGATATTGGCTTTACCATCAGGACTACCAAACAGAATGCTGACAATTTGAAAGCTGAGAACGAAAAGAAAGAAGAAGGCATTCCCGACGCTGAAGCTGAATCAGGTCCTGAAGATACCAACCTGAACAACTGGAATAATAAATAATCGATTGTGGTCCTTTTAAAATAAGTAAGCACAAAACAGACTCACTCATGGATGAATCAACCTCACGGGAAAAAGTACTGAAGAATGTCCGCAACGCCGGAATATTTCAGGCTGAGTGTCCGTATTCGGATATTGATTTTACTTCTAATGTGTTTAAAGTCTCAGACGAATCATTGGATATAAACTTTGCTGAGGCTTTTACCAAAATTGCCGGGAAATTTATGTACTGCGAAAATAAAAGAGAATTTCTCGAAACTTTTCGCATACTGGCCACCAATCAAAATTGGAATAAACTTTATTGTTTCGAAGATAGCGTTAAGCAGTTATTGACCGAAGCGGGAGTTTTCTTTCACGAAGAACAAAATAGCATAACCGATGCGGTTCAGGGAGTCACTTCCTGTGAGTTTCTGATTGCGCGTTTGGGAAGTATTATGGTGTCTTCTGCACAGGCCTCGGGTCGCAGGTTGATCGTTTATCCCGATGTACATATAGTCGTGGCTTACACTTCGAAGCTATTGCCCGACCTTCCCGAAGCTTTGAATGCGATCACCGAGAAATACGGTAAAGATCTGCCTTCATTAATTTCGGTGATCTCCGGTCCCAGCCGTACGGCGGATATAGAGAAAACTCTGGTTATGGGAGCCCATGGCCCCCGCGAACTATATCTTTTTATGATCGACGATACCAATCTCTAGGCATGGAAAACGATTGGGTTGTCATTTTTACCACTTCCAAGCAATACGAAGCCGAAATTATTAATGGCTTATTGACTGAAAATGAAGTTGAATGTGTAGTGGTCAACAAGCAGGATTCTGCTTACCTTTTCGGCGAATACGAATTGTTTGTCAACAGAGAGGATATTTTGAAAGCAAAAACCCTTATTCAGAATATCGACCTGTGAAAACCATAGTTACCCGAACCCTTACAGGAATTGTATTTATTGCCATCATCATCGGTGGCATTTGTCTTAGTATTTATACGTTTATGGCGGTATTTCTGCTGGTCAGTGTGTTGGGTTTGCTCGAATTCTACAAATTGGCCGAAAGCGATACAGCCCAACCCCAACGCATCAACGGTATTGTTTTCGGGAGCCTTCTTTTTATTTCGGTGGCTTTGGTGGCCCATGGAATTTTAGCTGCTAAATTCTTACTGCTTAATTTGCTTTTGGCTTTTACTATCTTCATCATTGAGATGTACCGCAAAAAGGACCACCCTTTGCACAATATTGCCATAACATTGATGGGTGTGTTTTATATCGCGCTTCCGCTTTCCATTCTGAATTTCTTTTACAGCCCGTTTCAATCCTCAGGCGAATTCAATACCCATATCCTTATAGCTTTCTTCACCATCACCTGGCTGGTGGATACGGCTGCTTATTTGGTAGGCATGGCCATTGGCCGACACAGGTTGTTCGAACGTATCTCGCCCAAGAAAAGCTGGGAAGGCAGTGTAGGCGGATTTGTGATGGGCATCATCACAGCCTGGTTGCTATCATTAATTTTTAAGGATCTGCAGTTCTATCAATGGGCCATCATATCTGTTATCATAACGGTTAGCGGAGGCTTTGGCGATCTGGTGGAATCAATGTTCAAACGCAGTGTAAATACAAAGGATACCGGTACCTTATTGCCCGGTCATGGGGGAATTCTCGATCGGTTCGATTGCGTTTTCTTTTCGGCTCCTTTTGTTTACGTCTATATTCACTTTTTTATAACTCAATCTCTATGAAAATTCACAAGGAAGGCTACGGATCTATTATTATCAGCCTCATCATTGTATCTTTGATAAATATCCCTCTGTTCTTTTATGGCCATTTCAATCTGTGGATCAATCTGGCCGTGTTGCTTACCACCCTGGTGTTGTTGGGCATTGTGATACGTTTTTTCAGGGAGCCCAATCTGGAGCGCACCATTGATGCCAATGCAATTGTTAGTGGAGCCGACGGTGTGGTAGTAGCTGTGGAAGAAGTGATGGAAGAACGTTTTCTGAACGAGAAACGCATACAGGTTTCCGTATTTATGTCGTTGCATAATGTGCACATCAATTGGTTTCCGGTAAGCGGCAAAGTGATCAAAGACGATTATTATTCGGGGCGGTATTTTCTGG
Source organism: uncultured Bacteroidales bacterium (assembly GCA_964599365.1). Lineage (GTDB taxonomy): Bacteria > Bacteroidota > Bacteroidia > Bacteroidales > CAIWKO01 > CAIWKO01. Next base: position 57,123 of record CAZRFL010000010.1, read on the forward strand.
CCCGAAAACCTAAGTCTTCTTATTTAAATGAACATACCACGGTCATCATACAGCCCGAAGGACATAAGGAGACCATTCTTATGCGCCAAATCGCAGGATTTGTTGCCCGCCGAATTGTTTGTTATGCCACCGAAGGCCTCGATGTCAAACAATCCACCCAATTGGGATTTATTAAATTCGGCTCACGCGTGGATATACTCCTCCCAATGAACACCGAAGTGCTTGTGAAAATCAACGATAAAGTAAAGGGCGGTATCACCCGAATTGCGCGATTTAAAGATTAGGTGCTTGCCATCCGCCATGGCGGCGGCGCCAGCCACCTAAGCACCAAAAGACAAATAATAACCAATTTCGAAAAGAAACAATTTTCAAATCTGCATTTGCCATGGTTTGGATATTAAAATTTTCTTTCTTTAGAATTTATTTGGGATTTGTTTATTGTTCTTTGCGATCTCCAATAGCCATATTACAATTCAACCATAAAACCATTCCACTTTTCCCTGAATGCCGTCAGACAGGCATTCTTCCATGCCTCCCCCTCCAAAATTTCCTTAATCATTTTTTTTTTCAAATATTGACTTTTCTTTTTCGTAAAGCTTTAACAGTCTTCAAAACTAAAACAAAAAGAATTTTACTGTTGAGATAACAGCTCTTATAACTGTCATTTGACTGTTAGAGTTTTGAAGTGTCATTTTAACACAATCATTTTCTTGAATATATAGCTGTACTCATTACTAATTGTGTGAAATGCATAAATTTTTTATGTTTTATGTTCTTGAAATAGTTTCTACAAACTACATTCCTGTAATTACATTTTTCAAAATAGCCAGTAGAAGCGGTAAGATTCCTGGATGAACAAATTAAGTACTCGGATGAACAACAGGTGGTTCTCGGATGAACGAGGGAAGTACTCGGATGAACAACAGCTTGTTCTCCTTTGATGTAAAGAAGTACTCGGAAGAACAACAGGTGGTTCTCCTTTGATGTAAGGAAGTACTCGGAAGAACAACAGGTGGTTCTCCTTTGATGTAAGGAAGTACTCGGAAGAACAACAGGTGGTTCTCGGATGAACAACAGCAGTATCAACCTCCAGCACTCAACATATTGATTATGTGAAAGAAAACAGTTTTTAGAAAACTCATAACATAAGAAGGGAGTGTAGTGAGGAAGTTTGTGAAAGAATGAGAGGATTTCAGAAGTCAAAAGTCAGAAGTCTGAATTAAATGTAAAATCAAAAATCTAACCCACCTTGGCGGATTGGGACTTGGAACTTGGAATTTGGGCCTTGGTCCTTGGAATTTGGGCCTTGGTCCTTCGCCCCTACTCCACATAAGCCGAATCGCTCACCACCGCGCAGGCAGCAAAAAATCCGACGGCACCTTCGCTCAGGTTGGTAGGCACATTAGCTGGGGCCGAATCGAAGAGGCCGCCCTTCCAGTTGGTTTCGGAAATCATGGCCCGGATAAACTCGGCATGCTCAGTGTTGAGCGAATATTTGCGTTCAACAATCTTGGTCCCCTGCGGGAATCGTATCTGCTCCATTTCGGGGGCAAAAATCTGACTCACATCCAATGTCGGCAAAGTATAATAATACAATCGGGCCTTGCAGCTTTCAGGCGGAAGCGAGCTATAGCCGGGCACCATGCTCCAGTCGAGCAAAATTTCGTACATGGCCGGGTGAATCGCATCGTAAGGATTGGCCACCCAGGTAATATGATACAGGTTGCTGCCGGCAGTCTTCTGAACCCTCAGTCGTGCAAAAGGGCCGGCAGGTACCATAATAGTCTTGGCGGTATAGGTTTTGCCGTCTTTAGAAATCAAAAGATTGTATTCTACATTGGGTTGGGCAAAAAAAGTAGGGGGCAACAGATAAGTGCCTGAATCGGCGCTTTGTTCGGTAAGGAAAAAAGGTGGATGCAAAGCATCGCTGATAATCACACTGGCTCCCGAAAGAGGTTGAGCCACTGCATTCAGTTCTGTAACGGTATGGGTCAGGCGTATGCTTTGAGGCCTGTGCTCGTCGGTAAGGGTAGCATCCACCACCACAAGGTTCAGATTTTCGGACAGAATGGGTCGGTCCACTTGTTTTTCGCAAGCCACAAGCATCAGTATCGTTATATAAAAGATCGCCTTTCGCATCAGAATTTGAATTTATAATTTAAGGAAGGTATGATTCCCGCCACCGAAACCGTGGTCGGAATCAGGTCGTAGCCTTTCGAATTGTCGGCAGGCACCACAATATTGCCATTTTCATCCATTTTATTATAGTTCACCGAAAAAGGATTCTTGCGGCCATAGGCATTATAAACCGTCAGCATCAGGCTGTGCTGATATTTGCGTTCGGGCTTGCTCAGTCGCAGCGTCACCGAGAGGTCCAGTCGGTGATAATCGGGCAGTCGGTCGTTGTTTTTGGCTCCATACACCGGCACCGAGTAGCCATTGTAATAATAGAAGGAAACGGGCGTGGTCACAGGGCTTCCGGTCATATACATCCAGTTGGCTGCAAACGACCAGCGCCGGCGCGTATCGTACGAAATATTGGCATTGATATTATGAGGACTGTCGTAGCTGGCCGGGAAAACATCGCCTGCGTTCACCCCCACTATCTGTTTGAACGAACGCGAAAAAATATAGCTGATCCAACCCCTGAGGCGGCCTTCGGGTTTGCGCAACATCACTTCGGCACCATAGGCCCACCCCTTGCCAAAGCGAAGCTCGCCTTCGATCAGCGGATTGAAAAGCATATTGGCATGATCCTGATAATCGATGGTATTTCGGAAATGCTTGTAAAATCCTTCCACCGAAAAGTTGACCCGCGAACCCAACATCTTCTGAAAAAATCCCAACGACACCTGATCCGAACGCTGAGGTTTGATATTCAGTCCGCAGGGCACCCACACCTCCAGCGAAGTAAATGGACCTACCGAGTTGGTGAGTATCTGAACAAACTGGGTGCTGCGCGCATAGCTTAGTTTTATCTCTGTCCTTTTTGTGAAGCTATATTTGATATTGAAACGAGGCTCGGGACTGAAGTGGGTGGAATACACCTTGTTTTTGGCAATGTCGGCCGTATCGAACACTTCGTAAAGAGGGTTAAAAGTATAGACCGTTGTAGGCCCCATGTTTTGCCATACCGGCAAACGAACCCCATAATACAGCGAAAGTTTATTGCCTATCTGTTGCTCATTGCCTGCATACAACACATATTCCATCGAAGTATAACGGGGAATCACGGGAGCGTGAGCCTGCATATCGGCATTGGAAAAACTCACATTACCGGGATTGGAACCGTGCCCGCTGACGAGCAACCCCATGCGTATGGTATTTTTGGGATTCACGAAATACGAAAGATCCGACTTCAGCGTGATCTCCGAAATGGCCGATTTCCAGTAATTATTTTCCTCTTTCGAGAGATAGAGAAAATAATTGTAACGGCTGTAATAGGCGGTGGTATTGGTAAAAAGTTTGGCATTGAAAATATGGTTCCATCGTATGGTTCCCAAAATATTGTTCCACGAAAGCCCGAAAGTATTCACCGACGATTGCGTCAGTCGGCTGTAATCATCCTGGCCGGTGAAAAATGACAAATACAGTCGGTTGTTATCATTGAATTTGAAATTGATCTTGGCATTCAGGTCAAAAAAACTGAAGCGTATCTTTCGGCCTTTGTCCTGAAGCATAGTCAACCAGAAAAGGGTCGACATACGTCCCGAAACGAAAAACGAGATCTTATCCTTTTTGAGAGGAGCTTCCAGCGAAAGGTAAGAAGTATAAGGTCCGATGCTACCGCCAAAACCGAATTTCTTCATATTACCTTCTCTGATTTTTATGTCTACCACCGACGAAAGCCTGCCTCCATACCTTGCGGGAAAATCGCCCTTATACACCTCGGCATCGTTTATGGCATCGGGAGCCAGAGCCGAAAAGAAACCAAACAAATGACCGGGATTATAAATGGGTGCCTCATCCACCAGAATCAGGTTTTGATCGCTGTTGCCGCCTCTCACATAAAACAAGGCCGAGCCATCGCCATAAGTTTTGATGCCCGGCACCGTCTGCAGCGATTTAATGATATCCAGATCGCCCACAAAACCGGGCTGCTGCGCCAGTTCTCTGGGCGAAAGTTTTATGCAATTCATGGGCGATAAGGTGGTCGGACTTTGCTCCGATGAAGCACTGATCACTACAGGCTTAATCTCGGTTTTGGCATAGTCTAGCTCTTTCGATAGTTTCAGGTCGGCATTCAGGGTAATATTTTCTTCTATGCTTTTGTAGCCAATGAAAGAGAATCTCAGGCTATAGTTTCCGGCCGGCATGGTTAGCGAATAATAGCCATACTCATTGGCAGTGGTTCCCATAGTAGTTCCCGCTGCAAACACATAGGCACCGATAAGAACCTCACCCGTGGTATGATCTTTCAGATAACCGCTGATACAATATTTCTGCTGTTGAGGCTTGGTCTGCTTCACAGTTTCCTGTACGGGATTTTTTTTAAGCGGCTTCAGAACTACCTGATTTTCCACCAGCATATATTCTATTCCGTTTTTATTTAACAATTCATCCAGAACCAAACGAACCGCCTTGTGCGAAGCCTTGATGCTTACCAATTTTCCCATTGGAATATTTTGCGAACTATACGAAAAGTTGATCTTTGCCAACTCAGCAATCTGGTCTATTACCTGTCCCAGTGGTTTATTTTTGGCTTTCAGACTGATCTTCTGATCAAGATTTTGGGCAGTAGCTATGGCAGATAAAAACAGAAATACCCCAATTATCAGAAAACGGAATATCTTTTTATCAAAATTCGCCATAAGCCTAAAGAGTATTTAAACCAAACTTTTACTTGCAACCCTGTCCGGATATAACAAAGGTATTACCTTTTTTGTGAATATCGACGTCGAGAGTAGCTTCAACAACTTTCAGCACAGCGTCCAGTTCCTGATGGTCGAAGGTGGCTGTCATGCGGCAATCGCCCAGGTTTGGTTCTGAAACAGAGATATTAGCGTGGTAAACTTTATTGAGTTGATCAACGATATTGCTAAGTGGCTGATCGGAAAAAACCAGCTTTTTAGTCTTCCATGCCATATAATTTTCATCAGTGTTCACTGTCTTGGTGAAATCTGCATTTGCTTTAGGGAATTCTATCCTTTCCCCGGGAGCCAGAATAACTTTTTGTTCCGGTTTGTCAGCATAATAAACAGCTACTTTGCCTGTGGTCAGCACCACTTCCACATTTCCACCCGGTCCGTTCGTATTGACATAAAAAGAAGTTCCCAGCACCTCAATACACACATTGCCCGAATTGATAATAAAAGGATGAGCTGCATCATGAGCAACATCAAAATAGGCTTCGCCCTGCAGAGATATTTTGCGTTTATCTTTGGCAAATTCAGAAGGATATTTAATCGTGGAGCCATTGTTCAGGGTAACATGGCTTCCGTCGGGCAAGGTAGCTTCCACCGTCTGATTCGACGCCATGAGCACCTTTTCCCCGGGTTTATTGAAATAAGTGTAAAGCCAAATGGACGAGAGGGTAAGTAAAATGAAAACAGCTGCAATGCGCGCATAACGAACATATTTCATATTCCTGATCGGCGCCTTATTGGTAAAATCAGATTCGACATCTGCTATAGTTCTTTCCTGCAAAGGAGTAATAAACTTGCGCCACTCCTTATCGACATCAACGGATCTTTCAATACTTTCCTGTTCTATCAGTTGCCAGGTTTTGGCATAATCCTCAAACAATTTTTTATTTTCAGGAGAAGAGGCTACCCATTCGGAAAGGATTTGCATCCCTTCCTGGTCCAATTCTCCTGAAAAATACCTTACCATAAGGTCTTCAAAATATGTCTGATCGGTTTCCATTTTCACTTTACACTATTTATACACTTCATTAGTTGTTTACCCCTATTCAATAGTATTATTTTTTCAAAAAGTACAATATTATTATCGCCCATGTCAGATACTCCGACAAACTGATTCGCATACGCTGCAAAGCTTTCGACATTTGCGCTTCCACAGTTTTGACGGATATTTGCAGCTTATCAGCAATTTCCTGGTATTTCAGATGCTTATAACGGTTCATCATAAATATCTCCCTGCACTTCTCTGGCAACTCCTCCATAGCCTGATCTATCTTAGCCTGTATATCTTTTACAATAAGAGCATCGGTATATTCGCCGATGGGGTCGCCCATGAGATGTTCAGATATAAGCAGGTCCTTATCAAACTTTTTCTCTGAACGCAGATAATTGAGACTTTTGTTATAAACGATGGTGCTTAGATAAGCCTTAACCGGTTTCGAAGCATCTAGGCCTCCCCTTTTATCCCAAAGAGCCATAAAACTCTCCTGCACTATTTCTCTGGCCATATCCAGATCCTTCACATAGCGCTGTGCCAGAAAACAAAGCGGTTTGAAGTGCTGTTTGAACAGCATTTCAAATTCGGTTTCGTCAAATGGACGGCTGATATTTAGTTCGTCTGCAGACAACTTTTGAATATTATTAATTCAGTACAAATATAAGCAATGATGAAGAATATCCGGCACTGATAAAAAAAAGGCTCCGGATTTTCCGAAGCCTTTCTATTTTGAAGGTTCTTTTTAGTTTAATCCTCTCCTGTTCAAAAGGGGTTCGATGGCTGGATCCTGTCCGCGGAATTTGCGATACTGGTCCATACCTTCACCACCGCCCACATCCTGCAGACAGAATTTGCGGAATTTGGCTGCCAGATCTTTATTGAAAATGTCGCCCGATTTTTTGAATGCATCAAAAGCGTCGGCATCCAACACTGCTGCCCATATATACACATAATAACCTGCCGCATAGCCGCCACCCCAAATGTGAGAGAAGTAGGTAGAACGATAGCGTGGCAATATTTCAGAAATCAATCCTATCTTATCCATGGATGCTTTTTCGAAATCTACCGGTTTTATGGTATTGGCTTGGGTTAATTCGTGGTATTGCATATCCAGAATAGCTGCAGCGAGATATTCCAAGGTGATGAATCCCTGATTGAATTTTGAAGCATTCTGTATTTTTGCAATCAGTTTATCAGGAATAACTTCGCCGGTTTTATAATGTTTGGCAAACATTTTCAACACCTGAGGTTCGCTGGCAAAGTTTTCCATAAACTGGGAAGGCAATTCCACATAGTCCTGAGGAACCACACCGGCAGTACGAGTGTATTTTCCATCGGTAAACAATCCGTGCAAACCATGACCGAATTCGTGGAACAGTGTTTCCACCTCATCCCAGGTCAATAAGGAAGGAGTATCAGCGGTTGGTTTGGTGAAATTACAAACTATGCTAACCACAGGATCCACTTTTTTTCCATCGCGCCATCCGGCTCCTCTGAAACTGGTACACCAGGCACCGCCTCTTTTGGAATCGCGAGGATGATAATCCATATATAATACGCCCAGGTGTTTGCCATCGGCTTCTTTCACTTCGAAAGTTTCCACTTCGGAATGATATACAGGCAGGTCGGTCTTCTTTTCAAAGGTAATTCCATAGAGTTTGGTAGCTACAGCAAACATTCCGTCGCGAACATTGTCCAGTTTAAAATATGGTTTCAGTTCGTTTTCGTCCAGATCGTATTTTTCTTTACGTACTTTTTCAGAATAATACCACCAATCCCAAGGCGCCAGTTTAAATTTGCCACCTTCTTTGGCAATAATCTTCTGCATTTCCACTACTTCATTTTTTGCCATCGGCAGGGCGGCATTCCAAAGTTTCATCAGGAATTCATCGACCTTCTCAGGAGTTTTGGCCATGTTGTCGTCGATTACATAAGCAGCAAAACTGGGGTATCCGAGCAATTGTGCTTTTTTAACACGGAGTTTGGCAATTTTGGCAATGATCTCGTTGTTGTCGTTCTTATTTTTGTTGTCGCCCTTCATAAAATAACCACGGTAAAGCTTTTCGCGCAGATCGCGGTTTTTAGCATAAGTAAGGAAAGGGAGCATGCTGGGTTTATCGATGGTGAAAACCCATTTGCCTTCCATTTTCTTTTCTTTTGCCGCTTCGGCAGCTCCATCAATGGAAGCCTGAGGTAAGCCATCCAGGTCCTTTTTATTATCAACCACCATCTGGAAAGTCTTATTTTCGGCCAGCAGGTTTTCGCCAAATTGCAGCGATAGCATGGAAAGATCAGCATTGAGTTTTTTCAGACTGTCTTGTTTGTCTTTGGGAAGATTGGCGCCCAGACGTGTGAAATCACGATAATATTTTTCAACCACACGAATTTGCTGATCATCTAGCTTCATATCGTTGCGTTTATCGAAAACGGCCTTGATCTTGGCAAACAACTTCTCGTTCATCGAAATATCATCGTTGTGCTTTGATAATAAAGGATTCAGTTTTCTTGAAATCGTCTGTAGCTGATCATTTGTATTTGCTTCAGTAAGATTAAAGAAAACATTACCAACATTAGTAAGTAACAAACCGGCCTTATCATAAGCCAGAATTGTATTCTCGAAAGTAGGGTCATCTTTCGAATCAATGATCTTCTGTATCTCAGCATCATGTTGTTTCATTGCCTCCTCAAAAGCTGGAAAAAAATGAGTGGTGTCGATCTTGTCAAAAGGTGGAACCTGGAAAGGAGTTTTATACTCCGAGAAGAAAGGATTACCGTTTTTGCCGTCTTTCTTTTGGTTACAAGCCACGAAGAAAACAGCAGAAAATGCCATTAACATAAAAAAAGTTTTTCTCATTGGATGATAGTTTAATATGAATTTGCATCAAAAGTACAGAAATTCAGATTAAGTAGCAGTCCGCTTCTATTTTTATTTTTGCTGAACCAAAAAAAAGAACGACCTATCCCAACTGGGCCGGTCGTTCTTTTTATAATCTATCGTATCCAAAACGATGAACAGAGAGGTGGCTTAGTCGATAGATCCCATTTTTGTTTTCAGGTCTTCAACCACTTTAACTTGATTCTCGACTTTTACTTTCATTTCACTTTGCTGTTGCTCGTTTGTTTTAATATCGCTTTCTGCTTCCGAAATTTTTGATTTTTGATTTTGTATATCTTTTTCCTGTTTTGCTTTATCTTCTGCAGTCATCTCAGTGTCTTTAAGGATATCACCTTCCATTTTCTCAATTTTTTTATTGTACGATTGAATATCCTTTTCCAGACCAGCTTTTTTATCGACCAAATTTCTATTTTTATCTCTCAAATCTTCGAGGACCTTAAGTGCATCATCTATTTCTTTCTGTACCATTTCTTTTATAATAGAAAGTGCAAAATCGTAAACAATCTTTTTTACAATTATCGTTTCAGATGGCAGATACTTCGTACAAACATATTGGCCTTCTTTAGTAAATGCAGCTATAATTTTAACCCCTGTTTTTTCCTCAAGAATACTCGAAAAAATGGCAACAGGTGTAGCACTTAAGGAAGTTAAAACAGCATCCGAAATAGTGACATCATTCTTACTTGTTTCAACTTTACCCTTATGATCTTCAAAATAAGTTTTCCAGGCTTTTAATACGGTTTTATATTCAGCATTTTCAATAAAAACGGAAAAAGCCGGGTTTACTGTACCGCCAAGATGCTCCTTGGTTTCGGTTACTACAGTTTTCTGTGCGAATGATCTTAGAGTTATAACCATCATGGCCAGAAAAATAAAGCAAATAGTTGTATTTTTTCTCATAATTAGTAAGTTTTGTTAATTGGTTTATTTAAAATACAAATTTTAATATCACAAATTATAGAAGACTATTCTTAATGAAATTAAAATCGGAATCAAAGATACAGAAAATAAGTGAATACAACATTTGTACTTGTGGTAAAATTAACATCAAGTTCTAAGAATTTGAATTGCCTAATATTTTAGGGAGTATAAAAAAATGAGAAAGTCCCTTCCTTTGGGACTTTCTCATTTTTCATAGAACCAGAAACCATTAACTTTATTTGCCTCTATTCCAAATTTTTAAAATAAAATCTTTAAAATACCTTATTGTTTCAATATTCTAAAGTTCTTTACTTTCTCATTAATTTCAGCATAAAGCATATACACACCCCTGGGTAATTCTTCAGTGATTATACTTAGTGAGTTATTACCAATTCCAAGCATTTGTGTACCGTTTAAAACAAGCCGTCCGGTCATATCAATTAAATTCCAGTTGATGTATGTTTCTTCACCGGCAAAAACATCTAAATTAACCTGACCAGCAAATGGATTAGGATAAACATTGATTTCTGAATCAAGACCTGCTTGTACAATACTGATTTCCTTATTTCCTCCGGTTGTAAAAGAACCGACTTGACTAATACCCCATAAGGAGTTTTTGTACACATAAACACGACATTCATAAGTTGTTGACAGAGCAAGATTTGACAAATTAACACTTGAACTATTCACTGTTTGACCATACCATGTTCCATTGGGTATACGATATTGGAAAAAATATGATGTAGCCCAAGAATTAAAATCATTCCATGTTATTGTCAAACTGCTTGATGTAATATTAGAAGGATTGAATTCTATTATGCTCGGAGTAAAGGTTCCTATTTGAGAAATACCCCATAGTGTATTATTCCTATATACATTTATACGACATTCATATTCTGATCCCGGAGTTAGATTACTGATCTTAATATTATTGGTAGTTGTTGAAATCCCAATCCATACTGAAGACCCAATCTTTCTATACTGCAATGTATATTTAGAAGCCCATGTTAGCTCAGACCAGGAGATCATAGCTGTTGTTCCAATATCCTGATCCAAAGTATAATCAATCGAAGTTGTAGTGAAAGTTCCAATCTGACTGATTGAATAAAAAGCTCCATTTTTATAAGTCGTAACTTTACATTCATATTCAGTAGAAGGCAAAAGATTTGATAATTTCACTTGGTTTGTTGAAGCCGGCGTTCCTATCCACGTTGAAGTACCCACTTTTCTATATTGCAAAGTATAACTTGGACTCCCTGAAGCAGCTGTCCATGATAAAAGAAGGGTGGTTCCCATATCCTGAGTTGTTGAAAAATTTGTCAGGAGCTCGATAGTAATAGGGTAATCAATGCTTATGGCTCCAGTAGATCCTATCTTTACATTAAGAACGGCATTGTAGGTGCCTGGTGCTAATCCATTGGGAATTGAAACGGAAATCTGAGAAAGCGTTATACTTGCATTTGTCACATCAATTAAACCTGCTGCATTAGCAATTGCATCAAAATCCACACTATAAAGATCAGGATCATTAACAGTTGAATTATAAGGAAACTGTACAGTAGTTACTCCCGAATAAGTAGTAATGCGATCATTATCAAGCGCTATAGCAGGAAAAGCGACTATAGGAGAGTTAATTAATATCAAGAATCTGTCAAGATTATTTGTTATCCCAGAAGTAAAAACATAAGTGTTTTCAACTGAAAGATCTTGAATAACACTCGTGACATTATCCCTTAAGTAAACATGATTACCATTAGAAGTAAAGCTAGATACCAAATCCGCAGTAATCGTAAAAGTACCCGCAACAGTGGTCATAAACCCAAGTGGAATTTCTCTGTAACCATCAAGTGTTCCAAATGTATTTATTGCCAGATCTTCAAACCCTGCAATTCTGGTAAATAATTGTGGCATCAATAAATCGGATGGATAAAATTTTTGGGCATCATATAAACCATCGAATCCATCAGTTGCATAATCTTTAAATCTTATATAGGAATCATCTGTTAGAAGACTCGTATTATTCTTAACATACAAATGCAATGCATTAACTGGAGTTTCAGGAGTTGCAGATTGGTTATGCACTCTCACATTATTGTCGCAAGCAATACTTCCCGTTGAATAAGTTGTATCTACACGAACCCAAAAAGATGCCATTGGAGGAATTACAGAATTCATGGGCACAACTCCAGTATAAATGCCATCGATATAAGTACTAATTGTTCCATCATACCTTGCATAAATTGCATTACTTATATTATTTTTTGTCCAGCCTGTAGAAGCATCCCAATCTATTGCACTTGGGTAAGGGTTACCAACAAGGTTCCATCCATGATGGCTTCCCTGAGCATTTTCTGATCTTGTAACTGTAACTGATTTTGTTCCGGTATTCGGTACTCCTATAAAATTCTTTACAGTATTTCCATCCCCTTCACTTGTGACATATTTTCTACCATATCCCAGAAGGTTTTGCATAATTTGTGGGGTTGAATTTGAAATGCTGACCCATTGATTTTGCGTCTCCTGAACCCACCATATTCCTCGACTTGGGGTCGTAAAAATACTTGAGTATGCTGAAGCTACTGGGGTACTAAAATACTCCCAATGACCAGTATTAGTTGAACTCACCCATTTTTCCACTTTAGCCGATCCAGAACCTGAAAAACCATTATCAATAAATGAACCTGAAGCTGAAGAATTACTTTTTATCACCAAACATTCAGCATTACCCAAATATGTGATTCCTTGTACTGTCAAATTGATCGTAGGATTAATAGTCAGTGCTCCTGTGGTTAAAGTAAGTGCATTAGTTATTGTTTTAGAACTTCCCAAGGTCAACCCATAAGTATTATTAACAATGACTCCACCATTTGCTGAAAATGTTGATGGAAATTCAACTCCTGTCGTCTGAGCTGCTGATCCTTTATATTGCAACGTTGCATCCGCACCGTAAGTTGGAGCAGCGGTTGATACTGTTGAGGTCCCTTCGATTGAAAGTATCCCATTGATTGTAACATTACTTAGATTGGTGGGATTGTTATTATACAACGTCAGATTTGCAAAAGTTTTTGCTCCGGTACCCGTAATGGATTGCACTGCGGATCCGTTTAATGTAATGGTATACCCAGTAGTAGGAGTAAAAGTTCCGTTATTGGTGAAATTACCAGCAATAGAATGATTAAAAGTCCCGGTACTAAAAGTAGAACCTGACCCTATATTTAGATTGCCTCCAATTGTAATCGATGACAATGCAGATGCAGCAACTGTTCCTGATAAAACAAAGTTAGAAGTTACTAATAAACTAGTTGCAGGCATCGTTTTTGTTCCACTTCCGCTTAATGTCAGATTGTAATATCCCTGGCTTAATCCATTTGGATTAATTATTGTTTGGTCAATTCCATTGTAATCTACAGTTGAATTTGTTGCCGAAGCATCAATTTGAGCACCATTAGTCAAATATAGAATACCTCTGATGGTAAGTTTATGCCCATTGGTTACCATTCGGTATGTTGATTGGGCATTGGTGATATTAGTAACATTGCGATCCTGGTCCAATTGACAATGATTCACGGGGTTTGCATCAAAAATAATATTAGCATAGTTTAATGGTACGGCATTTCCCGTCCAGTTACCAGAAACACTCCAATCATTACTTATTGTACCAATCCACATGTTTACTGGCCGTTCAAAAGCTCCCATGGTAGGATTAATTCTTGTTGTTTCAAGATAATCATCTGTAATTCCTGAAATATTTGTACCAATTAAATCTTCACCTATACGATAATCAGTAGCACTTGTACCAGTAGCATTATTAAATACAGGGTTAATTGCCCAACTGCTAGCATCTTGAGATGTCACAATTGGCAATGTGGTTTTATTTGTGCCGTAATATCCCAGTATACTACCTAATCCTGAAACATAATAATCGTTATTATCACAGATAATGTTACCACCAGCGCTTACGATATAAATTGCATAATGTAGATTGGCACCACCTGTTGTCGACCGAGTATTATTAAAAATATTATTTTTAAAGTTTCTGGTGTTTGTTGTTACTGCACTATATAATGCATAAGATTTATTTGTAGCTCCAGAAGCTAAACTTCCGCCAATATTTACAGTATTAAAATAAATATTGTTATTATTCCCATTAGCACCAGTCTCGCTGATACCATACATTGTAGTTCGCGAGTTTCCAACTAAACTTACAACGTTATTTGAATAGGTTGCAGCTCCAGATCCAATTGATATTCCATAAATCTTTGCACTTGTTGAGGACGCACCAGTGACGGATAAACTATGAATAAAATTTCTTGATATTACATTAGCCCCAAGATTACCGATAAAATATACCCCAATCACACTGCCAGCAAAATTAGCATAGGTATTTGACAAATTATAAACTGTATTATCGTTGACTGCTTTAACATATGTATTCCCGGTAAGAGCAATCCCACATATAGAAGCCGTTTGATTCGAAGCGCTATTTCCATTAGCAATTGTCAGATTATAAACAATATTACCTGAAATGGTATTTGTTCCATCAGCTGATGAAATTCCACTTATTAGACCTCTTGTTGTAATAGAAGTTCTTGTGGTACCATTTGTCAAATTGGCAACCGTATTATTCTCAATAATAACAGTCCCTGTTCCGGCAGTATAAATGCCATATACAACTTGAGCATTATTATCAGTACAAGTTGAACTCGCGTTTATACTGTTAGCAGTAGAATTACTTCCAATTAAATTATTCTTAATAGTTGTTGTCCCTAAACCACCTACTTTATTTATCCCATAAAAATTACTTGCATTTAAGGATGATATATTAGCAATCGTCATGGCACCTACTGTATTATTTTCACAATCTACAACTCCATTACTGACGATATTAATACCAAACACATTCGTACCAGTAGCACCACCAGTAATTAAAATGGAGCCAGTGCCGGTTGTTGCACCAATTGTATTTCCCACGACGGTTCCAACATTAGCATCTCCTGCTAAAATATGAATAGCTGTCCAGGCAGCAGCACCAGCGTTACTCCAGGAAAAATTTCTCAAATTATTATTTTGAATGCTATTAGGGGATCCGACACCTGTATTAATGTGGATTCCGTAAAATATATTATCGTATGAACTTGTCTTTGTCCAGGCTATTCCAGCGCAACCAGCACTTTGTCCACCAATATTATTGTCCTCAATTAAAAAACCAGAACCGCTATTTTGAATAAAAATAGCAATATACGTGAAAGTATTTCCAGGAATAAAAGTCGAAGTTTCGTAAAAATTATTACCAGAAATAGTACAGGTAGTCGTATATGAATTGAGGTTTATTGCATTAGAATTATTTACAGTACTTAAACAATCGTAGAAATCATTATTGGCGATTATATTATCGCTATTTTCTGACCCTGAACTTCCAAAAGAATATATCCCATTAACCGGTCTGTCGCCATCATCCGATGTAATATCATTATTATCAATAGTATTATTATCGTTACCATTGCCAATAGTTGATGTCGAAAAACATATTACACCACTAGAGGTGCTTACTTCAGATCCTTTTATTATACAATAATTAATATGATTGTTCTCGGCTGATTCGCTTAACATAATTGTTGAAGATGAATTAGTTTGATCACCATGATGTGAATTAGTAATCACGAGGTCTTTACCTCCAGATTGCTCAACTCTTCCATCAATTGTTACGTTATCAGCACCATTAAGGCTGATCAAAGGTCCAACAATAAATCCACTTATAGACAGACCTGAAGACAAAGGATATATCGTAACTGATTTATAATCTGATGTACCTCCGTGTCCGCTTTCATAAAGAACAGCGGTCTCGGATTCAACGGAATTATCAACTATCTGGAGAATTATATCTCCTGTATTATTTCCTGCATTAATGTCATCGAAAGCGGCTTTCAATGTTGGATAATCTGCACCCAAACCACCAACGGTTTGTCCTGAGCTATTCAGCGTGAATAAGCACATAGCCATAATAATGGCCATTAAAGTAAATTTAAAATTTTTCATTTGTTTGTTTTTTAGGGGTTTTTAATTTATAACATTTTGATAATCTATAATAAGCTTCATTAAATTCTTCATCAAGAAAAAACAATATAGGAACCTCGATAAAACCATTCAACCGGAACAAATCTTTCAATAAAGATTCATCTGTTAAGAGTTGCGAATTTTTCTTTGCATGGATCGAAGACCTTAGATTCTCAGTACCTTCAGTAATCCTATCGGGAATTTGTTTTATATCTTGCATAATCTGTAATTTTAGCAACTCAAAAGTAGTATCAGGGCCAATCTGGAGTCAAGAGGAAAAAGACCTGAATTAGGACAGAAACATAACCTGTTTTGTAACAGGTCTTTTAACCTATAAGCACTTCATATTACGATACACATAGCTGTTTATGAGATTATTTAGCAGTATGCGTCGACAATTTTCTTATGAACTAATAAATAAAATAAATCAAGAGGGAACATAATAATTATAGCAAAAGAGAACCTTTTACATAAAAAACCAACAATAATTTAATGGCGAAACAGCTTGCAATATTAAACAGGGATATATTACTTTCGATGCAAATAAAATATTATAAATCAGGGAAAGTTAAAAGATATTTAGAGGATTTATTGGTTTTTCAAATTTTGTGCTTATATTTGTGACAATAAAAATTCTTTTACATTTCAAATAAAAACCATAATTATTATGAATATTAAGTTACGCATTCTGATGGTTGAAGACTTACAAATTGTGAGAGAAGGCATAAAGGTTTTACTATCCAGTTTGCCTAATGCTCTTCTAATAGGAGAATGTAAAAACGGACGGGAGTTTCTAGAATTTATAGAGACTAAAATGCCTGATGTGGTCCTTATTGACATCAAAATGCCTGTCATGAATGGTCTGGAAGCCATTGAAGCGGCACAAAAACTCTATCCCGACATTAAATTTGTCATATTGTCTTCCTGCGATGAAGAAGAATACCTGATGCAAGCCCTGAAACTTGGTGTTAAAGGGTATTTATTGAAAACAACTAATGAAGAGGAACTTTGGAAAGCAGTTACCAATGTTTATGAAGGCAGAAGTTATTTTACCAACGAATTATTGACCACACTTTCTAATTGTTTTGTTACAACAACCAACCAGAAAAAGGAAAAAGAAACCATGATGGAAGAGTTGACAAAACGTGAAATGGAAATTTTATATTTAATTGTCAACAAAGGTTACAGCAACAAGAAAATTGCTGAGATATGTTTTATAAGTCCTCGCACAGCCGGAGGGCATAGAGCCAGTATTCTAAAGAAAACCGGGAGTAGAAGTACCCCTGAATTGATACTAAATGCTTATAAAAACAACATTATCGGCCAGGATGGCAAATTCAATCTAGAGAAGTAATCCCCTTTCTAGATCACTGAAAATATTAAAATAAATCCGACAACACGCACAGTCTAGTCAAGGAGTTTGTTTGCTTCTTATTGTTCGGCTCTTTAAAATTATTTCTACTACACAATATATTATATAGCCGCTACATCAAGGTTGTTTCAAAACATTCTTGAACATTCTAGTATTTTCACTCTTCTTTAGGCGAAAAGATAAAAGAGTCACCCTCCAATCTAATATTTTATTAAGAAGCATTATCAATTAATATTCGACCTTTTTCATCGTATATAGTCGCCTACCAATCTATTAGATAGCTTCGATTTCATACTTTCCACTCTCATTACCTGTTTTTAACTTGCATTAAAACAGGCTAAATAACCTGCAAAAGTCAAGTTATATAGCGCTTGAAATGCGCATCCATGTATGTGTAAATTTGTATCCATAATTATCATAATGAATAGATGACTTTGAATACACTATAAAACTTACAAAATGAAAAACAAAATGCAAATTCTAATTGTCGAAGACCTTCGCATTGTGCGGGAAGGAATCAAAGTTCTACTCTCTGTGCTACCTGAAGTGAAACTTATTGGAGAATGTAAAAATGGAAAGGAATTCCTGGATTTTATTGCAAAGAAATTACCGGATGTAGTACTTATGGACAACAAAATGCCAGTGATGACGGGTATGGAGGCCATTGAAATCGCGCAGAAAACTCACCCTGATATGAAGTTCATAATACTGACTATGTCTGACGATAAAGATTGCCTATTGCAAGCTATAAATATGGGCATCAAAGGATATCTTCTAAAAAACACTGATGCACAGGAATTGTGGACTGCTATTAGTAATGTGTGCGAAGGGAAGAGTTATTTCTCAAACGAACTATTGACCACATTATCTGAGTGTTTGTTAAATCAAAAGATGCTACATGAAGAAAAGCAATCAATGACAGGATCGCTAACCAAACGCGAAATGGAAATATTATATTTGATTGTTGAAAAAGGAACGATTGACGC
>CAZRFL010000011.1:0-70611 GCA_964599365.1 uncultured Bacteroidales bacterium
CGGTATGATTTTGGATTATTGTGGCACGGGGAAAGAATTTCCCCGCGAGCGGAGAGCGTTTTGTGGGTTTTAACCCAAGTGTTTTTAGTTTTGGCTAAAGCCGAATCATTGAATTGTATTGATCAACGCCATGAATGGCGTTGCTAGTGAATGGGTAGGATTTTAGATGGGCGATGTGCAGATTGTAGAATGGATGGCTGTTTGCCCCCAGCGCCAGGGATTGTAATGAAAAGCCCGCAGTGGCTGCGTTAGGATGTTGGACCGGAGGAATGAGAGTTGGCTGCAGCCGCGAGGACTTGTAATGGAAAGCCCGGCCCCGTAGGGGGGCGCCCAAATTAAAAGTTCCAAGTCCCAAGTCTCAAGCCCCAAGGTTGGCCCCTTTTGAAATTTGGAGCTTGATCCGCTGGTGGACCTAATTCCAGGAAAAAAAAGGGGCAGAAAATTTTCTGCCCCTATGTTGGTTTGATTTTATGTTTTTACATTTCCCACGTATCGCCGCTGTTGAGCAGGTCGTCTACGTTTTTGATGGGTGAGTTGGCTTTGGCATATTTGATCTGTTCTTCCACCAGGTCGTCGTAGGTGGGGAACATGGCCGAGCGGATGACGCCCATGGCAACCGGGAAATGGGGCGGCTGCATTTTGGCCAGCATGAGGTGGATGCCGGGATCCTGAGAATATTGATCGTGGATGAGCAGGTCTTCTTCGGTGACGCCGTTTTCGCCTATGGTAACCACTTCGAGTCCGTGAGAACCGAATTTGATACCTTTTTCGTTGTTTTGACCAAAGACCATGGGTTCGCCGTTTTTCAGATAGATCTGGTGATCGGCCCTGAGATCTTTTGCCGTAATGGGTTCGAAAATTGCATCGTTGAAAATGATACAATTCTGGAGCACTTCGATGACTGAAGTTCCGTCGTGGCGAGCGGCTTCGAACATTACGTCGGTCATCATTTTTACGTTGGTATCGACCGCGCGGGCAAAGAAGGTACCCTGTGCACCCAGCACCAGTTCGCCGGGGTTGAAGGGGTGTTCGATGGTTCCCTGTGGGGATGTTTTGGTAACGCTGCCCATGGGCGATGTGGGTGAATATTGTCCTTTGGTCAGTCCATAGATCTGATTGTTGAACAAAATGATGTTGACGTCGACATTGCGGCGTATGATGTGTATGAAATGGTTTCCGCCGATGGCCATAGAGTCGCCGTCGCCGGTAGCTATCCAAACGCTGAGGTGAGGATTGGCCACTTTGACACCGGTGGCAATGGCGTTGGCACGACCATGAATGCCATGGAAACCGTAAGTGTTGACATAATAAGGAAACCTGGATGAGCATCCGATACCGGAAACCATGCAGAAGTTTTCTTTTTTGTAACCTATTTTAGGAAATACGTTGGCAACTGATGCCAGAATAGCGTGTGCACCGCAACCGGGACACCATTTAACCATTTGGTCGCTGACAAAATCGGCTTTTGTCAAAGGAACTCTTGAGCGTTCGACTGTGAAATTTTCTTCCATGGCTTATATCTCCTTTAAAATTTGATTAAACTTATCTGAAAGCTCGGTAACCACGAAAGGCAGTCCCTGAACTTTGTTGAATTGCTGATATTTGATGTGAGGGAAATTGATCTTAAGATATTGAACAAATTGTCCCGAGTTGAGTTCGCAAACTACTACCTGTTTGAATTTGCCCAGAAGTTGTTCGGTGTTTTTGGGCAGAGGCATGATGTGTTTGAAATGAGCGTGGCCTATTTTTTTGCCGGCGGCCAGCATTTCTTCTACAGCGGTATGAACGGCTCCATAAGTGCCGCCCCAGCTTACCACGAGCAGATCGCCTTCGGTTTCGCCGGATACTTCCTGTTCGGGAATGAAATCGGCTACTTTCATTACTTTGTTGTAGCGATGTTCGGTCATTTTTTCGTGGTTGGCGGGATCCATACTTACGTTTCCGATTCCATCTTCTTTTTCGAGCCCCCCTACCCTATGGCGCAAGCCTTCGGTTCCGGGTAATGCCCATTTGCGAACCAGTGTTTTGGGATCGCGGTTGAAAGGTTTATAGTTGGGATCGTTGGCGGCTGCTAAGGGAGGAGTGATCTTTGGAAGATCTTTTACTTTGGGTATGAGGAAAAGCTCGGAACCCTGACCGATGTATCCGTCGGTAAGCAGAATGACCGGGGTCATGTGCTCCATGGACAGTTTGGCGGCTTCGTATGCTGCATAGAAACAATCGGAAGGTGAAGAGGCTGCCATTACGATAAGCGGACATTCGCCGTTGCGGCCATAAAGGGCCTGCATGAGGTCGGATTGTTCGGATTTGGTAGGCAAACCTGTGGAAGGACCTCCACGCTGTACGTTGACGATAACCAGTGGTAATTCCGTAATAACGGCTAATCCCATGGCTTCGCTTTTCAATGACAGACCCGGACCTGAAGTAGTGGTAAGCGCCATAGAACCCGTGAAACTGGCTCCGATGGCGGAACAAATACCAGCGATTTCGTCTTCGGCCTGAAAAACTTTTGCACCAAGCGATTTATGTTTGGAAAGTTCCATGAGGATTTCGGTAGCCGGGGTGATAGGATATGAACCGAGGAACAAAGGCCTGCCAGAGCGTTCGGCAGCAGCCAGGAAGCCCCATGCGGTGGCTACGTTGCCCGAAATGTTGCGGTATCTTCCTTTTTGCAAAGGAGCTGCCGGCACATTGAAAGTAACAGAGATGGCCTCAACGGTTTCGGCATAGTTGTAACCGGCTGTGAGGGTAAGCTTATTGGCCTGAACGACCAAAGGTTTCTTTTTAAATTTAATTTCAAAAAAGTTGAAAGCCTTATCCTGTTTCCAGTTGAACATGAAATACATCATACCCAGGGCAAACATATTTCTGGATTTTTCGGCTGCTTTGTTGTCAAGACCCAGTTCCTTTACGGCTGCTTTGGTAAGCTCGGTGATGGGAGCTGCAATAACATTATAATCGGCGAGGCTTCCGTCGTCCAAAGGATTGGATTTGTAGCCGGCTTTGTCGAAGGTTTTTTCGTCGTAAGTGTTGACATCGGTAATGATGGTAGCGCCTTTTTTTGCCCATTTGAGATTCGACTTTAATGATGCCGGGTTCATAGCTACCAGCACATCGCACATATCGCCCGAACTATAGACTCTTTTGTGTCCGATATGAACCTGGAAACCGGAAACACCCGCCACTGTGTTGATAGGTCCGCGGATTTCGGCAGGGTAGTCAGGAAAATTAGCCAAATCGTTGCCCAGGAGGGCTGCAGTATCCGAAAAAAGATTACCGGTAAGTTGCATTCCGTCGCCTGAATCGCCAACGAACTTAACCACCACATCTTCCATCATCACCACTTCGTTTTTCTTTTTTGCCATAATGGATTGTTTTTTTTGAAAATTTCGGCAAAGTTATGGGTTTTATTTTTACGGCGTCGATATTTCGGGGTATATTTTTTATAAAAAAAGGCTGTCATTTATCATAATGACAGCCTTTTTTTCAGAAGAAAAAATATTAATTCGACTTGATCAATTTTTTTGTGATAACGCGGTTTTGAGCATCGATCACCGAATAGAAATAAACGCCGTTGGTAAGATCATTACCGTTGAACTGGAAGAAATTGTCACCGGAATGTGTGCTCAGAACCTCTGAGTAAACTTCCTGTCCGACCATATTAACTACTTTCAGAGATACGTTCTGTGGGTTTTCGGTGAAGCAGCCCAACTTAACGGTATTGGTAAAAGGATTGGGTGTTGCCTGCATGATTCCAAATCCTTTGTATGCTTGTTCGGTAACTCCCCATCCTTCAGGGTGTACCAGGATTACCAATGGCATTCCGCTGTTGTAGTCGGATTGAACCAAAACAGGTGCGCCTAAAATAGACGCATATACATCAACGATTACATCAATTGCGATATAGCCAGCACTTCCTAAAGGGGCAGTACCACTAACCAATACGCATCTGGATGCGGTTCCTATGAATTCGCAGTTCGAAGGGTTGCAAGCGTATGTTAACCATGAAGGCTTGTTGTTAAGGCTTTTCACAGTAATGTGATGTAGGTTAATGTGTCCCGCTGTACCAACACTGGCGGTGTCGGGCGCAATGATAGTAAGTGTAAGGTTAAAGGCTGAATTTTCGCCAACCTCGATGGTGTCGGGAATCATTTCGCCGTTACCTTCGGGATCAGTTACTAATGGATCGGGAGTACATTGTCCGAATGATACACCTGCATAAAATACAAACATCATACAGGCAACAAAAAAGAGTAAAGTTTTTTTCATAGTGGTTTTTTATTAATTTTGAGCAAAGTTAAAATATTTGCTTTACAAATCGGTCAATTAGATTGTTTTTTTAAATTTCAAATGAATGGCAATGTCTGAAATAACAATAATACAGCTCAGCGAAAGGGAAATTCTGGAGCGAAACATCCGCAGTTGGCCCATATGGACCAAGGAAATATCACGTTTTGATTGGTATTACGAAAGCGAAGAGGCTTGCCTTATACTGGAAGGCGAGATATCGTTGGAAACTGCAAACGGGAAATATGCTATACAGGCCGGCGATTTTGTGGTATTCGAAAAGGGCTTACGATGCACATGGAATGTGACAAGGCCGGTGCGCAAACATTATCAATTCAGTTGATCGCCTGTGAACGGAATAGTATATAAATCCACGGGGAGTTGGTATTCGGTAAGAGATAATAAGGGCGATTATGTTGATTGCAGGCTGAAGGGGCAATACAGGATCAAGGGCCTGAAAGCCACCAACCCTATTGCTGTTGGCGATTCCGTTGAGTTTGAATTTCAGCTGAATGAAAAGATAGGTATCATAAACAAGATCAATCCACGGAAAAACTACATTGTTCGTAAATCAAAAAAACTCTCGAAGCAGATCCATATTATTGCGGCCAATATCGATATGGCCTATCTGGTAATTACTCTGGCTCAGCCACGTACTTCGGCAGGCTTCATCGACCGTTTTCTGGTGACTGCCGAAGCATATCATATACCCGCCACACTAATTTTCAATAAAGTGGATATCTATGATGAAGAGCAATTGAAGAGCCTTTCCGTTATGAAGCATATTTATGAAAAGATAGGCTACAATTGCCTGGTAGTATCAGCCTTGCGTGGAGATAATATGGATGAACTAAAGAGGCAATTGGCGGATAAAATTGTTTTGTTCTCAGGCCATTCGGGAGTGGGAAAGAGCGCCCTAATCAATGCCATTGACCCCGAACTGAATAGGAAAACGGGGGAAATATCGGAGTATTACTTAAAGGGTAAACATACTACCACTTTTACTGAAATGTTGTGCCTGAACAACGGTGGATTCATTATAGATACACCCGGAATAAAGGAGTTTGGTCTCATCGATTTTAAAAAAGAGGATCTGACGCATTATTTTCCAGAACTGTTTGCGATGTTGCCTCAATGCAAGTTTTACAATTGTACACACATCAGCGAACCAGATTGCGCTGTTAAAACGGCAATAGCAGACGGAAAAATAAGCATGTCGCGTTATAATTCTTACCTCAGTATTTTTTACGGGGAAGATATTGATGAGAACCAATGGGATTAGAACACCTTAAGACCGGGCTATAGTTTGACCCTATCCCCTATTCTTTAACAATCTTTTCTGTCTTATTAAACGATCCGGAAAGAATATTAATAAAGTAGACTCCTCTTGAAAGGTCTGATAGATCCAGATCAAAAATTTCGGAGCCTGTTTCCTTAGAATTAAACTGTGTTTCCTTTACTTTCATTCCCAGTTGATCGTAAACAGTAAGCTGAGTGTTTTCATTCGATGTCCCAATCTGGATTGTGATCATTTCGTTAAAAGGATTTGGATAAATGAAAACATCGGAAGACGTAGCGGAGCAATTGACCGAAGTGGGAGTAAAAATTTCGGTTTTACCGTTATAATCGGTTTGTTTCAGCCTGTAATAAACCGGACCGCCCAGATTTTTTTTATCGGCATACTGATAGTTCAATATCTGATTGCTATTGCCTGCTCCATCGATCTTAGCCACCGTCATCCATTGTTTGGCATCAGCACTTTTTTCTATAGTGAAGTAATTATTATTGGTTTCGGTGGCTGTTGACCATTTAATTTCCACTCCGCTTTCAGCACATTCTGCTGTGAAAGACCTCAACTCAACAGGCAGAGGATTGGAATAACCTCCTCCAAATCCAAAATTAGAAAAGCCGACCAGATCGCTTCGAGATACTGTGGGCAGACTGCCCGTCCCTGTGGGTAAAAGATGGGTGCCGGGTGTTTGCCAGTTGCCCGCTCCTACCCTTTTTAATAAGGTTAATTCACAAATATCGGTGACAATGTTAAAATCTTCGCCTGTAATTGCTAAGGTGTAATTTCCATCACCCAATTTTCCGGCTTCAGGAGTTGCTATCCAATAACCTTGCTGGGCGGTAAAAACTACATCAAAGGTGGCACAAGTGCCAACGGCAGGAATTCCATTTATAGGAATACCATCAGAACCCGTAGCAACAGGATTGAAATTGATATCAAGATAGCCTCCGGCAGTTGGAGCTTGTAAATATTGGATATAGTAGAAACGGTTTTTTACAGATCCGGAAACATCCTGACCTAAGGGATACAATCCGGAATTATAACCTGAATTGAGACCATTCAGCCAACGACGCATTTTGCCTACCACATAACCGGTATTATAATTAAGGATGCCTAAATTGGAAGTGCTGCTTCCCAATTCCAGATAATTCGAATTGGTAAGAATGTTTCCTGAATTCATGGAGAGTTGATTGAAAACACTCGTATTATTTAACAGGTTGATGCCTCCGCCGGTATTGTTACTGATAAGATTATAGAAATTTTCACCTCCCGGACAAGTCAGGTTTTGAGTATTAGAGCCGTTAAAGGTTACATCAGCTGCTCCTTCGGTAAATCCGGCTGTCCCAAAATTGGTCCAGTTTCCGCCAAGGGTTATATTATGAGTATTTGCAATCAGGGAACCACTGGCGCTATTAATGGTAAGATTGGAAGCAACATTAATGTCGGCAAGTAATGTTTTTGTGCCGGCAAGAGAGAAGTCGATATTGTAAAAATCTTCTCCACCGGGGCAACTCAGGGTCTGTGCAGTGGCACCGTTACAATATACAGTACCCACAGCGCCTTCTGTAAATCCGTTTGTTCCGAAGTTCTCCCAGTTTCTGCCCACCGAGATATTCATTCCATTAGCTTCCAAAATACCACCTGTAATGATCAGGTCCCTTTTCACAGTGATATCACCGGCAAGTTGTTTTGCACCCCCTGTGGTGGAGATAAGCAAATTTGAATATTCAAATACTCCCGGAATGGTTGCTTTTACTGTTTGGGTTCCACTGGGCGAACTATATTCCACCGTGGATCCATCCTGAAAATCGTAAATATTGTTGGTTGAGCTGAAGTTAAAAAAACCGTTATTGGTGTTAAGATTTAGTTTGCCACCATCCAGTATTTCGATTTCGTGTCCGGCAGAGCCACTGGCACTGCAATTAATATAATTACAAGTAACTACGCCGCTGTTTCCAATGATCCATTTGCATGGTGGACGTGGTGATGTGTTATTTGTGGTGGCGTAAAGAATTCCAGGAATATTCATAGTGCCGTTAATTGTCCAGGTGCCTCCACCAGATCCGGATCCGGAAGTACCATTAATGCTTGCATTACCTGTATTTGTGCCTGTAGCTATTAAATTAACCATCGAACCAGAATTAACAGTGATATTAAATACCGATGTACTATTGCTGTTATTATAAATTTGTGTTCCCGAATTTGTTGCAAACCTCAAATTGATATTCATGGCAATTATCAAATTTGTGGTTGCAATAGTAATCCCATCTTTTCTTATACGATTTGCATCAAAATTACCCGTACCGCTTATTGTAACATTTGTTCCTTCAATATTAAAACAAATATAGTCAGGGGTTGTTCCGTTTCCAATGATACCGTTACATATCAGGTTGTTCCCATACACACTGATATATCTGTTTGCTCCGGCCACAATAGTTGTATATACTTTTGCCCCATTTTCGACTACAAGATCATGGACTGATCTGGGAGAATTATCTAAAGTTACAGTAGAACCGGTTCTTATAGTAACATTTGGTGCGGCTTCGTTGGGATAATCACCCGAACTACAATCTACCCAAGATCCTGAAACTTTTTTCTGCCATGTTGTATTTATTGACCAATCGCCCGAAACTCCTAATCTTGTCTGGTAATCCCCATTATTAGCTGTGGTTGGTGTAACAGATATCTCTATACCATTCGACCAACTGCTGCCCTTTCTGACAAATAATTTAAAGAAGTAAGTTGTATCATTTTTTAAGGTTGTAACAACTTGTCCGCTCAAGTTTCCTTTATAAACTACTTTGCCTCCCAGACAAGCTGTGCCCAATCCAAAAGAAAGATTCGCAGTATACGAACTTCCATCACCAGTGGGTGTTCCGGGAATTATATTTGATGTTGATCTGCCAACAATCAACACATCGTCGTAGCAACCGGCAGGATTTATCCAGTTTAGGGTGGCCTGAAGGCTTCCCAATGAACCACTCAGGTTCGAAGCGTCAGGTGTATTCAGAGCTACAATCAAATTCACTGCATTGTCGGTGCCAGCTATATAAGGATCGCTCGAAAGAACACGAATTCTGTAAAGTGTTCCGTCTAATGTTCCAG
This sequence comes from uncultured Bacteroidales bacterium, assembly GCA_964599365.1. GTDB lineage: Bacteria > Bacteroidota > Bacteroidia > Bacteroidales > CAIWKO01 > CAIWKO01. The sequence goes on from CAZRFL010000011.1 coordinate 8,684, forward strand.
CAGGGATATTAGCAGAAATATTTCCCGAATTCGAAGTGCTGCTGAGTGTGCCTATGGTTGTTGGCACTCCAAAGCTTCCGTTTTCATCCGAAAGCTGCGCTGTATAAATGTTTCCCGAATTGAATGTTCCGGAAGAGGTAAAGGGCACTGTTAAGGAAATACCCATAGTTGAGGTTATACAAAAAGGTGAACCGCTAATACCTCCTGTAGTGAGGGCATTTCCCGAAACACCTGTTACTTTTACGTCATCAATCCTGGAAGTACCTCCTGCAGCAACATTTCCGGTGGTAACTTGCAGGTTGGATGTCATAACCCATCTTAAGTAAACAGATGCTTGGTTATCGCATGCAGTAGGAAGGGCGAGATCGGTTTTAACCCCGGTAGTCCAATTATCGGCAACGCTAATCGTACCCGATGAAACATCTGTCCATGTTCCCCCTGCACCAAGCTTGTACTGTATTTTCCAGTTTTTAGGACCCGTGCCCGAACTTCTTTGTTTGCTAGTAAGTTTCAATTGGGTGTAGCCGGTCGAATTGAGATCCACCTGCCAGTATTTTACACCATTTCCGTTGTCCCATCCGGTAGCAGTGGCACATCGTGTGGCAATTCCGGCATTTGAAAAAGTAGGGCTTCCTGCACTGCCTTGCGTGGATATTTGTTTACAACTTGCCGGGGTTCCTGCCACATAATTCAACGCGATTCCTGCGTCGGAATATTGATCGTCCGTGCTGTTCGGAAAATTCCATTCAACCAGAGAGGTACCCATGGCGCTGGTACAAATAATAGTTGGGCTTTCTCCGTTCGTAAGACCTGTAGCAACTGCCTGAATCGTGAAAGTTTCTTCGGTATTGTATTGCAGGTCGGTCCAGGTTTTGGTTCCGGCCACCAAAGAGAGTGTCAGCCCACTTGCCGAGGAAAGGGTTCCTGTCCCGGCAAAACGTGAAAGAGTTACCGACGCTGTCGAACCTGCATCAATATTGCCATTGGCATCAGTAGCATTAACAGTGGAAGTAAAGTTTGAATTGGGAGCAACTGCACCCGGCACCCCGCTAAAGCGCAATTCGGTTGCTACAACTGCAATTATGTTTTTGGTATTGTCCGAATTTATAGTAAACGAAGCCAGTTGCGAACTGGTACTGGTGCTTTCAGTAGTAACACCTGAATTTAAAATTTGAAAATGGAATTTCTTCGCATCTGAGCCTGAAGGGATGGGATTTTTCAGGGATAGCCTCATATAAATTGTTTTTTTACTTGCAGCTCCATCGGGTATAGAAATTGAAGCAGAAGGAGTGAAAACTATGCTCAGGGCATTTTTAGTAATGGTGCCGGCAATGGGTGTTACAGAAGTACCCTCAAAAAATTGTACATCCAGTATAGTGTTAACCCAGCTTGTAACAGTATTACTGCCCCCGTTTGAAATCGTAATAGAGGTATAATTTGTGGGCAAAAGGTCGGCATCATTGGCCGAACCGTTACCATCATAAAGATCAAATCCCCAAACTTGCGTTCCAATCAGGTTGCTGGTTATGGAAGTTGTATTTTCAAGTGAAGATATGGAGGCCGATTCGGTGGAAGCAACAGCCATGATTACACTATTGGCCGAAGCAGAGGGTGCAGTAATATTGAAAGCAGCACTGGTAATATCCCAATCCAGGGTGCTTTGTCTTTCGGCATTTAAGGTAAGTCCGGTACCGGTGGCTGTATGAATAAGATTGGAAAATGTTGCCAATCCTGCGACAGCAGTCACATCAGCATTTGTTCCACTTAATGATCCTGATGAAGTGATACGAATGACCGAGACGAAATCCAGATCACGATTATTATTGACATCTTTTGCTTCAACCGTTACGGCCGGGCTCATAGTTCCGTTCTGAACGCTGTTACTTACTTGCTGGAAGTATCCAAGCCTATCGGCGATTACTTCTATGCGATTTGCATCACCTGAAATCGAAGAAGCCGACCCACCGGCATTGGCTGCTGCAAAAACCGATCCCGCGGCGTCGGCTGTAGCAGAGCCAATGGTAAATTGAATTTGTTGATTATCGGTTACGGATGCATTAAAACTTGCCCTTAAACTAAATGTTTTTGAGTTTCCGTCAACGGCACTTAAACCTGCAATTGAACTAAACACCAAGGAGCCCGAGCTAACCGCTAATTCTGCTATTTCAGTTGTTCCATCATATAGCGCCACTCTTCGGACGTTAGCCCAATTGGAAAGTGAAAAAGTAATTGCCGACAATGTAGTTCCCAGGGCATCGCCATCGGCAGTACCTCCCCCATCGCGCATATCGAATCGGGCAACTTCAAGCGAAGTGCTTGTCAAATTGGTTTCCTGATACGAAGTGTAGGCTATGTTGGTCGGTTCCGAAAATGTGCTGTTGCGAATTATATCCGATGAGGTGGAGTTTGACGAACCTGCTGCCGTAACCGAAAAATTATCGACACCAATACCCTGTGAGTTGCTGCTTCCGCCAGTTCCGGTATAGGCCCAGCGTAAATAATAGCTGCTCCCATTAGCTATAGACAGTCCGCTGATGGTAACAGATTTCGAAATACTTGTGGGCGGGTTTACCACGGCATTGGCACCGTCAACTGCATAGGAATGATCGCCAGGAGTTTGTGCAGTCCACGTGATACCGTCGGTGCCGGAGAAAAAATTCATAGTCCAGGCCCGTGTTCCTGAACGGTACTTTTCAAAATCAAATGAAATAGTAAGCGCAGTAATTGCGCTTCCTGTATTGTTGGTGATCTGAACAAATATGTTGCGGGGACTGGTGAATGAGCCTGATGTTAAAAATCCAACAGCCCTGTCGGTTGATGATGCGGTTACACCATTGGCATAGTTATAGGTTCCTCCTGCCGAAGATCCTGATAAGGCTCCAGTTCCGCTGGTTCCGGCAGCCAGTGTGGTCGCTGTGGTTCCCGTCGAATAGGCGGTTGCCGAATTAACTTTCCATCCCGAAGGCAAACTGGCCGTTGCGGAACTGCCCATGCCGTCGAAATTCTGTGTAAATGCCGTTCCGGTGGAGGTAATGGATATTTGTCCCCACCCCAACATAGGAGCAACAAGCATTACGCTCAGAAAAAGTAGTTTATAGTAGCTTTTCATAATTAAAATTATGATTAATTGCTTAATGGTCTTTAGGTATTAAGTTGTCCGTTTATCCAATAATATCAGCGGTTTCGGATTGTTCTTCGGGCGAAGAACCCCCTCTAGGGTGATCACTGAGCGTGCTTGTAACGGATAACACAGCAAATGTACGGGTTTGCAACGATATACAGTATTAATTTTGTGTTAATGTTTTCAACCCAAATTTGTTAATTTAAAAACCTAGGATAAAACGAATTCCCCTCGTCCGAGTTCTATCCTTATATAGAAATTTAAAAGAAAGATTTAACAAAGTATCTGTTGTAATTAAATCAGCATTGAAAACAGCCAACATACGACCATACCTTCGCAATAATCTTGGTAAAAAAAGAGGCTGTCTTTATAAAAAGACAGCCCCCTTACAGTAAGGAAAATTAAGAATTAGAATTTATCCCAGAATAGTTTGGTAGCAACATCGTCTCCTCCAATATTGGTAGAGGCATTTTGATAATTAGTACCGTTTAGGGTTTGTTCTGCAATTGGGTAGGTATATCTTACCGGAATATCCGAGAAAGCATCCACAGGAGCCACCAAAGCAGGATAATCAAATTTGCGCCATGAGGTCCAGGCCTCAAAACCACGGTTGTACAGCGCAAACCACATTTGGGTTCCTATTTTTTGTTTATAGGTTCCGGTAGCAGTTGCGTAAGCAACATCAACCTGTGCCAAATAAGTAGTAACTTCGGTGGAAGTACCGCCCCAATATAAAATCGAAGCTTCAATCCCTTTGTCATAATGCGATGCAGCAGTTCCGCCCACAGCATAACCTCTTTCAGCGGCTTCAGCCAATAAAAACTCTACTTGCGAATAATCGAAAATCAGACCTTCGAAGTTAGGAACTTGTATCATATCTGATACGTGGGAGAAAGAGGTATAGTCATTCGAAGCACCATACTCACCACCAACATAAACTCCACCCAATTCTGTAAAATAGAAAGGTCTTCTGGGGTCGTTCAGGGTGTTCATCGGATCTATAATAACGCTGGTAGGTACAAAATCATGTCTGCCACTGGCAACCAAGTCATCATATATCGGGTTGGTATTAGGTTGTGCCGATAGATAAACCAGTCTTGCATTGTCTGCATTCGAAGTAAAAACTCCGGGGGCAGCCTGCTCAACCACATTCTGGGCAAAGGTTCCTTCTCCCGGTATGTCTGCAATTAGCAATCCCATATGCAATTTAAGCGAATTCGCAAATTTTAACCATTGCGTAATATCGCCCTGATACATATTGTCTGCTTCACCAAGGCTTCCGTAAGTAGGATCCATATTGGCAATAGCCACATCCAAACGTGCTATCAGAGCTTTGTAAATCGTCAAACCATCATCATATTTAGGAAGAGGTTTTTCAATATCCAAAGCATCAGTGTAAGGAACATCTCCAAAAGTTTCAACCAAAACACTCCAGGCATAGATAGACATAACTTCTACCACTGCCAAACGATTCTTTTTAACATTGGGGCTGGCATCAGTAAGAGTATAATCCGTTGCTTCAATGATTTTGGATGATTCTTTCAGATCTTTTAGAACATCACGATACATCACTTCCCAGTGATTATCAGGAATTGTACGAGTAACCAAATCATAATTACTCTCATCAGTATAAGTTGTTTCCGTCCAATATTGGGCAAACATTCTGAAAACATTCATGTTCACATTGGTGCTAACCATTTGGTCGAAAATATTCTTCTGTGCACCGGTAAATAGCGATTCGCCGGAAACCACAGTGGGGTCTTTCACGTTTTCATTTAAATCTTCCAGTTTCTTGCAAGCAGAAAACAAAAGAAGAATGAACAATAAGGCTAATATTTTTTTCATGGTTTTATTAATTAAAAGGTTAATTTCACATTAAGACTAAAATCACGGGTTGAGGGGAGTGACCCTACTGAATATCCCTGTAGGTTTCCAGCGCCCAATCCTGATTCAGGATCAGCATAAGGAAGTTTTTTATAGATGATCCAGGGATTCGATGCCACTGCCGCAACAGTAAGTCCGCTAATAAAACATTTTTTGAAAACCTTACTGGGAACTGAGTACGACAATGATACTTCTCTCAACTTAACGAATGTAGCATCATAAACAAAAGCCTTATCAGGATTTCTTAAGTAGCCAAATGCACCATAGTTGGCAGCACTAATTCTGGTAGTATTTTCCGAACCATCAGCATTAACACCTTCGTTAATGAAACCACCGCTGGTAGGAGCATAACCGCTGGTAGGATCACCGGGAGTATTGTAAGCAATCGGATCTCTCACCGGATTGCCCAAATCATTCAAATACGAAGTTTCTTCATACAAACCGGTTGCCAGTCCATAATACATATCTAGTGAGAAAATATCACCACCTTTAGAAATGTCAATCAGGAAGCTTAATGCCCAATTACTATAAGTCAAAGAATTGTAGATACCACCGGTCCAATCAGGGTTAACATTTCCAATAACATTATCCGAAGTAGATGTTTTAACATACCTACCGTTTGCAGCATTGATTAATCTTGCACTGTCTGAATCTCCAACAGGATTTCCGTTAACAGTAACATAGTCAGTTCCGCAAATTACACCATAGGGCTGATCAACTCTTGCATTAATGGTAATTCCGCCCTGATACGAACCTAACTGAAGGTTTTCTACACCTTCGAGTAATGAAATAACCTTGTTATAATTTTTGGCCCAGTTAATAGTTAAATCCCATCTGAATTTTTTGGTTTTAACAGGAGTGGCATTAAGTGCAATTTCGATACCTGAGTTTCTAATTTCACCGGCATTGATCATTTTATAAGTATAACCTGATGCTACAGAAACAGCAAGTGGCAGAATTTGATTTTTCGAATTGGTCTTATAACCGGCAATATCAAAACCTACTCTTCTTCCAAAGAAATACATTTCTAAACCGCCTTCAATACTATTGGTTTTTTCGGGCAACAGATCAGGATTCTTTTTAGTTCCGGCAACCGATGTTATTGGCGCATTCAATGGAGTAACAATATTATAGTTGTCTACCAATTGATCAAATGCAGCGCTGTTACCAACAATAGCGTAGTTCAAACGTACTTTACCAAACGATAACCATTTTGAATCGGGCATCAGACTGGAGAAAATAAAACTACCTGCCACAGAAGGATAATAATAAACGCTCTTATCTTTTGGCAATGTTGAAGAATGGTCTCTTCTTAAAGTTCCGTCAAGATAAACCATGTTTTTATAGCCCAAAGAAACACTGGCATAAATACCATTTACACCAACCTTTGAAGCCAATTCTTTTGACAATGGCAATGGTCCGGCACTATTCTGCAGAGAATATATCTCAGGAACAACCAAACCGCCATTAGTTGAAGAAATAATGCGGCTGTAATTGGTTCTTCTGATATTCATACCAATAACACCTTTTATGTTGAAACTCTTAGAAATATCTTTATGGAAATTTGCCATAAGATCATAGTTGTATTCGCTGAAGGTAATGTCTCTTCTTAAATAACCAGATCCCTGATCACTTCTTCCGATACTACCATCTGAACCGGTTCCTATACCAAATGGAGCAGCAATACTTCCAATGGCTCTTCTTTCTTCCTGAAGCTCATTATACGAGTCTGCAGAAAAACGTCCGAATAAATCTAGCCAATTTAGGACCTTGTAATTAACCGACATATAACCTACAAAACGGTTTCTTACATCGCTTTCATAGTTTTTATAACGGGTCCAATAGTAATTGTCCCAGAAGATAGGTTGAGCATCCGTAGGATCTGCATAATTCCAGGTAATATTTCTACCGGTCAGATCATACATGTCTTTTTGTTGTTGTATATCAACATTGGTTTGCATCCACTGGCGGAAAGAACTCATAATATTATCGCTATATCCAGTCGAGTTACGCCCCATACCTTTGGTTACCACATAATTTCCTGATCCGGAAACCGTAAGCCTGTCCGTAACGTTCCAGGTCCCATTCAACAGCAAATTGTCTTTATTCAATTTGCTATTAGGAAGCAATCCCTTTTGATTATAATTCGTATAAGATAAACGATACGATCCTTTGGTGCCGGCATTATCAATAGCTACAGAATTTGTGAACGTAACTGGTTTCTGGAAAAATGTAATAGGTCCATTTTTAGCAGCGATCCAGGGAGTAGCTTTCAAATAATTTGGTGATTCAGGATCAACAGCATCCCATTGATAAACCAATAGGTTTTCATCAAAAGGTGCCCCGTAGGATGCATCTTCTGAGGTAACTACCCACTGTTCATCAATTCCGTCACCATTAAGATCTCTCATATACCAGTAGCTATCCGGACCTGAATAATAATGTCCGTAACCTCCGCCATAATCCTTTTGATAGGTAGGGAACGTAGATTTATCAACAAAACCCATAGTAACACCTGAATTCAAAGTAACACCAAAAAATTTTTTTTGAGTCTCTGAAGTACTTACTGTTGTTGCACCCTTCTTGGTAGTGATCATAATCACACCTCCTGCAGCGCGTGAGCCGTACAAGGCGGTAGCTGCCGATCCTTTAAGTACATTTATTGATTCAATATCGTCAGGGTTAATGTCCGAAGCAGCATTACCATAATCATAACCAAGACCAGCCTGCGATTGTCCTGAAGAATTATAGGTACTATTATTAATAGGAACACCGTCAACAACAAAAAGCACCTGGTTGTCTCCGGTTAGAGATTTGCTTCCGCGCAAAAGTACGTTTGTCGATCCACCCATATTGGTAGTCTTCTTTACTTGTACACCAGAAACCTTACCTGATAGAGAGTTAATAAAGTTGTCTGATTTAACTGTTGAAACCTGGTCACCTTTAATTTCCTGAGTAGAATAACCTAACGATTTCTTTTCTCTTGATATACCAAGAGCCGTAACAACCACTCCCTCAATGTTCATAACATCAGTTTCCAGTACAACATCAATGTTGGTTCTGTTACCGATTGATACTTCCTGAGGCTTCATTCCAACAAAAGATACAACAAGAATGTCGTATTTCGAAGGAACAGAAATTGTGAACTTTCCATTGGCATCTGTCACAGTACCAATAGTGGTTGCTTTAACAACAACAGTAACACCGGGCAGGGTAGTGCCATCATCTTTACTGGTCACCGATCCCGTAATGGTCCTCTGTTGCGCAAAAGCCACCTGTAATCCTGTGAATAACAGAATTACACATAGAAATGTAAATTTTCTCATAAGCTTTGTTTTTTGGTTAGTATTAATTAATTTTAGAACGTGTTTTTTCTTTTTGCTAATAAGATAATCCTTCAAAGAACGCGTATTTTTTAACAAAAATAAATAATATCAAAGGCAATAACAACTATTTTATGCAAAATTATTAAACAAAGAGTGTTAATTTTTCTCCACACGAAAATTCGGTGCTATATAACAGCGCGTTATACCGAATCAACTTGTCAGTTTTTTTGTACCTTTGTATTTACAAAATAAAAACTAACATCACCCGTTAAATAGAAATCTTATATTTCAGAAATAATGAACGAATTTGGATCGATAATTACTAAAATCGATACATTTATAAAAAAGTACTACAGAAACCAATTACTAAAAGGATTGATTCTGTGTGTATCACTTTTTTTGGCCCTTTTCCTTATTATATCTCTACTGGAGTATTTTGCCTATTTCAATTCTATTGTTAGGGCCATCTTGTTTTATTTATATTTGCTTACAACCTCTTTGGTAATGATAAAACTAATTATCATTCCGGTTTTTAAGCTCTTTAAAATTGGCCATCTAATTTCTTATGAATATGCCTCTACCCTAATTGGCGAACATTTTCCCGAAATAAAGGATAAATTATTAAACGCAATACAGCTTAAAGAACTGTCAAAAGATAGCGGTATTAATCAGGAAATACTTTTTGCCAGTATTGATCAAAGGGCCGGCGAACTTTCTCCCTTCCCTTTTTCCAGGGCTGTAGATTTTAAAATAAATAAGAAATATCTAAAATTTCTGTTGCCACCAATCGCGATTTTTCTTTTTATACTGATTGCTTCACCCTCCATTATAACAGAGCCATCAAAAAGGATTGTGAATTATTCAACTTTTTACGAAAAGCAAGCCCCCTTTAGCTTCCAGGTATTAAATAAAGATCTTCAGGCCGTTCAACAAGAAGATTTCAAACTTGATATCAAACTTCTTGGAGAAAATATTCCAAATGAGGCCTTTGTTGTTGTGGGGGCAAATGAATTTAAATTAAACAAAGAAAATACGGTCATATTCCACTATTTATTTAAAAATCTTCAGAAAGATTTGACCTTTTATTTAAAAGCAGATGGTTTCAGGTCAAAAGATTACACCTTAAAAGTAATACCCAAACCCATCATAGTAGATTTTGATATCTTGCTTGATTACCCGCTTTATACAGGAAAAAAGAGTGAAACAATACAAAACTCGGGCGATTTTTCAGTTCCCGCTGGAACCAACGTTACCTGGAAGATTAAAACCAGAGATACAAAAAGACTATTTCTCAGATTTATTGATAAAAGGCTTTATCTTGATCCCGGAACCCCCGAAATGTTCACTTATAGCCAGCATTTTTTTATTTCACAAAATTATTCTGTCTTTACACAAAACCAGTATATAAAAAATCCTGACTCATTAAGCTACTCAATCAATGTAATTCCCGATGCATTTCCTTTCCTTGATGTTAAAGAGTATAAGGATTCCCTGTACGAGAGTCATTTTTATTTTAAAGGATTGATTAAAGATGATTACGGGTTTAACAAATTGCAATTTAAATATATAAAAACCGGTAATGAAAATAATGCCGATAATATTGAAAAAACTCAAAATATCAACATTGGTAAGAATTCGAATCAGGAAGATTTTTATTTCTACTTTGACATTTCAACTTTGGAAACTAAATCTGGCGAGACCATAGAATATTATTTTGAGATATGGGATAATGACGGCATTAATGGTAGTAAATCAACCCGTTCGCAAAAAATGACCTTTAAAATTCCAACACAGGAGGAAATTGAAAAACAGACCGAACAAAACAACGAAGACGTAAAAGACAAGATGGAACAGGCAATTAAAGATGCCGACCAACTGAAAAAGCAAATTGATAATTTGGACAAAAAATTAATTGACAAGAAGACAATTAACTGGCAGGAACGTAAACAAATAGAAGATCTTTTGGACAAACAAAAACAACTGCAAAACAATGTTGAAGATCTAAAAAACCAACTGAAAGAGAATTTCATTAAAGAAAGTCAGTATAAAAAATCTGATGACAACATACTTGAAAAGCAAAAGAAACTAGAAGAGCTTTTTAATAAAGTTATGACAGATGAAATGAAAGAATTGTTTCAGCAGCTGCAAGATATGCTTGACAAGCTTGATAAGAATAAGATAGAGGAAACATTGGATAAGATGAAGTTAAGCAACAAGGATATTGAAAAGGAGCTTGACAGAAATCTCGAACTATTTAAGCAGCTGGAATTGGAGAAAAAGATGGGCGAAACCATTGATAAGCTTCAAAAACTTTCTGAGGAACAGAAAGCGTTATCTGAAAAAACCAAGGATGATAATCAAAATCAGCAAAAACTTCTTGAGGAGCAAAAAAATATAAACGAAAAATTTAATTCAGTTACAAAGGACTTAAAAGATATTGATGATAAAAACAAGGAACTGGAGAACCCCAAAAACCTTCTGAACACCTCAGAGCAGGAAAAATCCATTGAACAGGAACTGAATAATAGTCAGAACAATTTACAAAACAATAAAAGAAAGAATGCTGCCAAATCTCAGCAAAATGCGGGTGAACAAATGGAGCAAATGGCTAATGATCTGCAAAAACAGCAGGAGGAAAACGAATCTGAAGAAATGGCAGAAGATATACAGTCGCTGAGAATGCTTTTAGAAAACCTGATTAAGGTTTCGTTTGGCCAGGAGGATTTGATAGGAGTTTTGAAAACTACCAACATTACTGACCCGAAATATGTTCAAATCATGGACAAACAAAAACAGTTGAATGATGATTTAAAAATGATCGAAGATTCATTACTGGCTCTTAGTAAAAGACAGACAATGATACAGTCAACAGTTAACCACGAAATTTCTCAGATCAACGATAATGTTAAAAAAAGTCTTGAGGCCCTCCAGAATCGTAACACAACCGGTGCGCAGAAATGGCAACAATATGTAATGACTTCTGTAAACAATTTAGCCCTGTTACTTGCAGAATCTTTAGAGCAAATGCAACAAAAACAACAATCAAAATCCAGCAAATCCAGTAAGGGGGGGAAGTGCAGTAAGCCGGGAGCAGGTAAGCCTTCGGCAGGTTCAATGAAAAAAATGCAGGAGGAATTGAACAAGAAAATTCAGGGATTAAAAAAACAAATGGAGGAAGGAAAGGGCCCTGGAGGAAAGACCGGTAAAGAGGGTCAAACTCCCAGTGAACAATTTTCTCGTCTAGCCGCAGAGCAGGAAGCATTAAGAAAGATTATGCAGCAATACGGTGAAGAATTAAAAAAGGAAGGTACCGGAAATGATGGCAACATTAGCGAAATGATGAAAAAAATGGAGCAAACGGAAACTGATTTGGTAAATAAAGTCATCAATAATGAAACATTGAAAAGACAGCAGGATATTTTAACTCGATTATTGGAGTCAGAAAAAGCTGAAAAAGAAAGGGAGCTTGACGAAAAAAGGGAATCAAAAGAAATGAAAAATTCCAATTTTAGTAACCCAAATCAGTTTTTTGAGTATAAAAAACTAAAATCAAAAGAGGTGGAATTATTAAAGACAATTCCTGTAACCTTAACGCCGTTTTACAAGTATAAAGCTAATGAGTATTTTTATAAATTTGAAGATTGATGAGAAAACATACCTTAAAAATTAAGTCTGATATAAAAGAAATTCACGAAGTTGAAAAATTTGTCGAGGATATTTGTGACTATTACAATATAAATAACTCATATTTCGGAAACATCATTGTAGCAGTATCTGAGGCAGTTGAGAATTCAATTGTTCACGGAAATAAGCAGGACCCATCGAAATCAATAAATATTTGCTTTGATTCAAATCAAAAAGGCATTGTTTTCTCTATTGAAGATGAGGGAGAAGGATTCAATTATGAGAATATTCCCGATGCAACAGATTCTCAAAATAACCCTGAAAAAAAAGGAGCAGGAATATTTCTAATAAAAACACTGACTGATGAGGCTGTGTTTCTGAATAACGGACGTAAAGTGCAATTACAATTCAATATTACCTCGATTAATCGCGAAGTATTTACAAGAAGAATGAAGCACGTCGACGAGTATTTTAATGTAAAAAAGGACGTGTTCGAAAAAAAATCATAGGCAAATGCCGGCTTTTAAGATTAATTTTTTTTTTCAATCTGTTTCTATATCCTTAAGGCATCGAAAAAAACTAAAATCGGTTCTGGTTCAACTGGTTCATCTAGAGAAAAAGATAGCAAAATCTGGGGAGGTTAATGTTATTTTCTGTAATGATGATTATCTGCATGGTATAAACACAAAGTTTCTCAAACACGATACTCTTACCGATATTATTACCTTTGATTATTCTGAGGGCAATAAACTTGTGGGAGATATTTTTATAAGCGTTGAAAGAGTTAGGGAAAATGCCAAAACGTTCTCCCAGTCTTCAAGTAAAGAGTTGTACAGAGTAATTATTCATGGATTTCTTCATTTATGTGGCTTTAAGGATAAGGTAAGAGAAGATAAAAGGTTAATGACCCTCCGGGAGGATTTCTATTTAGAGGATTTAGAAAAATTAATAAATCAATCAAATGAAGAGAATAATTAATCCGGAAAACAGAATTTCTTTAATAGCAATCTTTATTCTCTTTGCGGTTATTGGTTTTCTTCGATTCCATTTTCCGCCAACAAACGTCTTATCCTGGGATGTTTTTGGTTATTACATGTATTTGCCTGCAAAATTCATTTATCATGATTTAGGGTTGACAAATCAGGACTTGCTGAACAAGTTAATTACCCACTATCATACTACCGGAACCCTATATCAGGCCTACATTGGTCCAAACGGGCAATGGGTGATGAAATATTCTTTGGGAATGGCGGTACTATATGCTCCTTTCTTTTTTATTTCGCATTGGATGGCGGGTCTCTTAGGCTATCCTGCCGACGGACTATCAGTGCCTTATCAATATGGTCTGGCTATTGGGGGCTTGTTTTACACCTTTGTTGGCTTGATTTTTTTCAGAAAAATATTACTGAAATTTTTCAAAGATCAGACGGTTACTCTTGTTTTAATTCTGGCATTTTTAGGAACCAATATTATAAATCAGGCATCCGTTGGAAATTTGGCCAGCCACAATTTTCTTTTAACTCTTTTTGCAGTCTTTGTATGGTATACTATTAAATGGCATGAGGAGCAGAAATTACATTTCGCAATTATTTTGGGAGTGGTGTCCGGATTAATGACGCTTATAAGACCCACAGAAGTGGTTTGTTTACTTATTCCTGCTTTTTGGGGAGTTGTAAGTAAAAGGACATTAGTGGACAAAATAAAGCTCCTGTGGAGTAACAAGCTACAAATACTTTTGGGAATAGTCTGTTTTATTATCGTCCTCTTACCCCAGTTTTATTATTGGAAAAAACATGCAGGAAGCTATATTTTTTATAGCTATCCGAATGCGGGGGAGGGACTAGATTTGTTTTCACCACACATTGGGAATTTCCTTTTTAGCTTTAGAAAAGGGTGGTTGATATACACCCCCATGCTGATATTCTATTTGACCGGATTGTATTTCTTATTTAAAAAGAAAAGAGAGATTTTTATTCCCGTAATAGTTTATTTAGCCGTTAGTCTATATCTGATCAGCAGTTGGACTTGTTGGTGGTATGCCACGGGATGTTATAGTCAAAGGGCCATCCTTTCGTTGTACGTTGTATTGTCATTAGGATTGGGCTTTTTTATTGAGCGAATTCACACTATTAAATTGTCTAAAAAGATCATTATTTATTTTTTTATGACAGGATTTGTCGTGTTGAATCTTTTTCAATTTTGGCAATTTCACAAGGACATCTTGAAACCTGATGGAATGACCAAGAAATATTATATGGCGATATTTGGAAAAACGAAGGTTCCCGAGAATGCCTCTCAACTACTTTTGGTTGACCGTTCTGTTACTGGGGTTGAAAAGCTTGAAAATACCGGGGGATATAACAGAAAGGTCGTGGGCATGTATTCATTTACAAATTTGGATAATTCTAATCCCGAAAGGTATATTCAGGACCCGGGGGATACTTCTTTGTATTGTTTGGAATTGGATAGTTCTTTTATATACTCTCCGGGTTTGACAATGAAGTATAAGAATATTACCGGGGAATATTACGCCTGGATTCGCGCAAGCGTAGAGATTAAATACCCCAAGACTTATAAAGAAAATTGGCCGGCACTGGTTTTGACTTTTGAACATAAGGGGGGGAGCTATAAGTATTTTGCTGGCGACCTTGTATGCAGCGATAACGAGAAGGGAGAATGGAAAAAAATAAGTTTTGATTATATGACCCCTGAGGTTAGAAGCATAGAAGATCCGTTAAAAGTATATGTGTGGCACAGAGGTAAAATGCCTATACTTATTAAGAACTTAATGGTTGAAGCATATGATCCAATAATTAACTAAGTCGCTTGTAATTAGCGAATTGAAATAATAGTTTCACGTGAAACGTAGGAAATGATCTTTAGTAAGTTTGACATAATAGTTGTAGGCGCGGGTCATGCGGGTTGTGAAGCCGCAGTGACAGCTGCGAATATGGGATCATCTGTGCTGCTCATCACAATGAACATGAATCTTATTGCTCAAATGTCATGCAATCCCTCTATTGGCGGGGTGGCAAAGGGCCAAATTGTAAGAGAGATTGATGCGCTGGGTGGTAAAACGGGAATTGTAACGGACCAGTCCATGATACAATTCAGAATGTTGAATAGATCAAAAGGACCTGCGATGTGGAGCCCGAGAGCACAATGCGACAGAATGAAATTCTCAGAAATTTGGCGCGAAACATTGGAGCAAACTCCGGGTGTAAGCTTTTGGCAGGATTCCGTTACTAAACTATTGTATAAGGATGGGAAAATACTGGGTGTGGAAACTGGACTTGGAATTAAAATTCTAGCAAAAGCCGTCATTCTGGCAAATGGTACCTTTCTAAACGGAATTATTCATATTGGCGAAAAACAATTGACCGGTGGTCGTTTGGGAGAGAATGCTTCTTATGGCATAACGAAAAGTTTGATTGATGCAGGATTTGAAAACTCCCGGCTAAAAACTGGAACCCCCGTTAGAGTGGATGGACGTACCATAGATTTTACAAAACTTGAGGAGCAAAAAGGGGATGATGATCCCGGCAAATTTTCATTTACAAACACAAAAAAACTGACCAAACAAAGGAGTTGCTATTTGGCCTACACCAACGAGCAGGTGCATAATATTCTCAGGACCGGCTTCGAAAAATCACCCTTGTTTCAAGGTGCTATAAAGGGTAGGGGTCCCCGTTATTGTCCTTCCATAGAAGACAAGATTGTGCGTTTTTCGGATAAAATCAGACATCAGCTTTTTGTGGAACCCGAAGGATGGACGACCATAGAATACTATATAAACGGCTTTTCATCTTCTTTGCCTGAGGAAGTTCAATATAGGGCCCTGCAGAAAATTAAAGGTTTTGAGAAGGCGAAAATCTTCAGGCCGGGCTATGCAATAGAATATGATTATTTTCCACCCTCACAGTTGAAGCATACACTGGAGACAAAACTGGTCGAAAACCTTTATTTTGCCGGACAGATCAATGGAACTACGGGCTATGAAGAAGCAGCTGCTCTGGGATTGATTGCCGGTATAAATGCACACAATAAAATTAATAACAAGGAAGAGTTTATTCTGAAAAGATCGGAAGCCTATATAGGCGTACTGATAGATGACTTAATCACGAAAGGAGTGGATGAACCCTATAGGATGTTTACTTCAAGAGCGGAATACAGGATATTGCTCAGACAGGATAATGCTGATATCCGATTGACAGAATTCGGTTATAAACTCGGTCTTATTCCTAAAACAAGATTGAATAACCTGAAGAAAAAGATTCGGAAAATCGAGGAGATCTTACATTTTGTGAAGAATGAATCCGTTCTTCCGGATGAGATGAATGATTATCTTGATCAAAACAAAACGTCCAGAATTTCTCAAAAGACAAAAATTCACGATCTATTGATTCGTCCCCAGATAAACATACATACCTTTGCAGGGGTTTGTGCAAAATTCCGGAACTTTATTGAAGAAAGGAAATGTACCGATAAGGATATTTTGGAGGAATCTGAAATAATAATAAAGTACAACTCCTATATCGAAAAGGAAAAGGAAATTGCCGAAAAGGTGATCAAACTCGAGGAAATTGCATTGCCGGAAAATGCAGATTATAGTAAAATAAAAGCACTGTCGATTGAGGCAAGAGAGAAGTTGAATAAAATAAAACCAAAAACCATAGGGCAGGCATCCCGCATCAGCGGTGTTTCGCCGGCTGATATTACCGTGCTTTTGGTGCAATTGGGAAGATGATGTTTCACGTGAAACTAACAAAATGGAAAAATTAGAACAATGCAATGTCTGTGGAAAGAGTAATTTTTCAAATTATCTTCAGGGACGGGATTACTTCTTAACACAAGAGGAATTTACAATTGTAAAGTGCGATAACTGTGGATTTCTATTTGTAAATCCACGTCCCAACGTCGATGATATCTCCAAATATTATAAATCGGATGAGTACATTTCGCATTCGAACACCAAAAAAGGACTTCTAAATAAGGTTTATCACATCATAAGGAAGAAGAATCATCAAAAGAAATTTGACCTGATCTCGTCGTATAAACAAAGTGGAACAATTTTGGATATAGGATGCGCCACAGGGGAATTTCTGAATTTTCTGAAAAAACAAAACTGGGAAACCATAGGAGTGGAGCCGGATGTTACCGCGCAAAATTTTGCCAAATCCGAATACGGCCTCAATGTTTTTTCGGAAGATTTTCTGGATAAAACAGAACCTGCAAAAATTGATGTTATCACCATGTGGCACGTAATGGAACACGTTTATACCCTCGAGCAAAGAATGCAACAAATAAAAAGGCTCCTGGTTAAAGACGGAATTGCTTTTATAGCAGTTCCCAATGCGGCATGTTATGATGCCAAACATTATGGTGAATTTTGGGCCGGTTACGATCTGCCCAGACATATTTATCATTTTACGCAGGAAACCATGATACGGCTTTTTGAAAGACACAATTTCAAATTGGACAAAATTGTGCCCATGGAGTATGATGCATATTATATAAGTATGCTCAGCGAAAAATATAAAAGTGGCAGCAAAAATTTATGGAAGGCATTTTGGAGTGGTTACCGATCGAACCGGTGGGCGAAGAAAAATGAAAATAACTATTCGAGCCTGATTTTTATCTTTAAGAACTTTGACCGAATTTAAGGGCCTAAAACGAACGATACCCCCTTTTCGGTATGAGAATATGTGTTGTGCTCAAAAGAATTCTTATAAGTGTTAATTTTAAGCCGTTTTTTCGGGGCGAAATTAATTTTTGAAAGAAAAATTATGAAAAAAAAGACCGGGATAAGAATTATTGTAACGATTATACTTTTTATCGTATTGGTGATCTCTAATCTTATTTTTAGAAATTATCAACTGTCGTTACTTAATGACCCGGGAAAAATTATCAGGAAAGTTGAGAGCAGCATTTTTGAGAAAGAAAAAATCGCCAGGGCTAACCTAGAGAATTTGATCGAACTTTCAAAACAATTTCCCGAGGAGACTTTATTCGGTTTTGATAAATTTCCGAAACTGTCGGAAAAGGAAAAGATATCTTTTCAGATTTACAGAAACGACAGCCTGGTGTATTGGTCGGATAATAAATTGAACGAACAGGAGGACAGTCTCGTTTTGTCGTCGGATAGCAGCCTGGTGAAATTTAATAACGGATGGTACGATATCGTAAAGATAAAAAAAGAGAAGAACACATTTATTGCAGCCATTTTATTAAAATCGGAGTTCCGTTACGAAAACGACTACCTGGTAAATGAGTTTGTCCCCGGACTGGGATTGAGTTCGCATAACGGGAAAATACAAAAGGCCGGGAAAACAAACCTTGTGAAAAATTCGGAAGGGAAGGATCTGTTTTCTGTTTCGGTAAGTCCGTGCGCCCACCTCACTTCCTGGGGCGAAACCATCATAATGTTTCTTTACCTGCTGGAATTTATTGCGCTTTTATATCTCATCTACCTACTCATTCAATGGTGGGTGCCGGAAAAAAGAGGGCAGGGGCTTTCCGTTTTTCTTTTCATAGCCGCTATTGTTATCTTGCGCGTTCTTCTGTTTTTCCTAAAAGTTCCCCACAGCCTCTTCGAAACGGCTTTTTTTAGTCCTATCTATTATGCCTCTTCAGTATTGCTGCCTTCGTTAGGCGACTTATTGCTGAACACGCTTTTGGTTTTGATCATGGCGGTGTTACTGTTTCAAAAGCTCAGCTTTGAGAAAGCGGCCAAACCACAGGGCCGCCCGATGAAATTAC
This sequence comes from uncultured Bacteroidales bacterium, assembly GCA_964599365.1. GTDB lineage: Bacteria > Bacteroidota > Bacteroidia > Bacteroidales > CAIWKO01 > CAIWKO01. Next base: position 27,398 of record CAZRFL010000011.1, read on the forward strand.
TTATATCTTTTGTTATCAATTTCTTTTCGGCGGCACTCTTTCTGGTTGGGGTGAATACCATTCGTTCGATAGTGGTCGACTCGACCATATCTTTTAACCTGAACCAAATATTTTCTATTGACGGACTGAGTGTTTTAGGACTTTCCATCATTGCTTTCCTGCTACTGGCTTATGTGCTGATCGCTTCGGTTCTGTTCAGGGTATTGCAGAAATATGGCCTGACTATTATTGAGATCTTTGCCGGGGTAGCCGCTGCTTTGCTTTTGTTATTTCTCGTTCGGCCCCATCAGATAATGGACAATTACCAGTTGATTCTTTGTTTTGTTTTGTTCAACGTGGTGTTTTGGCTTTTCAGGAGAAAGGGACATAAGCTGTTCCATTATTACGAGATGGGAATTTACCTGGTTTTGTTCACCTATACGGCCTATTTTGTGATCACGGTTTCCACCGGATTTAAGGAGACAGAGAACCGCAAATATTTCGCACAGAAACTGACAGCGGGCGAGGACCCTCTGGCCGAATATGTGTATGCCGATGTGCAAAAAAATATCAATAACGATCTGAGGCTGAAAGATAAATTGAAATATTATCCTTCGAGCGAAAGCGATATAAAAGACTACCTGACCCGGAAATATTTCACGGGTTTTTGGGATAAATATAAGGTTCAGATCACGCTTTGTGCCGAGAACGACAGCCTGAAAATGGCTACCAATTCGGAGCATTGCTACAATTATTTCAGCTACCTGGCCGATACCATAGGCAAGCCTACTTCCTGCGAAAACCTTTACCTGCTGAACTATGGCACCGGTGGCTACAACTACCTTTCGGTGTTCGACTTTTCGACCGACAGCAGCTCGCTGCGCATGTTTATTGAACTCAATTCGAAGTTCATCCCGAAAGGACTGGGATATCCCGAATTACTTATCGATAAAAAGCTGTTTATCAACTCCGACCTGACAAATTATTCCTATGCCAAGTACTATGGAAATACCCTGGTGGATGCCTTCGGGAAGTACTATTATTCCATAGAGTATAAAACGGATAGTGCGCTGAAAGTGAATGACTATACCATGTTCGATGATAACGATTACAGCCATCTTTTATACAAGGTAGACCCCACTTCTTTTATCATCATCAGCAAGAAACTGCCGGGCATTTTGGATATTCTGGCGCCCTTCTCCATATTGTTCTCATTTTTCGTGGTCGTGCTCATCCTTTTTATTATTCTGATGCGATTGCCCATTAGGCTGAGTTCCGTACGCCTCGATTTTAAGAACCGCCTGCAGCTGGCCATGGTTTCCATTATCCTCATCTCTTTTATCATCATTGGCGTGTCGACCTATGTGTTCATCAGAAATTTGAACAACAATAAGAATATTGACATACTGAGCGAGAAATCCATGTCGATAGTGATTGAACTGCAGAAAAAGCTTTCGGACACGGACACCATGAACCCCGATCAGATGAATGTGCTTTCGGGTTTTCTGGCGAAACTTTCGAATGTGTTCTTCACCGACGTGAACGTTTTCGATACCCATGGCAATCTGGTTTCATCATCCAGACCGCAGATATTCAACGAGGGCCTCATCTCCGGAAGGATGAACCCTACGGCTTATTTCCAGCTGAAATCGGCCAAGAAGACCTTCTTCATCCAAAAAGAAAGCATTGGCAAACTGGAGTATTATTCGGCCTACGTGCCTTTTTATAACCGCGACAACCAGGCGGTGTATTACATCAATCTGCCTTATTTCGCCAAGCAAAGCGAGCTGAAAAAGGAGCTGTCGACCTTCCTGATGGCCTTTGTGAATATTTATGTGTTCTTCATCGCCATATCCATCATCATCGCGCTGTTCGTGGCAGGACGCATCACCAGGCCGCTGAACATCATCCGCGACAAGATTGGCAACATCAAACTGGGAAGCAAGAACGAGAAGATTAGCTGGCCGCGACAGGACGAGATCGGCGGCCTGATTGAGGAATATAACCGCATGATTGACGAGATCAGCGAAAGCGCCCACCTGCTGGCCCGCTCGGAACGCGAGAGCGCCTGGCGCGAAATGGCGATGCAGGTGGCCCACGAGATCAAGAACCCCCTGACGCCTATGAAGCTGAGCATTCAGTATCTGGATAAGGCCTGGAAAGAGCAGGCGCCCGAATGGGATGCGATTCTGAAACGCTTTTCGAAGAATATGGTGGAACAGATTGATTCGCTCTCGGCCATTGCTTCGGAGTTTTCGTATTTTGCCAAGATGCCCGCCCCTCAGAACGAGGTGATTGATGTGCTGCCCGTGATCGAAAGCTCCATGGCCATTTTCAGCGGAAGCGACGAAATAAAAATGAAACTGCTTTATGAGTCCGACCAGACTTTCCGCATTTTTGCCGACAAGAAACAGGTGGTGAGGGTGATGAATAATCTTATACATAATGCCGTTCAGGCCATAGGAAGCCGCCAGGAAGGCGCCATTACCATTAAGGTGGATTTGGTGGGGGAAAAGGTGTTGATCGCCATCAGCGACAACGGAGAGGGCATTCCCGACGAGATGAAGGATAAGGTGTTTGTGCCCAGTTTCTCGACCAAGACCGAGGGCATGGGGCTGGGACTGGCTATTGTGAGCGGTATTGTGGAGAACAGCGGCGGCCGCATCTGGTTCGAATCGGTGAGGGGAGAGGGAACTACGTTTTTTATTGAGTGGCCGGTTGGGGAATAGGGGTTTAGACTATTAGGCTATTAGGCTGTTAGGAAGAGCGGGGGCAGGATGTAGGGGCGTATGGCATACGCCCTGACCAGAGATTAAAGAAAACCACGGAGACACGGAGCACACAGAGTTTCACGGAGAAATTCTCAATAATCAATGTTCAATTTACAATTCTCAAGGGGGGGGAAACCACGGAGACACGGAGCGCACAGAGTTTCACGGAGAAATGCTCAATAATCAATTTTCAATTTACAATGTTCAAGTAGGGGCAGGAGGTAGGGGCGTATGGCATACGCCCTGACCAGATAATAAGGAAAACCACGGAGGCACGGAGCACACAAAGATACACGGAGAATAAATTAAACATTAAGGATTCTGTTTTATTTCTTTTCCAAATCAACCACGTATTCCTTGCTATTATAGGTGGTTTTCATTTGAAGTCCTTTTCTGTCTAAATCTAATATTTCAAACTCCGGTGTTCTATAAACTCCGAAAGGTCCGGTGCCAATGTGACCGTTTGTTAGATCAACCTTAATAGTGTTGTTGTTATTTTGTAGAATCCAACTACAAGCAACAATTCTATAATTTCCAAAATTGTTGTAACCCTCAAAGGTCATCATATAATATAAGGCACTTTCATCAAAATAAAAATAACATTTACTACTTAAACTGTCTTTAAACAGGTTTAACGAATCGATACCATTCACAGTGTACTGACTTACCTCATAAGTGCCAAAAAGCTTATTAATTGTTTGTTTTGTCTTATTGCAGCCACCCACCACCGCCGCAAGCACAAGTATAATCAGTATTGTTTTTTTCATTTCATTTCTTTTTTTTGCCACTAAAACTCCAAAGCACCAAATTACACCAAAATATTCTTTGTGCAACTTTGTGAAAAAACTTTGTGTGGCTTTGTGGAATAGCTGTTACACGAAGTTACACAAAGAAGACACAGAGTTACACGAAGAAATACTTCATTATCCGACATTATTTCTTTTTCAAAACAATTACGTATTCCTTGTCATTATAGGTAGTTTTCATTTTTAGTTCTCTATTGGTCAAACGTAATATTTCCCATAAAGGCTTTACATTGTCTTTAAATGGTCCCCAGCTCTTTTCTGGTGAATATGCCCCTGATGTTTCGACTTTTAAGAATCTTTCATCCTCATATAATCTCCAAAGCCAGTTTATGGCGTTATTTGCCACATGACAAATTTTCCAATGATCATCATGGAGAAAAAAATAAAACTGCTTTTCCAAACTATCGCTGTAAAGGTCTAATTCATCAACTCCATTGGTAGAGAGTTCTACAAGCTCGTACTGTCCCATTATTCTATTTTCTGCAGATCTCAAACTAATACAAGGCCCTTCTTCGTATTTCTTGCAGCCACCCACCACCGCCGCCAGCACAAGTATGATCAGGATTATTTTTTTCATTGTTTTAGGGGTTTAGGTTTTTAGGGGTTTAGACTATTAGGAAAAACTATTACACAGAGATACACGAAGAAGACACAGAGTTACACAGAGAGACAATATTGGTATTTGTGTTTTAGAATTCATGATCGTATAGATGAAACTGAATTGATGTTATTCGCATTGTTTAATCTCCAGATTAATTTTAAAACGATTAGGGTATTTTGCTAAAATATAATCATTAGAGTCAGGACAAAACCCATATTTTGCAATAACAAAGTTATAGGCTCCTTTTCGATAGGCCCCATTTTCTTTAAACTTAAAATTTTCCTGAATAGAGTTGTAAAAAACTATCATTGATTTAGAGGTTTTCTTCGATACTAAATCATGAGAAAATTGTTCAATTTTATTCCAATTTGTATCGGCAGTATAAACAGAAAAGATTTCGAAACTGTCTGAAATTTTTTTATTGTCAATAATTACAAAACAATCTTTCTTGTTTTCGCATGATACAAAAAGTATAAGGTCAAAAATGATTAAAATAATAGCAAAAACTCTTTTCATCCTTTATGTGTAAATAGTTCCTTATAATTTCCCTCACAAATGTATCACTTTTCTATTTTAAAATGGGGGCGAATGATTTTTTTTTGACCCCATAAAAAAGAAGTGAGGACAAAACGTCTGCATTCGATTTTGGGTGTTCCATTTTCATTTTCCACACCTAATGTTTTGCAAAAAATGGAGTCTGATATTTTCTTATAACGGCCTGATTCATTGCAAAAAGTTCAGGCTACTCTTTACACTTTACCCGCAACTTTATTCCTGTTTCCGGCTACTTTCCGAAAATTGCCCGATACCCGAAAAGTCGCTCCTTTTTTTGGTAGCGGGGGAACTTTTTCTGGTGTCGGCGGTGCGATAGTAAGTGTCGGCAGAAATTTATCAGGTATCGGCTAAAAACTATTTAGAAGCGGGCTTACTTTTTTTAGTATCGGGCAAAAATTTTCAGGTGTCGTCAATTCTGACTGAAGTGTCGGCCAATATTTTTTTGGTGTCGTCAATTATTTTTTTGGTAGCATGGCTAATTGACTTAAGAAGAGACTATAAATTCCATGAAAACAGAGAGGATTTGGGGCAACTAATTAAACTCCGTATGTTAATACAGCTCCTAAAAGAAAATAATTGCATAAATTCTTGTTAATTTGAAAAATTTATTATTTTTGTTCCAACCAAAATATAATTATCATGAGAAAATCAATCGTTCATCCAATTTTCAGAATGTCATTCAGTGAGTTAGAACAATTAGGCGATACCTGTCAAGGTCTTATGATTCGCGATGCGGCGCCACTTTTAACTTATGGAGTAGATGCGGCCATGGTCGCACTCGTTAAATCCCTAACCCTCGAACTAAAGAATTGTCCCACCGATGAAGAATTGAAGGCAGCCGTGGGTATAGCTGTCGAAAAACGCGACAAGAAGAAGGATGAAGTGAAAGTAGCGGTTCGCGAAATCATGATAAGGGCCAAAAGTGGTTATGGCGAGTTCACCAGTGCCTATCGCGCCTTTGGCACCAAGGGCATGGACAATCTAAATGCCAGCGACTTGTGCCGTTGTGCCCGTAGGGTGGTGAGGGTGGCCAATCTGTGCCTGGAGGATCTGGCCTCAAAAGGCCTGACGCAGGACATGATTGATGAACTGGAAGATTTAAACGACGAATTCGATTCTCTGATAGACAAGAAGGTGGATGCCGACCATGCCCGCGACGGAGCCACCAGTGCACGTGTTAAAAAAGGCAACGATCTGTATACTACCATTACCGATATTTACGATTTCGGAAAGAATTATTGGGTTTCGCGCGACGAAGCCATGTATAATGATTACGTGATCTACAACACTCCCGACATGAAAGCTCCTGAGCCGGGACAATACGGAACGGCTCATGGTACCATGTATAAAAGCGGTACTACTGAGGTTCCGGCCAATGGTTTGATATTTTTCGACGGCGTGGAAGTTCCTATAGAAGTGGATGAAGACGGCACATGGGAATTCGATCAGGTGCCCGTTACCGCCAAAAAGATCAGGGCCACTGCCGACGATTGTGCCGATTTTGAGGCCGATATAGAAATTTTACCAGATGGCGAAACGGAATTTGATATTGATATGGATCCGCTCGACGATACGCAGCCTTCATGATATAAAAGGTTGCTTAAAACAAAAGAAAATAAAAATTTAACACAGACACTTCTCAGGCACAAATGCCGGGGAAGTGTTTTTTTTATCCGAAAAGTTTCTATATTTGTAATGCCCAATTGAGGAAATCTTTAAATATCAGGAAATGAAAAGGATTGTTTTGCTTATAATGGTGCTGGCCTTAGGTATGCTTTTGTTTGTGCAATGCAAAAGATGCAAATCAGAACAATTAGAAGATAAAGTTTTCACGCTTCAGGAACTCGCGATAGTTCCCTATGATACCGGTGAGAAATATGTTTTCAAAAATTCTTCTAATGATTCCATGATTTATACTGTAACATCGCGCAATTCAAATATGGTAGGACCCTGTTACGAAAACTATGCAAATGACGATGCTAAATGTAAGATGGATTACTGTTACATCGAAAATAATCAGGGTGCTATAGTCGACACAGAACATGCAGGAGCGATTCAGTTTAAACTTTATTATATTACACCTTATGGTACTTTTACGTTTTTAAATGCAATTCATCTGCGCATTGAATTTACTACAGACCAACACCGGATTTTTGAGGGAAAATATTATTTTGATGAACAAAATTTATCTGAGCAATATCCAGAATATGGTGAAATACTTGCATTCGACAGCACAATGAGTCTTGGGCCGAAAACATTTAATTCGGTTTATACTTTGTTTCATAATTATTACAGTCTGGAAACAGTTTACTATAACTTCAGCCAGGGCATAGTCGGTTTCAAATCAAGCGACGACCATTTGTGGTATCTGGCAAACTAAACTTTGGGTTTTCTCTGCCGCAAAGAACATTTCTTTTTCCCGCTGATTTCGCAGATAAACGCAGATAGAATTACAACCAGAAAATAATCTGCGAAAATCTGCGAGATCTGCGGGAAAATTTCCTCTGTGAAACTCCGTGTTTCCTCTGTGTATCTCTGTGTAACAGCTCTTCCTATGCGCCCTCCGCGTCTCCGCGGTGAATTTTTTCAAAATCCTCAATCCTCAGTCCGCAAATTGGGGCAGGCTTTCTTTGTGATCATTGTGACATCATTGTGAACATTGTGGTTTTAAAAAGAAATTAACCACAAAGGACACAATGAAAAACAACACAAAGGACACTATGGATTCTTTGTTAATCCTCGGTTTGCAATCTTCAGTCTGCCGATTGCCGTCTTGAATCTTGAAATTTGGTCCTTGGGGCTTGAGACTTGGGGCTTTAAAGCGCGTTCTCAAACTGTTTCAAAAACCTGATATCGTTTTCCGAGAACAGTCGCAGGTCTTTCACCGAATACTTCAGGTTGGTGATGCGCTCAATGCCCATGCCGAAAGCATAGCCCGAATACACCTTACTATCGATGCCGCAATTTTCCAACACATTGGGATCGACCATGCCGCAACCCAGAATCTCTACCCATCCGGTCTTTTTGCACATGGCGCAGCCGGCGCCTTTGCAGATGGTACACGAAATATCCATCTCGGCCGAAGGCTCGGTAAAGGGGAAGTAGGAGGGGCGCAGGCGAATGTCGGTATCGTTTCCGAACATCTCTTTGGCAAAATACAGCAGCACCTGTTTCAGGTCGGCGAAGGAAACATCCTTGTCGATATACAGACCTTCCACCTGGTGAAAAAAGCAATGCGCGCGTGCCGAAATGGCCTCGTTGCGATACACCCTGCCGGGCATAATGGCGCGCAGAGGCGGTTTTTGGGTTTGCATCAGCCGCACCTGCACCGACGAAGTGTGGGTACGCAGGGCGATATCGGGATTTTGTTCAATAAAGAAAGTATCCTGCATATCGCGTGCGGGATGATCGGGCTGAAAGTTCAGTGCCGTGAAAATATGCCAGTCGTCTTCAATCTCGGGGCCCTCGGCCACTGTGAAACCTATGCGCGAAAATATCTGAATGATCTCGTTGCGCACGATGGACATGGGATGACGGGCGCCGTACTTGCCATAATCGGCTTGCAGGGTCAGGTCCTTATGTTCTTTGGTTTGTACGTTGCTTTTTTCCAGCAGTTCTTTCACCGCGTTAAACTTATCGTTCACGGCATTCTTCAGGTTGTTCAGCAACTGTCCGCACACCTTTTTCTCATCGCCGGGCAGGGTCTTAAACTCTTCGAACAGCTGGTTCAGCAGTCCGTTTTTGCTGATATACTTCAGGCGGAACTGTTCCAGCTCCTCAGTGTTTTTGGCAGTATACAATTCAACTTCCGAAAGATACTGGGCTATTTTTGTTTGCATTTCTGGTAATAAAAAAAGGTTGCACGAACATCCGAAGTTTCATGCAACCTCATAAAAAGATGGATAAAATTATTTTACTTCTTCGATGGTCATTTTAAGGTCTTCAACGGGTTTGTCGCCGGCAGCAGTCTTCACGGCAGCAATCTTATCGATCACGTCCATGCCTTCGGTCACTTCACCGAAAACGGTATAATCGCCGTCCAGAAATGGGGTTCCGCCAACGGTTTTATACATTTCGCGTGCTTCGGGGCTAAATTTCTTGTTCAGGCGTTGTTCGATGGCATCCAGTTCCGAATCACCATATTTTTTTCCCTGAACAATATAAAATTGCGAACCCGAAGATTCTTTCTTTGGATTCACCTGATCCGGCATACGGGCAGCAGCCAGGGCGCCTTTTTTGTGAATAAATTTCGAATTGAATTCGGCAGCCACGGTATAGCCAACATCTTCGGTACCGTTTTTGGCTCCTCCGCCTTGTATCATAAACTGATTGATCACGCGGTGAAAAATAGAACCGTTATAAAAACCTTCTTTCACCAGCTTCATAAAATTATCGCGGTGCAAGGGGGTTTCGTTATACAGCTTTACTTTTATGTTACCCAAAGAGGTTTTTATGAGATAAACCGGTTCGGTTTGGGTGCTTGTTTGAGCGAAAATGATACCACTGAACGCGATTAAAATTACTAAAGAAGTGAGAATTTTTTTCATGACGAGATTTTTTTTAATATATTTGCTTCGGTTTTAGAACAAAATGATTTAATTTGCGTATAAATTCATTGTACAAAGCTATAAAATTATTCGTTACCATGAAAATATTTTCCCTTAAAAATCTGATTGCAATAGGTGTGATAGTGTTGTGTGCCGTAGTTGTTACCGTAAGTTGTAAAAAAGAAAGCACCGAATGCACAGCCGTAATTACCGTAAAAAAACTGAATGATACCTTACAAACGGTTTCCTTTGCGAGAGTAATTATTGCACCTGATTATCCCGATGTAAGGGTTGAGGGAAAATCTGACGCCAGCGGACAGTATACCTATGTTTTCAAATACGAAGGCATTTTGGATGTTTTGGCTTCCAAAAAAATTGATGGTACCAATGATTCCCTTTTCGGAAAAGGTGTGGTGCGCCTTCATCCCGGCGAGACCACCTATAAGACCATTTTCGTTAATTAATACCTACCTGTTTTCGAAAGCTTCGTTAAAACAGCTTCTGCACAAGGGCTCGTAACTATCGGTTTCGCCCAATAACACCAACTTATCATTTTCAACCAGCCTGTGCGACACATAGGCCAAATTGCCGCATCGCATGCAGATGGCATGTACCTTGGTCACGTATTCGGCCGTGGCTATCAGGGCGGGCATGGGCCCGAAAGGCTTGCCCAGATAATCCATATCCAGACCGGCCACTATCACCCTTACGCCTCTTTTGGCAAGAATATTACAAACAGTAACAATTTCAGGATCGAAAAACTGGGCCTCGTCAATGCCCACCACATCAATATCGGTCGACAGCAGCAATATTTGCGACGACGACTGCACCGGGGTCGAATTGATAGAATTTTCGTCGTGCGACACCACCTTTTCCACATCATAGCGCGTATCCACCTCCGGTTTGAAGATCTCAATGCGCTGTTTGGCATACTTGGCACGCTTCAGTCGGCGTATCAGTTCTTCCGTTTTACCGGAGAACATCGAGCCGCAAATCACCTCTATCCAGCCCTTTTTATGTGTTTCAATCGTTTTTTCTAAAAACATTTTCTGAAATTTTTTCTCTTTATAATTTTATGTCTAATTTAGTACAAATTTAAAATTTACATCTTCAATTTCGTAATTATGGGCATAAATATTATCAAAGAGGAAATAAAAATTATCATTGAGACTCTTGGAGAGCAATATGCGGTTATTAATCAGCAAAGTGGAAAAATCCCTCAGATCGAACTGGATATTGTGATGTCGTACACCCGAAAGTTGTACGAGCGTTTATACGATCTCAACAAACTGAATTCGGCCGATGCCAAGTCGATTTTGGAAGAAATTCCTGAAATGATTTTGGAAACAGAAACAAAACCTGAGGTGATAGTGGAAACGGAACCCATAGCAGAGCCTATTATAGAGCCTGTGATGGAAACCGTAATGGAACCGGTGATAGAAACTGTGCCTGAGCCTGTCGCGGAACCTGCTGTGGAGGTGGTGGAAGCTGTGGCAGAACCCATAATAGAAGTGGCAGAACCATTGATAGAAGAGAAAAAGATTGAAATTGTCTTTGCCGAAAAAGAAATTATCCCCGAGCCAATAGAAGAAGTAAAAGAAGCGCCTGTCGAAATAGTGGCCCCCAAAGTGGATCTGGAGAAAACCAAAGAGATCATTTTCGATCTTCAGGAAGTCAGTACCCCCGAAGTGACAGAGGAAAAGAAAGAGCCCCCTGTTGCCGAAGTGAAGCCGACCAAAACTAGCAAAAAAGACAGTGTCGATTTGTTTTCCCTGACGGAAAAAGAGATCGTTGCCGACAAATTCAAGGAGACACAGAAATCCATGAACGACAAAATTGCCAGTGAAAAGCCCGACAAAACCCTGGCAGATAAGATCGGAAAGACATCCATTGCCAATTTAAAGACCGCCATCGGCATCAACGATAAATTCCTTTTTATCAACGAACTTTTCAAGGGCGACATTCAGGAATATAACAAGACCATCGACAAACTCAACAGCTATACCCAACTCGAGGAGTGTACGGGTTTTCTCGAAGAACAGAAGGCTCGGTACCATTGGGCCGACAAACCCGATGCTTATCATAAGTTGGAAGATCTGCTCATCCGCAAGTTCCTGTAAAATGAAAAGGCTCATTGCTGGTTTATTCAGCCTTTTGTTTTTTTCGACCCTGCTTTCGGCACAGAATCCTGCTTTTGTCCGCAGCATGATTGATACGCTGGCCTCGCCTGAGTTTTATGGTCGCGGCTATGTGAACAACGGTAGCAAAATTGCCGCAGATTTTATTGTCAAACAATTGAAAAAAGATCAGCTGTTGTTTTTCTCTCAGGAGGCATTGCAGCCCTTTACTTTGAACGTAAATACCTTCCCCGGCGCAATGGAGCTAAAGGTTAACGGCATCGTTAAAACGCCTGGCGTGGACTATATGGTGATGCCCAATTCCCAATCGATGACACTATCCTACAAAGCGCTGCTATTGAACGAAAAAACGCTGAGCAATCCTAAACTCGTCAAAAAGTTCGACAGGCTGAATCTTTCCAACAAGGCGCTGGTGATCGACACGGGATTCAAGGATTTGAAAAATAAAAAGCTGCAGGAAACTCCGCTTCTTATTACCATTCGCGACAAGGGAATCTCGTGGCATGTTTCCAGTGCACAAAGCAAGAAAAAGTATGCCGAGGTTATTATCACCCGCAAAGCTTTGCCCGGAAAGATCAAAAAGATTTCGGTAAATATTGAGGCCAAACAACAGGACAACTATCCAACCCAGAATGTGGTGGGTTATATTTCCGGAAGAGTATATCCTGACAGTTTTATTGTCTTTGGTGCTCATTACGATCATCTGGGCATGATGGGTTCTCAGACATGTTTTCCCGGCGCCAATGATAACGGAAGCGGCACTGCTATGCTCCTCGATCTGGCCGCATACTATTCTAAGCCTGAAAATCAACCCGACTATTCCATAGCTTTTATATTCTTTTCGGGCGAGGAGGCCGGACTGCTGGGCTCAGAATATTATACCGAACACCCCCTGTTTCCCTTGAAGAAAATTAAGTTCATGCTCAATCTCGATATGGTAGGCACGGGAAGCGATGGAATAAAGGTGGTGAATGGAAGCATTTTCAAACCTGAATTCGAAAAGCTAAAGTCCCTGAACGAAAAAGGAGGCTATTTGAAAGCGATAAGCGAAAGGGGAGAGGCTGCCAACAGCGATCACTATTATTTTTATAAGCACGGAGTAAAAAGTTTTTTCATCTATACCCTGGGTGGCGAATATAAGGAATACCATACGGTTAGCGATAAAGCGGCCGGTCTCCCTCTGACAAAATACAGCGAATTATTTCGGCTTGTTTGCGATTTTGTAAAAAATTTATAAAAAAATAACTTTTCTACCCAGTTATTTTATTTTTATTACGTTTTACTAATAACCCTAATTCGTATGAGGGTATTTTTCCCAAAAGATTCCTCCCCCTCATACAACAAATGTCCCTATTTTACGAGCAGCCTCATCCCCTAATGAGGTTGCTTTTTTTTAAGCTCCAGGTCTCAAAATACAAAATCCAAATAAGCTCCAATCTTAGAAATAGCAATCTTTAAACCACCCCATTCTGTTTGGAAATTTATGATTTTGAAATTTATTTGGGATTTGTTATTTGCCATTTGGAATTTTAAAAAGATATTCCCGTAAAGTTTTTATCAACGAAAATCGTATTCATTTTATTTCTTTTCTTACTTTTGTTATTCATTCGATTAATGATACAATTATGGCCGAGGAAACAGAAAAGCAGCAGGTTTTGGTCCCTTACGATTTTTCTGAGGCCTCAGAAAATGCGTTGATCTATGGCATTGAACTCGCGAGGCTTTTCAAGTGTGAAGTAAGCATCATTCATGCCATCAGCAAAAAACACATAGAAAAAAACATTAGCCCTGAAGATTCTGCAGCAGCTGCCAAGGCAGGTCTCATCACTCTTTCGAACAATATCATTTCGAAACATCATCTCATGGTAAATGTCTATGTATTTCAGGGCGAGATGCACGACCTTATCAATAAATTTTACGAGAAGATCAATGCCATTGCTGTGATCGCAGGCTTGAACAGTGCAAAAAAGAAAACGCATTACTTTACCTCCGGAAAACTGGTGACCGATTACCGCAATCTTCGTGTTCCCCTGATAGTGGTGCACGACGTTATGCCGCGCAAAACCATGTATAGCCACATCATACTCCCTCTTGATTTTAATCGGGAATCTAAAGAAAAATCGGCGTGGGCCGGACATATCAGCACCCTGAATAAATCGAAGGTGAGAATACTGATCCGGGCCTATAAAGACGCATATTTTGCGGCCTCTTTGCGCAATAATATCGTCCTGGTGAAAAAACTGTATAAAAACCTTGAGGTAAATTATGATATCGTCAAAGAGCCCGATATTACAGTGGATATTGATAAGTATGCCGTGGAATATGCCTGGCTAAACAATGCCGATTTGCTGGTGATCATGGCCACCAAAGATATTGCCGTCGACGACCTGTTGCTTGGCCTTAAGGAAAAAAAGATCATAGATAATAAGTATAAGCTGCCCGTGATGCTGATCAACCCCCGGGACGATCTATATTTGCCGTGCGGCTGTTAAATCAAATATAAACAAACAAAAAAAGGAGGTGTTATGTTAATTCTGTATTCTGTGTTGGGAACGCTGGGTTTGGTGTTATTTATTATTCTGCTTGCCTCGTCCATTGTAGTGGTTAGGGGTAACGAAATTGCCGTGCTCGAAAGGAAGTATTTTGGTGTAAATATGCCGCAAGGCAGGGTTATCGCCATGAAGAACGAGATCGGTATTCAGGCTCGCACCCTGGGGCCGGGGATGCATTTCCTGACGCCCTTTATCTATAAGGCTAAAAAATTTCCTTTCACTATCATTGGTGAGCAGGAAGTGGGTATGGTGGAGTCAATTGACGGAGATTCAATTCCTGCAGGAAATATCTTTGCCCGTGTGGTCGAAAATCATGATTCCTTTCAGGATGGTGTGGCATTTCTGGAAAATGGTGGCGAAAAAGGCCCCCAGATACAGATTCTGGCCCCCGGAACCTACCGTATAAACACCGTTCTTTTTAAAGTAAAAACCATGCCTGCACTGGTGGTTGATAAAGGCGAAGTTTGCCTGGTGACCGCTATGGACGGAGAGCCCATCCCCAACGGAAGGCTGCTTTCTCACAATATCCTGGGCCATTCTACTTTCGAGAACGGAGATCAGTTCCTGAAAAATCATGGACAAAAAGGACCCCAGGCGCAGATACTGCTTCCGGGAACTTATCGTATCAATACCGACCTCTTCAAACTCGAGAAATATCCGGCAACTATTGTTCCTTCAGGCAAGGTCGGGTTGGTGACAGCTCGCGACGGAGAGCCCCTTCCGGAAACGGAATATGTGGCCAAATCAACTGAAAACCACAACAACTATCAGAACATTCAGGCCTTCCTCGAAGGGGGTGGACAACGCGGTCCCCAGCTTGATGTGTTGAAGCCGGGGACCTATTATATCAATCCCTTAATGTTTCAGGTCGAACTGGACGATGTGGCCGTGGTGGAACGTGGGCAGGTGGCCGTGGTGGTTTCTAATATTGGTGAAGAACCCCGACAGATAAAGGAGTTGCTTAATAAGGTGGCAAAAGAAGAGGCTGGAAAAGACGACCCATCTATAGTGGTAACCAGTGAAAAATCAGCTTCTGCGGAAAAACGTCTTGAAGTGGGCATAGAACGCTATGTGGTTCCCAAAGGTTTTCGTGGTATTCAGCAGGAAGTGGCCGGGCCGGGTATCTATTACTTGAACCGTCGTGCCTATATTGCTTACATTATTGATACGACTAACATCACCATTGACTGGGACGATGCCAAGGAAACCAATTTCGACCCATTGAAGGTGATCTCCCGTGATGGTTTCGAGATAAGTGTGTCGGTAAAGGTGATCATTCGTGTGCGTCCCGATCAGGCCCCTTATATGGTGGCCAAGATTGGTTCTATCGACAACCTGATTCAGCATGTAATTCATCCCATGATTGATTCAAGTTTCCGCAACCAGGCTTCATCCACTTCGGCTATGAATTTTATGCAGGACCGCCAGGAAGAGCAGCATAAGGCAGAAGAACGTGCCCGCACCGAACTGGAAAAATACCATGTAGAATGTGTGTCGGTGTTGATCTGTCAGATTAAGTTGCCACAGGAGCTTATGGATACTCAAACCATGAAGATCATTGCTCAGCAGCAACAGGCTATGTACGAAGAGCAGCAAAAAGCCGAACAAACCCGTATTGCTACCGAAAAAACCCGCTCAGAAGCCGAACAGCAGAAAAACTTGGTAGAAGCTGAAATAGGAGTGAAGATAGCCGAACAAAACAAGCTGAAACAGATCAAACTTGCCGAAGGACAATCAGAAACCTTCCGTCTCCAGGCCGAGGGTGAAGCCAAAGGTATCAAGGCCAAAGGAGAGGCCGAAGGAGCCAAGATACTTGCCATCGGTGAGGCTACCGCAAAGTCGTATGAACTACAGAACAAAGCCGTAGGGCAACAGGGTGTTACTGCCATCGAAATTGCCAAGCAGATTGCCAATGGCAACATCAAGGTTACCCCCGACTTTCTGGTTCAGGGAAATGAGAATATAGGCGGACTACTATCAGCTTTTCTAACCAAACAAATGATAGTAAAGGACGAGATCAAACCTGAAAAAACCGATAAACAGGAATAGGTTCTCAGATTCTTTTTCCGTTAATAACAAAAACGAGGGGCGACCATTCGGTCGCCCCTCGTTTTTTATATTTCCTTTTCCTCTTTGGTTTCTATAGGGATTTCTTCTTCTTTGGGTGTCGAAGGTTTGAACAAACTTTTTTGGAAGATCAGTAATATGATTACCCCAATGGTGATGGCCGAATCGGCAACATTGAACACGGGTTCAAAAAATCTCAAAGGTTTGCCACCCCAAATGGGGAACCATTGGGGCCAGGTGGTATCTATCAATGGAAAATACAGCATATCCACTACTTTTCCGTGCAGAAAAGAGGCATATCCGCCTCCGGATGGGGAAAGCACCGCCTTATCGAAAGGCGTACTTTCGCTGAAGATCAGCCCAAAAAAAGCACTATCAACAATATTGCCTATGGCACCGGTAAATATCAGTGCAATGGTGATAATCAGCAAATCGTTGGCCTTCTTTTTGATCAGGGTATACAGGTACCAGGCAATTGCGCCAGAAGCCAGAATACGGAACACGCTCAGGAATATCTTACCATAGCCGCCCGCAAACTCCATTCCGAAAGCCATGCCGTTGTTCTCAATAAAATTGATCTGAAACCAGTCTTGTCCGAACACAAAGTATGCTTCCCCCAGAAAAAAATGGGTTTTGATATAAAACTTTGTGAACAGATCCAGGAAGAGAACTGAAAATATTACAATTAATGCTTTTTTCAAGTCCTGAAATCCTTAGAATTTTCCCTTCTTTTCGTTCAGTTTGGCATCAATACACAGGGTAGCATGAGGCACCACACGTAGGCGTTCTTTCGGTATCAATTTTCCGGTAGCACGGCAGATGCCGTAGGTTTTGTTTTCAATGCGAACCAAAGCGTTTTCTAGACTAGCGATAAATTTGGTCTGACGTAGTGCCAGATTGCTGTTTTCTTCTTTCGAACGTACCTGAGAGCCTTCTTCCAGCACTTTAAAAGTGGGGGAAGTGTCGTTGATGTCCTGTCCTGAGTCATTCGAAAATGCTTCTGTCAAAAGTTCCAGGTCACGTTTGGCTTCTTCAATTTTTGCCAATATAATCAGTTTGAATTCCTGCAATTCTTCGTCAGAGTAAACATTTTTAACGTTGGTTTCCGGTTTCGTAACTGTTTTTTTTACGTCTGTTTTTTTTGCTTCCTTCTTGATGGTTTTCTTTTCCATAGCCTATGATTGTTTAATTATTTCAAGCTTTTTTTAAAGTGATACAGGTAGTGATTTCATCAGTTAGTTCCACGGTGATCTTTTCCTCTGCGATCTCCTTAGTTATGCTGAGCGAAGCAGCCAAAATTTCGCTGCAAATATAGTCATAATTGTTTTCAATGGCCGAAACAATATCATCATGTTTCTCAACCTCAACTATAATTCTATCCGTAACTTCCAGATGTTTATCCTTGCGGAGATTCTGGATACGGTTGATCAGTTCGCGGGCAATACCTTCTTCTTTCAGCACCTGAGTAATGGTAACGTCAAGGGCCACGGTTATATTGCCCGAGGTAGATATCACCCATCCGGGAATGTCTTCTGTTATGATCTCGACATCGTTGGCGTCGAGCAGCACGGTTTGACCTTCAATTACAAACTCAGCGGTTCCGGTTTTTTCTATTTCATTGATCTTGTCCTGATCAAATTCAACTACTACAGCCGATATTTGTTTCATAAGTTTGCCGTATTTCGGACCCAACGTTTTGAAATTTGGTTTGATTTTCTTCACCAGAATACCCGCCCCTGTTTCAATGTATTCAATCTCTTTGATGTTCACTTCCGATAAAATAAGGCTTTTTATGGCCTCTATTTGTGCCTTCACCTTTTCGTCCATAACGGGTATCATGATCTTTCCCAGTGGTTGACGCACTCTGAGGTTGTGCTTCTTTCGCAGCGAAAGTATCATGGATGATATTTTCTGGGCCAACTGCATGCGCTCTTCGAGGTCTTTGTCGATGGCTGATGCATTGGCTTTGGGGAAATCTGTCAGGTGAACCGATTCCGAACTGTTGCGCCCCGTGATGCTATTCAGGTCGAGGAACAATTTTTCCATGAAGAAAGGCGAGATGGGAGAGGCCAGTATCGAAAGGGTTTCGAGACAGGTGTAAAGAGTTTGGTAAGCGGAAATCTTGTCTTCGCTATATTCGCCTTTCCAGAAACGGCGGCGGCACAAACGCACATACCAGTTGCTCAGAAACTCATCAACAAAATCCTGTATCAGTCGTCCGGCACGGGTGGGTTCATAATCGCTAAGGCATTCGTCGACTTGCATGACGAGAGTGTTCAATTCTGAAATAATCCAGCGGTCTATTTCGGGACGCTTCTCCAAAGGGATATCTGTTTCAGAATACTTGAATCTATCGATATTGGCATAAAGTGCGAAAAATGCATAAGTGTTGTAAAGGGTTCCGAACAGTTTACGGCGGGTTTCGTCAATACCTTCGAGATCGAATTTCAGGTTGTCCCAGGGTTGGGAATTGGTGATCATATACCAGCGTGTGGCATCAGGGCCATATTTGCCCAGGGTTTCGAAAGGATCTACACCGTTGCCCAGTCGTTTAGACATTTTGTTGCCATTCTTGTCGAGCACCAGACCATTTGAAACAACATTTTTGTAAGCCACACTATCGAAAAGCATGGTAGCTATGGCATGCAGGGTGAAAAACCATCCACGGGTCTGGTCAACGCCTTCGGCAATAAAATCGGCTGGGAAATTGTTCTTAAAGAAATCCATATTCTCGAAAGGATAGTGGCACTGTGCATAAGGCATGGCCCCCGAATCGAACCAAACGTCAATCAGGTCAGGTTCCCTAAACATTTTCTTTCCGCCCTCTGAAACCAGGAATATCTCATCTACATAAGGTCTGTGGAGATCTATGGTTTCATAATTTCCTTTTGTAAAATCTCCTTCCGTGAAATTGGCATATGGATTTTGGGTCATAAAACCGGCAGCTATCGATTTTTCTATCTCTTTTTTCAATTGACCAGCCGATTGTATGCAAATTTGCTCTGAGCGGTCTTCAGTTGTCCAAATTGGCAGCGGAACTCCCCAATAGCGCGAACGCGAAAGGTTCCAGTCGACCAGGTTTTCCAGCCAATTGCCGAATCGGCCGCTACCGGTACTTTCCGGTTTCCAGTTGATGGTCTTGTTCAATTCTATCATGCGGTCCTTCACGGCCGTAGTTTTGATAAACCATGAATCCAAAGGATAATACAGAATGGGTTTGTCGGTTCTCCAACAATGGGGATAAGAGTGCTCGTATTTTTCAGCTTTAAAGGCCTTGTTTTCCTTTTTCAGTTTGATGATGATATCCACATCCACATTGTTTTCAGTGTTGGAATCAAAATTGGGGTCGTATTCGCTTTTCACATACCGTCCGGCAAATTCGCCCATTTCTTTAACAAATTTCCCCTGAAGGTCAACTAATGGCATGGTATTACCTAAACGCAAATTTTCCCAAGCAATTTCAAATTCCCTTTCATTAATAAAAGAAAAAGTACTGTCATTACTTGCGCTTAAAATATAATCTTGTGAAATGCTATTCCAAGTAATATCATTTAAATCATCCCATGTTAGACTCCCCAAGTCATCCCAACTATAGTTTGCTAAACCTTTTTTGAGTTTATTATTATAAGGTAAAGTTTCAATATAGCTTTGAGTGGAACCAGAAACTAATGCGGCATTAAAAGCCTTGTATTCTATTTCTGAAGGAAAGGCTGTTCCTTTAATAACATCATTTAGGTGTTTATTTATATTTCCAACAGTAGCTGGGACAATTTTATTTTTTTCTGCAACCCTCTTGTCGTCAGCACCAAAAGTTGGAGCAATATGTACAATTCCTGTTCCCTCTTCTGTTGTGACAAAATCATCTAAAACAACCTCAAAGGCTTTGCCTTTTATTTTTACAAAAGGTAGTAATTGCTCATACTGTAAACCTGCCAAATCTTTTCCTTTAAAATGAATAGGATTATCCAAAACTTCTGTTCCAAACATTAAACCATCCAATAACTTTGCTGCACAAATAACATAGTTTTCCTTGTGTGAGTATCTGTTATGCGTAAGAACCCTAACATAATCAATTTCCGCCCCAACAGCAAGCGCGGTATTAGAAGGCAAGGTCCAAGGAGTTGTTGTCCATGCAAGAATAAAAACATCTTGAACTTCATTATCAAAATCAAGTTTTACTTGATTATTAAAAAGAAATTCTGATTTTGCATCATGCACTACCTTAAACTGTGCAACAACGGTATTGTCCCTTACGTTCTTGTAGCATCCCGGCAGATTGAGTTCATGTGAACTTAGACCGGTACCGGCCGCAGGTGAATAAGGCTGAATAGAATATCCTTTATACAAAAAACCTTTTTCATACAGTTTGGCCAGCAGGTTCCAGACGGTTTCAATGTACTTGTTTTCGAAAGTGATATAGGGATGCTCCAGGTCGACCCAATATCCCATCTTCACGGTCAGTTCGTCCCATTGGTCCTTATATTTCATGACTTCTTTGCGGCATTGGGCATTGTATTCCTCCACCGAAATAGATTTTCCTATGTCTTCCTTGGTAATGCCCAGTGTTTTTTCTACGGCAATTTCAATCGGAAGTCCGTGGGTATCCCAACCGGCCTTGCGTTCCACAAAATGTCCTTTCAGTGTTTTGTAACGGCAGAAAATATCTTTAATAGCGCGGGCCATAACATGATGTATACCGGGTTGACCATTAGCCGATGGAGGACCTTCATAGAATACAAAAGGAGTATGTCCGGCACGATTGGTAACACTTTTGTTGAAAATATCGTTCTTTTGCCAGAATTCGTTTACTTCCTCAGCTATTCTGATCAGATCAAGATGCTTGTATTCTTTGTATTTCCGCTCCATTATTGAAAATTATGTAAAAAAACGTGCAAAGGTAATAAATTCAAAGGAATTTTAATGCATCCAAAGTGTAAGTTGATGTTAACTAACCTATGAGGTCCCGGATTACCACCGATGCGCAATGGCATCCAAACACAACGGGCATATACGAAATGGTTCCCGCAATTGATTTTTTGTTTTTGGTGCTGTTATTGAAAATAACGGATTCTCTGATGTGTGGTTCGGTTGAAAAAACTGCTTTAAATCCACTGTTCAGCCCAAGCCTTCTCAACCGTTTGCGGATGTCAAAGGCAAAGGTGCAGGTATGAGTCTCTGAAATATCGGCAACCTGTATTTTCGAAATATCAAGCTTGGCTCCTGCCCCCATGGCGCTCACTACACGATGGTTTAACCGGACAGCATTGAGAAGCATATAGGCTTTGGGCGAAAGAGTATCTATGGCATCAACCACATAATCGTATTTGTTTTCGAGCAAACGAATCATGGGGTCCTCTTTCAGGTAATTATCGTTTAACACAAGTTCGATCTCCGGGTTTATGTCCAATAGCCTTTTGGCTAAAACTTCTGTTTTCTTTTGCCCCTCAGTACTGATGAGGGCAATAAGCTGGCGGTTGCGGTTCCCGGGTTCCACAATATCGCCGTCGGCAAGAGTCAGCTTGCCAACACCTGCTCTACAGAGCATTTCAGCTGCCGCACTTCCCACGCCCCCTAATCCGACAATCAATACATGAGACCTTTTGAGGATATCAAGCTTGTCCGGACCTAAAAGAAGTTCGGTTCTGTTGAGCCAATCAGGTATTTTCATCAATGCAGCTCTGCAATTCCTTTTTCAATACGATAAAGGGTTTGTTCTTTACCAATGATCTCAATGATTGCAAAAAGGTCGGGCCCCATGGCTGCCCCAACAATAATCAATCTCAAAGCATTCATAATTACTCCAGTGTTGAGATTGTTTTCGGCAATGAAATTCATCACCAGGGGTTTTGCATGTTCGGCAGTAAAAGGCTCTGCATTTGCCAAAATGGAACCAACCTTCTTTATATTTTCCGCCGAATCAGGTTTCCATTTATCTTTCACCGTTTTCTGGTCGTAATTTTCGGGGGCATAATAAAAGAAACATGCCTGTTCCCAGAATTCATGTACAAAGGTCATTCGATTCTTTACAAGTCCTATGATAGTCAATAGAATAGGTTTGTTGAGATGTATCATCTTTGTTGTTAAGGAGGGCGCAATTATTTCGCAAAGATCAGCATCTGACATTTTCTGAAGATACTGATGATTGAACCATTTTGCCTTTTCGGGATCGAATTTTGAACCGGATTTTCCAACCCTTTCCAAAGAAAAGGCTTCAATCAGTTCGTCCATGGAAAATAACTCTTGTTCGGTCCCCGGGTTCCAGCCTAAGAAGGCCAGCATATTGATAAAAGCATCCGGTTGATATCCTGATTCGCGGTAGCCTGATGAGATCTCTTTTGTGATCGGGTCGGTCCATTGAAGGGGAAATACCGGAAATCCCATTCTGTCGCCATCACGCTTGCTGAGTTTGCCATTACCATCGGGTTTTAATAATAATGGCAAATGGGCAAACAAGGGCATTTCGTTTTCCCAACCCAGGTAGCGGTACAATAGAACATGTAGGGGAGCCGATGGCAGCCATTCTTCACCGCGAATGACATGAGAAATTTCCATCAGATAGTCGTCCACTACATTAGCAAGATGATAGGTAGGCAGTCCGTCGGATTTGAAGATCACTTTATCGTCCAACTGTGATGAGTTAACCCGGACTTCACCTCTTATCAAATCTTTTATCAGAATTTCTTCGTTTTCAGGGATCTTTATGCGTATGACATAAGGTGAGCCGGAATCTAAAATGTTTTTGGTTTCTGCTTCAGTCAGAGAAAGCGAGTTGCGGAACTCCAGACGATTGGTCTGGTCGTATTGAAAGGTTTTCTTTTGTGCTTCGTAACTTTTCCTAACGGCGTCTAATTCCTGAGGAGTATCAAAAGCGTAATATGCGAAGTTTTCTTCAATAAGGGTTTGGGCATATTTGATGTAAATGGCCTTACGTTCCGATTGGCGGTAGGGAGTATGTGGGCCTTCAGGACCGACCCCCTCATTGTAATTTATTCCACACCATTTCAAAGACTCAATAATGTATTTTTCGGCACCTTCCACATATCTTGTCTGGTCGGTATCTTCTATACGCAATAGCATATCACCACCATGTTTTTTAGCAAAAAGATAATTATATAGGGCAGTCCTTACTCCGCCTATATGAAGTGGGCCGGTGGGACTGGGGGCAAAACGTACACGTACTCTTTCTTTTGTCATTCTCAGATTTTTTTGCAAAAGTAGGGTATTTTTTTTTGTCGTCAATTTAGCCCGTTTTTGCAAAATGAAATAAGAACACTCATTATATTCCCGCGAATTTTGTTAAAAATTGTTAATTAGTTTGTGATTAATACTTACCTCATTCATTTCTATGGCATCACCCATAAGTTGGTGTTCTTGAAATTTCCTCTTACCGTTAACTTGACAAAACCTACCGTTAACTTAATGAAACCTACCGTTAACTTTTTTTTTACT
This sequence comes from uncultured Bacteroidales bacterium, assembly GCA_964599365.1. Classification (GTDB taxonomy): domain Bacteria; phylum Bacteroidota; class Bacteroidia; order Bacteroidales; family CAIWKO01; genus CAIWKO01. Next base: position 50,863 of record CAZRFL010000011.1, read on the forward strand.
TTTTACCCAGTTTTTTTGTTACATTTACGTTTTATAATAAAACAGTATTAACCTAAAACCTAAAAGCTATGCAGGCAACAAAGACAAAGGAATATAAACTATGGATCTTATTCGCCGCTATTATGCTGGTGATTGCAGGAGTCATAGTATTCCTCGAGATTATTTCTTAGATTCGAAAAGTTAGTTTATAAATTTAACCGAAAGCCATTCCGGAAGGGATGGCTTTTTTATCTTTGCACAAAATAATTGAATGAGTTTCTTTGCACTGAAAAATGCCCTCGTCGAAAATGACATCGCTTCGCTGGCTCTTATTCCCAAAAGTGACCTGCATAATCATTCCATGTTAGGTTCCCGTTTCGAATCTTTGGAACGTTATGTTGGGGAAAATCTCAATCGTCCTCCAGTGCGAATGAATGCATTTCACATCTTTGAAGACTATCTTAATCAGACATTTAAAGATTTTATCACGAAAGTAGATTTTTTTAAATACATGATAATGGCTGCTTTTCATCAGGCAGTCGACGATGGAATCGAGGTTTTACAAATGAGTATCGATTCTCGATTCTATAATTATTTTCCCCGAAAAGAAATTGATATGGTTGACATTGTGGAAGCTGCCCGAAAAGAAATAGCTCCACACATTCATTTTATTCCGCAACTGGGTATGGATCGCACCCATAATATTGCCAAACTCAATCAGGAGGCATTCGCATTGATGGAAACAGGTTACTTTACCTCTATTGACCTGTATGGAGACGAATCATTTGGCGATATCAAGTGGTTTATCCCAATTTATCAGGAAGCCAGGAGACGTAATATGACCCTCTGTGCACATGCAGGAGAATATGGTTCTGCGTCTTCGGTAAGAGAGGCTGTAGAAATTTTGGAACTGCAAGAGGTACAGCACGGCATTAGAGCGGCCGCCTCTCCTGAGATTATGAAGTGGATAGCCGAGAACAATATTACGCTGAATGTTTGTCCCACAAGTAATGTACGCTTGTGTAGAGCAGAATCAATAAAGAAGCACCCTATCCGAAAACTATTCGATCATGGAATTCGGGTAACAATTAATACTGACGATCTGTTGGTATTTGACCAATCTGTCAGCGAGGAATATCTTAATCTTTATCGTGAGGGAGTTTTTTCTGTGGAAGAACTAGAGATAATAAGGTTAAATGGATTGAGTCTTGAATAACAACAGAATGTTCATAGTTTTTTATCAAATATTAGCCTCCTTTTTAAGGAAACCACATATCTTTGCTTCACAAAACCTTTGATTATGAAATTTGGTGTATTGATATTTCCAGGCTCAAATTGCGATCACGACCTGTTGTACGTGTTAAAAAAAATTCTAAAACAAGAAGTGGTTCCATTGTGGCACAAGGAAAAGGACCTGCAGGGATGCGATTTTATATTTCTTCCCGGAGGTTTTTCCTATGGTGATTATTTACGTTCAGGAGCGATAGCTAGATTTTCTCCTATCATGGAAAATGTGGTGGAGTTTGCAAATAATGGCGGCTATCTCATGGGAATTTGCAATGGATTCCAGATACTTTGCGAAGCACGTTTGTTACCCGGAACATTGCTCCATAACAACAATCAGAAGTTTATCTGTAAAAACACTTTTATCAAGCCCACCACCAATAACAGTATGGTGACCAAATACCTTGAAAAAGATAAACCATTAATGATTCCTATTGCACATGGTGAGGGTCGATATTATGCCGATACCAAAACCATAACTGAATTGGTTAAAAACGATCAGATTCTTTTTACATATTGTTCTAAAGAAGGCCTTGTAGACGATGTCTCTAACCCCAACGGCTCCGTTAATAATATAGCAGGAGTATGTAATAAGAACCGCAATGTTTTCGGTATGATGCCGCATCCTGAGCGCGCCAGCGATACCGAATTGGCAAATATTGATGGCAAACTGATCATTGATTCCATTTTAAAAAGTTTACAATCCAAATAACCACCTTTGAAAAGAATATTGTTTTTGGTGGCCCACCGGAAGGGGCGATCGCCGGGACAGAGGTTTCGATTTGAACAATATCTGGAATTTTTACAACAAAATGGTTATAGTTGTGAAGTCTCCTATTTGCTTAATGAGCAGGACGATGCGGTTTTTTATAGTAAGGGGCATTATTTCAGAAAACTGCTCATTTATTTAAAAAGTCTTAGAATAAGAAGACGAGATGTACAAAGAAGCAGCGAATTTGATTTAATATTCATTTATAGAGAGGCACTCATGACTGGTTCGGTGCGTTTCGAAAGAAAATTGAAACGAAGGGGAGCGAAGATGGTTCTTGATTTCGATGATGCCATATGGGTGCTGGATGTTTCTCCGGGGAACAAAAATCTTCAGTGGTTGAAAAACCCCTCTAAAACTGCAGAAATCCTTAAAATTTCCGAAATGGTCTTTGTCGGGAATCGTTTTTTAGCCAATTATGCTTCCGGGTACAATCAGAATGTTAAAATCGTTCCCTCAACCATTGAGACAGATATTTTCAAGCGCAATCACATCAAACACAACACAGAGAAAATCTGTATTGGCTGGACAGGTTCTCGAACCACTTTGAAACATTTTAGTCTGGCAGTTCCTGTATTGCAAAAACTAATGAAAAAATTCCCGGAACGCCTCTCTGTAAAGCTGATCTCAGATGTAAATTATACCGGAAACGAAATTGAGGTTAACTTTTGCAAGTGGAATAAAGAATCGGAGACCAAGGATCTTTCCGAAATAGACATTGGTATTATGCCCTTACCAGATGATGAATGGGCCAGAGGAAAATGCGGATTCAAGGGATTGCAATATATGTCGTTTGAAATACCCACCATCCTGTCGCCGGTTGGAGTGAATACCGAAATAATTCAGGATGGAGAGAACGGATATCTGGCCTCGACAGAAACAGAATGGATAGACAAATTATCCGCCTTGATTGAGTCGCCGGAACTAAGAGAGCGTATTGGTAAAAACGGAAGAAAAACCGTTGAAGAAAGATATTCTTATAATGCCTGGAAAGGGAAATATCTGGAGTATTTCGAGGAACTATTAAGCGAAAAAGATCATTCGTAATAATAAACCCTCTTCACTCTGCCTGAAACCGAGGTGAGTATCTCATAGGGTATGGTTCCCAGTTTTTCAGCCAGCATTTTGATAGAAGCGGCATCGTGATATACCATAACTGTATCCCCTTCATTTACCGTCATGCCCGTAATGTCTACCATACACATATCCATGCACACATTTCCGATAAGGGGTGCTTTCTGGCCGTTTACATATAAGAAGCCGTTTCCATTACCCAAATTGCGATTCAGTCCATCGGCATAGCCTATTGGAACAATGGCGATAATGGAATTTTTTGCAGCTTTCCATTTGCGCCCATAGCCGACAGTTTCTCCTTTAGCCACATTTTTTATTTGAGAAATGGTTGTTTTCAAACTGCTTACATTTTGCAGATGCAATTGTTCTTCGTCAAAAAACGAGATTCCATACAAGCCTATCCCCAGGCGGACCATATCAAAGTTGGCTTCGGGAAAGCGGGAAATACCTGAAGAATTTAAGGCGTGTATCCAGAAGGGTTCGGCAAATGCCTCAGAAAATTTTTCACAGACCTTTTTCAAGGTTTCAATCTGTTTTTTAGTGAAATCGTCCTGTGTGTTGTCTTCGCTGCAGGCAAGGTGTGTAAAAACCGACTTCAGGTGTATGTTGGAATTTTGTTTGATGATATTGATGACCTCGTCAATCTCATCGGGCATAAAACCCAGACGGTGCATGCCCGTATCAATTTTAATATGTATGGGTTGTTCCTGTGGATCTTTGGCTTCAGAGGCATTGATGGATTCAATAAGAAGCCTGAGGGTGCGGAAATTATAGATCTCGGGTTCAAGTTTGTATTTCTTCATCAACTCGAAACTTTCTTCCTCAGGATTCATTACCATGATAGGGGTTGCAATCTGCGCTTTGCGCAACTCAATGCCTTCGTCGGCATAGGCTACCGCCAGGTAATCAATATTGTGGTATTGTAACACATTGGCAATTTCGTATCCACCGCTGCCATACGAAAAGGCCTTAACCATGGCCATAATTTTGGTGTCTTTTTTCAGACAACTTTTATAATAGTTCAGATTGTGAACCAGTGCATTCAGATTGATCTCCAATACGGTTTCATGAGATTTCTGTTGCAACATACGGCTGATGTTCTCAAACTCGAAAACACGTGCACCTTTGATAAGTATGGTTTCGTTATGGAAATCTGAAGCATTGAATTTGTTTAAAAATGCATCGGTGCTTTTGAAAAATGATTTTTCTATTTTAAACAAATCTTCGTGACGCAGCAACGATGGGCCAATGCCAATAATGCGGCTGACTCCTTTGGCATGCAAAAGTCCGTAAACTTCGGTATACAGATCGGTGTCGTTCATAGCGCTTTGCAAAATATCCGACAAGATGAGGGTGCGTTTCTTATGCTGGTTCTGCTGATTCATAAAATCCAGAGCAATGCTCAAAGAGTTGAGGTCCGAACTATAACTATCGTTGATTACCGAGCAATTATTGATGCCGGCCTTCAGTTCCAGACGCATGGCTACCGTGGTCAGCGCCATCATGCGGGAGGCTATGATGTCGTTTTCGTATCCGTTCAGAAGCATGAAAGCCCAGCAATGAATGGCATTTTCGATAGAGGCATTATCCGCAAAAGGTATTTTGATAGAAATTTCGCTGGTCAGATAATTGGCCGTGATGGTAGTATTCCCCAGTTCTTTTTGAATGGAAGTTATCATCAGGTTGGCCTTATGCTTGTAGCTCCAGGTGAAGAGGTTGATCTTTTTGGCGAGAAATTCGGATTTGATGATACGATCCTGAATTTCGAAACTGTCGGAACAATAGATCAGGGTTCCCACATTGGTAAAGAGGTGCAGTTTTTCACCGGTTTTCTGACGTATGTTTAGAAAATTCCCTTCATGAGCCGTGCCGATATTTGTGAAAATGCCGATGGTGGGCTGTATAATAGGCTGCAAACGTTTCATTTCCTCCGGTTCTGATATACCGGCTTCGATGATGGCCAGTTCGTTCTCGGTCTGCATTTGCCATACTGATAAGGGAACTCCGATTTGAGAGTTATAGCTTTTCGGACTGCGGACAATGTTCTTTTCGGGCGACATCAATTGGTAGATCCATTCTTTGATAATGGTTTTTCCGTTACTACCGGTGATGCCCAAAACTGGAATGTTAAACTGTTTGCGGTGATAGGCAGCCAGGGCCTGTAGCGCCGTCAAGGTATTGCTTACCTTGATAAAATTGGCGGCTTTATACGACTGGTAATTATCTGGCAATTCGGATACCACGAAGTTGCGTATGCCTTTTTCGTAAAGTTCGCCAATATACTTGTGGCCATCGTTGCGGGGTGTTACCAGAGCGAAAAAAACCGAAGTTTCTGTTACTACTATCTTGCGACTGTCGATCAGAAAATGTTTGATAAGGTCGTTGTTTCCCCCATCGGAAAACAAAGTCCCGTTCATAATGCCGGCAATGTCGGTAACAGTATAAGATGTCATGCTTGGTTTGAGGTTATTTTTCGTTGTCCGAATCGTCGGAGGCTGCCTTGTAGGTGCCTATTTTCAAAGGATTGGCATGCATGGCGTCAAACTGGTTGCGGTTGTGAAATATATCGCAGGCTACGAAAAGTGCATTGCGGAACGAATCGCTGGAAGCCATATTTTTGCCGGCTATTTCGTAAGCGGGTCCGTGGGCAGGCGAGGTGCGAATGATGGGCAGGCCTGCCGTAAAATTTACACCTTCGTCGAATGCGATGATCTTAAAGGCTATCATTCCCTGATCGTGATACATGGCCATGACGCCATCGAACTGACGATATTTCAGTGTCCCAAAAAATCCATCAGCCGGGTAGGGCCCGAAACAGAGTATGTTTTCTTCCTGTGCTTTTTTGATGGCGGGGATAATAACGTCCATTTCTTCCCGGCCGATAACTCCTTCGTCGCCCGAATGAGGATTTAGTCCTAACAAAGCAATTTTAGGCTTGACGATGCCGAAATCCCGTATCAGCGAATTGTTCATCACAATAAGTTTGCGCACTATCTGATCAACAGTGAGCATGGCCGAAACATCTTTCAGGGCTGCATGTCCGGTGACGAATCCCATTCGGAAATCGCGGGCAACCATCATCATCAGGTAGTTGGAAGTGTTGAATTTGCTGGCCAGATATTCGGTATGACCCTTGAAGGCGAATTTGTCGGACTGTATGTTCTTTTTGTTGATAGGTGCCGTTACCAAAACATCGATGTGGTGGTTTTTTAGATCTTCGACCGACATGTCGAGAGCCGACAGTGCCAGTTGGCCTGCCAAACCGGATGATTCGCCTGCTTCTATTTTGATGTCCTGTTCGGTTACATTGATAATGTGAAGACGCTTGGGTGGGGCACCTTCGGCTTTGCGCAAGAGATTGAAATTAACGTTGGCATCGTTAAGATTCAGGACTTTGCGGAAGTAAGAAACTATCTTTGAAGAGCCGTAAAGCACGGGGGTGAACAACTCCAGAAGCTTTGGCTCCATGAGGGTTTTGAGGATTATCTCGTAGTTGATGCCGTTGAAATCGCCATGTGTGATTCCTACCACAGGTTTGCGGCCATATTCGTGTTCCTTGCTGATTGCCATGAGGGTGAATTTTTGTGCAAATATAGTGAAAAGATACGGGTAGAGATTGGGGAAGTTTACAAAGCGTAAACTAAAAAATGGAGGCTACTTCATTTTTGTACGAACAATTAATGAGATTAAACGAATAGACAATGATACTAAACGAAAACACAATGTAATTATACGAATAGCTAATGTGATAAAGCAAATGCACTATGTAAATAAACGAAAGACCAATGTCATTAAACGAATGAATAATGATTCTAAACGATAGAATAACGTAATTAAACGAAAAGGCAATGTAATTAAGCGAAAGATTAACGTTGTTAAACGAAAAGGCAATGACTTTCTACGAACAGAAAGTGTATTTTATTACAAAGGGTATTACAGGAACTCTTCTACAAAAAGTTTTTCCGGAATAGCGTTTATCATTTTGCTTTGCAGTGCGTAATCGAACAAAAAACGTATGGCGTCTTTGCCTTTTGTTCCGAGGCTCTGAGTATAATGGTTTACATAAAGGGCAATGTGTTTGCGGATGACTTCGTCTTCCATTTCGGTAGCATGTTCGCGAACAAACTCAGCCGATGAGTCAGGATGTTGCATGGCATATTCCACGCTGGCGCGCATGATTTGGTTGAGGCGAGCCTTCAATTCTTCCGGCATATCGCGTTTCACCACTATGCCTCCCAACGGTATGGGGAATCCGGTTTTTTGTTCCCAGATTTCGCCCAGATCGGCCAGTTTCATGAGTCCTTTTTCCTGGTAAGTGAAGCGGCTTTCGTGAATGATGACACCTGCCTCGACGGTTTCCTTTACTATGCGCTGTTCGATATTGCTGAATCTGAATTCGTGAATGTCGCTTATCAATGGGAAGGCATATTTTAACAATAATGCGGCTGTGGTATGTTTTCCGGGAATGGCCACAGCCAGATCGTTTATTTCTTCGTTCGAATATTTCTTTTTGCTGATAAGCAGGGGGCCGCAATTGCTTCCCAAAGCACTTCCGGCGTCGAGTAACTGATATTTGGGGGCCAGATGCAGAAAGGCATGAAAACTCACCTTGGCCATATCCAGATCCTCGTCCATGGCCCGAAGATTTAGTTGTTCTATGTCTTCGGCCTCACAGATAAAATCAATACCTTCCGTATCAATTTTATTATTGATCAGAGCGTCGAAAATAAAGGTATCGTTGGGGCAGGGCGAAAAACCGAGTTTTATAATGTAAGACATAGTGAGTTCGGAGTTATGAGTTCGAAGTTATAAGAGCAAAGTTACGCAAAAGCATCGATAATTTCTATAAGTCTTTTGTTGAGAATTCCTATGGCCAAAGGGATGTTCCAGTTGTTGAGATTATGGGGCTCGATATAGTTCGAAATGGTTCTAAGTTGAAAACAGGGAATCCCTTTCTTCAGGCAACCAAACAAAAATGCAGCCCCTTCCATACTCTCAACCTGGGGTGAAAACAGTTCTACTATCTTTTCAATGCGTTCTGCCTTCCCATTAACGGTATTCACTGTAATGCCCTTCACTTTTTGCAGATCATTGATAAAGCTGTTTGGAGTGAGAGTGAGATTTTGCAATATGCCTCCTTTGGTCATAAAGGGTTCAGCAAAGTCTTTGGCAAAATCCATTTGGTAGAGGGGGATAAACTTTTCGCCGTAATCGGCACCCATTTCAGAAAAGCAGTCAGTGGTAACATTTACTAGTTGTCCGGGTTGAAGTTCTTTCGTAAAACTTCCGGCAATGCCGACATTGATAGCCAGGTCGAAATCATCCTTGTTTACACCACCCATATGAAAAGCGGTAGCTACCATTCCTACCCCTGTGATTAAGAGGGTAATTTCATGACCCGAATAGTTCGTGGTGTAAATATTATTCGTACTTACAATATTAACTTTTAGCGTGGTTGCCAAAGGTTTTATCTCTGCGAAAGTGGCCGAAACAATTAAAATTCTCATGATAGGAATAGCTTTATAAAAAGAAAGTTGCCCTGCGATCAGAACAACTTTCAATTTTTTGATTATCGATTATTATTTGATGATATTAGGGCTTTCGATTCCATAGCCTTTCTTTTTATCTTCTGCTTTGAGCAAAAGAGCAAAAACAACAGCCAGTATACCGAAACACATAAATATTAACATGGGAATGGAGTAGTCGTATTTGGGAATTTTTCCGGTAACGTCGTAGCCTATGATGCAAAAATTATTTAAAACTACGCCCAAAAATGTGGGAAGCGCCCACAATGCCACCAGGTTTTGAAACCAGAAAATACCCGCATAAGCCGTTCCAAGCTGATGATCGGGAATAATTTTAGAGACGGCGGGCCACATGGCGCAGGGAACCAAAGCAAAACTTCCACCAATCATAATAACCAGCAGTATGGCGAAAAACCAATGGTTGATAAAAGGAACGGCAAACAATAAATGAGCGGTAAAGATAACAATAGCCCCAATTAACATAATAGTTGCTCCTTTTCCTTTTCTGTCGTAAATGCTGCCGAAAACAGGAGTTAATAATAAACTGCCCAGCGTAACGATTGACGAAATCATTCCTCCGTATTCAGGGTCTACACCAAATTTATTTGACATAAGATTGGTAGAAAATTTCAGAAAAGGGAAAACGGCGGAATAGAACAATACGCACAAAATGGTAACATACCACCATGCCTTGTTTTTGATTACTTCCAAAAAGTCCTTTATTTTGAAGTTTTCATCCGGAACGGCATTGGTTTCAAGTTTATTGGCCTTTATAGATGCGTCAAGCTTTTTATCCATCATGGCAAATATCAGGAAGGAAACCAAGCTTAAACAAAGCATCACCAGACTGACAAAAATCGGGGAACTAAGTTTTCCCGTAACGGTTATAATATAGAGTGGGGCAGACAAGGCCAGGGTGGTTCCCAGGCGGGCAACAGAAAGCTGCATGCCCATGGCAAAAGCCAAAGATTTTCCTTTGAACCATTTTACAATGATTCTGGAAGTAGTAATTCCGCCTATTTCAATACCCACTCCAAATATGGCGTATCCTGTGGCAGCTATCCAAACCTGAGCCGGATGCCGGATGCCGATAATTTCCCAGATCTTTCCATCCAACATATTAGTAGTAATAGCCCAGTATATCAGTCCTGTACCAAACATCATGGTGGCAATAGCCAAAATACCGGCAAATCGTACACCTTTTTTGTCAAGAATAAATCCGCCAAAAATCAGAAAGAACAGAAACACATTGAACCATGCATAGGCCCCGTTAAAAAAACCGAAATCGGCCGCATCCCATAATAAAACCGCACTTAATTTGTCCTGAAGAGGTGACATCACATCTGCAATGAAATATCCTGCAAACATGGTTAATGATACTATCAATAGCGCAGTCCATCGGGTTGCCGCTGAGTCATTAAATAGTTTTTGAATTTTTTCGCCCATTTTTATAAATTTTAAGATGCAAATATAGGGTTTTGTTTTTTAGGGTTTCTGTATTTTTATGTATTATTGAAAAGTCATTGGGTTTTGTTTAATTTCGGACAAAATTCCATTTAACTTTGCAATTGTAAAAACTTCTATGACCATTTATCCCGATATTCTAATCACTATTTTAGGCCCTACCGCTACGGGGAAAACTACTCTGGCGGCACATTTGGCTGACAGAATTGGTGGGGAAATCATCAGTGCAGATTCACGACAGATATACCGTAGTATGGATATTGGAACAGGGAAAGATATCTGTGATTATACCATAAATGCCAGAGCCATCACGTTTCATCTGATAGATATCGCCGAGGCTGGGGAAGAGTATAATTTGTTCCGGTTTGGCGCTGATTTTAAAAAGGCCTTTGAAGAAATAACTGCGAGAAAAAAGGTTCCTATTTTATGTGGAGGTACGGGGCTGTACATTGAATCCATACTTAGAAACTATGCTGTTCCGGATGTGCCTCAATCGGATGAATTCCGCAGCTCCTTAGAAAACAAAACCGACGATGAACTGAAGGCCGAATTGATGAAGTATAAATCACTTCACAATGATACGGATATTGAAAACCGAAGAAGGCTGATAAGAGCCTTGGAAATTGCTCATTTTTCTGCAGAAAAGCAGCTTCATACCGATACTTATTTACCCCAAAAGCAATTTATTTTTGGCATATCTCTTCCCCGTGAAGTGGTTCGTCAAAGAATTACCGACCGATTACATTTGAGATTGCAAAACGGAATGATAGAGGAGGTTCAGGCCTTGCTTGATTCGGGAGTGAGTGCCTCGAGACTGATCAGGTATGGTCTCGAATACAAATACCTTACCGAATATCTGTTGAAACAGTACACTTACGACGAAATGGTCCGATTGCTGAATATTGCTATTCATCAATTCTCGAAACGACAGATGACCTGGTTCCGCGGCATGGAAAGAAGAGGTTTACAAATAAACTGGATAGACGGACTGTTGCCTATGAATGAAAAACTGGAAAAGATTGAAGATTTGCTGTCAGACTAATTACCACCCCATCATACTGTTCCCGAAAGGACGATTATGATGGAAGTTCGACTGCATACCCCCATAGGGATAAGATTCGGAATTATAGAAAGGATTGTTGTTCCCGTTGGAGAAATTCACCTGAGCACCAATGGTCATGTGCTCGCTGATCTTGTACTCGGCGCCAATATTGATGCCGTAATTATCCAGAGAGTTCTTCTTGTTGGTAAATTCTGAATTTAGGGTTTTATTGCTGGTGAAAGTTTTATAAACACTTCCCGAGATAATCAAACGGTCGGATACCAGATAATTCCCGCGGACAAATAAAAGTGCATTGGTCCCGTTACCGCCAAAGCTGCTGAATTCGCTGTTGTTAAACCCATTGAAACCCTGTTGTAAAATGCCACCTACATCCAGCTTAAATCGGGGGGTAACCAGATAACTCATATAAGGCGAAATATAAGTATAGGCTCCAGAGCTGTGTTTAGATGCGGAAAAACCAAATCCAACATCCACCGAAAAACTCATGCGTTTGTAATTCAGCAGAGAGTTGTTCTTTTTGATGGTCTGGGTATTGAAGGAAGTTGATGTATCGGGCCTAAAATAAGACTGGGCTTTTGTCTGAATAGAAATAAACAAAAACAGGAGAAAAAAGGAGAAGAGGACTTTATTTGATTTCATCTTAAAAAGCGCTTAAGTGAATTGTGGAACGAACTTTTTTCTTAAATATTGTATACAAAGGTAGTAATAAAATAAATGATACCGATTTCTTCAGGTAAATCATTTGAACCCCCTTTGCCTTTTAGCCTCATATATCATGATGGCTACCGAATTCGAAACATTCAGTGAGTCAATCTGACCCAGTATGGGAATCTTAATAATCCTGTCTGCTGCAGTAAGCCATTTTTCGGTAAGCCCCGTAGCCTCAGTGCCGAATACGATGGCTGAACCCTTGGTGAAATCGGTTTCATGATAAAACTGATCCGTTTGCAAAGCGGCGGCAAAGATTGCAATGTTGTTTTTCTTTAGCCAGGCAATCGCCTTATCAGATGAACAGGCCAGCACTTTTTGGGTGAAAACGCAACCAATACTGGAACGTACCACATTCGGGTTATAAATATCGGTATTGGGGTCGCAGATGATTAGCAGGTCGACAGCAGCGGCATCGCAACTACGCAAAACGGCACCCAGGTTACCCGGCTTTTCTACTTGTTCGAGAATCACAATGAGTGGTGTCCCGGATATTTCGACCTTATCGAGTTCCAGAGTTCTTGTTTGACCCAAAAGTATGATACCTCCACTATCGTCGCGATAGGCTACTTTGCTGAATACCTCCTGGGTAATATAATACAGGTTTTCCGGTGGGCATGCTTTTGTGCAGAGATCTACTACCTTTGGGTTGGTTGCTATTTCGGGGCATATGAAGCAGGAATCGACTGAAATGCCTGATTGCAGGCATTGGGTGATCTCTTTTTCGCCTTCCACAACCATCAATCCCTGCTCTTTACGTTCGGATTGCTTGCGCATCAGCAGAACAATGTTCTTGATCTTTTTGTTGCTCAGACTGGTGATGGTTTCGGACATGGAGTTAATAATTAAGTTATCGGCAAAACAAAACTATAAAAAAACCGGATGCGGAGAGGCATCCGGCTTTAAATATACCTTTCGGTTGTGTACTTATTGCTGTTGTTTTTTTGCTCTTTTTCTGCGGGCTTTCTTTACAAAGTAGCGTATGAGGTAGAGAGTCACTATGATAATCAGCCAGAGTGGCCACAGATAGATCATTCCAATAAAGAAAGTCACCAGCCCCTGCCATCCGTAAGATATAGCCTGTCTGACCTTATATCCGAATGAATCACTTTGCATGGGCATTAATTTACCCTGTTCGTAGAAGGTCAGATTGATGGTGCTCAACTCTACCTTGTTGTTCAAATACTTTAAACGACCCTCTATGGATTCTATCTCTTCCTGCAAGGTGCGAATGTATTGCTGCACTTCCAAAATATCGGTAATAGAATAAGCTTTCTTTAAGATCAGTTCGTATTGCGCCAGGGCGTCTTTTTTGGATTTCAGTCTTGCCGTTATATCAACGTATTCTTCAGTAACATCCTCGGCATTGATCTTTTTGTAATCCACGAAAACGGCTTCTTTCAACAAGTCATCAATCAAAACATCAAAATCTGCAGAGCCAACCCTGATGACCATAACATTGGTAGTACGGTAATCGTCTCCGGTTTGATTTTCGGATGATACATAAGCATGACGTTGTTTGATGATGGAAAGAATTTTGGTGCGCGATACATCGTATTTTTCTACCTTAAAACTCAGGTCGGATGTTTTAATGACTTTTTGCGGAATCTGGTCGTTATCTACCGGAGGGGTGTCGATGCCCTTTTTGTCGGTAGCATACGCATTTTTGTTTCTGTCACCTTCATAATCTTTGGTCGTGGTTTTTTCTGATTCTTCCGTCACGGTGGTCGAGGAGGGTTGTTGTTCCAGATTTATGGCATCTGATATTTCCAGTCTGCGGTCTTCTGATTTATGACCACAGCTGCTTAGTTGAGTTGCAGTGGTAATGCATAGGAAGATTAATACTAAAAAAAAACTTTTTGTTTTCATAATTTTCAGGGTTTAAATGAGCATTGTTTTACTAAAATCATCTATAGATAATTTACCGTAGAAAATCCATACTAAAAGTAGAAATTTAGCTGCAAAAAATGTCCGCAATTAAAAAAAAGTAAAATTTTTCTTGACTTTTTATTTTTCTGTTGTAACTTTGCACTTCAAAGTACTTTTTAATGCAAATAGAAATGGAAGAACAAAACGATCAATTAAAAGCCCTTTCGGAAATACGTTCGCTGATGGAATCCTCCACACGCTTCTTGTCGCTCAGCGGCTTATCGGGAATCTTTGCGGGATGTTTCGGTCTGCTGGGAGCCGTTGCCGCTTTCCTGTTTCTCAACCTGGGTTTGTTCAGCAACGATTATTACCATTATATTTCCAGCAGCAGCAGTTATAATATGCCTGCACTCCTTTTCTTTATTGCCGATGCGCTTACTGTTTTGTTGCTGGCCTTGCTGGTGGGGACCTACTTTACTTCGCGGAATGCAAGGAAAAAAGGTCAGCCGATATGGGACATCACCGTGAAAAAACTTTTACTCAACCTGTTAATCCCCCTGATAACAGGAGGACTTTTCTGCTTTGTACTGTTGTTTCATCATTTGGTGTATCTGATTGCGCCTGTTATGCTGATATTTTACGGGTTGGCACTGGTCAATGCGTCCAAGTTTACTTTTACCATGGTGAAGTATTTAGGTTTGAGCGAAATCCTGCTGGGAATTATCGCCTGTTTTTTTATTGGTTACGGCTTGCTGTTCTGGGCGCTGGGTTTTGGAGTTCTCCATATTATTTATGGAGCGCTTATGTACAATAAATACGAAAGATGAACAGCGATTTCGACATAAACAACCTGAACAAGGTTTTTGAGAGCAGGATACGGCTGGGTGTTATGTCGGTGCTTAGTGTAAACGAAAGTGCAGATTTCAATCGGCTGAAGGAGCTACTGAAGGTGACCGACGGAAACCTGGCCAGCCATATTACTGCACTGGAAAAAGTGAACTATATACAGATCTCAAAAGACTTTGTGGGAAAGAAACCCCGCACCACCTATAATATAACAGATGAGGGCCGAAGTGCCTTTCAGTTTCATCTGGCTTCGCTCGAAAAAATGTTTCAAATAAAAAACAATCATTAGTATGAACGATTTCTTCAATCTCTGTGTGAATATTCTGAAGGTCAGTGCCGACTTTTGCGGGATGACCTATCAGGAGATCAATATCTGGCTGTTTGTGATCATTCATCCGCTGATTACTTTGGGGCTATTCGTCTGGTTGATCATCGCTTTAAAGAAAAACCGAAGATTAAAATCAGAAATAAGAAGGATATCTGCTTAGAATATTGCCACCAAAGCACAAAAACACCAAATTTCACCAAATATAACTGATAAAAAATGCCACAAATGCTCAAAGATGCACAAAGAAGTCAAATCGGAAATACTAATTTTCTTGGTGTTTTTTGGTGCCTTGGTGATTTGGTGGCAGAAATATTCCTGACTTATAAAATTAAAAACCCAAATTAAAACCCTACACTATGAAAAAAAATGATTTGCTGCTGTTAATTTCCGTAGTCCTTTACAGCTGGATGTTCTACCACCAATCGCTGGGAGTGAACTTCCTGTTGTTTTCGGTTTCGCTCATCGTATTGCAACTGATACGAAACAAAGCCCTGCTGAAAGATACATCCTGGTATGTTGCCGCTGCCGGTGCTATAGTATCTGGCGTTTGCGTGATGTTATACGGCACATGGCTTTCGTTCTCGGCCAATATTGTGTCCCTCAGTTTGGTTTCTGCCATGAGTATCAGCCGCGGTTCGTCGGTAATACTGGGAGGAATTTATGCTCTGTATTCCTACGTTTCGTCCATTGGCTTTATGATAGTAGATATGATAGAGCGAAGAAGTTCGAAGAATAAAGCCCTCGGAAGCAAGTTCTGGATCAAGCTTAGCATTGGGATTGGTATTTTTGCCATTCTGATCTTATTCTTTTTCCTGTATCAGAAATCAAACCCCTTGTTTCTCGACCTGACTCGCAAAATCAATCTGGATTTCATTTCCTGGCCCTGGGTGCGATTTACATTCCTGGGATTCCTGTTGTTGTACGGATTTTTCTATCACCGTAATTTCCCTGCTTTGTATCGCTGGGATGTCAACATTCCTAAAAACCTATACGCACAAAGTACGCTTGAAAAGGGCAACCGTTTGTTTGGTAAGAATATCAACGAAAACATAGAACGCATGTCGGGAGTGGTGCTGTTGGCCCTGTTGAATGTGTTGCTGTTGGTGGTGAATATGCTGGATGTCGTTTATCTCTGGATCAGCCGTCAGATACCTACCGGTATGACCCTTTCGGAATACCTGCATCAGGGAACGGGAACGCTGATCACTTCCATTGTTCTGGCCATTCTCATCATTATGTTCTATTTCCGCGGCTATCTGAATTTCTCAGCAAAGAACAAATCCATCAAGATACTGGCTTATGCCTGGATACTGCAAAATGCTTTTGTGATCATTTCCACAGGATATCGTACCCTGCTTTACATCAGTGAATATAACCTGACCTACAAACGACTTGGTGTATACATCTGGCTGGTGCTGACTATGATCGGATTGATCACCACCCTGGTGAAGATTTATCAGAAAAAAACCAACCTCTATTTGTTTAAAGCCAATGGATGGGCTTTTTATATCGTTCTTGTATTATTCGCTTGTTTGAACTGGGACCTGGTAATCACCAAGTTCAATATTCAGAAATCTAAAAGTGTGGATAAGAACTATCTGGTAGAACTAAAGTCGCCCGCCAACCTGCCCGACCTGCTGGTGTTGCCAACCGATGAGCACGACTATATTAAGAATTTGGAATCAGATGACTCATGGGATGACGACTATAGTTCTTCGGGAAGCTATTACGACGAGCTGTTTGAGCGGGGAAACTATACCGCGAAATTGCACAAGCGTCTGTATGAGTTTTTGAATGTAAGAGACGATGTGGGCTGGCAATCGTGGAACTATACAGCTTACAAAACCGAAAAAGAGATTTATGCGCTGAGCGAAGCCGGAAAAATTCCCCGCTTGCTGCTGAGCAATGACAATATTTCGGATCTGGACGCTCTGAAACGCCTGAGCAACCTGACTTATCTGGATGTTTCGAACAATGAGGTGAAAGGATTCCTCGGCCTGCAGGATTTCGATAAGTTGTTGTATCTGGATGCTTCTTCCAATCAGATCCATAATGTAGACAGCATTCCTACTATCAAAAACCTCAAAACACTGAACCTGTCTAACAATTCTATCAACGATTTCAAAGGTATGGAAAGAATGCAGGGGCTGGAAGATCTTAACATAGCGAACAATCCCGGACAACTCGATTTGAAACCTATTGCGATGTTGAAAAACCTGAAAACCCTCGATATTTCGGGCAACGAGATTAAAAACATTGGCGTGATCGTTTCTTTGAACCAATTAAAAACACTCAGAATAGGCGGCATGAAGAACCAAAATGTGCTGAAGAACCTGCCTGTGATGACCCAACTGGAAGAGGTGGATATCTCCAATAATAATTTTGTGATCAGCGATATTGACGTGCTAAACAAGTTTGAGGCCTTTAAAAAACTGAAGACACTCAACCTGTCGGGCGACAACATCACCAACCTCTATGTGCTTACCAATGTGGAGAACAAGGTGTATAATTTCTTCTTCAACCGACAGGCTGAACGCGATGTGAAACCTATTTTTACCAGCCTCGAAAACCTGGTGCTGGCTTCGAATAGTATTCGCGACCTGGGGGCTTTGCAGTATTATCCTCAACTGAAAACCCTCGATTTGTCGAACAATGCCCTGAGTTCTATTGATGAACTGGGCGCTCTGAAACAATTGGAAATGCTGGATCTGGAAAACACAAACATCACGAATTTCGACACGCTGACCTGCCTGATCGCACTGAAAGACCTGACCCTCTCGTCCAACAACCTGGCAGATATCTGCGACCTTTCGGCCCTGAAGAACCTGACCACTCTGGATGTTTCGCACAACAATCTGACCAACATCGATAGGTTTGCCCGTTATACCAACCTGCGTAAACTGGTGCTGAACAACAATCAGTTGATTGACCTGTCGCCACTGAAAACGCTGACCAAACTCGAATATCTGGACGTGAAAAATAATTCGGTTTCGGACTACAGTCCCCTGTACGGATTGAAAAACCTGAAAGAACTACGCATTTCGAACATCAGTCTGGATGATTACAATGCCCTGAAAGAGAACCTGCCGCAGACCCGCATCAGGGCACAGTATATTTCGAAAAGAGGCTCGAGCTATTAATCTTAAAAACCTTTTGCCATGAAAATAAATCTGTTTAAAGTACTGCTTTACGATTTTCTGATAGTGATATCCGTAAATGCCTTCCTGTATTTTCTGCTGGTGCTGGTTTTCAACGACGACCTGAGTGTGTTGCGCCACGGCGACGAATTTGCGCTGATGACCTTTGCCGAACTGAGCGGGATAGTTTTTTTCGCCATCTTGTTCATTATTTCTTATTTGCTGCCCCTCTTCTACATTCAGAAGAGGCATATTGAGACCAAAAGTGCTACGGAATTGTTCTGGCGTTTTATGCCGCTGGTGGCACTTATTGCTACGGTTTTTGCCGGTTTTGTGATGATGATAGGCTATAAGCATCATGCCATTACGGGCGAAGCCTGGGTGAATATCTGGCTGATTTACGGCATTTCGTATACGGGGCTGGTGGCCTTTGTGTATTTGGTGAAACCGAAGAAA
The DNA here is from genome assembly GCA_964599365.1 of uncultured Bacteroidales bacterium. Taxonomy (GTDB): domain Bacteria; phylum Bacteroidota; class Bacteroidia; order Bacteroidales; family CAIWKO01; genus CAIWKO01. The sequence goes on from CAZRFL010000011.1 coordinate 69,365, forward strand.
AAAGAATGAAAAGTCACCGCAAAGGCGCGAAGGACGCAAAGAACATTACTTAAATTTAAGCACTACGACCTTTGCACACCTGCGACAGGCTGGATTGAGGTAAACAAGATTCAACTATATCATTGAAGCAATTTATTTTATTAAGAATTAAATTATCATGACAGAAAACGAAATTTCACATAAAATTATTGGTGCATGCATTGAGGTTCATAAACAATTGGGACCTGGATTATTAGAAAGCTCCTATGAATATTGTCTGGCTTATGAACTTTCGCAAATGGGTCTTGAAGTTAAACAACAAGTGGCGCTGCCCGTTGTTTATAAAGATGTAAAACTTGATGCAGGATACAGGATAGATCTTTTGGTTGATGATATTGTAATAATCGAGATCAAAGCTGTTGATGCATTAGCTGATATTCATACAGCACAATTGCTTACTTATTTGAAGCTGAAAAGACTAAAATTGGGTATGCTTGTAAATTTTAATAATGTAAAAGTAATTGATGGAATTAAAAGAATAGTGAATAATTTATAGTCTTTTACTGATGTCTGATTATCATCCAATCTCTGCGTCCTTTGCGCCTTTGCGGTAAAAAAAATATGAAACACCCCAAACCCTATATCACCCTTCTGTACGTCGGCTTGTTTGCCATTGCCATGGGATATCTGGAAAGCGCCGTGGTGGTCTACATACGTGCCTTGTATTATCCCGATGGCTTTGCCTTTCCGATGAGGCTCATCAGCAGTCAGATCATGATGACAGAGCTATGGCGCGAAGCCGCCACCATGGTGATGCTTCTGGGCGTAGGTTGGCTGGCCGGCAAAACGGTCCTGCAACGCTTTGCTTATTTCATTTATGCCTTTGCCATCTGGGATATCTTCTATTATGTTTTCCTTTGGGCGCTGATAAGCTGGCCCCAATCGCTGCTGACCTGGGATGTGCTCTTCTTTATTCCTACCACATGGGTGGGTCCGGTGATTGCTCCTGTAATCAATTCGCTGACTATGATATTGCTGGCGTTGGTAATAATTGGGAGGGGAGACGCGCCTTGGCGCGTCTTTACGAAAAGGATGGTATGGGTCCTGTTAATCGCCGGGTCTATCATCATTATCTTTTCCTATACCCTCGAATATTCGCAGTTTATCTTGCAACGCTATTCGTGGCACGATCTGCTGGTGGATGGCATCAGCAAAGAAATGCTGATTTCGGGCACCGAATATATGCCTCAGAAATTCCCCTGGTGGAT
>CAZRFL010000011.1:70711-72526 GCA_964599365.1 uncultured Bacteroidales bacterium
AAAAAAAACTCCCGCAGACACATATCCTCCGGGAGTTTTTTCATACTAAGATCCTGCCTATCGCCTATTTCAAAATCATAAACGGCACCGGCTCGCTCATGGCCGATTCGCCGTCTTTGGATACACTGCAGAAAATAAGATAGTACTGTTTTAAAGGTTCTATTCCTTCGAGCAATTGATAAAGTTTTGTGGTCATTTTCTGGCGCATCCACAAACCGGGCTTATCGTCGGGCGGAATGGCATCAATGGCAATCAGCACCTGGTACGCTAAAGCCTTCTTAACCTTGGGAACAAACACCTTTACCTGACCGGCATTTGTGGTTGCCGAAATGCTTACCAGGGTTTTGGCTACATGCTTACCAATCTTGGCCATATCATATCCGCACGATTCGAGCATGGTATCGTCGCCGTCGGCCGTTAGGTTCACATAAATCCCATTCTTTTTCATCATTACTTGAATTTCGCCTCTAATTTTTTTAGCCAGCGCCGTCTGACTTTTATCGCCTTTGCGCGATTTGTCAAGAGCTTTCTCGTAATCGGCCAGCTTGGCCGTGATGGCAGTGAGTTCGACTGGAAGGTCGGGGAAGAAACCATTGGCGGTGAGACAAAAAATAATAAAGCCCACCTTTTCAATAAAATTAGCTTGTGACAATAGTGACAAACTGTATTTAATCATATTCATGGTCTAAAGTATTTAATTTATAAAATAGGGACAACTAGTTGATAATGTATTTTTTATATAAGGTTGCTATTTTTAAGGGCGAAAATGCTGAAACTTCGCCATTAAAAATGACAACATCGCTCATAAATGCAATAAAATCGTTCGAAGAACCGACTTTTAAGAGTAAGTTTAATAACATCATAGCGATAATGCTGCATTTAAGGGATTAAAAGCAATATTATCGAGCGAAAATATTGCTTCATTGAGAATAAACGTAATAACTACGGGCATGAATGCAACAACATTGTCTGATTTTATGACATTTATTGCCTATGCTTTAGAATAGTTGAGGAATAATGTACCACCTTCGCTGTTAAATGATAAGTCGCTGAAATTGGATGTAATAACCATTGACAAGGTACATTAATTCTTATCAAAGGAACTCAACGTATAGAAGATTTAATCGGCCATAGAAGTGCAGGAATCTCAGTATGTCAAGGAACGAGGAAAAAAAGCACACGCATAAATAATATTCTATTGTGTTTTTTTTGCCAAAACAAAAATAAGGATTATCTTTCGAAAGTAATTTAAAAACCTATAGGGATATATCCCTATTTTAAAATCTAAGTTATGGAAGAGAACAAGGAAAGTGCCTATTTTTTTGAAAAAAAACTCAAGGGCCAAAGAATTAAAGAGATCAGGCTTGCAAAAAATATCAGCCTGGGAAAACTAAGTTGGATAACCGGTATCGACCCTGCTGATATCAGCAAATTAGAAAAGGGCTACTGCAACACTACCGACGAAAACAATTTCAAAATTTTCGAAGGATTGGGCGTGACCATTTTTGAATTTTACAATTGGCAGACGTTTAACCAGCCGATTATAAAATTCAGGATTGCTGAGAATTCAATAAAGGAATAAATTCAGCACCCGCTTACATGAATTCCCGGCAGCAGGCATCCCCCTGTTTGCATGGGCGCAGCTTGCGCTGAATCAAATAAACCATGACCCGACCGGAAAAGGAAAAAACATCATTTATTTATTTGAAATGGAGAAGTTTTGTATTTTTGAGGGGACGCTTTGCTTCTAAAAGGTGAAGCAAGCCGACCAAATAGTGAAATAATACACCACAAAGGTGAAGCAAGAAGAAGTTA
>CAZRFL010000012.1:0-1412 GCA_964599365.1 uncultured Bacteroidales bacterium
ATGGTCATTAGTAGTCATTTATTGTCATTGGTAGTTGAAGCACCAAAATACAAAAGACAAAAAACATCCGTCAGCTGACGGACCAATTTCAAAAAAACAATTTTCAAAACTTGCCATGTCCAGAGTTTGGATATTTGAATTTCATTTTTTTTGGAATTTATTTGTCATTTATCATTTGCTATTTGTTATTTGGTCTGCTAAGTTGTTTGTGGTTTCCGTCTTTTCATTCTGACTTCTTACTTCTGAAATCTGACTTTCTTCTCAGTTGTTCCTGCGCTATCATCATCAGTTCCCTTCCCGTTTGTCCGGCTAAGGAAGTGTTTTCTTCGGCGCGGCGGATGAGGTAGGGCATCACGGCTTTCACGGGGCCATAGGGCAGATACTTGCAGACATTGAATCCTTTTTCGGCCAGGTTGAAGCTGATGTGGTTGCTCATGCCGTAGAGCTGGGCAAACCAGAAGCGGGGATCAGCGTGGTCAATATCGTTGGCTTCCATCAGTTCCACCAGTAGGGCGCAGCTCAGTTCGTTGTGCGAGGCATTGCAGACCGAGATGATATCCGAATGTTCGAAACAGAATTCCACGGCTTTATTGTAAGAGGCATCGGTTTCGGCCTTGCTGCCCAGAATGGGGGAGGGATAGCCCATTTTCAGGGCACGTTCTCTTTCCTTTTCCATATAGGCACCGCGCACCAGTTTCAAACCCACAAAAAATTGCTCCTTACGGGCCGTTTCGGTCAGGGCCGAAAGAAACTCCAGCCTGTCGTTGCGATACATTTGCAGGGTATTGAAGATAAGGGCACGCTCCCGGTTGTGTTTGCGCATCATTTCGAGCAGCAGATCATCTATGGGTTTTTGAATCCAGGTTTCCTCGGCATCCACAAACAAGGGCAGGTTCAGGGAAGCCGACAAGTCGCACAAACCCACAAAACGTTGGCGGGCTCTTTCATATTCCTGTTGTTCGGCATCCGAAAGAGTAGCCTCTTCAGCTATTTTCTGCAGCAATCCCAGTCGTACTATGCCCGTAGGTTTGAAAACGGCAAAGGGAATGGCAGGGTTTTGGGCAGAATATTGAATGAGGGCGGTAATTTCTTCGGCCACGCCTTGCAATTCGGCTTCCGATTCGCCACCTTCGGCCGAATAATCGAGTATGGTCTGTACATGGAATTGGTTCAGCCGCTCGACCGTGGGTTCACATTCCTGACGGGTTTCGCCTCCGCAGAAATGACTGAAAATGTTCTTTTTCAGCAAAGCCCTTACGGGAAAATGAATGAATAGGGCTACTTGCAGCATCACCTTGCCGATGCTCACCAGCCAGGGATATTTCAGCATAGAAAACAGAAACTTGGCCTTGCGTATTTCGCTGTCGCTGTTGATGCGGAAGGCGGTTTCCAGGTTGTCGAAGAGGGTCATG
>CAZRFL010000012.1:1422-70132 GCA_964599365.1 uncultured Bacteroidales bacterium
TGAGGGGGATAGTTTTGTTAAACAAAGTTAGTAAAAAAGAACCAGAGGCAATTCGCTTCTTTCTCTTCAAAAGAAATTTTCAAAAAAGCACAGTTTAGAGAACACTCCCGAACACTCCCAACCATCGTATTAAATCATCGAACCTTCGTTTCAAATTATCGAACGAACGTTTCAAATCACCGAACGATCGTTTCAAATCACCGAACGAACGTTTCAAATCACCGAACGAACGTTTTAAATTACCGAACGAACGTTTCAAATCACCGAAGGGTCGTTTCAAATTACCGAACGAACGTTTCAAATCACCGAGCTATCGTTTTAAATCACCGAGCTATCGTTTCAAATCACCGAACGAACGTTTCAAAATATGGTCTGGCGATAAAATGTGGGGGAGAGGTAAAGAGTGTGAAAAGGATAACCCCAAAAATAAAATCAACTTTGGATGATTTGTAGTAAATATTTTTTTACTTTTGATTTATAAAATGAGTACAAAAGGTGAAGCAAGCCGACTCAATACGGAAATAATCCACCAGGAAGGTGAAGCAAGAATAAGTTATGCATAACTTTAAAAAAATAAATATGAAGCCAATTACGACCTTACTTTTTTTTATTTGCTTAATTACGACAGGTTTTTCACAAGAAGCGGTGATAAAGACACAGCATTTTGAAAGAAACTTTATCCTTTTAGATTCAACATACATTTTAATACCAATTTCTTGGACAAGTACTGGTAAATTCAATGATGTCAAAATTGAATCTTCTTATGATTATAAAATTAAAAATATAATCTTTTATAATATTAGGAATGATAGCTGTAGGGATCTTTTCAGGGACAGTATGCAAATCATAAGACAAATTCGTGACATTAATTATGACAGGAATTATTCGGAATTTTCTTTGAGTATAATAAAAGATAGTATTCATGCTAATCTAAAGCCAAACCAAGATGACCAGCAACCTAAATACACCTTCAACGACTATTTGCTATTCGAAGTCATAAATGAGGACTATAACCAAGATGGAAAGCTAAGCCCTGATGATCCCTTATACTTGTATGCTTCAAAAAATGACGGAACAGGATTAATTCAAATTACACCAAGATTTTATAGTTACAAGTATTATCAGTTTTTCAAAAAGGAAAATTTCATTTTAGCTGTATTAGTAAAAGATTCAAATGAAGACAAAAAATTTGACAATAATGACAAGGAAGTGGTGTACAAAATTGACTTGACAAATTTTAAGAAATCTAAGATTATAGTGGATATACAAATAAAAAGAAAACAATAAAGCTATGCATAACATGGGCTTTATTTCATGCGGCCAGTGCTTCGGAGACAGGAACTCAACGGACAGAAACATTCGTTCTTTTAGACAAGGCAGGGAGGCCGCACGAAATTAAAGCCGCAACCGTTATGCACAAGGCGAAGGACAAACGACATGAAAACAAAATGGGAAGAGAAAAAAATGATAAACCCCGTCTGTTAATAAACAGAAATGAATGATTCTTAGTATGAACCAAAAATAAAGGAAAAAATGTTGAACAAAGTGAAATTACCGCCTCCGCATGCAGTCCGATTTTTATCGGGAAAAAAAGTAATTATCTTTCTTGCAATTTCCTGCACTTTGCTTTTCTTATGCAAGGCGAATGCACAAACACCATCTGTCAAATGGTGGTACAATACTAACGACGCTTCCTTCGGGCAATCGGCGGCAGGCGATATTGACGGTGACGGGAAATTGGAAATTGTTTTCGGCTGCTACCGAAACGACAGTTCGGTGTATGCTCTCAATGCAGAGGATGGAAGCCTTTTGTGGAAATATAACACCCATTCCATAGGAGCCGAAGGCTGCAACGATGTTGCTCCCATTATTTATGATGTGGACAACGACTCTCACCTTGAAGTAGTATTGCCCAGTTCATGCAATCCGAAAACATTTTGTTTTAACGGGCTTACGGGAGCAGTTAAATGGCAGTGTAATACAGAAGGCAGCGATTCTCCGCCGACAATTGCTGATGTGGATAATGACGGGAAACCTGAAATACTTCATGGGGAATTCGGGGGTACAGTCAGATGTTTAAATGCAGAAAACGGAAGTTTAAATTGGGTATTAAATGTGGATCTTAATTCATGGATACAAACTGCCCCCACCATCGTTGATCTTGATAATAACGGACAACTTGATTTTGTGGTTGGCACCTGGAACTTTGACGATTTGGATAGTATATATGCTTATCGTGGCGACAATCATACCTTATTGTGGACCTACCCCGTGCACGATGTCATGTATCACGGAACTGCTGTAGCCGATCTTGATAAAGACGGTAAGCCGGAATTAGTCATCGGCTCTTACAATGATACGCTTTATTGTATCAATGGCGAAAACGGAACAACCAAATGGAAATATGCTGCTTCAGGCGGGTATATCGGTGCACCCGCATCCATCGGTGATATTGATAGCGATGGATACTGCGAAGTGGTTTTTGTGAGTGGATATAAAGTCTGTGCGCTTTCTAACACCGGTACGTTACAGTGGCAATATAATATTCCCGGATATTCAGGAGCATTCAGGGGGTGTGCATTAGCTGATATTAATAATGATGCTTTTCCGGATGTCATATTTGGAACAGATAATGGTAAAGTAATAGCCCTGATGGGAAACAACGGAACCCTCATCTGGTCAATAGATCTGGCAGCACACTACGGCAATTCTGATTTTGGAATTGACCATGCTCCGCTGATCTCTGATTTTGATAATAATGATACTCTTGATGTGTTTATTGTAGGTGGCTATAGTGAGTATCCGGCTTTTCAGAATAATTTCGGACGCGCTTATATGCTCACTGCCGGTAAAGGAAATGGCCCCGACTGGCTTATGTTTCAGCGTGACATCAGACGTCAGTCGTCGCTTTGTAAGGATACAACAAATGCTGTTATTGAAAATCCTGAGCAGAAAAACGAAATCAAGGTCTTTCCAAATCCGACACACAACAAAATTGAAGTCACAGGATTAGATAATGGAACCATTGAGATAATTAATTTACAAGGACAAATCGTAAAAACCTTGAATACATCAGGTACAAAGACAACAATTGATTTGTCAAAACTTCCATCCGGGCTATATTTAGTTAAAATTTTAAGTTATGAAGGGGTGGTAACAAAGAAGCTAATTAAGGAATGAATTTCCCAGGCAATCCAGCAATCCAACCCTGACCGACTGACATCGGTCAGGCGGGAATTTAACAATTTAGCCATTCCCCTCTTCCAATTTTCCATCATTCCATCCGCCACGGCGGATTCCACTCCACCATCTTTCCAAAAGAATTATCCTCTGATTCCCAAAATTGTAGTAACTTTAGGCAAAACTTAATAGATACTAACGTGGAAACTGAATCTCAATACCTGTTTGCCCCTGCCGACTATAATGCCTTTGTCGAATATCTTTCTCAGAAAGAGCAGTCGGGCTGCCGGTTTTATATACTTACCGACGAGAACACCAAAAAGCACTGTCTCCCGGCCTTTGTGAAGAACACCCCCCATATTGATAGCTATACCGGCATCACCATTGCTTCGGGCGAGGCTCATAAAAACCTCAAGACTTGTGAAATCATCTGGAAAGCATTGACCGACGACTTTGCCGGACGCAATTCACTGCTCATCAATCTGGGCGGTGGGGTGATTACTGATATAGGTGGCTTTGCTGCTTCGGTCTACAAACGCGGCATACCCCATTGCAATGTTCCTACCTCTCTGCTGGGTATGGTTGATGCCGCCGTAGGAGGGAAGACAGGGGTAGATTTCATGGGGCTGAAAAATATGATTGGTGCCTTTGCTCCTTCAGAGAAGACCTTTATCGATATCACCTATCTGCAGACCCTGCCCGAAGAGCATATGCGTTCGGGTTTTTCCGAATTGCTCAAGATAGCCCTGGTCTGCGGAAAACAACTCTGGCAGCAGCTTCAGGATATTGGCTACAAGGATATTCTCTCGCATGCTGAGATCATTGCTGCGGCCGTAAGTTTAAAAAGGGAAATAGTCAGTAAGGACCCTCTGGAAAAAGATATTCGCAAATCACTGAATTTCGGTCATACCATTGGCCATGCCATAGAATCCTATTCCATTATACATGGCAAAAACCCTCTATTGCATGGCGATTCGGTGGCCATTGGCATGATATGCGAAACCTGGCTTTCGAACAAGGTGAGCGGACTGAGCGATGAAGAAACCAAATCCATCATCGACAAAATAGCCGGTTCCTGTGGCAAGCACAAGCTTAACATAGAGAAAAGCGAGTTGCTACGCATGATTCGCAACGACAAAAAGAATGCCGATTCGAAGATCAACTTTACCCTGCTCAGCGCTGTGGGCACTGCCTGCATCGACCAACATTTCAGCGAAAAGCTCATTTTCGAGGCCTTGGATTTCTATTATTATTTGTAAGAATAAGCCCTCTCTGAAAACGCACAATTTCTTTTTTTGCCGCAGATTCACAGATTCCTTTTCATTATGAGGAATTTCACAGATTACATTCGTAAATTTAAAAATGAAATTTTTAAATTTACGCTCTGCGCAAATTTGTAGCTTATTTTAATCTGCGAACTAAGCGAAGCGACCTCATGAGCCGAATTTATTCTCGAATAATCTGTGGCGATTTTAAACTCAAATTATTTATAAAAGCAAAATTCCCTGTAGTTTTTTTGTTTTGAATCTGCCGAATTAATATATTTGTAGAAAAAAACAAAATGTCCGGCATTCAGATACGCATGGGGTCAACGGGCATAAAAACTTCTGTTGACCTGCCTGCTTCCAAAAGCATCAGCAACCGTTTGTTGCTCATCAAAGCTTTGTGCAAAGAAAGCTTTACGGTAGATAATCTTTCCCTTTCGGATGATACCCTGATATTACAAAGATGCATTGAGAACCTTACGGAAGAAGAGGTATTCGATGTGGGCGATGCCGGCACGGCCTTCCGTTTTCTGACAGCCCTTTTTGCCATCACACCGGGTAAGCGCACCCTGACAGGTTCGAAACGCATGCTGAAACGGCCAGTAGGCGATCTGGTGAAAGCCCTGAACAAACTGGGAGCCGATATTAGCTATGTCAGCAAAAACAATCATCCTCCCCTCATCATAAACGGAACAACATTGAGAGGCTCCAAAGTCGATATCAGGGCGGGCATCAGCAGTCAGTTCATTTCGGCCATGTTATTGATAGCTCCACGGCTGCCACAGGGCTTGTCTCTTAAACTTACCGGCGACATTGCTTCTAAACCCTACATAAGCATGACTCTGAAAATGATGGAACATTTCGGGGTGTCATCACTTTGGAAATGGAAAACCATAGAAGTGGCAAAGCAAGCATATCATCCACGAAATTTCGTGGTCGAATCCGATTGGTCGGCCGCGGCTTTTTGGTATCAGATAGTTGCTTTTTCCAAAGTGGCCGAAGTAGAGTTAAAAGGTTTGAGCCGGAATTCACTGCAGGGCGATGCGATAGTGGCCGATATTTATGACAAACTGGGCGTAAAAACTTCTTTTTTGGAGGATTCGGTTTTACTTACGCGTAAGGAAACATTAACTGTTGTCCTGATCAACGATTTTTTTCTGACACCCGATCTCTTCCCGCCAGTGACGGCTACTTGTGCAGGTTTGAAAATTCCTTTCCGTTTCACCGGTCTGCAAAATCTGGTCATCAAAGAATCTGACCGGGTGATGGCCATGATCACTGAGTTAGCGAAATTTGGTTACTATTTTAACTACGATAAGCAGGAAGGCTCCTTGGTATACGATGGCAACAAAGGAAATTTCGACGATGCCGAAGTCGTCTGCGATTCGCATAACGATCACCGTATTGCCATGTCGCTCGCCCCTATGGCCATGATACATTGCCGTGTCAATCTCAACGATTCCAAGTGTGTCAGCAAGTCCTACTCGACTTATTTCGACGACCTGCAAAAAGCAGGATTTAAGGTTATTTGTTAAATTTCTCAGCTTTTCATCGAAATTATGTAATTTCACCTTTAGTTTTTAAGCCTTATAATTCAATTAAAATCAAAACTTCAAATTAAGAAAAAATGAAAAAAATCCTTTTGATTATCTTCTGTGCGTTGCTATTTGCAGGGCAGGGAGTAAATGCACAAACCGATCTTTCGGCCAAAATTCCTGTCACCTCTAAGGTGAAAATAGGAACCTTGCCCAACGGATTGAAGTATTATATCGTATACAATGCCAAACCGGAAAAAAAGGTAGAACTGCGTATGGCAGTCAATGCCGGAGCTATTCTGGAAGATGACGATCAGCAAGGTCTGGCCCACTTCTTGGAACACATGAATTTCAATGGCCTTACCCATTTCCCGGACAACGAACTGGTTCATTACCTCCAAAGTATTGGAGTAGGTTTTGGTAACGACCTGAATGCCTTCACCGGTTTCGACGAAACCGTGTACATTCTTCCTGTTCCCAGCGATGATGCCGACAAACTCGACAAGGCTTTCACAGTAATAGCCGACTGGGCTCACGGAACTTTGCTTACTGATAAGGAAATCGATAAAGAGCGTGGCGTTATTTTATCCGAAAGCCGTCTGGGCAAAGGTGCCGACGACCGTATGATGAAGATATGGTTGCCCAAAATGCTCAACGGATCCAAGTATGGCGAACGTCTGCCCATTGGTATAGATTCCATCATTGCCAATTTCGATTACAAGGTGCTGCGTCGTTTTTATACCGATTGGTATAGGCCCGATAACCAGGCTGTGATAGTAGTAGGAGATATGCCTGTTGAAAAGGCAGAACAAATGATCAAAGAAAAATTTGGCGATGTCAAAAATCCTACCCCCGAGCGCAATCGTCCTGAGACCTTCGAAGTGAAAGCATTCGCACAAAATCAGGCCATGGTGATCACTGACAAAGAAGCTGATGCCACTTACGTTAATCTGCTGGGAAATTCGCATGTAAAAAAGCCATCGGTCACCGAAGGCGATTATCTGAACGATATTATCAACAACCTTTGTTTTGAGATGGTAAATTCACGTCTGGATGAACTGAAGAGTTCGCCCAATCCTCCTTTCATTTATGCTTATGTATATCTGGGCGGCTGGGCACGTGGTTACGAAAACTTCACCACAGCAGCCATGTGCGGACCCGATGGTATCAAGCTTGCAATTCAGACCCTGGTTACCGAAAGTTTGCGAGTCAAGAAATTTGGTTTCACCGAAGCGGAACTGGCCCGTGCCAAAGCAAAAGTATTATCAGATTACGAAAAGCAATACAACGAGCGCGATAAAACCGAATCGGGCCGCCTGGTTTGGGAATACGTAAATAATTTCCTTTCACAGGAACCAATTCCGGGTATTGAATGGGAATATAATTTCGCCAAAACCCATATGGACAAGATCACTTTGAAAAATTTTGATGACATCCGCAACAAGATCGACATTGGCGACAAATATTTCAGCTACGTAACCACAAAGACCGCTGCCGGACTTCCTTCCGATGCACAGTACAAACAGTGGATTGATGAAGCTATGAAGAGTAATATAACTGCGTATGCCGAAAAACAAATCGCATCCAAAATGCTCACCAAAGAGCCGGTTGCCGGAAAGATCGTGAAAACAGTGAAGAACGAAAAACTCGGAACCACCACCTTTACTTTGAGCAACGGAGCTATTGTTTGTATCAAACCTACCGATTTCAAAAACGATGAGATTTTACTCAAAGGAAGCAAATTCGGCGGATACAGTGCTTACACCGGAGCCGATTATCAAAGTGCACAGTTCAGCAATAATGTGGTCGAAGAAATGGGCTACGGTTCTTTCTCAACCACCGATCTCGACAAATTCCTTTCGGGCAAAAACGTAAAAATATCACCAGTAGTAGATACTTACACTGAGTATATCAACGGAAACAGCACCATTAAGGACCTGGAAACGATGTTCCAGTTACTTTACCTCAAGTGTACTGAGCCACGTATCGATAAAGAAGCTTTCCAGTCATTCGTCACCCGTTCGAAACAACAGCTCGAACTCACCAAACAGAATCCCGAGAATCTCTTCTCCGATACCGTTTATAATATCTTATATCAGGGCAATCCAAGAGCGCATCAGATCGAAAGCCCCACCGATTATGATAAAATAAATCTTGATCGCGCTGTGGCATTTTATCTCGATCGTATTGGCAACCCTTCGGGAATGTATTACACCATTGTAGGAACTTTTACTGAGGCTCAAATCACTCCTCTAATCGAAAAATACATTGGTGGACTGACCGCAAAAGCATCCAAAGCCGAATACAAGGATATGGGAATGAATACCATCAAAGGAAAACAGAGCTATACCCTGCGCAAAGGCAGCGAACAAAAAGCCATGCTTACACATTATTTTACTGGGGCATCTACTTATAATCCTGATGATAATTTCCTGTTATCTCAGTTGAATGGTGTGTTGAACAACAAAATTACCGATACCATTCGTGAGAAAATGAGCGCCATCTATGGCGGAGGATTCTATGGTTCAGTATCCAAATATCCTAAGGAGGAGCTTACACTTCAATCATATTTTCCCTGCAGTCCCGATAATATTAAGAAGGTTGACTCAGCCTTCCTGAAGTTGGTGGATGGAGTGAAGATGGCTGGCGGTATTACCGAAAAAGACTGGCAGGGAGTTCGTGAGCCCGGCATACAGAGCTACAAGGTGAACATTAAGAAAAATAGTTACTGGTTGAACAATCTTCAGTCGTTTTATCTTAACGGTGTTGATCCTGAAAGAATTCTCACTGTGGAACAAAGATTGCAGGCTATCACTCCTGAAAAACTGATAGAAACGGCCAAGAAATTCTATAGCACCCCTAATATCTTCACAGGTATGTGGCTGCCGGAGAACAAGAAATAATAAGATTGACCGCAAATAATTAAGACGCCTGCCGGATATGTTTCGGCAGGCGTCTTTTTTTATTCTTTCCAATAGATTTGGAGGCAGATCGACTTCTTTAACAGCCGCTGCTTCTCATGATGCGGAAAACATTCGACGATAGCTGAACCACGCTGATAATATCGTAGCAGCCGTCGTCCATCAGCACCAATTCATACTTTCCGTCTTTAAAATAGAAAAGTTTGTAATCGTTTATCTTATTATCTATCTCTTTTTGCAGTTCAATGCCCAATTTGTCGGGATGCGCTTTCATTTCTTCCACCTCCTTATCTATATCATCCTTAAAAACTGCCATAGCTATCAGGAAGCATTCTTCAGCCGAGGTTCCCTGAATGGTCAGACTTTCCGACCAGGATTCATAGCCAAAGCGTTCTTCATGTATCAGGTAAAATCCATTATAAACAAAGAATTCCAGGGTGTCAGCCAGAGATAATCCTTCGCAATTATGAGGATAAACATTTTTTCGGCCACTTCGGAAAAAAGTCTTTTCGGCAAATTGTTTCAAGGAAGTACATTGGAGCGACGGAGCAGGCAAACTGCTTAAGAATCCATCGAACACATAACCGGTCAGATCGTTATATTTTACTTTCATCCAACTTCCTGAAATGCCTTCGGCTGTATAAGGCAGCAGATCGGCTGAAACGCCCCAGGGTTTGGGACAAACTATTACTTTTCCGCCCAGGGGAACTTTTCCTATCACATTATTCCCTCCGGGTTCCGAACGTATCTTCAATCCTGAAACCGCCAGGCAGGTGAGTGTATCACCATAATCATAACCGCTAATGCAAAAGGATTTACATGGTACCAGCAGGATGACAAGGATATAAAGTATTATTTTCATAACGAAATTCTTTAGAACATAAAATTACAGAATGTTTTAATATCGCTTAAAATTTTCTTCTGCAAAAACCAATGTCAAAGAATGACAATTAATGACTACCAATGACCATTAATGACTACTAATGACAACAATATAACAATAGAACAATTTAGCAATAGAACAATTTAACCATCCAGCCATTTAACCATGAAATTTTTCCCTACTTTTGAATAGAAATATTTTTTTATGAACTTCTACAGCCAACTACATCAACTCATACTCGAAAATCGTGCAGCCGTGCTCTGCATCATCACACACACCAGCGGGTCTTCGCCACGCAAGGCAGGCTCCAAAATGATAGTCTTCCCCGACCGCAAAATAATAGGAACCATAGGCGGAGGCGGTATAGAATTTCAGGCCATCACTGATGCTTTGGAAGTTCTGCAGTCGGGTATTCCCCTGAAAAAGGAATATAACCTCGAAGACGATCTGGGTATGCATTGTGGTGGCAAAGTTGAAGTTTATTTCGAACCCATTCGCAACCTCATCGATCTTTATATTTTTGGTGCCGGACATATTGGTCGTGTGGTAGCCCGTTATGCCCTTGAGTTTGGATTCCGGGTCACTCTTTTCGACGAAAGGGAAACCATTTTCAATGAATTCGATGCTTCGCCTTATCGCTGCGTCACAGAAGACTACTTCTCAGCCATCGAAAAAGCGGAATTCACCGACAGCACTTTTTCTGTGATCGTCACACCGCAGCATGCCTACGATGAAAGTATAGTGACGCAACTGGGTAAAAAACCATTCGCTTATGTGGGAATGATAGGCAGCAAAAGAAAAGTGGCCGAAGTAAAGAAGAATCTCTTGGAAAAACATGGTTTTTCAGAGGAAGAAATCAGCCGTCTGGATATGCCCATAGGCATTAAGTTCAACGCTGAAACCCCTGAAGAGATAGCCGTAAGCATTTTGGCCAAACTGATTGATGTGAAAAACTCTCTAAACAAATAGTATGAACCGGATCAGCTTTGTGTTTGATGGCAAAATAGTCGAAATCGATTTCGTAACTTCAGGCTATGCCCCGACCACCAGTGTATTGAAATACCTTCGTTCTCTCAGCGGATTCAAAGGAGTGAAAGAAGGTTGCGGCGAAGGCGATTGCGGAGCCTGCACCGTGGTGATTGCCGATATAGAAGGGAAGAAACTCAGATATCGTGCGGTGGATTCCTGCCTGGTATTCCTGCCCATGCTTCATGGCAAGCAATTGATAACAGTGGAGAATCTTGTAAGTTCTAATGGTGAATTGCATCCCGTGCAACATGCCATGGTCGAAGCCTATGCTTCCCAATGTGGCTATTGTACGCCCGGTTTCGTGATGTCGCTGTTTGCCTTATACAAAAGCCCGGTTAAAGCAACCAAAGAGGTGATACTCGATGCCATTACCGGAAATCTTTGCCGATGTACCGGCTATACACCCATCATCGAAGCTGCGGAGAAAATCTGTAAGAATAAGAAAGCCGATCAGTTTACTAAAAACGAAGCCCAAACCATAGCTTTGTTGAAACAGATTGATTTGAAAACCACCATCAACATACTGACCAAAACCCAACAATATTATAAGCCCTTCACACTGGACGAAACGCTTGCAATAAGAAGCAAGCATCCTCACGCCTTAATAGTTTCCGGCAATACCGACAACGGCCTCAGGGTAAGTAAAAAACACGAACTGCTTACTCAGATCATCGACATTTCGGATGTGAAGGAATTGAAATTCATTACAGAAACCCTGGAAAGTGTTTCTGTGGGAGCCGGAACAACTATAGAAGAACTCAAGGAAGCTACCAAAGAAATGTTTCCCGCCCTTTATGAAATGTATTCCGTTTTCGGTTCCAAGCAAATCAGGAGTTTGGCAACCATTGGTGGAAACCTGGGATCTGCCTCACCCATTGGCGATTCCCTGCCGGTACTTATGGCATACAATGCAGTGGTAGTAGTTCGCAGTCTGACAGATTCGCGTATCATCAATCTCAAAGATTTTATCAAATCCTATCATACCCCCGACCTTCATAAAGATGAGATCATTTACATGATAGGCATCCCCATCCCCGATGAAAGTCGCATCATTCGTTCCTACAAGATATCCAAACGTAAGGATATGGATATTTCTACCTGTAGTGCCGGCTTTATGCTGGAAAAAGACGAAAAAACCGGAAAGGTAAAGGATATCATTCTCGCCTACGGTGGCATGGCTGCCATCACCAAAAGAGCCGAAAAGGCTGAGAAGTTCCTCATAGGAAAGTCCTGGACCCTGCCCAACATCGAAAAAGCCTCCGAAATGGTCTTTAACGAATTCACGCCTCTTTCCGATGCCCGTTCTGGAGAAGAATTCCGCCGCATTGCTGCTCGCAATCTCTTACTGAAATTTTATCACGAAACAGCAGGAGGAAAATAAATGAAAACCGCAAAGAACAAATATCTGCATCACGAATCCGCCGAAAAGCATGTCACCGGCAAGGCTGTTTACATAAACGATATGGCCGTGAGCGACAAAATGCTTTACGGAAAAGTGGTTTACAGTAGCGAACCTCATGCTAAGATCGTATCCTGCGAGTTCGAAAAAGCCAAAGCGCTGAAAGGCGTTCATGCCATTCTTACTTATAAAGACATTCCCGGACAGAATCAAATGGGGCCGGTTTTTCACGACGAGTCTTGTCTGGCTGTCGATGAAGTAAATTGTCTGGGTCAACCCATATTGCTGATAGCCGCCGAAAACGAAGCCATAGCGCTGGAAGCGGAAAAACTCATTAAGATCACTTACAAGCCCCTGCCGGCCATTCTCGATATAGCATCGGCCATTAAAAAAGATAGTAAAATAGCACCCACCCGCAAGATCGAAAGGGGAGATGTCGCGACTGCTTTTGCCAAAGCCAAACACATTCTCATAGGAGAATTGCATACCGGTGCCCAGGAGCATTGGTATCTCGAACCTCAGACCGCCCTTTGTGTACCCGGTGAAGATAAGGAAATGATGGTATATGCCTCCAGCCAAAACCCAGCCGAAACCCAGGCCATAGTGGCCGAAGTATTGGGAGTTCAGGCCAAGGATGTGGTTTGCGAAGTGAAACGCATGGGGGGTGGTTTCGGAGGTAAAGAAACCCAGGGCAATCATGTGGCTGCCTGGGCCGCTTTGCTGGCCAACAAGACCCGTCTTCCGGTTCTCTTCCATTTGTTCCGCGACGACGACCAGAAGATCACCGGCAAACGCCATCCCTTTTTCTCAACTTATAAGATAGCTTTCGACGATAAAGGTGTCATTACAGCCTACGAGATAGACCTGAATGCCGATGCCGGTCACGCCGCCGACCTGAGCATGGCCATTTTGGAGCGTTCCATGCTGCATGCTGAGAATTCCTATTTTATCCCCAATATTAAAATCACGGCTACCGCCTGGCGCACCAATCATTTCTCCAATACCGCTTTTCGTGGTTTCGGTGGGCCTCAGGGCATAGCTGTCATCGAGCATGCCATCGACCGCATCGCACGTTTTCTGAAAAAAGATGCCACGGACATTCGCAAAAAGAACTTCTACCATGAGGGAAAAAATATCATTACCCCTTATGGACAAAAGCTGGAGAACATTCGCCTGCATACCATTTTTGATCAGTTGTTCATAAGATCCGATTATGCCAAACGGAAAAAGGCCGTGGATGATTTCAACAAAAAGAATCCCCTTCAAAAGAAAGGCATTGCCCTGACTCCGGTCAAGTTCGGTATTTCTTTTACTACTGCCTTTCTCAATCAGGCGGGTGCTCTGGTCAATATTTATAAAGACGGCACCATGCTCGTCAATCATGGCGGCACCGAAATGGGGCAGGGGCTTAATACCAAAATGCTTCAGATCGCATCAGCCGAATCGGGTATTTCCCCCGAAAGTATCACCGTGAATGCCACCAACACTTCCAAGGTGCCCAACACTTCGGCCACGGCGGCTTCCAGCGGAACCGATCTCAATGGCATGGCAGTGAAAGATGCTATCGACAAGTTAAAAGTAAGAATGATTCCCATGGCTGTGGTTATGCTGTCGACGAAATCAGAAAATACAAAGTGCCATTTTCATCACATCACCTTTGCCAATGATAAAGTTTTTGATTCCGAATGGCCCGATTGTTTTATCACCATAAAGGAATTGATCGAAAAGGCTTATCTGGCCCAGATCAGTTTGAGTGCCACCGGCTTTTATAAAACTCCCGATATTTTCTTCAACCGCGACACCGGCACAGGCAAGCCTTTCCACTATTTCGCCTACGGCATGGCTGTGGCTGAAGTACTCATCGATATCCTCACGGGAGCACACAAACTCCATCAGGTCGACATATTGCACGATGTGGGCGAAAGCCTCAACCGCCCCATTGATATGGGACAGGTGACAGGAGCTTTTATACAGGGCCTGGGTTGGGTAACCACCGAGGAGATCAAATGGGACGACAAAGGCCGCCTGCTCACCTATTCGCCCGACACTTATAAGATACCTTCAGCACAGGATATTCCCGCCATCTTTAATATCGATCTGCTGGAAGATGCCGCCAACTACAACACCATTCGTCAGTCCAAAGCCGTGGGCGAGCCGCCTTTTATGCTGGCTTTCTCGGTATGGATGGCCCTTCGCTATGCTGTTTCCGCCGTCGGAGATCATAAAACCGATCCCGACCTTCCCATTCCGGCCACCAACGAGAAGATATTGCTGGCGGTGGAGAAGTTGAGGAAAGGTGACAGGTAGGTAGAAGATGAAAACTGGTATAAAACCGGAAGATATAAATTTTTAATTACAATCAATGAGGTTCAATTTGCAAACGAAATAACAAATTGCAAATGATAAATGACAAATAAATTACAAAACAATTAAAATTCTCCCATAAGGATGCCTTTGGCAAAATATCAAAACTCGGGATTAATCATGTTTTGAAAATTGTTTTTTTGATAAGTGAATATTATTTGTTTTTTGCCTTTTGTATTTTGGTGCTTCAACAACAAATGACCATGAATAACTACTAATGACAATGAATGACCACTAATGACAATGAATGACCACTAATGACTTTTAACTGACCCTCTAATCAATAACACTTTCCTTATTCTTCTAAAAAAACACTACCTTTGCACACCATCTCCTGCAGATATTACATTTAAAAATCAACTTCATTTCCATGGAATACAACACCCAGCGTCCTTTGCTCACCATATCCGAATACGGCCGTAACATTCATAAGATGATCGAATTTGCCATGACCATCGAAGATCGCGACCGCCGCAACCGCGCTGCACAGACCATAGTTTCTATCATGGCGCAGCTCAACAATCCGCAGCGTCTCGATACCTCCGAATTCAAACAAAAGATGTGGGATCATTTGTTTATGATCTCCGGCTACCAACTCGATGTCGATTCGCCTTATCCAAGGCCCAATCCCGATGTCAAGGAACTTGAGAAATTCAAATGTGCTTACCCCAACAAATACATCAAATACCGTCAATACGGCAAAAACGTCGAGAACATGATTCAAAAGGCCATCGATTATCCCGAGGGCGACGAAAAAGAGGCTTTGATACGTTATATTGCCAACCATCTCAAGAAACTCTACCTGAGCTGGAACCGCGAATCGGTCACCGACGAGGTCATCTTCGAGCATCTCAGCAACCTCTCGCAGGGGCAAATCAAACTCGACGAAAACACCCGCCTCGAACATTCCAGCAGCCTCATAGCCCTCAACAAAAGCAAGAAATCCGACGTCAGCAAACCCGAAAGCAACAAAAACGGAAAATACCGCGACAACAACTGGAAAAAACGCAACCCCATCAATTCCGGCAAAAGCAATTACAACAAAGGCAATGGGAACGGGAATAATTAGACTCCCATTTTTTCTTTCTTCTTAAATATTTGGGCGCATCCCCCTATGGGGGTCGGGCTGTCCGCTCATAGTCCTCAGGCCGCCTTCCTGCCGTTTTGCAAACATTCTGTAGAGACGCAATGCAATGCGTCTCTAATCAATCCCGGTTGGCGTCCTTCCGGGCTATCCACTTCCATCCCTTGCGCTGGGGGCAAACAACCTTACTCTTCATAAACTGCACATTGCCCATCTATCCCTTTGCCCATCCGATAGGGTAGCAAAGGCATATATGCCGGAAAGACAGGGGGATATTCTCTTATTAACCGTGGGTGAACTCCAACTAACCAGGGGTTTTCTCTTACTAACCGGGGGTGAATTCAAATTAACCGGGGGTTTTCTCTTACTAACCGGGGGTTTTCTCTTACTAACCGGGGGTGATTGAAAAAAAACGGGGGTGAATCAAAAAAAACGGGGGTGGATTAAAAAAAACGGGGGTGAACTAAAAAAAATGGGGGTGAACCTCCATTCATCAAATGTTTTTTTTTCGCAATTGCACATTTCACAACCTAATCCGTAGTACGGCTCCGGGCCCTGCTACAGCTAAAAACCAACTCCTTAAAAATTAATTTCGCTCAACTGGGACTGTTTAAAAAACTTCGTTATTCATTATTCGATATTTCTTCCAATCTTTTCTCCGTGTATCTTCGTGTACTCAGTGTCTCCGTGGTTCCTTTTATTTATTCACTTTAGGCACTTCCTCTCCTCATATCCCTGTTAATAAATTTTCCCCCGCGTCCGAACAAATGAATCGCGAATCATGTACTTTAGTACTTTATTAATACGTAAGAGCATGAAAGTTTTCGAAATAACCGGCGGCAAGCCACTGAAAGGCGAAATTGTGCCTCAGGGCGCCAAAAACGAAGCCCTGCAGGTGATATCAGCTACGCTGTTGACCTCCGAAACGGTTACTATCAGCAATATTCCCGATATAAAAGATGTGAACAAACTGATAGAATTGCTGATGGATTTGGGGGTGAGCGTAAGCAAACTGTCGGCCGACACCTACAGTTTCAGGGCCGATAAGGTCAACATGGATTACCTTGCCTCGAAACGCTTTCTGGAGCAAACCACCAGCCTGCGCGGCTCGGTGATGCTGATTGGCCCTCTGTTGGCTCGTTTCGGCAAGGCTTTTATGCCCAAACCCGGTGGCGATAAGATAGGCCGCCGCAGGCTGGATACTCATATTATAGGCTTCCAGAACCTGGGGGCGAAGTTCGAATACGACTACAAAAGCAATGTCTACACCATTTTTGCCGACAAACTACAAGGCTGCGAAATGCTGCTGGAAGAAGCTTCTGTGACGGGTACCGCCAACATTATTATGGCGGCTGTTTTTGCCCGGGGCACTACCACCATATTTAATGCTGCCTGCGAGCCCTATATAGTGCAGCTTTGCAAAATGCTCAACCGTATGGGAGCCAAAATCAGTGGTGTTCGGTCTAATTTGCTCACTATCGAAGGAGTTACTTCCCTGCACGGATGTGAACACCGTTTGTTGCCCGATATGATAGAGATAGGCAGTTTTATCGGACTTGCCGCCATGACACGTTCGGACATTACTATAAAAGACGCCGGCTACGAACACCTGGGCATGATACCCGATGTGTTCAAACGACTGGGCATACAAATGGAAGTGATTGGCGACGACATTCACATTCCAGCACAGGACGAATACGAAATTGAGAATTATATAGACGGCTCCATACTAACCATTGCCGATGCTCCCTGGCCGGGTTTCACGCCTGACCTTATCTCTGTGGCACTGGTGGTGGCCACTCAGGCCAAAGGCAGTGTGTTGATCCACCAGAAGATGTTCGAAAGCCGTTTGTTCTTCGTCGACAAACTCATTGACATGGGCGCTAAGATTATTCTGTGCGATCCTCACCGCGCCACGGTGATTGGCCTCAACCGTCTGAACCCCCTGAGGGGTATCTCCATGACTTCGCCTGATATACGTGCCGGGGTGGCCCTGCTCATTGCCGCCCTATCGGCTGAAGGCAAAAGCACCATTCACAACATCGACCAAATTGATAGGGGATATCAGGATATTGATGGACGATTGAGGAAACTGGGGGCGGAGATTGTGCGGCGGTAGTGCGGATATTGTCATTAATAGTCATCTGCTTCGCGTCATTGGTTGTCATTCATTGCCGACTGCCAATTGCAGATTGCCGATTTCTTTCTTTTTATTATTTATAATCTTTCTACATTAAGCGAAAATTGAGTAATTTTGCTTATCATTTATTTTATAATTCCGAAATGGAAGAAAATTCGAATCAATACCTGAACGAGCTCACCCAGAGCGAATATAAATACGGTTTCTTTACTGATGTTGAAATGGATTCAGCTCCCAAAGGGCTGAACGAAGATATCATTCGTTTTATCTCGAAAAAGAAGAACGAACCTGAATTTATGCTGGAATTCCGCCTGAAGGCTTATGCCAAATGGCTTACCATGAAAATGCCGGACTGGGCACATTTGAAGATACCACCTATTGACTTTCAGGATATCATTTATTATTCCGCACCCAAGAATGTGAAAAAGTTAGGCAGTCTGGATGAGGTGGACCCTGAATTGTTGAAGACCTTTGAGAAACTAGGCATTCCTTTGAACGAACAGAAGATCATGTCGGGTGTGGCCGTGGATGCGGTAATCGATAGTGTTTCGGTGAAGACCACCTATCAGAAGGTGTTGGAGGAAAAAGGAATTATCTTTTGTTCTATTACTGAGGCCGTTCAGAATCATCCCGATCTGGTGAAGAAATATATGGGCTCGGTGGTTCCTTATGGCGATAATTATTATGCTGCCCTGAACTCCGCGGTATTTACCGACGGTTCCTTCTGCTATATACCCAAAGGCATACGTTGCCCAATAGAGTTGTCTACCTATTTCCGCATCAATGCAGCCAATACCGGTCAGTTCGAACGCACCCTGTTGATTGCCGATGAAGGCGCTTATGTTAGTTATATGGAAGGCTGCACCGCTCCCCAGCGCGACGAAAATCAGTTGCATGCGGCTGTTGTGGAAATCGTAGCTATGGAAGATGCCGAAGTGAAATATTCCACTGTTCAGAACTGGTATCCCGGCGATAAGAACGGTTTAGGCGGTATCTTTAATTTTGTAACTAAAAGGGGTATTTGCAAAGGCAATAATTCGAAGATATCATGGACACAGGTGGAAACAGGGTCGGCTATTACCTGGAAATATCCCAGTTGTATTCTGAAAGGCGATAACTCGGTGGGTGAGTTCTATTCGGTGGCTGTTACCAATAATTTTCAGCAGGCCGATACGGGAAGCAAGATGATGCATTTAGGTAAAAATACCCGGAGTACGATTATTTCGAAAGGAATATCCGCCGGTAAAAGCGACAACAGTTATCGCGGACTGGTCAGGGTGGCCAAAGGCGCTTCGAACTCGAGGAACTACTCACAGTGCGATTCATTGCTGATGGGCAGTAATTGCGGGGCACATACCTATCCGCATATTAAAGTGGAGAACAAATCATCCATTGTAGAGCACGAAGCCACCACTTCCAAGATATCCGACGACCAACTCTTCTATTGCAAGCAGCGCGGTATCGACCAGGAAAGTGCCATCAATCTTATTGTAAATGGCTATGCCAAAGAGGTGCTGAACAAGCTTCCTATGGAGTTTGCCGTGGAAGCTCAGAAACTACTTTCTATCAGTCTCGAAGGCAGCGTGGGTTGATCCGAAGGTAAGCCTTTAAAGTTTTACAATCTTCCGGTTAAAGCTACCTCTTTCTGTTTCGACAGAAAGGATATAAATGCCCGGTTTCAGGGCGGAGATATTAATATCTTCGTTTGAGATTCCTGTTTTGAATTTATTATTGATCATGGTTTTGCCTTCCAGGGTTTTTATTTGGAAAGTTGTAACGGTATTTTCCGAGGTAAACTGAAAATGCAATATATCTGATGCAGGATTAGGAAAGACCAGTAAGGGATTGGGTTCTGATGACCCAATATTTGTAATGATACTTGTCTGGCTGCAATCGGTAAATTGGGCTAAGTTGTACCGTTCCTTTGCAGGAATAGTTCCTGAATTTAAAATATTGGGAATGCCAATGTCAGGCCATGACTGGCTTACATTCCAAAAAGAAGGTGCAGTATTCAGAAAGTACGATTGGTCTGCCAAGGGCGATGTTCCAGTTGGAATAATGGTGCCGTTCTTATTATTGCCGAATTGAATGTGTCCGCTGCCTGTTAGTGTATAAGCTCCCCAGGTAAACGGAAAAGTGTAACCGCTCCCCGTAATTTCATTTCCCACAAAATTCTGATTATTGGTTAATGCCGACGACATGATGATGCCGTACATTTCCACCCGGTTGCGGAAGAAGGTATTGTTGGGCCCCGAAGGTCCCCAGGTTTGGTCGATATAGATGGTTTGCACTATGTTGCCTTCGAAAAGATTGGCAAAGGAATAATGCCCGTGCAAAGAAATATCACCGCAATAATCCTGAGGATATTCCATTGAACCGTTTCGGAAAGGATTGCGCGAATAATTGTAAGCAAAAACATTTCCATTAGCCCCCTGCTTGGTCATCATGGCATGTCGCAGGTGGTTGAAGATATTGTTCTGAATCAGGCAGTGGCAGGAATGATCAATAAGCGTCACCCCATAACCCTTGGTACCGCTTCCGTCGTAAACAAAAGCATCATGAAAATAGCAGCCGCTAACGCCAATATGGGAACTAAAATCGATGAGGCAGTGGCTTCCCTGACTTTTGTTGCTTTCTATGCCCTTGAGTTCGCAGTTTACCGCATAGTAGAACTGGAAATTATAACCGGTACCTGCCGTCGAGTTATCGGTTCGCTCCACATTCATGCACGAAATTCCTGAAGCTGAGCAGGGATTGATTTTTTGTATTTTTAGGTTCAGCGAAGTGTCGAAAGTAATATGCAGTTCGTCGAATAGGATAAGCGTATCATTCACTACTGAATCCACTTGTACGATCTGTCCCACACAATAGGTTGCCCATGTAGCCGGATTGGAATCCCAGGTTCCGTTATCCTGTCTTATTTCACAATAATTACCTGCTGAGAACGAAGCAGGATTCAATACTTTGATCTTATGATAGCCTTTTTGAAAGCCGCTGACAATGTCTGTAAAATTGCCCGTTGCTGAGCCTGAAAAATTAAAACCATTGCTGCTGTGGGCTAATTTAATAAAGGTTGAATCCGAACCTGCCCCTTTCAGGCAAATAGAATCAGGAACATCAACGGAAGAAGCCAACAAATAGGCCCCTTGAGGAAAATAAACTACCCCTGGATGTCCGCCAAAAGAGGCCATCGCATTTTGCAATGCGGTATTGTTACTCGTCGTACCATCCGCAATACCCCCAAATGACAAAATACTTACCTGAGGCGCATCAGCAGGAAATACAAAACGGTTGCCTGCTTTCGACCAATCAACAGTATTGGCGGAAGGAATCACCTGTGCAACTAATCCGTTGACTAATAGAAAGAGTAACAACAATGTTATTATAATGGTTTTAACCCGCATGGTGTTATTACGTAGTAAATCTTAACCTTAGAAATTGAAATCGGCCATAGGCAACATCAATAGCCTTATGACCTCGATCACGCTCATCAGGGCATAAATACCTCCTATTACGATCAGAATGATCTTCCATACCTTATTTTTTACAGTGAAAGCAAGTAGTATAGGAACCGCAGCCCAAATCAGGTTTACGAAATTGCCGAAATATCGCATACTATGCCAATCGAAAGTATGAATCAGTGAGAACGCAGACCAAAAGAATTTCGAGAACATCATAAAGATAACGACCATAATGATTATGATGTCAGAGAACTTGCCTTTTTCGATGTTGCCTGATTCCAGAGATTGCAGACTATAGCCGCATTTGATACAATAAGAAGCATGAGTTTCGTTTTCTGTGTTGCAATGATTACAGATCATAAATAAAAGGATTAAAAATGAAGTCTAAAAGTACAAACAACCTTTTAATTCTGATCAGAATTTTTGTTGCTTGTCAGATATTTTTTCAAACGCAGTTGCGAAAGGGATAATCCCATGATCACGACGGCAATTCCTGCTATCTTTAGTGGTGTAAATTCTTCATGACCCATATGGTAAGAAAGAAAAGCAGTAATTATAGGAATCAGATAAGTGAAAATGGAAGCCTTGGTAACTCCAATATGTTTGGTACCTATAGTAAAAAGGAAAAACGCCAGAGCCGAAGCAAAGATCGCCAGGGCGGTGATGTTGATGACCAATTCAGAATTTATCTGTACCGTTCTGAGAATATCAAAATCAAAGAGGATCAGCAGGGGCAGAAAATAGACGATGCCAATTACATTCTGTGCCGAAATGATGGTGTAAGCATTGTATTTCTTTGTCAGACCCTGCAAAATATAGCTGTAACCCATCACACTGGCCACAGCAATCATAAGGAATCCTATGCCCAGAGGGGATGCGGCAAAACTGAGATCTTTGTTCAGTACTACCATAAGGACTCCAATGAAAGCAATGAATATCCCGAAAAACGTTCCGGAATTTATGGGTTCTTTTGCCAGGAAATACATAGAGAAAGGAACAAACAGGGGTATGGTGGAAATCACTATGGCGGCCACCGTGGGAGCTACATACTTTAGACCATAACTTTCCCCCAGATAGTACATAAGTGGTTCGAAAAATGCCAGCAAGAGAAATTTATACAGGTCCTTCTTTTCTATCTTTTGCAATTTCCCCAAAATAAGAGATAACCCCATAAGGAAGATAGAGGCAATTACCAGCCTTATGAAAACGGTGGAAATAGGATTCAGATATTTGAAGACATTTTGAGTCCAGATGTAGGAAAAACTCCAGAACACCATGGCCAGAACGAGTATTACGTAGATGAAAGCTTTGTTTGTCTTCATTTGGGAGTGCAAAAGTACACCATTATACTTAATCAATATAATGCCCATCACAAAAAGTGTTGCTATATTTGCATGAAAGAACCGAAACAGGCCAATGACCGAAAAACTCAAGGACAAGAAACTACCCCCGCTTATCATTATAAAAGCTACCATTGGATTAAGGAACTTCCTGGTCAGGCTTACCAAAAAGATGCTTCCTGCCAACTTCATTTTGCTGGAAGAGGCATCTGCATTCTGGAAAGCGAAATCAATAGAAGTAGCAGCAAGACTTAACATCCCCGACTTTCTGGAAAAAGGACCTATGAGTATTGAAAAACTGGCCGAGCTTTCCCAAAGCAATGAAGATGCGCTCTACAGGGTGTTGAGGGCGCTATCCGGCGAAGGTATATTTAAAGAATTACCGGGTCGAAGGTTTAAAAATACAAGGCTCTCCAGGGCTTTTATGATGAAGCAGGAATCTGTGAAGTACTTTGTGATGCATCACCTGGGAGAAAACAACTGGGACCTGGTGGGCGATTTATACAACTGTGCTAAAACAGGAGAGAATGCCATCACCCATAAATTCAAAATGCCTCCTTTCGAGTATCTGGCTCAAAACCCTGAAAAGAATGACATGTTTAATAAGGCCATGACCGAAACAGCCGAATTGTCGGGGAGCATCTTTGTGAATGCTTATAATTTTGGGAAATACCAACTCATTGTCGATATTGGGGGTGGTCAGGGACACTTGCTGGCTCAGATCTTACAAAAATATCAGAACTCGCAGGCTATTTTGTTCGACCAGCCGCATGTTGTCACGGAAGCGACGGCACTGCTGCAGAGCAAGGGCGTGGAAAGCCGGTGCAACATCGTCTCAGGAAGTTTCTTTGAAGAGATACCTGCCTCGGGCAATCTGTATATCATGAAGAATATTTTGCACGATTGGGATGATGCTACTTCGGAGGCCATACTTGCCAATATTCATAAAGCCATGCCTGCCGACAGCAGGCTGCTGATCATAGAAACCATTATCAAACCCAATAACAAGCCGTCGTTTGGTAAATTCATAGACCTTCAGATGCTGATAGGAACCATAGGAGGCAAAGAACGAACCCTGCCGGAGTTCGACAACCTCTTAAGGAAAGCGGGATTCAGCATAAACCGGGTAATAGAAAATGCCACTCCATTCAGTTTTATTGAGGCTGTGAAACGATGAAAAAAGTACTGCTGGTAAACGTAAATACCGAAAAAGCCCCCTATCCTGTGCCTCCCATAGGATTGTGTATTATTGCCCAAAGCATTGAGGATAGTTTTGAAGTGGAGGTTTATGATGGCATGTTTGATGAGGGCAGGAATCTCGAAGCGGCTGTGACGCGATTTCAACCCGATTTCATTGGTTGCAGCATTCGCAACATTGATTCCATGTCGATTCAGACCAAAGATTTTTTTCTGGATAAGGTGAATGAGGTATTTATAAAGCCCCTCCGAAAGTATTCTCAGGCCTCCATCATTCTCGGGGGAAGCGGATTCAGTATCTATCCTTATGAAACTCTGAATTATCTTGATGTTAACTACGGCATCATTGGCGAAGGGGAAGAAACTTTCAAAGAATTATTACTGGCACTGGAAAACCATACGGACCTGGCCCTAATCAAAGGTGTTGCCTGCCGTGATTTTCCGGAGGAACTCAGGTTGAAGAAACTTACCAGCCCTCATCCCATAGCGAAATATCATTCCGGTATTTACAAGTACATTGATTTCTCAGCTTACGAAGAAAGAGGTGCCTATTCCATACAAACCAAACGAGGTTGTGCCCACAAATGCATTTACTGCACCTACCCCGTGATTGAAGGTAAGAAATTTCGCAGCCGCACCGCTGTGGATATTGTGGATGAAATTCAGAGGGTTTATGAAAAACTGGGGAATATCTGTTTTGAGTTTGTTGATTCTACCTTTAACGACCCCAGGGGGCATGCAGAAGCCATTTGTCATGAAATTATTGAGCGTAACCTAAAAGTGAGGTTGCGGACCATGGGCATCAATCCCGACAATACCAGCGAGGAATTGTTCCTGCTGATGAAAGAGGCAGGATTCTCCCAGATAGATTCTACGCCCGATACCGCCTCGGAAGTTATGCTTAAGAATCTCGGAAAGAATTTCACTCTGGCAAGACTGGAGGAAATGGCTGTGCAACTGATGAAGGTGAACATTCCCACCATGTGGTTCTTTGTGTTTGGAGGCCCGGGAGAAACTTACCAGGCCATTGATGAAACCTTTGCTTTTATCGAGCATTTCATTTCTGAAAAGGACCTGGTGTATATTGCCACCAGTCTGCGCATCTATCCCAAAACAAAACTCTATGACATAGCTTTGGCAGAAAATATGATTTCGGCGGAAGACAATCTGCTGAAACCCGTTTTTTATGAGAATCCACAGTTTCCCCATGAGGAGATTAGCCGCTATCTGAGGGAAAAGATTGGGAAAAAACACAATATCCTTTTTACTTCCGATGCCCGCCCTTCGCCCGAAATGATGCAGCAAGCCATGCAGATACGCAGGGAACAGGGGTTTGATGAGCCCATGTTCCGGACTTTGCTAAGTCTGAGAAAAATCTGGATTGCTGAAGGCAAACTATAGATGTTACAGGAAAAAGGTTTATTTTTATCGTAAATTCCTGCAAAGGGAGCACTAAAACCAAAACCATTACGACTCATGAGGATACTACTGATCAGCCCGGGCACAGCTGACGAAATTGACAATAAAGTGATCAGGCAGATCCCTTATCTCTATGCCAAAGCTTTCAATGCCCCTCATGCCATTGCCACCGTGGCGGCCCTCACGCCTGCGGAGCACGAAGTGGTGCTTCACGATGAATACATGCGCGGGCCTTCGGAAGAATTTCTGCCTGGTAAAGAATTCGATATCATTGGGATTTCGGTTACCTCCAACCAGCTGCAGCGCAGTCTGACCATTGCAGCCGCCTGTCGTAAATTTTGTCCTAAGGCAACCATAGTCGCCGGGGGGATAGGAGTGGAGACCCTCATTTATAAAAATAAGGACGACATTGATGTGGTGGTTCATGGGGAAGCAGAAGAAACCTGGCCCAAGTTTCTGGAAGATTTCAAGAACGGGAAATACCTTAAGGTTTATAAAAGCCTTACCAAACCCGATATGACCAAAACCCCGGCTCCTCGTTGGGATCTGTTGGGTGAGGACATCATTCATTATAACTCGGTTTCGGTGCAGACCACCCGCGGATGTCCTTTCGACTGCAGTTTTTGCGATGTGATCTATACCTACGGACGCAAACCGCGCAGTAAGACCATTGAGCAGGTGCTGGAAGAGATTCGCCGGCTGAACGAACTGAAGGTGATGATGGTGTTTATAGCCGACGATAATTTTGCCGGCGACAAGAAGTATGTGAAGGAACTCTTGCGGCAGCTGATAGTGCTGAACAATTCCTTTAAGATACCCATGGGCTTCTTTACCCAGCTGGATATCACGGTGGCTCAGGACGACGAACTGCTGCAACTGCTGGCCGATGCCAATTTCTATAACCTCATGATTGGGGTGGAGTCCATCAATGCCGAATCGCTGAAGGACATGAACAAAAAGCAGAACATGGGAATTTCGGCGGTGGATGCCATCAAAAAGATACAATCATACGGCATGGCGGTGCTGGTGCATATGATCATAGGCTGCGA
The DNA here is from genome assembly GCA_964599365.1 of uncultured Bacteroidales bacterium. Lineage (GTDB taxonomy): Bacteria > Bacteroidota > Bacteroidia > Bacteroidales > CAIWKO01 > CAIWKO01. The sequence goes on from CAZRFL010000012.1 coordinate 27,689, forward strand.
TTCCGATGGGCCGGATGTGTTTAAGCATACCGCTCAGTTTGTTCAGGACGCCCACATTGTTTTTCATATCTGCCATCCGCTGGCAGCCCCTCCGGGAACCAAAATGTGGTACGATTACAAACGCAACGGACGTCTTATCACCACCGAGCATGAAGAAGCCAGCGATAAAATGGATATCCTCACCAACATCATCCCCAAACAAATGACGAGGATAGAGCTGTTGGAAGGACTGGCCAATTACTGGGATCATGTGTATACGCATGAGAAGTTCTACGACAGGGCCATGGGTTTTATCAACGGTATCAAATACAAACCCAAGGTGAAGCCTCCCGGTTTGCCCGATCTGTGGGCCCTGCGGAAGTTGGTGGGTGGGGTTTTCAAATATTATATGTTCAAAGCCGAAAAGGCCGACCGCAAGACCTTTTTCAAAATATTGGGCAAATCGAAAAAGAAACTCAGTTTCCTGATGCCCAAGATCATCTACATGTACACTTTCTTCCTGATCGATTGCATGCGCTCGAAGTATGATGCTCAGGTGGCCCGCGAAATGGCCCAATGGGAAAGAGAACATCCCGAAAAGATCAAAGTGGATTCTTGCGAGATACCAGTTTCGGAGACCATACGCGAAAATGCCAAGAGCCTGGTGACCGATGCCTTTACGCATGTGAGGGAGAAAACCGATAGCAAAGAGCTTCTGTATAAAGCCGTGGTGAGCGCCATGTTGGACTTCAGCGACCGCTTCGGAGATACTTTCACTGTGTACGATGAGTTCCAGAAAGAGCACCTAAAAAGCGCCTGCGAACGTGCCCTGGGACAGGATATACCAAAGGAAGCATGCACTACCGTTACTCTAGCCGATACCCCGCCACCCTTCTTCACCCGCGAGATCATGGATGCTTTGGATAATGCGGTAAGGTATAGGAATATGTATAGTTAGGGAGAGGTATTTAGTCTTTAGTATATGGTATTTAGTATTTAGTATATAGTAGTCGCCATTAACGGCATACCAAATACGAAAGGACAAATAACGAGTACCATATACCATATACCATATACCAGATACCTATTTCCCCGTATAATTCTGCGGTGTTATGTTTCTTAATTCTTCTTTAACGGCTTCGTTCACCGCAAGGGTTTCAATAAATTCCTGTATACTTTCTTTGGTGATGGCCTGATGGGTGCGGGTGAGGGCCTTGAGGGCATTGTATGGATCGGGATAGTTTTCGCGGCGCAAAATGGTCTGTATGGCTTCGGCTACTACGGCCCAGTTGTGTTCCAGATCGGAGGCTATCTTGGTTTCGTTGATGAGGAGCTTGTCGAGGCCACGTTTCAGCGATTTCAGGGCTATGAGCATATGAGCCACAGGCACGCCAATGTTGCGGGTGACGGTGGAATCGGTGAGGTCGCGCTGGAGGCGTGATACGGGAAGTTTTTCGGACAGGAATCCGAACAAGGCATTAGCCAGTCCGAAGTTGCCTTCGGCATTCTCGAAATCTATGGGATTTACCTTATGCGGCATGGCCGAAGAACCAACCTCATCCTTTTTGATCTTCTGACGGAAATAATCCATGGAAATGTAGGTCCACATATCGCGGCAGAGGTCGGTGCTGATGGTGTTGATACGTTTCAGGGTGTCGAAATAGGCGGCAAGGTTGTCGTAATGCTCAATCTGAGTGGTGCATTGCTGACGTTTCAGACCTATACGTTCGAGAAATTTATTGGCGAAAGCATGCCAGTCGAAGTCGGGATAGGCAACACAATGGGCGTTAAAATTGCCCGTGGCACCCCCGAACTTCCCTTCGAAGGAAATGATGTCGAAATATTTGAACTGTCCTTTCAGTCGCTCGGCAAATACATTGATCTCCTTGCCCAGACGGGTAGGAGAGGCGGGCTGACCGTGAGTGCGCGCCAGCATGGGAATGTTTTTCCATTCGTGGGCCAACAGGCTGAGATGGTCGGTGATGAGGGTGAGCATGGGCAGCAACACATTGCTGTGGGCTTCCTTCATCAGCAGGGGCATTGCGGTGTTGTTGATGTCCTGTGAGGTAAGACCGAAATGTATGAATTCCTTGTATTTCGAGAATCCCAGCTCATCGAACTTCTGTCGCATGAAGTATTCCACCGCTTTCACATCATGATTGGTGACGGCTTCGTATTCCTTTACTTTGGCGGCATCCTGCAGGCTGAAATCGCCGTAGATGTTGCGTATCTTATACAGATCGTCGGCGCTGACTTCCCACAGGGCAGGCAGCACGGGACAAAGCTCGATGAAGTATTCCGCTTCCACATACACCCGCTTTTTGATGAGGGCATATTCCGAAAAATAATCAGAGAGGATTTCGGTGGCTTTGCGATAGCGGCCATCGACGGGCGAAACGGCGGTCAAAGAATTGAGTTCCATAGAAGTGGTTTATAGAACAAAAGTACGAAAAAGTTCGGAGTTCGTGTAGGGGCGAATGGCATTCGCCCATTAATATTATTGGAAGATTTTTTTATTAATATTTCGGCGTTCGGTGTGTCAGTTATTACCTTTCGGAAAAAGGTTTTCATGAAGACCGGACACCTATTGTTTTACGATCTTCCTGACGGCTATGCTTTCGTCGGAGGAGATGACCCTGACCATATACAGTCCTTTGGTCAGGCCCGAGAGATCAAGGGCTTTTCTGCTTCCTCCGGCCCCGGCTGACAGTATCAGTTGACCTTCGATATCGTAGACCTCTATGGTTTTGAGATTGGCATCCGATTCAATATACAGGTAGTCCTGGGTTGGGTTGGGGAAGATCTGCAATATGGGTGCCTGAGTTATTTCGCTAAAGCCTACGTTGGGGCAATAGCCCGGCATGTTAGCGTCGAGCCAGGCCAGCCTGACCTTGATCCAGTTCTTGAACTTTTGAATCTCGCCCGCATAGGTGAGGGGCTGATTATCCACTTCGGGCGTGCCAACATTCACACCCAGTATGGGCCATTTCTTGTAATGACGCAGCTGAGCCTCATTTACCAGGGATTGCACCGAATCGACAAAATGGAACATATAGGTGGTGTCGAGAATATTGCGCCGCAAATTGAAATAGCGGCAGTTCAGCTTATGGGTGAAGGCTGTATCCTGCATCATCCTGACCGCCCATCCCGAAGAATTGTTGTCGGGGCTACAATCGTTCACTTTGTAGGCCCATCCCGAGCCATCGGTGACGGCAAACATAGGACATTCGTTGATGTTCTTCCATGCCCAATCGTAATCCCAAACGGGACCTGTTTGCAGCAGTGGATTCTTGCTGTCCTTGTCCTTATACATGTAGACGCTTTTCTTGAAGCCATCGTTGTTGCGCGAAAGCTCGCTCAGAATGAAATAATCGATAAAGGAATCCACATCGAGCCAGGCACGGTAGCCGGTGACGGGATTGGCGAAATTGCTGCCGTAGAGGGCCGCTTCCAGCGAATGGTAGAAGCCCTGAATGTAAGTTTTCTGCTGGGGGGTGATCACATCGAATTCCGGATAATCGTACACATAATACACATCGGAAGTGGGATGGTCGTAGGGATGAAAATCGGACAGCCAACTGTTGCTGCCATCATGATAATCCAGTTTCACTATGTAGCCTCCCGTCAGGCTGTCGTTGGCATTGTCGTCGAGGTCGAGTTTGGAAATGTCGACACGCTTGTTGTCGCGCTTGATCTTTTCGGTCATCACATAAATGCCCTGGTAGCTTCCGTTGATCATCACCTCGCAAAAGCGGGTGCGGGGCGCATAGCGGTCCATCATGCGCGCAAGCTTGAAAGGGAGGGCATTTCGCATAAAAACCTTGTCGTTGTAAACGGCCAGCAATATCCAGTCGTTTTCGGAAGGCATGCCCAGCAGGGCGGTATCTAGGTTTTCGCCGAAAGCATCGCGGGTCTCAAATCCGTACGGCTTCTGGGGCAGGGAGGCAGAATAGGAGCCGCGTATCTCAATGCCCACTTTGCCGTTGTAAACATTGGGGACATCGGTGGGATGATTGTAGAGGCCCAATCCGTGATAAATTATCTTCATGCCGGCGTTGATCTTGGGTTCGTCCGAAATTTCCTGTCCGTAGGTGTCGATGAGCACCAGGGGAAGCACGGTGGAATCGACAGTGAGGGGTGCGGTGGCGTTGTTGCCGAAAGTGATGGACCAGTTGAGCAGGTTTCCTGCATCCTGAGCATAGGTGTCGGTGATCTTCAGCTTCCAGGTGCCGTTGCCGTTCTGTCCGTTGTTCACGTTGCCCATTATATCCATGGGGCCAAAACTGCCCGTGAAAGGAGCCGCACCGGAGGTGATGTTGTTGCTGGCACTGCCCACGAGGCAGGTGTTGGTGAAATTGTCGTCGCCTCCGCCTATGCCGCCAAACAAGAGTATCTCGGTTTGGTCGGGGGCCACCAGTTTCACATTGAGGTCGCTGTCGTAGGTGTGGGTGATGCTCAGGCAAACGCTGACCAACCCGTGAGAGGCATTGAGCAACGAGGGCGACAGTCCGCTGACATTGATGGTGAAATAATTGGGCTGGTTGTCGTCGCTGATGCTACCGCCGCTACCGTTAAAGGTTTGGGCACTGAGTTGTGTGGTAAGCAGTATGCAAAGAAGGAGTAGGGTTCGTTTCATCTGACCGTGATTGGTGTTGCCGCGATTAAATTGAGATATAATTTTCAGTAAAATTATGATTTTTATTCTCCCTTAGCAGGCAATTGCAAAATAATCTCAAACTGATCCTGAGTCCCGGCCTCTTGGATGGCGGACCAGCGGTCGGCATGTATGAGTTTTATTTGCTGATCGTGATAAACAATGATGTCGGTGGTTTCCATCAGGTCGATGTATTTGTCGAGCCTGGAACGGTTGGGTAAGGTGAGTTTTTCTATCCTTTCGGGTGCAATAAGCGAAAGCCTCTGTGTATGCAACTCTTTTTGCTCTTTTTCCTGAAGCATCTCCATCTCCACTTCTGCCTGCTTTTCGAGCCTGAGCTTTTCCAAACGGCTTTGGTAGTCCTCTTCGGTAAGCATGCCGTTGTTCCTGCGTTTCAGCAAGGATGCGGCCAGATCGAGGCTGCGGCATTTCACCTTAATTTCTATGGTTTTTTGTTCGAATTCTGTTTCGCTGATCTCGCCTTTCGCTTTGGATTCCGCAAGCAGATTCAGTTCCTGCGTTTCCATTTTCATAGGACTTAAGGGTAAGTGGGCCATTGAGGCATCCTCATCCGGTTCATCCTCATGAAATTTGTTGTAGTTGATCCCCAGCAGCACCAGTATGGCAACATAGTAGCTGCATAAAAACAGAATCCCGGCAACCTCGACCTCATGTAACTGAATTATCATCAAAACCACGCACGAAAGGACGCCCAGCACTGCCATCAGGCGGTTCTTTTTTATGTGCCATATCACGGCAACGCCCATCACCAGCGTGAAACCTGTGGCAATAAGATTTAATAAGGCAATAAACGAAGTGAGGCCGTTGAGTTGAAGTGCAATGACTAAAGAAAATAAAAACCAAAATGCGGGAAGCACTATCATCATTATCCCAGCAACTATCAGAGCGGCATTTTTTCGCTTTTTGGGCAGAGGTACATCCTTAACATCGGCCACCACTCTTTTGGCCAGATCGAGACGGGGATCTTTTGCCACGGGGGGAGTAACCACCGGCGCCGCTTCGACAGGGGGAGGTATCACAGGGGCGGGTTCAGGGGCATCTGCGACAACCATGTTATGATCTCTGATGCCTTCGCGGGTGCTGCGGCGCATCAGAAAATAGGCTCCGACAAGAAATGTGGCTGCATACAAGCCGTAGACAATCACCATGAAAAATGTCATGAAAGCGGGTATTTCGTTTACACTGAAGAAAAGAAATCCCATGGACTGCATAAATATGGCCATCAATATTAAATAAATCACGCAAACTTTCCTTCCCCATTCTTTAAATTTATTTAAGGCACGAGCCCCGAAAAACATGGGAATCCAGATAATAGAAAATGAAAGGGACAAAACCGTATAATGGGAAAAAATCCAACCAATAAATTCTGGGATTATAGGGAAATTCTTATTTGCATGGTGGATATGGCTTATCTGGTCCATTTCTGGAAACATAAACATCGACATCAAGGCAGCTATGATATTACTGGAAAATCCAATAATTGATGTTACAAGTAATATTATGCCTATAATTTTGGCTGCATAAAGTCGTTTGTCCAGTTTCTTTTTAGGGCTCATAATGTCTTGTGGGTTAAAGTAAGTAGTGTTTTTTTTCGTGAACAAATTTAATATTATTCTCAAACGGATAAAATTTTTTCACTATGGTCCGATTAAAAAAATATCGCGTCCCATACGGAACTTAAATGTCTTTTTTTAATCGCTATTCTACCAATATTTTGTCCCTATGGGACAATCCCATTTAGGATTGAATATGGGGTTGCTTTATCGTCCTATAAAAGTGAATAAAATATCTTTTTTTTATTCGTTAATCTACTGCTTAGTGTAGTTTTTCCATAAGGAATTCGAGGTTGATGGATTGTGTAGCGCCGATTATGATGGTGAAGTCGATGTCGCTATAGCCAGGCAAGGTGAGCAGAGCCTGCAAAGTGGTTGTGGGTAGATTGGTTTTGTTGGCTATTCCGTTTTCGTCGGTGAGTATTGAGATTGCGATGGCGGGTATCAGGAGTGAAACATCTTTGAGAGGGATGGAGGTTTCTTTGTCGCAAACCTTGATAGTGAGGGAGTTTGTGAGGATTATCTTGTGCAGTTTGCAGTTGATTCTGACAATTTTATTGTTGGAGATGGCTATATTGTTTTTTAGCAGAGGTGTGTAGCCTTTACATTCGGCTGCAAGGGTATAATTGCCTTCCGGCAAGGACATAAAGCGTGCGAAACCCCTGACGGTGCTAAGTTTGGTATATTCTTTACCGCCACGATTGAAAGTGGTTTTAACTTTATGCATGGGGGTGCCGGTTTCGGCATCGAGAAAGGAAATGATGGCGGAAATATGACGAACCCCAATTATATTGCCCACCTTAATTGCTGTTTTATACTGAGAAAAATATTCGGGCAAGTTAGATTCGAAGATTTTTCCAATATAATCTCTTGGAATTTCGGCCTGATTGAGCAACAAAGGAATAGAATCGGTGCCTTTTGTTTTACGGTAATTGATGGCGGCTTTTGGTGATGCTGCCAGATCAACATATGATTTGATGGCAAGTTCCATTAGTGTAATATCAGAGGGAAGAATGTTGGAGAGTATGGTGAGATTGAAGGCAATAATTTTTTTTATTTCTTCGGCCCTTACGTTTACTACATCATCTTTTGCACGTTTCAAATAGGATTTTGTGAAATTAAGCGCGGTGATCAGTTCCTGATTGGAGACATTGAGTGCTTTCACTTGTGCGATATGGAGATAATGTAAAATTGTATCTTCCATTGCCAGTCGGACTTGTTTTTTTAGCTTCGCTTTGTCTTTGATATTTGCCTTGCTGATGGCGCGGGACTTTTTGATTTTTTCAATTATATTATCCAGAGATGATTTCAGAGTAAGATAACCATCTATAGGAGTTAATAAGGCCGAGAGGGAAGCACAAAGAGTTTTCAAACGGATGAGAGCGGCTAAACGGAGAGCATCTTTTGCTGTCATAATTTTATTTATTTAATCATTAAATAGCTAATGATGAGATAAAAGAATTTGATATTCATGAGTTTAATTAAATCGCAGATTATAAAAATCTTTGTATTCATGATGGAAAAACGAAAATACCATTCCAAAGATAATACATCCTGAGTTAATAATAATAGATCCTGTGTTATTTTCAAATCATCCAGTGTCGTTTGCGGATCATCCAGTATCGTTTGCAAACCATCCAGTGTCGTTTGCGAACCATCCAATGTCGCTTGCAGACTATCAGTGTCGTTTGCGGCCCATCCAGAGTCGTTTGCGGATCATCCAGTGTCGTTTGCAGACCATCCAGTGTCATTTGTGGACCATCCAGTGTCGTTTGCGGCCCATCTAGTATCGTTTGCGGCCCATCCAGTGTCGTTTGCAATGAAAAAAGAGTCGAAAAACACGATATCGATGTAATTTAGCTGTGAAGAATAGCATGGATAATGTGTTGAAATGGATGGTGGTATGAAGTTACTAGCTTGTTTTTATTGTTATATCGTCCCGGGCGGCGGTGGACACTTACCTGGACTTATCTTTATGCTGCCCTATTTTTTTTGAAGGAGTCCTACGGGCTTATTGTGATATAATTCCCTTAGTGTATCTTCGTGTCTTGGTGGCAAATTATTTCTTAAATACTCCCATGCAGGAAAAAATGTCTGAACCCTGCCTACGGCAGGCAGGCGCTGATGAAAATGATGAAGATGATTAATTTTGAAGGGACAAAGGAAAGAACAGAAGAAAAAGTGAACCACAAAACTTTATTACTTTAGTAACAAGGCAGTAATCACCAACGAAACTTAACTTTATTACTTTATAAGGTGTATTTTCTATTGTGACCTAATGTGTCTAATGTGGTGAATATTCTCCCTGTAGCTCTTTGTCCGCCGCGGCGGATTTGTGTCCCTGACTGCCGTCCGTGGTTCATCTTCTTAGTGCATCTTTGTGTCTTAGTGCCTTGGTGGCAACAAAATAACTTCCCGTTCAATAACCCGCCCTTTCAGGTTCGCCTGCCCATTGCCGACTGCCGGTTGCCGACTTTATTCTTCTGTCTTCGGTCTTCCATCTTTCCCGAAGGGACCCCTATGGGGCCAACTTCCTCCTAAACCACTGCGCGATAATACTCACCGTTATCAGTTGCAGCGCATGATACATCATAATCGGCAGCAGAATGATACCCATATTGGGATTAAGCGGAAACAACACCTTAGCCATTACCGTGCCATGCACCAGCGACTTCTTCGAACCGCAAAACTGAGCGGTGATCTTATCTTCGCGCGTAAAATGCAGCAAGCGGCTTATCACATAAACTATCCCGTAGACCGAATAGAACATAGCCACCATGCCTGCTCCCAGCAGCAAGAGGAACTCCCATGAATACCCCTCGAACATCTTCTTGGCAAAGGATTCGCAAAAGGCCGTATAGACGATCAGCAGAATAATGCTCTGGTCGAAATAGCGCAATCGTTTGCGGTTCCTCTCGGCAAAGGCACCCCACTTCGAATTCAGTAAGATGCCCAGTACCACCGGCAAAAGAACCTGCAGTAAAAGTTTGATGATAATGGGGCCCATATCGAAACTGCCTGTGGAAGCACCCATGTATAGTCCCATCAGCAGGGGGGTAATGAAAACTCCTATCAGCATAGAAAGGCTGGCATTGAAAATAGCTGCCGGTATATTACCTCCGGCAATAGACACCATCACCACAGCCGAAGAAACCGTGGAGGGCAAACAGGCCACAAAGAATACCCCCAGCCATATGGTTTCGTTCACCATACTGCCCGTCAGAAACTGTGTCATTAGCACAATCAGTGGAAACAGCAGGAAGGTGGTAGTTTGTATCAACAGGTGCAGTCGCCAGTTGCTGATGCCTTCCATCAGTTTTTTGGGGCTGAGCCGTAGTCCGTAGAAAAAGAAGATTACCGACACCCCCACATTGGCAATGTCTGAAAGGGGAAGCATCGATTCTTTGGCTCCTATCTGCGGCCACAACTTTGCCAGCACTATCATAGCGATCAGCATCACTATGAAGCCATCCAGCCCAAATCGTTTGGTGAATTGGTAGAACTTTTGGAAAGTATTGGATGATGGCTCTGGCACTTGGTTGTTTTAGGATTAGTACAAAATTAGGATTATTTATATTGTTGAAGTGAAGTTTTTTTTTTGCCACCAAATCTCCAAAGCACCAATTTGCACCAAGGTATTTTATAGATTTTGGTGAGTTTTGGTGTTTTCGTGTCTCGGTGGCTATTTCTTATAAAAAGATAATGCCGAAACAAGGAAACTACTAACGAAAAGCAATAAGTAAAAAAATACTATTTTTGATAAAAAAAGCATGAAGATCTTTGAGAAACTCTTCCAACTGAAGCAGAACGAAACCAACGTCCGCACCGAGATACTTGCAGGCATCACCACCTTTGTAGCGGCCATGTACATCATAGTCGTCAATCCGGCCATAGTATCAGCCACCGGCATGCCCTTCAGCGCCGTACTCACAGGAACCGTTATACTAAGCGCATTTTGTACCATCATGATGGGCCTCTATGCCAACAACCCCATACTGATAGCGCCCGGCATGGGATTGAATGCCTTCTTCACTTACTTTGTGGTGGTAGGAATGAAAGTCCCCGTGGAAGAAGCCCTGGGAGCCTTGTTTTGGGCAGGAGTTATTTTCTTTCTTTTGTCGGTGTTCAACATACGCTCTTATATCGTCAAAGCCATTCCCAAACAAATTCGTTATGCCATTGCGGGCGGCATAGGCCTCTTCATTGCCATGATAGGATTTGTGAATGCCAAATTCATAGTGGTAAAAGAGCCTTTCATCGGACTTGGGCACTTCAACCTTATGTCCCTCATCTTCATTGCAGGACTCATAATCACCGCCATACTGGTCGTCAGAAAAGTAAAAGGGGCCATGATCATCAGCATGCTTATCATAACCCTGATGTGCCTGCCCATAGGGCGTTGGTTTGGCGATGCTACCACTTACAACAACGGAGTGAGTACCCTCATCAATTACAAAGGTTTTTTCCAGTCGCCCGATTTCAGTTTCTTCTTCCGCCTCGATCTGGTAAATTCATTGAAATGGGCCTTATGGCCTGTGATATTCGCGGTGATATTCACCGATATGTTCGACAGCCTGTCCACTTTCGTGGGAGTTTCCGAAGCCGCCAACCTGGTGGATAAGAATGGGGAACCCCGCAACATCAAGCAATCCCTCATTGTCGATTCCGTGGCTACGGGAATGGCAGGATTGATTGGAACCACCTCGGGCACGGCCTACATAGAATCCGCTTCGGGAGTGGCGGCCGGAGGCCGCACCGGATTAACTGCCGTGGTAGCAGGTTTGTTGTTCATTCCGTTCATGTTCTTTTCTCCTTTGCTTTCCATGATACCCTCGGTGGCAACGGCTCCGGTACTGGTCATGGTAGGCGTTTATATGATGAAGCCTGTGCTGAAGATACGCTGGGATAAACTGAGCTTCGCCATACCTTGTTTCATTGCCATGTTCCTCATCCCGCTCACCTATTCCATCACCCAGGGCATCATCTGGGGGCTGTTGTTTTATACTATCGTCATGCTGGTCACGGGCAAATTTAAAGAGATCAGCCTTACCCTCATCATCATCAATATTCTTTCTGTACTTTTGCTGATCTTTGAATAAAACCTACTCGTTATGAAATATTCCCTCTTAAAATACTTCCTCTGCCTGTTGACAAGCGTGTTACTGCTGCCCTGTTTTGCCCAGACTTCCAAAACCAGCTTCATGGACGACAATCTGGCCTTTCGCAAAAAGATGAACGAAGAATTCCGTGATACCGCCGAAACCCCTCTGACCAAGGAGGGTTTGCTGGCTTTTAAGGAGATTGAATTCTTCCCCATACGGGAGAAATATTGTGTGAAAGCCAAACTGGTACTTACACCCGACGAGAAACCTTTCGAGATGCCCCGTTCCAAAGGCAACACAGGAACCTATCGTAAATACGGTGTGGCTACCTTTACCCTCGACGGCAAAGAATGCCATTTGAGCGTCTATCAATTCATGAAACTCATCAACGACCCTCAATATAAGAACGATCTTTTTCTGCCTTTCAAAGACCTGACCAACGGCAAGGAAACCTATGGAGGGGGACGTTTTCTGGAACTTCAAATACATGAAGGCGACGAACTGCTGATAGACTTCAACAAAGCTTACAATCCTTTATGCTGTTATCACAATCCTAAGTATTCCTGTCCCATTCCGCCGCCTGAAAATCATCTGCAGGTGAAGATACTGGCAGGGGAGAAGAAGTATAAGGGGGAGAAGTAGTCTCCGGAATTTGATGAGTTGAGTTGAAACGGCTCTCAGTTTCCTGATTTTATTACTTTAAAGGATACAGATTTTTTAGAACCGCAAATCGTAATAAAATAAAGACCGTCGGCCATTCCTGTGAGATCGGCAAGGTATGAAATATCTCCCGCAACTGTAATGTTCTCAGTAAATACTACCCTGCCCTGCAGGTCGCTTATTCTTATTACATCATAGGATGATGAGGAGTTTGGCAAGCTGATAGTGTATTTTCCTGTGGATACCGTTGGCATAACAGAAATTTCCTGAATGGGTTCATTTACCATAAGGGTTTCAATTCCGGTAACATTCTGCGTAGTGTTACTATAGCTGCAGTGCAGACCCATCTTGACCAGATAAATATTGTCGATTCCGTTGCCCATATTATTGGTATTGCCTATCATGGCATAGGCCGAATCTCTGGTTTGTATCACATCAAAGGCTTCTTCATCACCCAACGATCCGTCGGTATGACTGCATTTGAATTGATTGTGTTCGCCCATCAGATAAAATGCCGCATCCTTGCCTCCGTTACCAAAACTGGTGGTGTAACCAGCTATGGCATATTGTGCCGAATCCGTAATGAAAACAGAGTTAAACACATCCTCACCCAACTGAATGTTCCACGATTCGGGAAGCATCCAGACAAAATTCCTGTTCTTGTCATATTTTGCCAACCAGCCATCGTGCAACACAGCATTATAACTCATGGTCGAACCTACAAAAACAAAACCCGAGTCTGGGGTTTGTTTGATGGAGTTTATGATGTCTTCTTTTTCCTGACCGTAAGTTGCGGTCCACAGGGTATCGCCGTTCAGGTCAAGATTCAGAACATAGCCGTCGTAGCTTCCGTGTCCGAAACTATTGGTAGTGGCTCCGATAAGATAGGTACTGTCGTAACGGATGTCTGCCGACATCGCATTGTCGGTGCTGTCGCCTCCGAAAACTTTGGTCCAGAGGGTATCGCCGCTCAGGTTGGTCTTTATCACATAAATATTCCCGGCTGCGGGTCCGTAACTGAAGGTCTGCCCTGATATCAGGTAAGCGTTGTCTTTGGTTTCTATCACTGAATTTCCCATATCCCAATCCGCACCTCCATAGGTCTTTTCCCATTGCACCACAGCATTCGAATCGGTTTTAACCAAAAGAACGTCATAGCCTTTTGCGGGATGTTTGTTGGTGAGGCCTGTGATCAGAAAACCTTTGTCGGCAGTTCTTATAAAATCGTTGGCGGAATAAATGGAAGCATCTCCTATGGTTCTTTCAAAAAGAATTACTCCCAATGAATCGATGCGAATGATGTGGATATTGGTGTTGGCAATATCACCGTTCTCATTGGCTAACAAATAATATCCGCCATCCCAGGCCTGAAGTATGCGTTTGCCGTAATTGTAGGGCATTTGCCCGTAGGTTTTATTGAAGGTGACCTGCGATTGCGCAGTAGTATTTGCCAGAAGAAGGAAAAGTATGGAAAAGATTATGGCCGAAAGTTTTTTCATACTATAGCGTTTTAATAATAGAAACGTAAGCCCCCAATCCTGCCGAATGTTTCACATCGAGAAATCCGTTCAGGTAATCGGTTCGTAGCTCAAAAAAGAATTTGCTGTTGATAGAAGCCGAAAGGCCCAGTCCGTAGTTCAGTCGGCCATATCCTCCGTATTCAATGTTGGGGCTGATGCAAACCAACGATCTTTTCATATATATGCGGTAGGTCGGCTCGAAACGGATCAGGGGATTGAAGTGCAGAAAATGATAATTGATCAGGCTCAGCGATAAAGACAACCTGTCCTGCAGTAAATACCTTGTATAATTGATACTGCCTTTCATAGGGATCATTCGGGTGAACCTTGAGGTTTTATCGGAATATACAAATTCGTTTTTGAGGCTGTCGCCCGAAAAAACGCTAATGGTTTCGGTATTCAGATCGAAAATATTCCCAATGTCAATCCCATCAAAAGTGATCAGGGTGTCTCTGCTGAATTGCTGGGAATGCTTGTTCCATGTGATGAATCCCAGATTCTCCATTTTGATCTCAAATGAACTGTGTGCATCCCGATGATAGAACGACAGATCGAGGCTCATACCCAGGCCGTTCTCAGCCCCAAACTTCGAACTGAGGGTGTCTGAACGCTGCATGTTCATTTGCAGGTCCAATGCCAGGTATTCCGCATTGCTGTGGGTAAAGAAGTTTCCTTTGGGAATGCTGTACGACAACAGCGATTGCCCGTTGTTGATCCCCAAACCCGCCGTCAGCACATTCACCTTTGCCTTGCCAAACCAGGTTTTAATGACACCCGCTTTGATCTGCTGAAAGTTCATTAAAGTAAAGTATTGTTTGTCAAGGTAAGCATTTTGGCCAGCCAGGTCCTTATTGCCAAAAAACACCAGTTGGAACAGGTTCTTATCGAAGCACAGTTCTCCGTAATTGTGGTTTTCGAAAGCAGCGTAATAGCTGATGCCTTTCTTCCTAGAAGGGATATTTATCCGCAGTTGTGTCACCCAGTTGTATCCTATCAGGTTCTTTTGTTCTTTGAGCCTGTTCAGGTTCTGAGTTTTTAGATCAGCGGAAAGATAATTGCCATTGTAAAACTGATTGATAAAATCGTTGTTGATCCCATTTGAGTTGAAAGAGGCTTCGGATTGTAAAGTAAGGTAGGTATGATTGTAATCAATATCGTAAGTGTCTCCGTCTGGGGTGTATTGTGGAGAAGAGTTGAAACCCGGCGTTACAGTGAAATGGTATTGACTGAACAAAGGATTTGCCATGAGCATGAAGGCAAGCATGCCTAAGTGAAATACTATATGTCTGATCAAGTTCCTTTTCATCCGCATTACATTCCGACAGTGTAATTGAAATCGCCCGTGAGTTTAAGCTTAAGGTCATAGGTGCTGTATATTTTCACATAGTGGCCCAACCCGGCAGTGTTGAATTTGGCTACCAGATAGGCTTTCTTGTAAAGGAAAAAGGATTGATACCTGTCAGCGGGCAGTATAATATCAAATTCGGTTCTTCGCGGAGTTATCACTTTATAATCGGCATCCAGTGCCGGTGCTTCAATGATACTGCTGACCAGCAAGGAATCCGCAATATGATTATTGGCATCTATCAGGTAGATCTGAAAGTCAGCACTGAAAGGAAATCCATTGTCAGCTATCAGTTTTAGTTTTCCTGACGAAGGATTGTCCCTGTATTCGCCCAAATCCCAGTTCACCGAATCGGCCAGGGTGAGATCATTTGCTATAAGCGATAAGGGTATCTCAAGGTTCAGCAGGGTCTTCAGATAATTGCCCTTATACACGAAATCGTTGCCTGAAGAAACGTTTCCCAATGGATTGGTGGTGATATGCAACTGATAGGTAATCTTGTCGGGCATATCTTCCAGCATGTTCACCACATTCGAATTGCTGAGAGGGAAAGAATAAGTGGCAGGCGTAACCGGCGAGGCAGGGTTGTGGGTTTCTGTTCCTCGCGATATGTTGAGCGTCTGACCTATGATGGGGTCGTTAAATAGTATCTCATGACCGGTTTCGGTATTAATGGTACTCACTTTATCGAAAACCACGCGGGCATCCATACCGAAGCCATTCTGCACATCCAGCGACATTTTTACATTATCGAGATCGAAATTACCTGAAGTGAAAATGTTGAAGATGTCCATGTTGGTGGTGTCGGGCCCCAGCTCATTGCTGCTGCTCCCGAAATAGCCTTTGGCATAACTGAATTTGATCTTCTCCAGCCTAACGTTAAAATAGAGCTGATCCTGTGCATCCAGTGTAATTTGGTTACCGGCAGGGTCCAGCACAGCAACGGTTTGGTTGACCAGGGTGTTACAGTCCAGGTGGGTCGATCCGCGCATATCGAGTGAGTATCCTGCCACGTCAATGGATTTGGAGAAATGCACCATGTTACCTGCTGTGGCAGCAGGAACCATTTCGGTAAATACAAGGGGGACGCCATTTTTTAAGGCATAAGGTACTTTGTAAGTAACAAAAATATTCTGAGTGAGCGAGCTGTTCACTTCCAGTATCAGTTTGCCGCCGCAGAAATCTACCTGGCTGATCTGTGCATTCTGTATTTGCAGTTTGGTGTCTTCCGTAAAGTCAAAAAAGGTTTGTCCGGGATGAAGTATGGCCCCGCTGAGCGAAGGCAATGCATTTTGCGAAATGGTGTCCGGAAAATCAGAAAGAGAATCTAGCACGTAGTCAGTCAAATTGAACTGAAAGACCAAACTCAGAAAATTATCCGGATTATTCACCAGGTTTGAATCAGCAACGATATCGCCAAAATCCAGAGAGGTGTTGAAAATAGGAGCATACACACCAATATCCCAACTGGGATCTATCTTTTTCTGACACGAAGAAAACGAAAGGAGAAGCAGTAGAAAAAGAAGCGTTTTTTTTATTTTCATTAATTAAGTCAGCTATTACACAGAGTTACTAATCCGTCGTTTGGCGGACACAAAGATACATAGAGAATTCTTTACTTTTATCCAATTATCCATTTTTCCACCCAACAATATAACAATTGAACCATGTACCCATTTCCATCTATCCAATTTTCCAATCTTCCACTCATCCAATCTTCCATTCTTCCCTTCCCCACCTCAATACTTATATTTTTTCGTCCACCGTGTTTTCAAAAACTTCCTGATCTCGTTCTCGCGAGCATTAGCCTGAGGCTCGTAAAAGGTCGTCCCCGCAATTTTCTCCGGCAGGAACTCCTGTTCAGCAAAGTTGTTTTCGAAATCGTGGGAATATTTATACTCTTTTCCGTAGCCTATTTCTTTCATAAGCGTGGTGGGCGAATTGCGCAAAGCCAGCGGCACAGGCAGATCTCCTGTCTGCTTTATTTTGGCTTGGGCATTCAGCAGGGCCATATACGATGCGTTGCTCTTCGGCGAAGTGGCCAGATAAATGGCCGTTTGCGAAAGTATCAACTGACATTCCGGATAGCCTATCATCTGCACGGCCTGAAAACAATTGGTAGCCAGCAGCAGGGCATTCGGGTTGGCATTGCCAATATCTTCCGAAGCCAGTATCAGCATGCGCCGGGCAATAAACTTGGGGTCTTCGCCACCATCCACCATACGTGCCAGCCAATAAACTGCCGCATTTGGATCGCTGCCACGCATCGATTTGATGAAAGCCGAAATAATATCATAATGTTGTTCGCCCAGTTTGTCGTACAAAGCCAGGTTTTGTTGCACCACATCCATCACCAGTTGATTGCTGATGACTATCTCCTGCTGTTTCGAGCGTTCCGATTCAACCACCAGTTCCAGTGCATTCAGCAGTTTGCGTGCATCTCCTCCCGATATGCGCAACAATGCTTCGTCTTCTTTCAGGGTGATATCCACCTCATATTGTTGTTTCAGCAGCTTCATGCCATTGGCAATGATCTGCTGCAGCTCAGCTTTTTCAAGATTTTTAAGGATATACACCTGGCATCGGGAAAGCAGGGGCGAGATCACCTCGAAGGAAGGGTTTTCTGTGGTGGCACCTATCAGCGTGATGATGCCTTTTTCCACGGCACTCAGCAGCGAATCTTGTTGTGCCTTGTTGAATCGGTGAATTTCGTCGATAAACAGAACGCTTTTCTTTTCGTCGGTGCCGGCTTTTTCTATGATGCTGCGCACATCTTTCACCCCGGCATTTACGGCACTCAGGGTATAAAACGGTCGGTCCAATAGTTGCGAAATAATGAAAGCCAAAGTGGTTTTTCCCACACCGGGAGGCCCCCACAAAATCATCGAGGGTATGTTACCCGATTCAATGGCTTTGCGCAACACAGCCCCTTCACCAATCAAATGCCGCTGACCGATGTAGTCATCAAAACCCACGGGACGCATTTGTTCGGCTAAAGGAGTGGCTTGCATAAAGAAATATTGTACGAAGTTAAGAAAAAAACAGAAGTCATAATTTTGAAATCTGAATTCTTAAATCGAAAATCTCAAATCTTAAATCTTAAATCTAAAATCAAAAACCTCCACTCACCAAATGATCCTCAGCGAAGCCGGCAGAATCCGTACATTCAGTTCTTTTCCCAGGTTGATCTCGTCGCCGTCTATATGGGCAATATTGTTTTTGTGTTGTATCACCCTGATCTCTTTCGCCCGTATGATATTCACAAAGGGAGTTTTGTGTGCCAAACCCATAAATATAAAAGGTATCACAAAAGCCGCATAATATATCAGAGGTTTCCTTACTATGCAAAAATCCAGATATCCGTCGTCAATCACTGCCGTAGGGGCAATGCGTGCATTAAAACCAAACTGGTCTGAGTTGGCAAAGCTCAGCATAAAAGCGCTTCGGTTAATCTTTTTTCCGTTCACATAAATCCTAAAGCGTTTGGGATTGTATTTTATATACTCCGTAAAAGCGATGCGGGCATAAGCCCAGAAACCCCGTTTCTTCGACTGCGAGAAGCGTTCAGCTACATGCGAATCGAAACCCACACCGGCAATGCTCACAAAAAGTCTTCCGTTGATCTCGCCTGTGTCCATAGGTTTCACCCTGAAACGGTTGATGATATCGAGTCCTTTGCGGGTCTTCAGTGGTATATTAAGGAAATGTGCCAATCCATTGCCCGAACCTGCGGGTATAATACCCATGGCGGTTTCTGTATGCACCACGCCCTGGGCCACTTCGTTAATGGTCCCGTCGCCACCCACGGCCACCACAGCATCATAGTTTCGTTGGGCGGCTTCGCGGCTCAGTTCGGTAGCATGAGCTTTGGCCTCCGTGTAGCATATCTCGTGATCGAAAAACCGGGCATCAATATGACTGGCTATCAGCTTCTCTATCTTTTGCTGCTTCCCTATTCCCGATTTGGGATTGATGATAAACCGTATCTTTTTCCTGGGCTCACTCATCTGTTTCGGTCAGTTTGTTTTCTATCATCCGCCCATTATACGTTTGAATATAGGCTTTCAGGAAAGTTTCTATGGTTTTTGCCCTTTCGGGAGATGTTGGCAGCAGGTTGTTTTTCAAAAGCCTGTCTGCCGAAAGATCATACAAGCCTATGGGTTTATCATTGCTGAATTGCAACACATACCCATCTTTCACTAGTTGGTAAACATTGTTCACATACGAAACAGCAAAGTGAGGCCCTACACTATCGAACACACTTCGGCCGAAGGCAGCATAAGGTTCTTTATAATGAATCAGATCAAGTATCGATGGCATAATGTCGGCTTGTTGGGTCACCATGCTGCTTTGTCCGCTCAACCCGCTGTTGTGCATATAATAAATGATAGGAATGGCATATGCCCCCAGGCTGTTTTGGTAATAGGGCGATTCCACTATCGAAGTATGGTCGGCCGTAATAACAAATAGTGTACTGTCGAACGAAGGGTCTTTTTCTATAGTGCGAAAGAACTGCTTCAGCGAATAATCCGCATAGCCCATACTTTCGTGAATCTCGAGTGTGCCTTTCGGGAATTTGTTTTTATATCTTAATGGAACCGAATAGGGATGATGCGACGATAAAGTGAAGATAACCGAAACATAAGGCGCTTGGGTTGCCATCAGGGTTTTGGCCGTATATTGAAGAAATTCTTCATCGTAAATACCCCATTCACCATCGTAGTCTTTGTCGTTATTATATTCGTTCTTGCCATAATAATTATCGAAGCCGGCTACTTTGGCATATGCATCAAAATTCATGGTGCCATTCTTTCCTCCATGAAAGAAAGCCGAACTATAACCCTCTTTTTTCAATAGCAGCGGCAATGAGTTGATCTTGTTTCCCGAAAATACAGAAGTAAGATAAGCGTCATCCATCAATGCCGGCAATCCCGAAACCACCGCAGGAATACCCTCAATAGAACGTTTTCCGTTGGCAAACGAATAGTTGAAATAAAGACTGTGATCCATCAGCGAATCAATGAAGGGAGTGTAGCCTTTGTAAGTACCTGCTTCATGTTCTTTGTTTAGTTTCCCCGAGTATTCTTCCGAAAGGCTCTCCACAATAAGGATCACCACATTCAGTTTCCTGAATTTCTTATCCTCTTTGTTATCGGGAACCACAACAGGGTCGTATATTTTTTTAACTTCTGCCTCTCCGTAATATTTCTTTTCGCTTATAGCGTCCATCTCATAAGTGCTAAAAATTGAGAAAGGAGTATTCACTATCAGCGGAATATTATTGGGTGAGGTATATTCACCGGCCGTCACCAGGCTGATGGGCCGCAGTTGCAAACCGCCGCGGTAAATCAGCACTGCAAAGGTTATACAGGTCAGAAACCAGAGGGTGTTTGCCAGATATTGCTTCACAGTTTTTATCTTATCACTGGCCGGTGTAATGGTTTTCCGGTAAAGAAAAATCATAAGAACGACCAAACCTATCCAGATGAACACCACATACCAATAGTCGGCCAGATATTTCCAGAAAACCGTTTGTAAGTCGTCGCCAATAAGACTTCCTTTCACCACATCCCATGTAGTTCGGCGGAAAATAAATTTGAAATAGATCAGGTCTATGCAGTTTAGCATCAATGCAATGCCGTTGGTAATGTAGAACAGTATCTCCGAGAATTTACGATAGATTTGATGGTCTCTGATATTAAATGGTAGGGTTTGCAGCGCAACAAAGATCAGGTTGATGAACAAAATGGAAGAAAGATCAAACTTAATCCCATACAGAAACACGGAAAGTAAAGAAGGTAATGTGGCTTCGTGAAAATACCCGGCATTAAAGAAATAGAAAAGCAAACGTGAAACTGAAAACAACAAAGTTATGATCCCCAGTCGTGCGATCATAGCCAGGTAAACGTTGCTGAACACAGAGGTTTTCTTCATGCAAATAAAAACGGCTGACTTAGTTTAGAGTTGATTGGGAATTAATTCGGGCGAAGGTCAAAATATCATAACGATTACTTTTCTTTTCACTTCTGCTGCTTGGTTGCCCGCTTTATCCGAAACATTATAAGTGATCCAATAGGTGCTTTCCGTGTGGATATTAACCGGATTGCTTACAACAATACTGCTGCTGATATCTCCGTCTATATCATCCGAAGCGGTGGCGCCGGCATCCACATAGGTGCTATCTTTTTGACTGTAAACTTCTGCACTGCCTGTAAGTGTTATTATCGGGGCTGTTTTATCGGATGAGGTCTTTTTGCAAGCAACGAAAGCAATAAGAAATATCGGAATAAGGATAAGGAGTTTTTTCATGACATTATTATTAAGTACGAAATTATTGGTTTAATTCGATCTGGTATAAACCGTCGTTCCATTATAAATGATACCGGAAACTGAATCAGTAAAGTTTATTTCAAATATGGTATGATCGTTTATGGTCTTGATGAAACCCTCACCTGAAAATGCATGGGTTTGAGCTGGAGAACCGGCATTCACAATCTGATGCGGAATATTAATAGTGTCGTTTCTTAGGTCAGCATAAACAACGGCAGTTGCAATATCAGAATATCCTACCACCCAAACACGTTTGTTCAGTATGTTCGAAACAGTCGATACCGCTTGGTAATAAGTGGTGTCAGTTCCTATTACTGCCATAGCATTATAGTTGCCATTATACTCTTCAGCTTCATTCCTGACCACAACGGTACGTATGGCTTCAGCCTGATTCCCTGCTGCATCCATTGCCGTATATTTTATATAGTAGTTACCGGCAAAGTTCGTGTCAACTGTCCCTTCACTACTAACTGACAGTATGCCATCAGCATTGTCGGTGGCTGTCGCTCCGGCATCAGTATAGGGCGTATTTAAGGTGACAATTATAAGGGAAGAGCCTTTTATGGTTATTTCCGGAAGTGTCTCATCCTTTTTTGAGCAGCCGGCGACCAGAATAAAAATGAATAGGGATATGATAATGGGAAATTTCACAGACTTCATTTTTAATAATGCAATTAGGTGTTATCAATTCAGTTTGTATTCTCCACGGCCTGTAAACACTGACGAGGAGTCAACAACGGTGTAATTGATGATGAAAGCAGTATCTGCAACAAAACTGCCGGTTCCTGAAAAAGTAACCAGGCGGGCAGGAATTCCGCAGGTATCAGTTTGCTGAGGGATATTAATAGTGGTTCCTGTCAAGTTTGCAAGCACATGAGCGTTTTTATAGTAGGCAAATCTGTTAAATTCCAACACATTGTTGGTAGTGGTGACTGATAGTGTGTCGGTATATGTTGAATTGAGAACAATCCCTATGTAGTTTTTTACAGTAAAAATACCTTGCAGATATAAGGCTGCATCCACAATTACAGTCCTGGTTGCACTCGTTTCATTACCTGCCTCATCGGTTGCTTTGTAAGTTACCGTATAGCTGGCTGCCGAATACATATTGACTGTGCTATCAACTGCATAGGTTAGCGTACCGTCCATGTCGTCGGTAACAATAGCTCCAGGCTCTGAATATTTTGCCGCACTACCCCATTCCACCACATCCGGATTGTTGCCTTTTAATGTGATAATCGGTTTTACTGCATCATTTTTTTTACAAGATACAATAACAACCATAGCAAGAAAGAGTAATAAATAGGTGAGTTTTTTCATAGTTAAGCGGGTTTTGAAATAATTATCAAATGTACGAATATTTATAAACCTGTTTGAAAAGAGTTCTTAAATAAAATTTCAAAAGTATGGCAGACTTAATCCTGCACCTATAATATATAATGAGAATGATAAAAAAAAGACTGCCAATTTGGCAGCCTTTTTATAAAACGCTTTGAACGTTATCAAATATTATTGTTTTGTGAAAACGTCAACACCAGTATAGGTAGCATCTGAAACTTCAGTCAGGTTAACTGTAATAACCATAGGTGAAGTTGTAACAGTGCCGCTACCTGTAAATGTGCGCATCATAGCTGGGCTTCCGCATGTAAATGATTGTTGTGGTAAAGTACATGAAGTGTGAGCAGAATTCAAATCAATGTACGGTGAACAACCTGTATAATATGCAAATCTGCTGAAAATTATACGATTGTTAGTAGTTGATGATGCAGTAATGGTTTCTGTCCATGCAAAATGCCAGGTTCCACTGATACCATCATCGGTAGCATTATATGTGCCTGCAAATGCTTTTGCATCATTTTCTACAGTAACGGTTCTTTTTACTTCTCCGGTGTTGCCATCAGCATCTGTTGCGGAGTATGTGTAAACGTAATCGCCTGCTAAATCTTTATTGAAAGCAGGAGCAACCGTAACAGTCACAGTTAATACAGCACCCTTACTGTCTTTTGCAGTAGCACCTGGGTCGGTAAAAGCTGCATTTAATGATGAAGTAATAGTTGCATCACCATTCAATGTTACTGTTGGTTTTGTTGTGTTTGTTTTATCACAACTTGTGATCGTAAACATGCCTGCAATAAGAACTACAGACGCGAAAATTAAAGCAATTTTTTTCATTTTTCTTTGGTTTTGGTTAATAAACATTATTGGTTTTTAATTATTCTTAATTAGCAATTATGGTGCAAAAGTACAGAAAAAATAAAATTTTCTCGATTTTTTTTGAAAAAAAATTTTGTTTTAGAAATTTTATATTACTTTTGCAATTCAAAATCCTTAAAAAAAGTTAAAAAAATGAAAAAAGTATTTACTTTAATCGTAGCTGCCAGTATGGTTTCTCTTATTGCTTGCGGACCAAGTGCTGAAGAAAAAGCTGCAAAAGAAAAAGCAAAACAAGACTCAATTGCTAATGCTCAGAAAGAACTGGCTATCCAGGATTCAATCGCAGCAGTAGAAAAAGCAAAACAAGATTCAATTGCTAACGCACAGAAAATTGCTGATTCAATCGCAGCAGCTGCTGAAGCAAAAAAAGGTGGTAAAAAAGCCAAAAAATAATTGATTATTCGTAATCAGGAAAAAGGCAGATTTTATCTGCCTTTTTTTTTGATTTGTTAAGAGAAGTTAATTTCCTGTTGATAAAAAAATCATTTTTTTTATCTCCTGAGATTTATTTGTATTAACTTTGCATCCAAATTCATAACCAAAAACTTTGAAAAAATGAAAAAATTATTAAGTGTATTAGTTATCGCCGGTATGGCAGCTTTAGTATCCTGCGGACCAAGTGCAGAAGAAATTGCAGCTAAAGAAAAAGCAAAACAAGATTCAATTGCAGCAGTTCAGAAAGCAAAAGATGATTCAATTGCAGCAGTTCAGAAAGCAAAAGATGATTCAATTGCAGCAGCTACAAAAGCAAAAGAAGATTCAATTGCAGCAGCAGCAGCTAAAAAAGGCACAAAAGGAACAAAACCAACCACAAAACCTGGTCAGGTTACTAAAAATGCTCCTAAAGGAAAAGGTTGATCCTAACCGAATTTCTTAATGAAAAAGAGGCTGATTTATCAGCCTCTTTTTTTATTTTCCACAAATTTCCCTTAGGAAACTCAATATGCTATACAATTCAACTGATGCCTCATCTGGATAGACTATATGAGATTCATCATTACAACCATCCTTTGCTAAAATGAAAAGACTATATTTTTGTGAACTCAATTCAGGTAGTTTTATGATCTTTCCTTGCAGTTTTTCTCTTTCAATATAAAAATCAGCTATCCTTTTTTTATCAGTTTCCGTTTTTGGAGTGTATATAATATTGCCTTTAGAACTTAATTTTTGATCCTTTAAGGATGTTATTTTGAACTTTTCAGGCAACAGACGTATCTCGTTATATGTACTCTGATTCACAAGAGTCGCTTCCTGTATTTTAAGGAAGTCCCATTTGTCTTCGTATTTTATTGTGATTTTGGAAACCGATTTTTTTCCATTTGCTAATATTCTTTTATTCCTTTCATCTTTCTTTTCGAAAGGAACATTTAATGTGTTTTCTGTTAGCTCCCAAATGGAATCGTTTTTTTGAAAAATAAAATTACCTTTTTCCTCTTTGAAATTCCATCCCTTCGGAATGTAATCGATTAGAATATTAATTATGCCATCAGTTGTGTAACCTTTTTTTACAACATCTTCTTCTGAATACTGAGCGGAAAGACTCTGTGTAGATATTAGAATCATTATAATAATGACATAAAACTCTGAGATTATCTTTTTCATAAAAATAATTTGGTATTAGTTGTAGCCCAAAAAACGTACCATAAAACTATAAATTTTTTAATTCATTTCGGAGGTTACTTATGTTTGACTAAATTTGCCGGGTTAAATAAACTTTACATTATGGAGCAAAATAAGTTGGTAACTATTGGAAATAAGGGTAAAGGAGTAAGATCCGACTGCTTTATTTCGTTGGAATTGACCGATTCCGGAGGTATTATAATTGAATTGACTAGTAAGGTCAAGGCACTTTATGGCAAAACAATTGTCGAGCAGGTTAAAGATATTCTGAATTTCTTCGAAATTAAAAATGCAAAAGTCAGTATTGAGGATTCGGGAGCTTTAGCTTTTCTCATTGCAGCACGCATGGAAGCAGCTATAAAATTATTGATTCAAACGGATAAAGAGTATTTAACACCTTTTCTGGAATCAAATCGTTATTCTACCGAAAAGAGCCGCAACCGTTATTCTAGGCTATATCTTCCGGGAAATACTACTAATCTTATGATTAATGCAGGGATTCATAATCCCGATGGGATTATTCTTGATTTAGAAGATGCTGTTGCTCCAGATAAAAAATACGAAGCAGGATTTGTGGTTCGGAATGCCTTACGAAGCCTTGATTTTTATGGCTGTGAAAGAATGGTGAGAATCAATCAGATACCCAGGGGGCTAGATGATCTGAAACTAATTGTTCCAAATAATGTAAATCTGATATTGGTTCCGAAATGCGAAAGTGCAGAACAGATCCGTCAGGTTAATTCACGGATTGATGAAATTCGAAAAGCTAAAAACATAAATGGTAGTATATGGCTGATGCCTATTATTGAAAGCGCTTTGGGTGTGATGAAGGCTTTTGAAATTGCTACTGCTGCTGAAAATGTTGTCGCTTTGGCAATAGGACTGGAAGATTATACTGCTGATCTTGGTGTCAGAAGAACAAACGAAGCTTCCGAATCATTCTTTGCACGAAGCATGATAGTTAATGCTTGCCATGCTGCAGGAATTCAGGCTATAGATTCTGTGTTTTCGGATGTTGCTGACATGGAAGGTTTAAAACAAAATGTTATAAAATCAAAGGCTCTGGGATTTGATGGAATGGGATGCATTCACCCTCGTCAGATTAGGGTTATTCATGAGTATTTTGCTCCTGATGCAGTTGAAATTGAAAAAGCAAAGAAAATAGTAAAGGCTTTCATGATTGCACAGGAAAAAGGCCTTGGTGTAGTATCTCTTGGAACAAAAATGATTGATGCTCCAGTAGTGAAGAGAGCGCAAAAAATTATTGATATAGCAATTTCGTTGGGTAAAATTTCAAAAAACTGGAAGGAAGAAGAAAATGAAAAAGTATGATAAGCTTGTAAAAAATGCTTTGGGACGCATAGTGCCAACTGAGATTAATGGCCAACCCGCTGTTCCTTATATGGGTGTGGGAAAATATAAACCCACCGGCCGGAAATATGCTCCACCGATTTCAAGCTGTGCCGATTATCCGGCAGACGGCAATAAAACCGTTCCCACCTTGAAGCAGGCCTTAATACAGGCAGGTCTGAAAGATGGAATGACTATATCGACTCATCATCATTTTCGCAATGGCGACCTGATTGCTGAACAAATTTTTGATATCGCATCCGAAATGGGTGTTAAGGACCTGATGTGGTTTCCTTCTGCTTCTTTCGAATGCCATTCTCCCCTGGTAAAATATCTGGAAGATGGTACAATTCATCACATAGAAGGAAGTATGAACGGTTCATTGGGTCGTTTTACTTCAGATGGAAAAATGAAAGGCTTAGGAGTTCTTAGATCTCACGGAGGCAGATACCAGGCAGTGCAGGATGGGGATGTTCATATTGATATTGCGGTAATCGCTGCTCCAACGGCTGACCCATTTGGTAATGCTACTGGCGATAGAGGCCAGGCGGCTTGTGGTTTACTGGGTTTTGCGCTAGCTGATTCTCAATACGCCGATAAAGTTATTGTTGTTACTGATAATTTGGTTCCATTCCCATGTATACCCTGGCAAATCCACGGAAATCTTGTTGACTATGTTGTGGTAATGGACAAGATAGGTATTCCTGAAAAGATTGTTTCAGGAACTACTGAGATTACTAAAAGCCCTGACCGACTTTTATTGGCAGAAATGTCAGCCCAATTTTGCGATGAAGCAGGTATCATAAAAGATGGATTCTCTTTTCAGGCTGGTGCAGGCGGAACCGCACTTTCCATTGGTGTTTATTTTGCCGATATGCTGCGCGAAAGAGGAATGAAAGCACGTTTTGCTCGTGGTGGTAGTAATAAATATCTGGTAAAAATGCTGGAAGAAGGACTCACGGATTACATTCTTGATGGTCAAACTTTCGATCTGGAAGGAGTTCGTTCGATGCGCGAAAATGCCAACCATATCAACACTAGCCCATTTACCAGCTATAATTACCACGGTAAGGGAAACTTCTCATCTATGACAGATGTTGTGATTCTTGGTGCCACAGAAGTGGATGTGAATTTCAATGCCAATGTGGTGACTCATTCAGACGGAGTGTTGCTTCATGGTATTGGGGGATGGCAGAATTGTATCTTCTCGAAATGCACCATACTCCCCATTCCATTATTCCGCGACAGGATACCTGTAATAATTGATGAAGTTACTACTATCTGCGGGCCCGGGGAACTGATTGATGTAATCGTTACCGAGCGCGGCATTGCTATTAATCCCCTTAGGACAGACTTGATAGAAAAGATGAAGAACTCTACTTTGCCTATCAAAACCATTCAAGAGTTGAAAGCCGAAGCGGAAGCCATTTGTGGAAAGCCAGAAAAACTGGAGTTTGAAGATGAGATCGTGGCCGTAATAAAATGGGTTGACGGGACTGTGATAGATTCCGTGAGAAAGATCAAAAAATAATTTAATCAGCTTCTAACGCAACAGGGTAATATTCCCTTTTTTCAGGTATTTCACCTTATTGTGGCAGGTGGCATCCAGGTAGTAGACAAACACTCCGGGATCGCATTTCTTACCACGGTAGGTTCCGTCCCATCCAATGTTCATGTCGTGGGACTCGAATACTTTTTCGCCCCATCGGTCGTAGACCAGGAAGTCCATTTCAGAAACCATTTTACTTCTGACGAATAATACATCGTTACGGGCATCTCCATCGGGAGTGAATGCATTGGGAACATACACATAAGGATCGACACAGAAAACTTCCAGAACGGTTATTTTTAGAGTATCCAGATAGGTGCATCCGTTAGGGTCGGAGATGGTCAATATGTATGTGGTGGTTTGAGTGGGACTGGCAATGGGGTTGGCTGAATTGGGATCATCAAGACCAGTGGAGGGTACCCATGTGTAACTGCAGGTTGGGATAGTTGTTGCATGCAGACCGGTTGACTGTCCCTGATATATGGTATCCTTATCGGAATATACATCCACATGGCTGAATATAGAATCAACAATTAGTGTAAACGATTCTGTCAACTGACAAAGTTCTGAATCGTTAATAGTAACAGAATATGTTCCTGCGCAAAGCCCACTGATTTGATTTGTAGCACCACCGGTACTCCAGCTATAGGAATAGGGGGGAGTACCGCCTGTCATATTTAATGTAATACTTCCCACACAGGCTTCATCACAGGGAAGATTCACCAGTTGAGCATTAGTCAATAGTGGATCAGGTTGGGGAAGTATAACTGTAGAAACCGAAATACAGGTGGATAGATCTGTAACTGTTACCGTATAAGTGCCGGCACATAATCCGGAAATAGTATCGTTGGAGCCTCCGTTACTCCAGTTGTATGTGAAAGGAGGAGTCCCTGCGGAGATCAAAACTGCTGCCCATCCATCGCAACTATCGTGGCAGGCTGGCGGATGTATGTTAAACGAATCGGCCACTACAACAAATGAAACCAACACACTGTCAATGGCAGTGCAATACCCGTTGTCGACCGACACATAATAATAAGTAGGGGCTGTGATGTTGGTTGTGATGGAGGGATTGGAATGGGGCATATTTAACCAGTCCGTAAAGTCGTGATTGGTCGACCAATGGAAAACATTCGCATCCTGCCCCGTATTTGCTGTTAAGGTTATTTGCCCGTCGCAGGTGGTGGTGTCGCTTCCCGCAAAGGCATCCAGATTATATACCACCAGGTTTTGTCGAAGTGTATCAGTGCAAACTCCGTTCGAAACCAATAGTGTGTAAGTCATTGATATGGGTGGATTGGCAATGGGATTGCATATGTGAGGATCGCTAAGGAAGAATGCCGGTGACCACTGGAAGGTTACTGTAGAATCGCCCGTAGGCAATATCCCAATCTGTGTGAAATCGCCATTGCATATACGTTTGGTGGGAATAGTATCACTGGTATTGGAAAGTACCAATACCTGTTTTGCAATGGTATCGGAGAAGTTACAGGTTCCGGTATCGGTCACCGCCAGGGTCACAATGTAAATGCCGTTGTTATTATAATAATGTGTGGGGTTGGTGAGAGTAGAATAGGTCCCGTCGCCAAAATCCCATGAAAAGGTCATGCCTACTCCTCCTGAGTAAGAAGTGTTATTGAAATGTACCGAATCAGGCAGACAGATGACAGGTGGAAGATGGAAATCGGCAATGGTAATAGGCAACATGAAATCGAACTTGAAGGTCCCGTTGTTGCAATTATTGCTGTTGTTGGTGTTCGACCAGGCTCCGGGTGTGGTAGGGAAATCGTCGTTGCTGCCGCAACCGGCACAGACTGACTGATATATTTTTCCTTTACGGTCGAAACGCGAAGTGCCCCCGTCAACGTGTTCCTGGCTGAAAGGTCCCCCGAAATACGTTCCGTATTCCATGGCCGAAGCATCATCTTTAATTACCAAAAGGTAGAAATCATTGTTATCTGTTGATGATTGAAAGGCATTACCCGAAATAGGCAGACCACTGGTGCCACCGCTGCCGTTGAGCGAACCTCCCCATCCCGATAGGTAAATTTTAGCACAGAGATCGACCAGGAATGCTGTTGGGGATATATTGATGATGCCGCTTCCGGTTCCGAATGCTGTGGACCACACACGGCTGTTGAGTTTAGGATTGAATTTGGTAATGAATTGTCCTCCTCCCGGTTGGTTCCAGGCAGCATTTTGTATAAATACACTCCCTGCATCTGTGGTTTGTCCGTAAACAAAAATGTGACCTTTTTTACTTCGATCCATGAGGTAGTTTTGATCGTATGACGATGAACCGTAGTAGGTGGATGCCTGTATGCTACTTCCGTTCGGAGCAATTCGTGTGATGAATCCATCGGATGTTCCCCCGTTGTAAGTAGTTTGGTAAGCGCCTGGTGTGCTGGGAAAATCGGTGGAGGTGGTTCCTCCGCAAACATAAATGTTCATGGTGTCGTCGACGGTAATACCATAAATGGCATCCAATTGCGAGCCTCCCAAATAGGACGACCATATCATGTTTTGAAGGTTGTTGTCGAGCACACTGATACATCCGTCAAGAGTTCCTCCTGCTGAAGAAGGCTGAAATACACCGGGGGTGACAGGGAAATCGGCCGAAGAGGTAGTGGAGACTATATACACATTGTTGTTTATGTCGATATTGATCTCTCCCCGGGCACCGTCGGCATAATTGTGCGAAAGCGGAGCATAAAGATTAAGACCATCGTTGCCCGTTCCACCAAGATAAGTGGACGACAATAGTTGATTGCCTGCTGCATTGAGCTTGGCAACCCACATATCCACTCCCAAAGCAAAAGTGAGCACATTGTCGTAGGTGATATTTCCACCTCCGTTGAAAGTTGCATCGAAAGCATTGGCCCCCATGGGAAAATCAGGGGAACCCGTGGTGCCGAAAAGCAAAAGGTTGCCATTAATGTCGACTATAGTACTATGCGGAAGATCGTTTTTAGAACCGCCCAAATAAGTGGCATAAAGGCGCGAAGTTCCGGAAGGGTTGTATTTAATAATGGCAACATCACACCCCCCGCTATAGGTGCCTTCGCCTCCGCCAAAGTTTACCTGAAAAGCTCCGGGCGAAACCGGATAGCCGTTAACAATATCGTTAAAACAAATGCCGCCTGAATAGGTATCGCCCAGATCATCGTAAGTGGCTGTGAAGCCCCAGTTATCGGCCATGGATCCTGAATAGGTGGAAAATATCAAAACAGGGTCAATCACCAGTTCGTAATCTTTGTTATAGCCTTCCGGAAATTCAAAACTCAGACGGTTTTTCTTCAGAGCGAAATTGCAGGATACTTCGATACGCTGCCCGTTGATCATCTGATAGGCAATAGGCGCCAATTCAGTAACCTGGTTGACGGTAGTTTTGATGATAAGGTTGCGTTGTTGAATAGAAATGTTGGTCACACCATCGTAATCGATGGCGATGTTGCGGGCATCGGCTCCTTGGTGAAGAATGAACTGATACTTGAGCAATTGTTTGTTTTCGAGCAGCTCCAGATCAATTTTATCATAAAGGTTGATGTAGGAGATTTTTTGAAAGTTGAGCACACCTGAGGCCCATTTGGAGCGATCACTGCCCAGAAAATAATTGCTATAGTCTGACCCCGGTTCAGAAGGTATGATCTCAACCTCGTGATTGGAGTTTACGAAGGTAGCCCGATAAGCGTGATAATCTATGATATATTCGGAAGAATCGGGATGAATTTCTTTGTTGACAGGATTGAGCTTGTAGGAGAGCAGTTTTTGATATTGCTGCATGTTGCGGAAGACGAATTGCAGTCCATTGGGCAGGCATTGAAGGTATCCTTCATTGAGGTCGGCCTTGTAGCGAACACGGGCATCCCATTGGCCTTTGTTTTCGACGAAACGCAGGTGCTGAGAGGTAAGCGAGTCTTTTTCGTGGGCAAAGGAAGCTATGCTTAACAACAGAAATGATAAGAGAGCGATAAACTTTTGCATACGCGTATGAATTTACAAACAAATATAGGGAAATAATTTGAAATTGCCGAAAGTTTGAGAATTTCAGGAAGAAATTAGATTACGAGGGAGGGTGAAAAATATAATGGACTTTTCTCAGGTTATGACTTCTGAAAACTTCTCCTGAGCATTATTGATACGAAGAATATTCGGGATAAAAAAAACATTCGTGCAAAAATTTATTCCTAAAGTGTTTTATATACTGTGCTTTATACTTGAGGAGTTCCCAAACTTCATTAATATATGGAAATTGTTTGAATTCCGGATAGACCAGTTTCCCGCGCGGGAAACTGGCCTATACACCTGTACAGACATGTTTCCTTCGCGGGAAACTAGTCTATACAACAGTCTAGATGTGTTCGCTTCGCGGGAAACTCACCTATACACCTGTACAGACGTGTTTCCTCTGCGGGAAACTAGTCTATACAACATTATAGACGCATTTCTTTCGCGGGAAACTCATCTATACACCTGTACAGACATGTTTCCTCCGCGGGAAACTCACCTATACAACCGTACAGACCAGTTTCCCGCACAGCTAATGCATCTATACAACTGTATAGACCCATTTACTTTCTTCGAAACAGGGTATTAATTTGTTGCAATTAGCAAATTTATTTCAAATCTCCCTCCAAGAGGGCGAAGTCAGAATATTGAATGATTAAAATGGCATTCTTTATGCCAGATAAACAAATATCCCTGCTCCCTCTAACTTATAACTAACTCCTAATGCCTAAAAATTCATAAACCCCTGCCGGGTGATCACCCTCAGGAAGCTTTTGGAGAAAGCCACATTGTCGCCTTTGGTGTAGCGCTTTTGTGTAAAGATCTGCGCCAGCGTCTCCAACTGGTTTTCTTCAAGAAGTTTGGCCGTCAGCGGCAGGCTTTCTTTTTCTTTATAGAATTTATCTATGGCTTTGGCAGTGTATTTTTTGTATTTTTCCTGATGAATAACGGCTTCCATGGGCAGGCGGTCTGTTAATTCCGGAGTTTCGTCGGGATAACCTACCACCAGTGTGGTAATTGGAACAACACCCTCGGGACAATCAAAGAAATCAACCAGTTTGTCGGCATTATAGGTAGTGGTTCCCAGATAGCATATCCCCAAACCATGGGCCTCGGCGGCAATGGCTACATTTTGGGCTGCCAGCAAGGCATCGATGGCGGCAGTGGTAAACGAAAGGAAATTATCGTAGCCCGGCTCGGCCTTGCGCTGCAGGCACCATTGGTTAAAACGGTTGAAATCGGCACAGAAGGTGAGCACCACGGGAGCTTGCAGCACCATATTCTGTTTGAAATGGTATTCCCAGAGTTTTTTCTTTTTGGCCTCATCGCGGGTAACGATGATGCTATACACCTGCATATTGCCGGTGGTCGAAGCGCGTGTCCCGGCTTCCAGAATTTGTTTGAGTACATCCTCAGCTATGGGATCAGATTTGTATTTGCGTATGGTTCGATGACCCATAATGGTTTTAATAGCATCCATGGTTTTGTTTTTCATTGTTGATATTGATGTTAAATTAGAGACGCAAAATTTTGCGTCTTTACTGTTTTCGTTTGTCAAATTTTTCCTGGCTTCGTTTCATGCGGTTGATGGCCGTTTGGCCCATGAGTTCGCGGTAAGCATCGCTGCCTATCCATCGGGCGGTCTTGTTTTCTGAGTTCATAAGGCTCTCTGATACTTTCAGAGCCTGATCGTACAGAGTCTGATTGCGCTTGCCTATCTGTCTTAGTGCCCAGTTCACTGCTTTGCGGACGAAATTGCGGCTGTCAGTAGAATATTGCACAATAAGTGGCAGAAATCTTTCGAAAACCTCATCCCTTGCTTCCCTGTCGTGCACCGCCAGGCAGGCCATCAATACAAACCCGGCACGTCGCACATATTCTTCTTCACGTTTGGTCCATTCCGAAATCTTTTGCAAGGCATAAGGGGTTTTGTCGAACAAATTGCTGCAGCATTGATCGCACACATCCCAGGAATCAAACTCCGAGACCCATTGCTCCATTTGTTCATTGGTCACTCTGGCGGGATCGTCGACCATGGTAGCCATTATAAGTGCTTCATGTATGCCTGTTTCCCAAAGTTGCATGGCTAGGTTGTGATCTTTTTGATGAACTTTGGCCAGCTGTCGTAAATAGGGAAGGGGTACCCCCAAGGCTTTATCTGCAGTGATGCCGAATCGGGCCATGCCTTCACGATTGGCTTCGCTGCCTGCGGCTCTCAATTGCTCTATGATATCATTCAACAGGGACATAATCTATTCTATTAAAACCAGGCCATCATTGGTGGCAAACCATTTGCGGTTGCGTCCGTCGACAGCAATTTTATTGACGAAGAAACTTGGCAGGCAGGAGTTCAAAGGATTGTAAAGGTTCCACTTTGTGCCTTCCCAACGGATGATGCCGTTGCCCGAGCCAAACCACATCACGCCTGTGTTGTCCATGCAGGGTTTGTAGTCGGTGAATTTCTGCAGTCCGGCATTTTCTGAAGTATAAAAGGTCCAGTGTTCACCCTCAATTTTGATAAGACCGCTCCAGTAGACAACCCAAACTGTCCCTGAAGCATCGGCATACACGTCGTTCACCTGGTTGTTAGGAAGCTGCGAATTGTTTTTCTGATAAACGGTGAACTCCGTCCCGTCGAATTTCGCAAAACCGCTGTTGGTGGCTATCCATTTGTTATTTTGCTTGTCCACGGCCAGTGCATTAACCAAATTGTCGGGCAGTTTCGAATTCGGAGTAGTATAAGCCGTCCAATGTTGCCCATTGAATGAGCACAATCCTTTGTCGGTGGCAAACCACATTACATCGCTGCGATCCTGTGCCATGGCAGTTATATGCACATCGCTGAGTCCGCTGTTGTCAGGATTATAGTTCACCCAGCTAGTATCATTATAAAGGTACACTCCATGATATCTTGTTCCTATCCACTTGCGGTTGTCGTTGTCGACAAAAATGGTGGTAACAAATTTATCCCTGAGCCCCGAATTGGTAGAATCAAAAATAGCGAAGTCGTAGCCATTGAACATTACCAACTTTCCTCCGAAAAAACAATCGCCCGTAGCAAACCAAACCTGGTCCATATTATCGGTGGTTAATGTCTTGATGATATTGTCAGGGATCTTCGAGGTGTTCATGTCAAAGACTTTACAGTTGATGCTTGTGGTTTGCCCATGGGCAAAAGCCATCATGAACAGAAAGATCAGAATACCCGGGACTAAGTTTCTCATGGCTTTTTGGGTTTGTATTTTGAGATCTGTAGTATCTGCTGCGAATCTTTTGTCTCGATAAGCTTCTTGAGATTGATCTGTCCGGTATTGCGAATATAGTCCCTGACGATCTGCCAACCTATCCATGTTCCGGTGCGGGCAGGTGATTCCTTGCCGAAGGCAGTGGTAAAGGGACCGTCGCTGATAAATTTCATGAAGGCTGTATAATCTTTGCTGTAAAGCATCTTATTGTTGATGAAAAAGGCCCACATTTTCGATTCATTATCATTACACCAGTCGAGTTGCTTTTGGGAGTATTCCATTTTAATGCTGTCAGGTGTTTCGGGCAGCAAAGCATCAATGAAAAACTGCAGCTTGCCGCTATATACCATATAGTCCAGGCAGGTGGCATCTTTCAGTTCTTCGTAATCGTAATATTTTGCAATGGCCTGGGCGCAATCTTTGGCAATATATTCTTTGGTCATGCCTTTTCTGATAAAGATAGGCAATCCAACCTGACTATACAGGGGGTAATCTTTCCCGAGATACATATCCAGAGCTATGAGTAATACACTGTCGGCATAGATTACCGGATGTTCGAAATCCATACCGCAGACATAAGTATAAACCTCTGGTAATCGATGGTCAGGGAAATAATAGGCAAAATAGGATATCATTCCTGAAAGTTCTTTCTCAAGACTGCTCAAATCCGAATATTGTTTCTGTACTTCCTCATAATTCTTAATCATTTCGGGGTCGTTCAGGTATTCAGCATACTGTTTGAGGTTGGCCGGGTCGTTCAAATCTCCGTCGAGAAAGAAACTGTATTTCGGTTTTAGCTTCACCAGTTCGTTTTTCAGGTCTTTTTTATTGATGGCAAAGAGTTCCTTATCGTAACGGTTGATCTTTACCACCACTTTCTTTTCTATTTTGGGAGCATCAATTTTATTGTCTTTTTTGTGATTGCAACTGCAAGCCGTGAACAAATAAAGACAGACCAGCAGCGGGCTTAGTATAAGAAAACGTTTCATCCCTGTATGTTTATATTTTAGTGCAAAATTATTATTTAAACTGATTTTGCCGTTGCTTATTATATTAATTTTGCTGTAAATTAAATCAGTGTATTATGAAAAAGGTTTTGATTTTAAGTGTTTTGTTAGTCGCATTTTCTGGACTGAAGGCTCAGGACAGGGCTTTTAATTTTGGTTTGCATGGCACGCCCAATCTTAGCTGGATGAAGTCCAATGTTGACGGTGCAGTTTATAAATCCGACGGTTCCACCATTAACATGGGCTACGGCGCCGAATTCAATTATTTTTTTATTGACAACCTAGGTATAGGAACCGGAGTAAGCGTTGTTTATACCGGAGGTAAGTTGAAATACGAAACAAGGTATCCTGATGTTAAGGATACTACAGGTATTTTGGAGAGGAAATATAAACTCCAGTATCTTGAAATTCCCTTGGTAATGATAGGAACTACCGGAAATATGTTGGGCAAATTCGCTATATATGCGAAATTTGGATTAGGCACTTCCTTTAAGCTGAGTGCTAAAGCAAATGACAAATTTACTCCAGACGACGCTACTAGTACTCCAATATTAGTTGAAAACAAAAAAATCACAAAAGTAAGTTTTATCCGCGAATCCATGATCATAGGCGTAGGTGCCACTTATAAAGTTGCCAAGATTATTTCGGTCAATCTGGGACTTACCTATAATAATGGGTTTACGGATGCACTCACCAGTACTAATCTGGCAAAACCTGAAATAAAAGAGAATGCCAAGATAAACTATTTCGAAATGTCGCTGGGGATATTATTCTAGAACATACCACCACTATGAAAATTGCTTTGGCTCAACTGAATTTCCATGTAGGCAATTTTGAGCTGAATTGTCAGAAGATCATTAACACCATCGAGGAGGCAAAGCTTAATCAGGCTGATCTGGTTGTTTTTCCGGAGCTCTCTGTTTGCGGCTATCCTCCGCGCGATTTTCTCGAATTTTCCGATTTTATTCAACGTTGCAACCAAGCCATAGCGGATATTGTGCAGCATACTGCCGGCATTGCTGTTATAGTCGGCGCCCCTTCGGTGAACCCGGGTATAGCAGGCAAGAACCTTTTCAACTCTGCCTATTTCATTTCCGATCAAAAGGTGGTGTTTGTTCAGCATAAATCATTGCTGCCTAATTATGATGTGTTCGATGAGTACCGCTATTTCGAACCCAATACACTTTTCGATGTGTTTGAATTCAAAGGGCACCGCATTGCCCTGACCATATGCGAGGACCTTTGGAATGTGAACAACGACCCTCAATATGTGATGGAACCTATGGCCGAACTAAGTATACTTCAGCCGGACCTGCTTATCAATATTGCGGCTTCCCCTTTTCACTACAATCAGCATGAGATACGCAAGGAGATACTGATCACCAATGCCCTGAAATATAAATTGCCTGTGGTTTATGTGAACCATGTGGGCGCTCAAACCGAACTGATCTTCGATGGAGGCTCTATGGCCATGGATGCCGAAGGCAATACTATAGCCGCATGTCCTTTCTTTACAGAAAGCCTGACCACTTTCGATCTGGATAAGCCGGCGATGGAGAACCCTTCGGTTAAGATACCCGACAAGATAGAACGCATTTATGAGGCTTTGATTTTGGGTGTAAGAGATTATTTCTCCAAAATGGGCTTTACGAAAGCCATTCTCGGACTTTCGGGGGGTATAGATTCGGCGCTTACCATGGTGATTGCCAAGGAAGCATTGGGAGCCGAAAATGTGCTGGGTGTGCTGATGCCCTCGAAGTTTTCATCCGACCATTCGGTGAATGATGCCATACAACTGGCCAAAAACCTGGGGTGTAAATATGAGATCATCCCTATAGAACCAGCTTACCATACCTTTGAAGAAACCCTTGCGCCTTTGTTTACCGGGCAGCCTTTTAATATAGCCGAAGAGAATATTCAGGCGCGCATACGGGCTGTTTTGCTGATGGCTGTTTCGAACAAGTTCGGACATATTTTGCTGAATACTTCCAACAAAAGCGAGGCTGCCGTGGGTTACGGAACCCTTTACGGAGATATGTGCGGCGGTTTGTCGGTTTTGGGCGATGTGTATAAAACCCAGGTGTATCATCTCGCGCAGTTTGTGAATCGTGAGGAAGAGATCATCCCGGAGAATACGATTCAGAAACCCCCTTCGGCAGAACTGCGACCCGACCAGAAAGATTCGGATTCCCTGCCTGAATATTCTATTCTGGATGAGATATTGTTCCAATATATAGAACGCCGCCTAGGCCCCAACGAACTTATTGCTATGGGTTATGAAGACGACATGGTGCACCGCATACTGAAACTGGTGAACACCAGCGAATATAAACGCTACCAGACACCTCCCATTTTGCGCATTTCGCCCAAGGCTTTTGGTATGGGGAGGAGACTGCCGATTGTGGGGAAGTACTTGTCGTAATAGCCACAAGTCAATAGGAATTGTCCTTCATTGTCATTTGCTTCCCGACACTTCGACAAGCTCAATGTACGGGACAGGTCGCGTCATTAATTGTCATTCATTGTCATTATAAGTAATAATTCATGGCCTTGCAATTTTCAAATTTTCTTGATCGAGACCATTATTTTGTTCAAAACCCACGTTAACAATATTTTGTATTGATACACCCCGATTTTTTCATCAAAAAAGTTCAGGAAAAATGAAAAATCATTTGTCTTGTGCGACAAATCATTTGTCCTTTTGCCAAAATCATTTGTCCGATGTAACAAATCATTTGTCCTTTTGCCAAAATCATTTGTCCGATGCAACAAATCATTTGTCCTTTTGTCAAAATCATTTGTCCGATGCGGCACATCATTTGTCCGACGGAGCAAATCATTTGTCTTGTGCTCCAAATCATTTGTCCTTTGGACCGCAACATTTGTCTTTCGGAGCGCAACATTTGTCTTTCGGACAAAAATATTTGCATTGCGAACTAAAATATCCCTTTCGGCGGCATGCTCCGCCTCTCCAAAGGAGTCCTTTGGACCATCAAAATATCAACTGAGGCTTCGCCTCCAAAACCAAAATAACTGAAAGGCTTGCTAAATTGCAGGCCTTTTTTCTTTACATCCAAATCGGTTTTCCAACCATTTAACAATAAAACAATTTAACAATTGTCCCTACCCTTTCCTGCAAATTCCCTTATAGGGACAATACCGGCAGTTATCTTCATTTAAGGTTTGCACAAAATCGTCATCCACATCGAACAATTGCTGCAATAAGCCCGAGAGGTAGAATTCGAATTCCTGCAGTTGTTCTGCGCCCATGTTGGGGGCTTTGGTTTTGGTGTCGACGACAAGGTTTTTGATGCCATCCTGTATTTTGCGGAAGCTCCATACGCCGGAATGTACAC
The DNA here is from genome assembly GCA_964599365.1 of uncultured Bacteroidales bacterium. Classification (GTDB taxonomy): domain Bacteria; phylum Bacteroidota; class Bacteroidia; order Bacteroidales; family CAIWKO01; genus CAIWKO01. Next base: position 67,202 of record CAZRFL010000012.1, read on the forward strand.
TCTTAAAAGAAGGTGATTCGGGACTTTTGCCAAACAGCCATAAATAGAGCAACAACTGAAAACCATAATCGTTTTTAGGGTTCTGCTGGTCAGCATACAAATTGACTGTGTCGAAGAATTTAGAACGGACATCCCCCGATTTGTAATCGATGATCTGTATGTGATCGTCCATTTGGTCGATGCGGTCGATCTTTCCAATTATGTTGACAGGAATGCTGCCCTCCGCGGTTTCGACCTGATATTGCACGCTCAGTTTTTTTTCGATGGCGAGAATACGGTAGGTTTTGTAATGCTGAAGATTTTCGGCGGTGATATCCTTTTGTTTGTTGAGGAAGTCTTTGAGATAATCTTTGATCACATGAAATATCAGCAGGTTCTTACCACTCATACGTTCGAGTTTGGAAGAATCCTGTGCCTCGAACTCCTCTGTCAGGATCTTTTCGTAGGTGGTGTACAATGCTTCTATCTTTTCGATGTTAAGCTCTTCACCTGCCAGTGAAGTAAACAGTTTCTCAAGAACCGCATGCAGATAATTGCCGAACTCCTGCTGGTCGATGATCTCGGTAAGTTCATCGGCTTCTTTGATCTCGGCTATGTAGTTGAAATAATACTGCAGTTTGCATTTCCTGAAACTATTGAGGGCCGAAGGCGAAAAGCCTCTTTCGCCTATCTTTTTTAGTTTGTCGATGATGTCTGCGGTCTTTTTGATCACGATAGGTTCTGCGCCTTCCTGCAGGGGAGGGATGCTGAGGTTTTGCACCTTTATAATGATGTCAGGATTGTATTTGGGCAATTCGTAAACTAACTGGTTGATGAAACGGCTTTGCTCGCCTCCGCCCATATCGTCGGGTTGGGTGTTATACAGCAGGTAGATTTTTTTGCATCCCTGCAACAAACGATAGAAATGATAGGCAAAGATCTGTTCGTTCTGTTTGTAGGTGGGCAAATGGGCATCTATGCGAATGCCGTGGGGGATAAAAGAATTTACAGTTTTGCCTTTGGGCAGCACCCCTTCGTTGACCGAAAGCATGAAAATGGTATCGAAATCCAGGGCGCGTGTTTCGAGCATACCCATGATCTGTAATCCTTTCAGGGGTTCGCCCACAAAAGGAACGGTGGATTGGGAAATGTTCTGATCGAAAAGTATCTGTAGGGTGGTGGCCGACATGCTGATGTCGTCAGTTTTGCTGATATCGCTGAGTCGCTGCAGAATTTTGTAGGCGGCAAACAGCAGTTCTATCTCTATGCCTTTATCGTTGCCTATCTGCTCCCTGATCTGGTCGATGAGTTGTAACAGACATTCAATGGCTCTCTTGCTCTCCTGCTGCCAGGGTTCGAAAATATATGAAAGGGAATCGGCCAGGGATTTGTCCATTTTGGATAAAAGACCATGGACTTCAAAACGGGTATAGAACACCTTTTTCTGCTCGGTCAGGCGGGCTGCCGCATCGCGAATGTTCTTTTTGCCCAGCAAAACCGGAAAATAATTGTGACTGAAAAGCTTTTGCAGGTCTTTGTGATAAAACAGGGGTTCGTTGGTCTGTTTTATGGAGCGAAACCTTTCGGAATTCAGCTGCAGGGTAAATATCAGTTCTATCAGGCTATAGATGGGAGTGAGTTTGAGGGGAAAGCCCATGGTGATATTGAAGGCGTTGATGCCTTCGGGAATGGAATTCAGTAAGGGAATTAGCAGGCTTTCTTCGTTCAACACAATAGAAATGTTTTCGGTGGGTGTTTTTTCGCCCAGCAGGCGGCTGATCTCGTTGGCTGTGAATTTCACCTGACCTATATTCCCCGAAACCCCTATGATGTTGATCTCTTTTTTCTCTGTTGCCAGTTCGTTGCCTATCCATTTCACCTTTTCCGGCTCCAGACCTTTCAGATGCTTGCGGATAAAAGTTCCCGCCTCCTGTTGTTTGTTGGCCACATAATAGTTGTCAGCATCCCAAAGCATCTTCGAAAGTTTTCTTTCAGCAAAAAATCCCAATATCACTTCTTCCGAACGCGTCAATGCATTCAGCCCGGTGAAGATCACCTTTTGGAATTTAGGGACAAAGGTCTCATCGTTGATGTTTGCGACAGCCTTTCGGCATGCCATGCCATAGTTTCCTGCCTGCAATGCCTGCATCCTTTTGTTAAACTCCAGATAAATGTCGTACAACATGCCATAGAATCCGAGATAGTTCACCTGGAAATCACTGAGGGGTGTTCTGTCAAGTGCCCAGAGTGCCAGGTTCTTTTCTTCTTTCAGATAAGTGAACACATAGCGGGCATCACCCAGATGCTGGTCTATTTCATCAAAATCCTGCAATAGTTTGTTGCCCCATTTCAGGAAATCATCAAAACTCTCGGCACCTTCTTTCTTAACCGTTACGTAACTTTTATACAATTCGATGAGCAGGGTGTATTCGTCGGTAACCAACGTGCCTGACAGATCAACAATGAAATCCTGAATGGAAACAATGCGTGGCAAAAAAACAGGAGAAGTGATGAGGCTGGAAAAGTGCTTCTTCAGAAATACCCCCGCACGACGGTTGGGAAGCACTATGCATAGTTCGCTCAGATGCTCTGCATGTTCTTGCAGCACGTATTCGGCTGTCTTTTTAAGGAATTCCATGAGCTATTGAAAAAATGTTGATTCTGCTTCCGTAATATTCTCAGGCTTACCCAGGTCGAACCACAGTCCCTTATCCAGATAGCTTGCTATAGTTTGGGTTTTGGCCAGTTCCAGATACATGTTGGTGAGGGAAAATTTTCCTGTAAGATGATTGCATTCGAAAAGTTTGGGATCAATGATTTGTATTCCGCTGAAGGCAACTTCTGAGTATTCCGTTGAGGGCTTTGCAATGATTTCTTCCCCTGTTTTGGTATTTCGCCATCCCGAAATATTTCCTTCTGCATTGCAAAGCAGGTAGCGGCTTGTATCTCGGT
>CAZRFL010000013.1:0-6370 GCA_964599365.1 uncultured Bacteroidales bacterium
TGTTTCTAATTTGTCAATATTTTTGTCCTAAATTTTTATTAGGGTTGCTGATAACGTCTTCTTGCTTCACCTTTGTGAAGGATTATTTCCGTATTTGGGCGGCTTGCTTCACCTTTTTTACTCTTTTTCTTACATCAAAAGTAAAAAAATATTTCAAAACAAATCTACCCGTATCCATTTTATTTTTTGCGTCAGATCATTCGCCTTTGAAAGTATTTTTTCGTTGATGGCCTTTTTTATGCAAAAAGTCCCTTTTCTGCCCGAAATGTCCCTTTTCTGGTAAAAAAGTCCCTTTTCTATTAAGAAAGTCCCTTTTCTGCTAGAAGAGTCCCTTTTCTATTACAAAAGTCTCTTTTCTGCTAAAAGAGTCCTTTTTCTATTAAGAAAGTCCCTTTTTTATTTAAAGAGTCCCTTTTCTATTACAAAAGTCCCTTTTCTACTAAGAAAGTCCCTTTTCTGCTAAAAAAGCCCCTTTTCTGCCAAAAGAGTCCCTTTTTTATTAATAGAGTGCATGAGGCAAATTGGGTGGGCTGTGACAAAAAAAAACTGCTGTCGATCGTTTCGACAGCAGTTTGCTTAAAAAGTGAAATAAAAATACTAATTGCAAAGAATATCAAAAACCTGTGTCCAATCACTCTTTCCCGTGACCGACGACGATGTCTTTGCTCTGAAATAATAAGTAGTACCGCGCATCAAACCTTCGATAAAACCATGGGTATTATGGCTGAAGTCAGCCGTTTTCCACGATTTACTATCATCAGGTGTGGTGGTGATTTCCCATAGAACAGCAAATTTTCCTTTTGGTTTACGAACCAGCAAAACAAAAGTACCAGAGACTTTGCCACAACGGATCTCGATAGCTTCTTTGGTAACCGCTTCGCGTGTACGATAGCTGATACCCAGGCTTTCGATATGAGAAACGGCGTTCTCAGGATCGTCGTCGCAAACCACCTGAACCTCGGAAAGAAGGTTCTTCATGGAACTTTTCATCTTTTTTTCGCAAGTGTTGCGGAAAGCTACCTTGCCTTTGGTTCCCGGCAGGGCAGCGATGATGGCAAGTTCATATTTACCAATTAAATCCAGTCCTGCGTCGATTTTTACAACAATACCCGTATAATGGGCATCGTTTTTCATCCTGGTGGCAAAATCCTTGAAATAAGTGGCTTTTGCTGACACATTCTGGGGCTCCTCAAAACAGGCCGTTGGAGCATTTACGGGGCCTGTCGAATCAGGTACGCTCATAGGCAATAAATTTTTGTTAATAATTATGTTCGCTATTCGCCTTTCAGCTTTTTTATGTGATGCTGTGGCAAATTTATTCCGAAATTACAAAAGGGGGCAGAATCAAAGAAATTAACTGAGTTCTATATTCCGCCCATCTTCCGCTTGGCTATAGCGATTCCATTGTGGAGGGCGGGTTTGACCCAAAGTGCTTATCCCAAATGGTTTGAAATTTATCGGGAGGGCAATATTTTTTGAAAAAATCATACAGAAATTCTGCCATCCAGGCACGGGTTTCTGCATGCGCCAATGCTTCCGATTTTATCTTGCTAAAATTGGCGCGTTCGGGCAAATCTTGTTTGCCAGCCGCCACCAGGCGCGACCGTAGAAAACCATACAAACCCTTGTGCGGACTGCATTTGATGCGCCCGCATTCGACCATCAAACCGAACAATACCAGAAAAGCTTTCAGATCATCGCGCTTGATGTGTATTTGTTTCAGCAAACGCCCGGGGTCGAAAAGCGCCTCCAGCGCCCCCTGGCATTCCAATTCGCGAAAAAGTTCCAACAGATCTTTGATAAAATCTCTTTTCGTCGTCATTCGCACCGCATCCCCCGGCATTTTCTGATAAATCAGCGTAAAACCAGAGGTTTTTGCTTCGTTTTCCTGTAGGGCTTTGGCCGAAACCGGGTCGTAGGGGTAGGTCACAATCAGGTGATTTAAAAGCGAAATTTGTAACCACGATTGGGTGATACCCTCTTTGAGCAACAAGAGGGAGAAGTCGTTAAGTATTTGATTAAAGACAGCAGTCTCAGTCATAGAAAAATATCCGGCATGATTCATCATTTGGGCCAGGGCCGAAAATATAGTTTTGGTAGTTTTCTGATTGGAAGGGGTGTTAGGCAAGGCTTGCAGTCGCCCGAAAGTGATGCGCAGATAATCGCTGAGCAATTGCCGCAGATCCTCTTCCCTGGCGGGCCGGGTTTCGCAATCGTCCAGGCCATAGTATCCCTGTGCCGAAGTCTGCCATTCGTCGTACAAATCTTCTTGCTTCAGCAGTTTTACAAGGGAGGCTAGCTCCCGTTGCGTGTAATAATTCGATAAAATACCGCTTAATTTCAAACCCTTGTGATCTAAAAAGTAACAGTAAAAACAAAAATAAGAAAAATATTATAATGTATAAACTGATTTAAGATTTAAGATTTAAGATTTGAGATTTAAGATTTGAGTCCGCCGCGGCGGATTACATTTGAGATATTGCTTACATTCAGTCATAAGGAGGTCAGTGAATCGTCACAATGGTTCCCTCAAAAGTTGCCACCTGAATCGCCATATTATTAGCCGCAAAAGTTGCCACATGAATCGTCATATTATTAGCTGCAAAAGTTGCCATCTGAATCGTCATATTATTAACCGCAAAAGTCGCCACAGATTCGCAGATTACATTATTTTAATGGAATTTCACAGATTATTTTCGTAGAATTTTAAAATGAAATTTTAAAATTCTACACTCTGCGCTAATTATCCGCAAATTTTAATCTGCGAATCTGTGGCATTTTCTTAGTGTTTCTTAGTGCCCCTACCTCCCGGGCAGGTTTGTGGTTATCTTCCTTGAAAATTAAAAATTGATCATTGAGAATTAAAAAAATGTTCAATGCTCAATGCTCAACGAACAATGTTCAACGGAAAATCCAAAATCCAAAATCCAAAATCAAAAATGTAAAATCAAAAATGTAAAATGTAAAATCCAAAACCCTAACCTTATCTTCAGTTTCGAAAGGATTATGTAATTTTGAAAAAACATCTTGCATGAGTCCTCAGAAGAAACCCAAAAACAAAAACTTTGTCCCGGCCAAGGCAACGGCCCCTTCTGTCAAACAAAACCCTGTGGCCGGCTCCCTGCCCGGCAGCCGCAACCCGCAGCGCGAAAACCTCATCGCCTTGTTTTGCCTGCTCATCACGGCCCTGGTCTACATACCTTCTCTGGGCAACGGATTCATTGTTAACTGGGACGACGGCGGCTACATACACGAGCACGTGCTGGTGCACAGCATCACCTGGGACAACTTCGTCACCATATTCAACCCCACCACCTTCTACAAAGGCAACTACCATCCCCTCACCACTTTTGTCTACGCCCTGCAATACTCCTTCGCGGGACTGCATCCCGGCTTGTATCATGTGGTGAATCTCTTGTTCCATCTGGCCAATGTATGGCTGGTGTTCTTCTTCATCCGCCTCATCACCCGCAGGGTAGAGGTAGCCGGTTTCGTGGCCCTGTTGTTCGGCATACATCCCATGCATGTGGAGTCGGTGGCCTGGATATCGGAGTTGAAAGACGTCATGTACACCTTCTTCTTCCTGCTGGCGCTCATACAATACTACTACTATTTCACTCAGAAGCAGTCGCAGCGCCGCTATTATGTGCTGGCGCTGGTCTTCTTTTTCCTCTCGCTGCTGTCCAAATCGGCGGCGGTGGCCTTGCCGGGAGTCTTGCTGCTGCTGGATTACTATATGAAGCGCCCACTTTCGTGGAAACTCATCATCGAGAAGATACCCTTTGTGCTGCTGTCCATGGCCTTTGGTTACATCGCCATCAAATCGCAGGGCGAAAAAGGCGCCATACAGGATCTCACGCCCATGTTCACCGTGTTCGAGCGGGTGCTCATCGTCTGCCATTCCAGCATGACCTATATCTGGAAACTCTTTGTGCCCATCGAGTTGGCCGCCATGTATCCTTATCCCAGTCGCATCAACGGCAACTTCTCCTGGATCTATTTCGTGGCCCTCTTCACCATCCTTTTGCCGGCCTTGTATTTAGCTTATCTGTTCATCACTTCTTTGTTCCATAGCAAAAAAAACCGCGAATACATCTTCGGCGCTTTGTTTTTCTTTATCAATATAGCTTTGGTGTTGCAGATGCTTCCGGTAGGAGGGGCGGCTATGGCCGAACGCTACACCTATGTGCCCTACATTGGGTTCTTCTTTATCTTCGGGCTGCTTTACGAAAAAGGGCTTAACGCCAAAACGCCCGGCCTGCAGTCGTTGAAACCTTTATGGCACATACTGCTGGCTGTTTTTGTGGTATTTTTCAGTGTGCTCACCTGGCAGCGCATCACCAAATGGAAAAACGGCGAAGTGCTCATGCGCGATCTCACCAAGGTGTATCCCTATCTGCCTTTTGCTTACAACAACCTCGGTTATTACTACCACCGCTGGGAAAAGAACTTCGATAAGGCTCTGGTGGAATACAATACGGCCATCAAGATGGACTCCACCTATTACCAGGCATGGAGCAACCGCGGGGTGGTCTACAACAATATTGGTCAGCACGAACAAGCCATTCACGATTTCAGCAAATGCCTAAAATACAAACCCGACAACATAGACGGGCTCATTGGCCGTGCCAATTCGCTGAGCGCCCTCAATCGTTTTCAGGAAGCCCTGCCCGACTACGACAACTATCTGAAGATAAAACCCTACGATGCCAAAGGATTTATGTGGCGCGGCATGGCTTATGCCAAGCTCAAGATGCCCGACAAGGCTTTCGCCGATCTGGAAACCAGCCGCAAAATGCTGCCCGACAACTACGAGGTGTACTATTGGCTGGGCTTGCTCACTTACGAGAAAAACGATTTCAAAACCACCCTCGATTATCTCGATAAGGCCATCAGCCTCGACGATACCAAGAGCGACATCTATTCGTGGCGCGGACTGGCACGTTACAAGCTGAACATGTTGGATGCTTCCATTGAAGATTTCAACAAGGCCCTCTCCCTGAATCCCAAGGATGGGGCGGCTCTGGTCAACCGTTCGGTCTCATATAATCAGAAAGGCAACTACAATCAAGCCTGGGAAGACATCAACTCCGCCGGCCGCTTAGGCTATCCACTGGACAAGGACTATTTTATGCAGCTAAAAGCCAGGGTAGGGAAGTAGGGGCTTCAAGCCCCAAGCTTCAAGCCTCAAGCCTCAAGACCCAAGCCTCTTGGGATTTGGAATTTGAAATTTGGGGCTTGGGACTTTAATTTTGAAATTTGGGACTTGGAATTTGGAACTTGGGGCTTCAAATTTGGAACTTGGGTCTTCAAACCTGGAATTTGGGGCTTGAAATTTGGAACTTGGGGCTTAAATTTTCCTCCCTAGAGGTCAATATATTCCTGAAAAACAATCTGCAGCATTGCCTTGCCTTGCTTCAGGGTCCTGCTGCAATCGCCGCCCTCTATCTTATTTCGCGTGATGATATTCGCTTTCAGGTTCTGATCATACACCACCTCGCTGCTGTCGTTAATAAACCCGAAACCATTATCGAAAGTATAGAAAGCAAAACCCTTGGAATACTTATTCAGAAAATTCTTACTCCATTTGAACTCGGTATTCTTGATATTCAGCTGTCCTAAAATCGTAGCCGCTATATCCAGCTGCGAAGCTGTCTTTCGGATCACCTTGCCTCTGTATTCGTCCTTCAGTGCCCCACCGCAAATCAGCAAAGGAATATGATGGCGGTCGGGTTCGTTGTATCTGCGTTCCTTGGGATGCTTGTGCGCATGATCGCCTGTGATGATAAACAAAGTGTTATCATACCATTTCTGTTTTTTGGCCAGTTGGATATAATTGTAAAGACATTTATCGGCATAGTGGGCCGTATTGTGATACAGTTCGCCCTCCGAAGTGCCGTCCACAATCTTCTCCACATCGGCCGTAAAATACTCATGATTGGTCAGCGTCATGATCATCGAAAAGAAAGGCTGCTTATGCTTCCCTACATCGTTGAGCTGATAGGCATACACATCCTCGTCGTAAGCTCCCCAGTCGGTTTCGCGGGTGTGGGGCACCTCATCTTTTCCGACCATAAGGTTGATGCCCGAAACTTCCAGATAAGTCTTTGTGTTGGCAAACAGCAGGTCGCCGCCGAAATAATAAGAGGTATGATAACCGTTATCGCCCATGGTCCGAATCAGGTTGGGCAGTTTATCGAATTTTCCGAAGTTTTTGATGATAGCCGAAACGGGTTGCGCAGGGAAACTGCTGACCAGTGCCACCATTCCCTGATCGGTGCGGAAACCGGTAGCATATAAATTAGATAGCATCAGGCTCTCTTTCGCCAGAGAATCAAACATGGGGGCAATGCCGGGCTTCCCTCCAAAA
>CAZRFL010000013.1:6380-65613 GCA_964599365.1 uncultured Bacteroidales bacterium
ATGCCGGCCCCATGACACGCACCGTCGAGGATGCGGCGCTCATGCTTTCCATCACTATGAGCACAATGTTCGGACGGTTGTTTTTCACAATATACTCCGTGCTGTCGGCGGTTTTATACAGTTCGTCAACGGTCTTCAGGGCGGTCTCCTTATCGGTATAAATGTAGGGATTGGTCTTGATCTGAGGATTGACGATGATATCGAAGAAATTCCAGAAATCGTTCAGCGAAGCAAAGTTCAGCGTAGAGTATTTGGAATAATAGCACCAGCTTTTATTGATGGGTAGATTCTGAAATCCCCCTCTGACGCCCACCAGGCAGGCTGCCGAGAAGAAAAGGAAAAAAGCGATACTGACGATGATACCGACCGAAGCCTTGGCCCGTGGCATGAAAAAACGTTTGTAGGCATAAATCACCGCCGCCGCGAAGATCACAAAAATAACGAAGAAGAGAATGTTGTACCAATCCATGATCATGCCCGCGATTTCTTTGGGATAGATCAGAAACGACAGCGCCTTCGAATTGATCTTTTGCCCCCAGTTGGCATACAGGCCCACGCCGATAAAGAAAATGAGCAGGCAAAAAATGATCATAATATAATTGAACCAGTTGGCAATCACAAAAAACACCCGGTTCTTGTCGAACATCAAGCCTATGCTGATCAGCAGAAACGGAAAGAAAACCAGGTAGCTCGAAGCCGAAATATCGAGGCTCAGCCCGTAGACCAGCGACAGCAGGACATGCGGTAAGGCAATACCTTTGAGTTCGCTGTGATAAAAGATCAGGAAGAAGATACGCAGCAGGGTGAAGAGCGCCATCCAAAACAAGAACAACTTAAGAAAGTTGAATAAAACCGTTTTATATTGTCCGTTCGTTTTCAAGAGTGTATTTTTTAGGTTTGTAAAATTACTAAGTTAATCCGAGCTAATCTCAATGTATGGCAGAATTGTAAAAATGTATTCGTAATTTTATGCCGAAATTTAATTCGGTTGGAACAGTTTATCATAAGAAACAAACGCTACCTCATACCCGCACTCATCATCCTCTGGTTTGGGTTCAGGCTGGTCTATGGTTTGTGTTCTCAGTTTTGGCTCGAAGACGAACTGCAGACCTATCTCATCGGCCTGAAGTTCTACTCCACCCGGCATTTCCCTTATTTCGGTCCCGATATCGTTTACACCCATTCGCAAATACCCGGTTCTTTGCAGGGGCTCATGGTCGGCTTGCCTTTCTATGTGCTTGCCATTCCCGAAGCTCCTTATATTCTGCTGAACCTGCTTTCCATGTTTTCGCTCTGTGTTTTTGCCTTCTATTTGCAGAAGCGCTTCCCCGGAGTCCCCTTATGGTTCACCTGGGTATGGATATTTATTTGCCCCTGGGCCATCAACTATTCGGCACATATCATCAATCCTTCCTATGTTTTGTTCGGCGCCATACTCTTCTTCATAGGTTTCTTCGAAAGCATACCCAAACTTTCGGTGGGCTTTGTCAGGGTGAGGACGGCTTTTCTCATGATGGGCTTTTCCTTGTTCTGGATCTATCAGTTCCACATGTCGTGGGTGCTGATGCTGCCTTTTATTGCGGTGGCCTTTTGGTTTCAGTTTCGCAAAGATAAGCTTGCCTTTCTGTATTTTTTTATAGGATGCGCCATTACGGCAGCCTTTGTCATACCCACCTATGTGCGCTACGGGTTTCATTCCGGAAGCGGGGGAGTGCAGTCCAATATTGTTTTCAATGCCGGCAACCTGCAGGAGATAGGCAATCTGGTCATGAGGATGTTGTCCTTCGCCACCTTCGAGCTCTGGCATTTCATCGATTTCGGCGATCATCCCAAATGGCAGTTCTTCACCGATCACCTCTGGGCGGCGCCTTTCATGGGATTTGGACTTATTATAGGGGTACTTCAGACGGTCTGGCTTTTCATTGCTTTCTTTCGCAGGAAAGCATCCGAAGAGTTCAACTGGATGCGTCTCATAATGATAGCCGCACTGCTTATGACATGGTTTAGTTTCCTCTTCTCTGTCAAAGCGCCCTCATCTCACACCTTTCTGATCTTATTCCCTCTGGCGATGATATGGTCCTATTACAGTTGGCAAAACCTTTTTGTAAAGAAATGGTTCCGGATACTGATGGTGGTAATGTTGTTTTCCATATTCATAACGGATGCTACCCTGGCAAGATACAATTACTACAAGGTGTCGGTCTACAGAAACCGCGAAATCATTTTACAGACCATTCATCACCGAGATTATCTTATGATAGGCCCCCGCCGTTCCTTCGATCGCAACGAATAAATTCGCCTGCTTTCCCCATTTCCGAAAATACTTAATGCAATTAACTGGTAAATAATGACTACCTTTGCAAATTCTTTTCAAAAAACAAATTTTTTCGATTTAACATGCAGGATATTAGAAACGTAGCAATCATTGCCCATGTGGATCATGGTAAAACAACCATGGTCGACAGAATATTATACCAGGTAAAACTTTTCCGTGATAATCAGGAAGTAAAGGACCTCATACTCGATTCCAACGATCTGGAACGCGAACGCGGCATCACCATTTTGTCAAAAAATGTTTCGGTTCGTTACAAAGGAATTAAGATAAACATCATCGATACCCCGGGCCACTCCGACTTCGGAGGCGAGGTAGAACGCGTACTCAACATGGCCGACGGCGTACTTTTATTAGTTGATGCTTTCGAAGGACCCATGCCCCAAACCCGTTTTGTATTGCAAAAAGCTCTGGAACTCGGACTGAAACCCATAGTAGTTATCAATAAGGTAGATAAACCCAACTGCAACCCCGAAGAAGTTCACGAAAAGGTTTTCGACCTGATGTTCAGTCTGGATGCCACCGAAGATCAATTGAATTTCCCGACTGTTTACGGTTCTTCCAAACAGGGATGGATGTCGGAAGATTGGCGCAATGTCACTACGGATGTAACCTACCTGCTTGATATGATCATCGAACATATTCCGGCACCCACCGATCTTCCGGGCAATCTGCAGTTGCAGATCAGTTCGTTGGATTATTCTTCTTATGTAGGACGCATTGCCGTGGGCCGTATTTCCCGCGGAAGCATCAAAGCCGGCAATCAGGTTTCTATTGTTAAGAACGACGGCACCCTGGTGAAATCGGTCATTAAAGAATTATACCTTTTCGAAGGACTGGGAAAAGTGAAGATTAAGACCGAAATAGGAGCAGGGGAGATAGTAGCTGTTCTCGGACCCGAAGGTTTTGATATCGGTGATACCATTGCCGATCTTGAGAATCCCGAAGGCATGCCGCCCATCAGCGTCGACGAGCCCACCATGAGTATGTTGTTTACTATCAACAATTCGCCTTTCTTCGGTAAAGAAGGTGTGTATGTAACCTCACGCCACCTGCGCGAACGTTTGTTCCATGAGACCGAAAAGAACCTCGCTCTTAGGGTTGACGAAACCGATTCCCCCGACCGACTGCTGGTTTTCGGACGCGGTATTCTGCATCTTTCCATTTTGGTGGAGACCATGCGCCGCGAAGGCTACGAGTTTCAGCTGGGGCAACCCAAGGTGATCATCAAAGAGATCAACGGCGAGAAACACGAACCTGTAGAATCGCTTACCATTCATGTACCCGAAGCATTTTCCGGCAAGGTTATAGAAATTGTGACCAAACGCAAAGGCGATATTGCGACCATAGAATCGAGAAACGACCGTATTGAACTGAAATTCGATATCCCCGCCCGCGGATTGATAGGTATCACCAACGCCGTGCTTACCGCAACAGAAGGAGAGGCCGTGATAGCTCATACTTTCAAATCATTCGAACCCTGGAAGGGCGAGATCATGAGCCGCCGCAACGGATCGCTCATTTCGGGCGAGACAGGTCAGGCCATAACCTATTCTATAGATAAACTGCAGGACCGCGGACTGTTTTATGTGAATCCCGGCGAGGATATCTACACCGGACAGATCATTGGCGAGTGCAGCCGTGCCGACGATATCGTTGTCAACCTTACCAAGACCAAGAAACTTACCAACGTTAGAGCTTCGGGAACCGACGATAAGGCGGTGATCATCCCTGCCGTGAAGTTTTCGCTGGAAGAAGCCATGGAGTATATCAAGGAAGATGAATATGTGGAGGTTACTCCCAAATCTATACGTCTTCGTAAGATAATTCTCGACGAAACCATGCGCAAACGCAGTAAAAAGACTGAATAGCAGCCGTCAAAGCTTTCTAAAACGGTTAGCTTTGAAATTTTATCAACAGGGCAAGCTAATGATATTCAATCATCAGCAAGGCATTTTAACAATCTTTATGAAAATAAAAACCTCTTTTAGAGCTATATAGCCTATCTTTGCACTTTAATTTACAAAATGATCACAGAGAAAACCAATTATACCTTCCCTTCGTTATTTTCAAAAAAAAAAAAAAAATTTCCTAGCCACAATGCTTATGCTTTTGTAGGTGAGAAACCCATTTCGTATCGTCAGGCCGACAGTCATATCAAAGCATTGCAGGCTTTTCTGGAAAAACTGGGCGCTCAACCAGGCGATAAAGTTGCCATTTTGAGTTCGAATATGCCCAACTGGGGCATCACTTATTTTGCAGCCACCTTTATGGGGGCCGTGGCGGTGCCATTGCTGCCCGATTTTCACTCTATGGAGATTGAGAAATTCGTGGAACATTCGGAAGCTAAGTTTCTTTTCGTTTCGAAAAACCTGCGCTACAAGCTGAAAGGAATAGAACATAAAATGCCCTCCAACATCATCATGATAGATGATTTCGCGTTGTTGCGACCGCTGGGACAAACTGTAAGTTATGACGCCAAAGCCATTCCCGAAAAGGAATATCATGTAGCTGAGGACGATCTGGCGGCCATCATTTATACTTCGGGTACCACCGGAAAACCTAAGGGAGTGATGCTTTCGCACAAAAATATTGCCTTCACGGCCATTAAGGCGGCCAAAATACAGTTCATTGACGAGAAGGACCGTTTCCTGTCTATATTGCCGCTTTCGCACACCTACGAGAACACCCTGGGGTTGATACTGCCCATGATCTACGGTGCCTGTGTCTACTATCTGGATAAACCCCCTACACCGGCCATTTTGCTGCCTGCCATGAAACTGGTTCGCCCCACATTGATGCTGACCGTGCCTTTGATCATCGAAAAGATATACCGCAATACCATTTTACCCACTTTCACACGTTCATGGATACCGAGGGTGATGTATAAAACCGCTTTCGTACATAATGTGCTGAATTGGTTGGCCGGACGCAAACTGAAGAAATCATTCGGCGGAAAGTTGAAATTTTTCGGCATTGGCGGTGCCAAACTCGATAAGGTAGTTGAGAAATTCCTAATTGAAGCACGCTTCCCATACGCTATTGGTTATGGACTAACCGAAACTGCGCCATTGCTGGCCGGTTGCAGTCCCCACCATACCAAACTACAATCTACCGGGCCCAAACTGGACGGCATAGAGCTGAAGATACTGAATCCTGACCCTCTTACAGGCGAAGGAGAAATCATTGCCCGCGGTCCCAATGTCATGTTGGGCTATTATAAAGAACCCGAACTGACTGCTGCTGTGCTGGACGAAGACGGATGGTTCAAGACAGGCGACCTGGGTACCTTTGGCCGCAACGACTTCCTGTATATTCGCGGACGCCTCAAGAACATGATAGTAATGCAAAGCGGGGAAAACGTGTATCCCGAAGAAATAGAAAACGTGATCAACAATTTCCGTTATGTGGACGAATCGCTGGTGGTGGAGCAAAAAGGCAAGCTGGTAGCCCTGGTGTATTTCAATAAAGAGGAAATAGCCAAGAAATATACAGAAATGAAAACCGAACTTTCTATTTATGTAGACCAGAAGATAGAAGAACTGAAAGTGGAACTGGAAGAGTATGTGAACAAACGCGTGAATAAATTCTCTCGTTTGCAGAGTGTGATCCCTCAGGACGAAGCTTTCAAAAAGACCGCCACGCAAAAGATCAAGAGATTTCTTTATACGAAGTAAGGAATTTGAGATTTGAGATTTATGATTTAAGATTTAGGAATTGGGGCGACCGGAGGGTGGCCCTTTTTTTTTATTCGTCGTTTATCAAAATTATCATTTTATTTCCACAGCAGCCTAGAATTGTTATTTCGTTCTGAAACGCACTGTTTCCAGGCAAAAACAATCGCCCGGACCTTCCGGACGACCGTTCGGACCTCCCGGACGACCGCCTGGACCATCCCCACGATTGCCCGGATCATTCCCACGACTTCTCCGACCTTCCGTACTATTGCTTTAACCATCCGTACACCGGTTTGGACCATCCGAACGTTAGCAATGAGCTATCGTAATATTTCGTGGATCTTCCGAAAGGCTTCCCCAACCATGCGAGGGCCAATTTGTAGCCACCCATGGCAGTCATAAAGTAATTCTGAAATCAAAAATCTGAAATCTCAAATAAAAAAAGCCCCTTTCAGGGGCTTTTCTATTTAAAGTTTTATCTTTTTCTCCAGTTCGTCCACATAGGTTTTGAACTGTTTGTCGGTTTCAATAAGATTGTTCACTGTGCGGCAGGCGTGTAACACAGTAGCATGGTCTTTGTTGCCGCAGTGCAGTCCGATAGATGCCAGCGAAGCTTTGGTCATGCGTTTGGCAAAGAACATGGATAGCTGTCGTGCCTGAACAATTTCGCGTTTGCGGGTCTTGGAGTTGAGCATATCGATGTTGATGTCGAAATAATCGCAAACCACCTTTTGAATATAATCAATAGAGATTTCGCGTGAGTTGTTCTTTATGAATTTATCTATGATCTGGCGCGCCAGGTCGATAGTGATAGCTTTTTTGTTGAGCGACGACTGGGCGAGCAGCGAAATAAGGGCTCCTTCCAATTCGCGAACGTTGGTTGTAATACTGTAAGCGAGATATTCAATGACATCGCGGGGCATTTCTATGCCGTTGTTATATAGCTTGCGCTCTATGATAGCGATGCGGGTCTCCAGATCGGGCAGTTGCAGGTCGGCTGCCAATCCCCATTTAAAACGCGACAGCAGGCGTTGTTCAATGCCTTTGATATCTACGGGTGCCTTATCAGTAGTAATCACGATTTGGCTTCCGCGTTGATGCAGATGGTTGAAGATATGGAAAAATGCGTTCTGAGTAGCTTCTTTTCACGAAATGAACTGAATATCGTCGATGATGAGCACATCTATCATTTGGTAGAAGTGCATAAAATCGTTCTGGCTGTTGTTGCGCACCGAGTCGATAAACTGGTTGATGAATTGCTCGCACTGAACATAGAGAACAATCTTATCGGGGAAGTTCTGTTTGATCTGAATGCCTATAGCATGCGATAGGTGAGTTTTACCAAGTCCGGTGTTACAATATAATAATAAAGGATTGAAAGCGGTTTTGCCGGGATTATTGGCCACAGCAAATCCGGCCGAACGTGCCAGTCGGTTGCAATCGCCTTCTATAAAATTATCGAAGCTATAATTCTCGTTGAGCTGAGAAGGTATTTGTATCTTTTTCAACCCGGGTATGATGAACGGGTTGGGAATATCTTTGGAGTTGCCCCTGTTGATATCAATGGGCATGGCCACCGTTGGGTTTTTCAGTGTTTTGTGGTTGGAGGCAGGTGTGCGAACAGTGATGGGGGAGGTGTTGCCGTAACTATTCTCCATCACAATGCTATATTCCAACTGACTGTCGGGGCCTAATTCTTTAATAATAGTCTTGCGGAGGAGTTCAATAAAGTGTTCTTCGAGCCATTCGTAGAAAAACTGGCTGGGTACCTGAATAGTAAGAGTTGACTCAACGAGGCGGATAGGAATTATGGGTTCGAACCATGTTTTAAAACTTTGGTAAGGGATATTATCTTTAATAATACCCAAACAATCGTTCCAAACTTCAATATAGCTTTTCTTCATCCCTGTCTCCCTCGATATTCTTATTTATTACTTTTTGCTTAAAACGTTATTGGTTTATTCTTTAGCGTCTTACCTTGTTTAATATGTAATACTGTTGTATTAAATTTCGGTACTACAAATATTAGCATTATTAACCACAACTAAAAACTTTTTAACATTTTTTTTTACTTTTTTTTTATGACAAAAGTCATCAATTTTTAAACGGTTTATTATTAGTAAAGTAGAAGTCTACTCTGCCAACTCTGGTACCACCCCATCCCGTTTGGGTAATAATTACGTCCTCGTTGTCGGAATTTTTACACACGAATTGCTTATCAAGAAATGTATGCGTATGCCCTCCTATGATAAGATCAATGTTTTTGGATTGCTTCGCCATAACCTGATCATTCACTTGATTATCTTCATAAGAGAAGCCCAAATGCGAAAGACAAACTACCAGATCGCATTTCTTAGTTTTTTTAAGGAGAAAGGCCATTTCAGCTGCTTTTTCCAAAGGATTAAGATACTTTGTCTTGCCATAATTGGCCGGGCTTACCAATCCGTCTAATCCAACTCCCAGTCCAAACACTCCAACTTTTATTCCGTCGACAGTATATATATGGTAAGGTTGAACTTTATCCTTTATAATGGTTTCGGAAAAGTCGTAGTTGGCCGAAAGAATATCAAATTTGGCATAAGGAAGGGCAAAATTAAGTCCCTCAAGTCCCCCGTCAAATTCGTGGTTACCAATAGTCATAGCATGATAACCCATAAGGCTCATCAATTCAAATTCAAGTTCGCCATGAAAGAAATTGAAATAGGGCGTCCCCTGAAAAACATCGCCGGCATCGAACAACAGTACATTCTTTTCTTCCTTGCGCACCTGATTAATATAAGCTGCACGTCTGGCATAACCTCCCAGTTTGGCGAACTTCTTATCATTAGCTGCAAATGGCTCTATACGGCTGTGTGTATCGTTGGTATAAAGAATGGTAATCTTTTTGGTCTTGCCCGATGGAGGTGCATTGAATGAGGAACCGGAAAAACCCAAAAGGATACATCCGAAAAGAATAGCGAATAGTAATGTGTTCCTATTTCTCATAATAGATGCGTTTGTCCAATTGGGTAGTTACTGTTTTACCGGCTTGGGTCTGTGCTCGCAGATATTCTATAATTGCATCGCGTACTTTCAAACCCAGAGGGTAAAAAGCCACGGGCTTCAGCAAAAACTTCATATCGTCCCCACCCCCTGCCAGATAATCGGAAGTGATAATAAGGTAATTCTTAGTCTCATCAAATGCAGCACCCTGTATGGTCACATTAGTGGCAGCATTATCTTTTATGCTCATACGGATACCGGTTTCAGGCATGCCGCCTTTTTGTGCCAGATACGTCAGCAGCAGTTTTACCTTATCGCCTTTAAGTTCCAGCGCTACCAGTTCGTTTTCAAAAGGCATCAGTTCATAAACATTGCGCATGGTGATGGCTCCTTTGGGTAGCCCGGTGCGCAATCCGCCATAATTGAGCAGACAGATAGGGGCAGTCAGGTTATTGGCTTTTTTGAAGTATTCGTTACCTATTTCATATACCAGGTCCGAAATAAAATTGTTCAGAAGACCTTCGGGTTGATCCTTATACATGACAATCTCTGAATAAGCCAAAATTTCGCCCATCTGCGAATCGATCTGTACTTTGTAGGGTTGAATAATGGTG
Source organism: uncultured Bacteroidales bacterium (assembly GCA_964599365.1). GTDB lineage: Bacteria > Bacteroidota > Bacteroidia > Bacteroidales > CAIWKO01 > CAIWKO01. The sequence goes on from CAZRFL010000013.1 coordinate 15,986, forward strand.
AGTGTCAAAGAATCGGGCTGGGGAACATTTACAGAGTCTAAAATGGTAACTTTTCCCTCAGTTTTATCATGCTGAACCAGAAATTGTGTTTTGCATGATGCTAAAATAAGCACCATACAAATCAGAATCAAAAACGAATTTCTTTTGTTCATCATGGTTTTGTTCGGTTAAATCCTTTTTAAGATCAGTTATGTCTGAAATGCTTGTTTCTAAAGACTTGCAGAGATTCAGACCCTCAGAAAAAGGGGATACAAATTACATTCTTTTTTTCGGATTATGCAATAGAATTTTTCAGGTTTTTTTTATTATTTCTATAAAAAAAACATAAGCTAAAGATGCCTAGTAATATAATAATAATTGATATTAGTTCGGCCTGTGTGGATCGTATACCAAGAAGGTTAAAAGTGTTGTTTACCCTGATCTGCTCCATAAAAAAGCGCTGTGTTCCAATGATGATGAGCATGATGGAAAACAAGGCTCCGCGGATGTTTATCTTTTTACGCAGAAACCATAACAACAGGAAAAACAATGTGCATAATAGAAAATCATAAAAGGAGGTGGGAAAGACAGGGTTTTCGAGTATGGTGCAGAATTTTCCTGTGCAAGGGTCGAGTGGGATACCTTCCCCAACTACGTTATGTGGGAATTGGAATGCCCACATCCAGTCGGGCAACCAACTCAGCCATTCTGGTTTAGGACGCAGGTTTTCAATTCCCCAACAGCCATCACCCGATACCATGCATCCCATTCTTCCAATACCATAGCTTATCATTAGTGCGGGTGCAGAAGAGTCGATAAGGTCAAGTAAAGGTATTTTGTTGCGGCGCGAATACCATGCCACGGTGAGCGACCCAACGATAAGTCCGCCATAAAAAGTGAGGCCCATAAATGAGAAAATTGAATTGATTGGGTCGTGTATAAGTTCAGGAAGGTTTTCGAGGTTGTGAAACAGTTTGGCCCCAAGCAAGCCCGAAACGGCAGTAATTATTAGGATATTTCCCGACAGTTGATAGGGGTGGACCTCAGTATCTTCCCAAACCGGTTTTTCAAGCTGGGCTTTCTTTTTGCTATAAAACCGCCAAATCACCATGGTAACAGCCATGGCAATAGCTCCAATAATACTTCCCTTGGCCGAGAAAATATAATTCTGTGGATTGTCCGCAAAAAGGCTATAATCGAAAACTATCCCCAATATTTTGTAGCCAGCAATCAACCCGAAAATACCCACCATGATCAGTTCACTAACACTTGCAGGAGCTCCTTTGAGCACTTTCTTATGAATAACATGCAGCATACCTTCCTTTTCTTTGCGCTTCAACTCCATCTTAATAATGTAAGCCCCTGTAAGGAATGCCATGGCTACAAAAAATCCATAACTCTGTATAGGAAGGCTGATATGAGTGCCAAAGATATAGTTGAAGACGTCTGAAATTTGTGGGAACATAGCTTTGATTATTAATGGGTGTTAATAGCTTCTGATTTATTGTAATTCTGAAAAACAAACTCCATCCGTATCAACCTGTAGGATTTTTACGGTTTTTATGGAGTTTTTTATAGCATCGTTGTATTTGGTTTTCACACGAATATAGTTGTCGCTAAAACCTGAAAGATATCCATTTTGTACCTCTGATTCAAATAGCACCTCGCAGATCCTGCCGTAATGGTTTTCATAGAATCCTGTTTTCTTAAATTCCGAGAGTCGGTGCAGTTTCATACTCCTGTATTTTTTTACATCAGGTTCAATAGCCGATTCCATTTTCGAAGCCTTGGTATTATTTCGCTCCGAATAAGTGAACACGTGCATATAAGAGATGTCCAGGCTCTCAAGAAAATCATAGCCTTCCTGAAAATCGCTGTCATCTTCACCGGGGAATCCGGTTATTATGTCGGTGGCAATGCAGGCGTGTGGAATCATTTCTTTGATTGTTTTCACCTTATTAGCAAAGAGTTCCTTGCTATATTTACGATTCATCAGTTTGAGGATCTTATCTGATCCTGCCTGTAAGGGTATGTGAAAATGAGGCATAAAAAGCTTTGAACCAGCAAACATTCCTATTATATCATCCAGCAACAGATCGGGTTCAATGGAGGATAATCGTATGCGATCAATGTTGCCTATATTTTGAAGGGCAGCCACCAATTCACTTATAGATTCTCCGTTTTTACGTCCAAAATCTCCTATATTGATACCTGTCAGAACCAATTCTTTACAACCGGCAGTTGTCGCTTCCCGAATCCCTGAAAGGGTATCTGACAAAGTTCCGCTGCGGCTGTTGCCACGAGCATAAGGTATGGTGCAATAAGAGCAAAAGTAATCACAACCGTCCTGAATTTTGAAAAAGGTTCGGGTCCGGCTGCCGGAAGACCAGGAAGGGGTAAAGGTATTTTTATCCGATTCAGTCGGGAGTTTTCCCGTACTCATGATTTCAGGAAGTGAGAATTTATCTGAATTTCCCAACAATATCAGATCGTCCCCTTCCTTTGCCAACTTAGCTTTGTTCAACTCAGGCATACACCCAATCACAGCAATTTTTGCTTCGGGATTACGTTTTTTTGCCTGACGTATGCCCGCGATGCATTTGCGTTCGGCCTGTTGAGTGACCATGCAAGAGTGAATAACGTAGATGTCAGCTTTCTGTTTAAAGTCAATAATGCTGAACCCAGATTCGGTAAACTTCCGGATAAGGGTAGATGATTCTGCAAAATTCAATTTACAGCCGAGGGTATGAAAGGCAACAGTTTTCATTTTATAGGAGTGCAAAGGTAGTAATAAGTTGAATGTGACGAAACACAAGTTTGTCAAGTTTACAATGAATTACCCTTTAGCAATTCGGATTCGACTTCTTTATTTACTGTAATGGTTTTATTTATTGAAAAATTATTGAACTTTGCGAAAAATAAAATGAAGTCTATGTACCGTCTTTTTTTCTTTCTTTCTGTTTTCCTGATAACTTCTGAATTGTTTGCCCAGCATTCCAATGTCATGATATCTGATCAGTTCGATCCCAATGAACCCAGCATAATGATCAATCCTCGCAACACCAGCCAGATAGTGGCAGGGGCCAACCTCGACAATTACTATTACTCCAGCAATGCCGGCCTAACCTGGTCCAGAGGCACATTGTCTTCATCCTTTGGAGTATGGGGCGATCCTACAATAATTGTTGATACCACAGGCAGTTTCTATTTTTTTCATTTGTCCAATCCTCCTGTCGGCAACTGGATCGACCGGATTGTTTGCCAAAAAATGGATAGTTTAGGGAAACCCTGGAACAATGGAACCTATTTCGGATTAAATGGCACAAAAGCCCAAGACAAACAATGGCCGGCAGTTGATCCCCGAAACAACAATATTTATGTAACCTGGACCGAATTCGACGAATATAATTCAAGTTTGTCTACAGATAGCTCCAGAATACTTTTTTCGAAATCTGTTGATGGCGGTCAAACATGGATCAATCCGGTACGCATAAATCGATATTCGGGCGATTGTTTGGATATGGATTCTACAACTGAAGGTGCAGTTCCGGCCGTCGGACCTAATGGCGAGATATATGTCTCCTGGGCTGGACCCAATGGAATTGTCTTCAATAAATCCACCGACGAAGGTGCTACTTGGCTGCCTGCGGAGCAATTCGTTACTGATTTTCCGGGCGGATGGGATTTTATGATACCGGGCATCAACCGCAGCAACGGTCTGCCAGTTACCTGTTGCGATATTTCTGATGGACCTTACCGTGGCAATATCTATGTCAATTGGATTGACCATCGCAACGGAGCCAATGATCCTGATGTATGGCTTATAAAGTCCAGCGATGGCGGACAAAACTGGAGTCTTCCCATACGTGTAAATGACGATGGGGCTGGTAACACGCAATTTTTCACATGGATGACCATAGATCAGAAAACCGGTTATCTTTATTTTGTTTATTACGACCGCCGCAATTATTACGATAATCGAACGGATGTTTACATGGCAGTATCCAAAGATGGAGGCGATAATTTCGTAAATTTCAAGATCAGCACCAGCCCTTTCACACCGGTTTCAACCGTTTTCTTTGGCGATTATACCAATGTTTCAGCATACAATAATGTGGTACGTCCCATTTGGGCGCGATGCGATGAAGGAGCCATGTCAATTTGGACAGCCTTGATCGATCCCGTTTTTTTAGGAACAGATGCTGAATCAGAAAACGGGCTTATGCTTGATCAGAATGCCCCCAATCCATTTAACGGCAGCACAGTATTTACATTTAAGCTGCGTCACACAGATAAAGTTAGCCTGAAAGTTTTTGATATTTTTGGCCGCGAAGTAGCAACCTTGATCGACAAAGAAGTACTCGAACCCGGCAAATATCGCCGTCAGTTCGATGCTCCCAACAACAAATTGGCGAGTGGTGTGTATTTTTTCAGCCTCATTACTTCCGAAAAAGTGGTGACAAAGAAAATGCTTCTGGAGAATTGAGATGAAAATTTTAATCTGACGTTATATCATTCTATCATTCAACAACAACCTTCCCCGTCTTCACCACTCCATCATCCCCCGTTAGTTTCAGGAAATACAGACCGCTGCCCAGGTGGTTGCGTTGGAGTTGTATCTTATCGCAGTCGGCATATTGATATTGTGCTACCTTCTGGCCCTGCACATTGTATACTTCCAGCATTATGCTGCGGTAGGTTTGAGCCAGGGTGATTTGGGTGGATTGGTTGAAGGGGTTGGGGAAAAGGGAAACACTATTTTCAATGTATAAACTACTTTCACTGGTAATTATTCCGCCTCCGTTAGTAGTTTTATATATTCTTCCATCACTACTTATATAGCCAATGTTTGAACTTGGAAAAGATATGGAATATGAGTCATAGCATCTTGAAACTGCACTCCATGTCAGTCCTCCATCAATAGAATAAAATATCCCTCCCTGCCCTACTATAAATCCATTAAGAGAATCTAAGAAGTAAACTGAACTTAAATCATTAAAAGTAATACCGTTCAATACTGACCAAGTATCACCTCCATTAACTGTTTTGCAAACAACCCCTGCCGTGCCAACCGCAAAACCAATATTAGAGTTTAGAAAAAATACTGAATTTAATTGGGTACTAATAGGTATTGATTGCGCTGACCAGTTTTGTCCGCAATCAGTTGTTTTTAATATTACACCAGTCACTCCTGTTGCAGAAATGCCAACTGCATAACCTGTATCAGAGTTAATAAAGAAAATACTATAAAGTTCTGCTGTAATACCTGAAGTCATGATCCAAGTTTGACCCCCATTATTTGTTTTAAGCAATTTACCCTGAGAACCTGCTATAAAACCGACACTATCGTTTATAAAACAAATTGAATTCAACCAAGAAGCTACGCCACTATTTTGGAAAGCCCAATTAACCCCTCCATCAGTAGTTTTCATTATTGTCCCAAATCTACCTGCAATATAGCCGGTATCAGCATTAAGAAAACACACAGAAGATAATGTTGCCGTGGTATTGCTTGTTAAACAAGTCCAATTGTTCCCTCCATTAATAGTTTTAATGATAGTGCCAGTAAAACCACAAGCATATCCAGTATCATTGTTGATAAAATTAATCGAAAACAAAGGATTTAAAGAACAACTTAATTGCTCACTCCATTGTGCCTTTATCTGTCCAATAGTAAAAATCAGATAAAAAAAGATCATTGCGCAGCGTAGATTTAATTTCATGATTTCCAATTTTTTTTAAAATTCAAAAGACTTTTACAAATATAGAAACTTTCCCGATAAAAAAATCATTATGGATAATAGTTTTTTTGGATAGCCATACCCGGTTGAAATTTTGTCGCTATTATTAAATCACTATTAATCAAACTGTTTTGCTTGTCTTGGGGGCTTCTGGTCTAAAAAAGCATGTTACATTGGTCAGCAGTGTAACTACATTGGTCAGCAGTGTAACTACATTGGTCAGCAGTGTAACTACATTAGTCAGCAGTGTAACTACATTACTCAGCAGTGTAACTACATTGCTCAGAAGTGTAACTACATTGGTCAGAAGTGTAACTACATTGGTCAGCAGTGTATATTCATTGCTTGCAAAGTGAAGTACATTGCTGACAAGTGTAACTACATTCCCGACGAATGTTGTTACATTCCCGGGAATTTCAGGACCGTAAAATGGGTGGGTTGTACAATTTATTTTCGCGTAAAGGCACAAAAAAAGATGGAGTGAGTTTGACTCGGGAGTGTATAACTCGGCAAAGTGACCTTGTAAATCGGAAAAGTAACTTAGCTTCACCAAAAAGCAATATGTTCACAAAAATCAATATGTCAAAATTTCAAAAAAAGTAATTTAACCCTCAGCATCCCTAAAATGCAACCTCCGGCGGTTTAATCTCCCTGTTTAAAAACCCCAAAAATTCCGTCTAAAAAATATTTGGCAAATTCGATTAATCTCACGAACTTTGCCACCGAAATTTCAAATCAACCATCGTTCTTTTCGCTTATTGCAAATACATTTTTACCCCGTAAATACTGCTTTACGGAACTACTATCACGAAACTAAAATAACTCAACATATATGTCTGCTCATCAAGAAAACTCATCATTGAGTGCCCACCTCCAGCATGCTACAGAGGTCAAAAGTGCCAAATGTTATCAATGTGGCAAATGTTCGGCCGGTTGTCCCGTTTCCACCGAAATGGAATACCCTCCCAGTGTGGTGATGCGTCTGCTTCAGACAGAAGATCCTAAGAATGATACAAAACTTCTGAAATCACAAACCATTTGGCTTTGCGTATCCTGCGAAATGTGTCTGTCACGTTGTCCCATGGAAATTGATATCCCAAAAGCCATGGATTTCATGCGCCAGCGTTCCCTTGCCGAAGGTCTTCAACATCCTAAATCCAAAAACATCATCAGTTTCCACAAAGCCTTCCTCGATTCCATTAAATTCACAGGACGTTTGCACGAAATCAGTTTGGTGGCCGACTACAAAATGCGAAGCATGCAGCTTACGCAAGATGTAGGCATGGTTCCCGCCATGCTTTCACGTGGCAAACTGCCCATTATGCCTGAGACCATTAAGGAACGTAAAAAAGTGGCCGGATTTTTCAAGAAAACAAAAAATACTTAGTTGTCTGCTGGCCCGCTTCCCAATATCTTTACTATTAATGATAATGGGTTAGAAAGGACCAAAGACTTATAAAAAGATAAACCATGCAGAAAAAAATAGGATATTATCCCGGATGTTCGCTCGAAGGCTCTTCGCGCGAATACAGCGAATCGGTGGTCACTCTCGCCAAAGCTTTCGATGTGGAACTCGAACAGGTTCCCGATTGGAACTGTTGCGGTGCCACAGCTGCTCACAACCTGAACACCACCTTGTCATTTGCCCTGCCTGCCCGCATATTGGCCAAAGCACAGGAAGTCGGCATGGATCAGATTCTGGTTCCTTGCGCCGCCTGCTACAACCGCCTCACCACGGTTCAGCACGAACTGGCTAAGAACGACAAACTGCGCACAGAAGTGAACGGAATTATTGAAGCCGACTTAAAGTGCGACATAAAAATACTGAACATCATTCAATTCATTCAACAGTATGTTGATGGCTTTGTCGGAGACAAACAAAAACTGCTGTTCGATAAAAAAGTGGCTTGTTATTATGGATGTCTGCTCGTTCGCCCTCACGACATACTTGAGTTCGATCGCACAGAAGATCCCCAATCTATGGATAATGTAATGAAAAGTCTGGGAGCCGATCCAATCGACTGGCCTTTTAAAACAGAATGTTGCGGAGCCGGAATGTCTGTAAGTCGTACCGATATCGTAGGCAACCTTTCGGGGCGCATCGTAAAAGAAGCCGCCGACCGCGGAGCCGAAGCCATCATTGTGGCCTGCCCCATGTGTCATTCCAACCTAGATATGCGCCGTCCGGCCATCAACAAAGCCATGAACGAAAAATTCGACATCCCGGTTCTTTACATCAGCCAGGCTATTGATATGGCAATGGGAAAGGACCTTAAGGAAACCGGCATCAACCGTCATTTTGTTCCTGTAAATATTACATTGAACAACAAGGTTGCGGCACCGGAAATTGTAACTGAAAAAACTGAGGAGAACTAAAATATGGCACGAATTGGAGTATTCATTTGTCATTGTGGCGAGAACATCAGCGCCACGGTTGATTGCGACAGGGTAGCCAAAGTGGCCGCCGGATTTCCGGGTGTGGCTCACAGCGTCGACTACAAATACATGTGTTCCGACCCCGGACAAAACATGGTGAAGGAAGCCATCATCGAACATAAACTTACCGGTGTGGTGGTATCCGCCTGTTCGCCGCGTATGCACGAACCTACTTTCCGAAATGCCTGTGCCGAAGCCGGACTGAATCCGTTTTTATGTGAGATGGCAAATATTCGTGAGCATTGTTCCTGGGTTCACGAAAAAACCGATGCAACTACCGAAAAAGCGATAGATATCGTCCGTACACTGGTCGAAAAAGTGAAACGCAACGAGGCGCTGGCGCCCATTTATGTTCCTATCAGCAAAACTGCCGTAGTAATAGGCGGGGGAGTTGCCGGAATTCAGGCATCGCTCGATATAGCCGATGCCGGTCACAAGGTGGTGTTGGTTGAACGCGATCCCTCTATTGGCGGTCACATGTCTCAGCTCTCTGAAACTTTTCCTACGCTGGATTGTTCCCAATGTATTCTTACACCGCGTATGGTGGACGTCGCTCGTCATCCCAATATTACCCTTTATACTTACGCCGAAATTGAAAGCGTAGACGGTTCTATCGGAAACTTCAATGTTAAGATACGCCTGAAAGCAAAAAGCCTGGATGAAAAACTATGCACCGGCTGTGGAGCCTGCATACAGAAATGCCCGCAAAAGAAAATCCCCAGCGAATTTGAGATGGGTTTAGGAAACCGTACAGCCATTTATGTTCCTTTTCCACAGGCAGTGCCCAACAAACCCGTGATCGATCGTGAGCATTGCACCTATTATATTAAAGGTAAATGCAAAATCTGCGAAATAATTTGCCCAACAAAAGCCATTCGCTTCGATCAGGAAGACAGTTTCGTGGAAGTTCAGGCTGGAGCTTTGTTATTGGCTACCGGATTTGATATATTAAAGACCACTGCTTTCCCGGAATACGGTTACGGAAAATACAAGGATGTAATCGACGGACTGGCATTCGAGCGTTTGGCTTCTGCATCCGGACCCACACAAGGAGAAATTCGCCGTCCCTCAGATGGTCAGATACCCAAAAAGATTGTATTCATTGCTTGTGCCGGTTCACGCGATCCAGCCAAGGGGATTGAATATTGTTCGAAGATTTGCTGCATGTACACGGCAAAGCACGCTATGCTCTACAAACACAAAGTCCACGAAGGAACGCCTTACATTTTCTATATGGACATCAGGGCCACCGGTAAAATGTACGAAGAATTCGTGCGTCGTGCCATTGAAGAAGATGATGTGAAATATATCCGCGGCAGGGTTTCTCAGGTGTATGAAAAGAATGGTAAACTGATTGTTCGTGGAGTGGATACCTTGCTTATGGGTCAACCGGTAGAAATTGAAGCCGACATGGTGGTTCTTGCAACAGCTGGTATTGCCAGTTCCGGTTCAGAAGAACTGGCTCAGAAGCTTCATGTTTCTTATGATAAGCATAAGTTCTTCTCCGAAGCTCACCCCAAACTGAAACCCGTTGAAACCAACACAGCAGGTATTTTCCTCGCCGGAGCTTGCCAATCAACCAAAGATATCCCCGAAACGGTGGCTGCAGCATCTGGAGCTGCCAGTAAGGTGATAGGTTTGTTCTCAAACGATTTACTGAAACGCGATCCATTGATAGCCGTCGTAAAAAAGAGCCCGCCTCCGGTTTATTCAAGTTGCACAGGCTGCTTTATGTGCATTAAGGTATGTCCTTATCTGGCCATAGATAAGGAGGAGATAAAAGATCGCAATGGAAATATTATCAAAACCATTTCGCATATCAATCCGGGTCTTTGCCAGGGTTGTGGAACCTGTGTGGCATTCTGTAAATCCAAGTCTATTGATATTTTGGGTTATAATCATGATCAGGTATATGCTGAGGTTCAGGCTTTATTGAACGAATGGTAGAATACTGAAAAAAATAGAAAAATGGAAACAAACAATAATAACAGTTTTGAACCCAAAGTGGTTGCATTTGTTTGCAACTGGTGCACTTATGCCGGAGCTGATCTTACGGGAACCAGCCGTATAAAATACGCTACCAATGTCAAGATCATTCGATTCCCATGTACTGGCCGCATTGATTTTATGTTGCTAATGAAAGCTTTTTCTAATGGTGCCGACGGTATCATAGTTTCGGGCTGCCATCCCAACGATTGTCACTATACTTCCGGCAATTTCCATGCCCGCCGCAGGTGGATGATATTTAGAAACCTGTTGGATTTTATTGGTGTAGATGTAAACCGCATCGTATTTTCATGGGTTTCGGCTGCCGAAGGTGCCAAATGGGCTGAAGTGGTCAACACTTCAGTGGAAACTTTCCGTCAACTGGGACCGGCCACCAATTACCAGAAACTTATTAAGAACTCAGAATTTCAGGAGGTAGAATAATGAATGCACTTCAACAGAAAGCCAAAGAACTGCTTGAATCGGGCACTTGCGGACTGATTATCGGATTTGAAAAAGGAACTTCGGGAAAAGCCCGTCCGGTATTCGTTAGAAAACCAGAGCAAACCTCCAAACTGATCTTCGATGAAAGCTGCGACCAGAACATAGCCGTTTACCTGTATCGTCAGGAGATAAAGCATGATAATAAAAAAGCCATTGTCGCCAACCACAATACTTTGAAAAGCATTGTGCAACTGGCATCCGAAAACCAGGTTCACGAAGGTGAATTTCTGGTGCTGGCATTTACCAAAGAAGGTGAAATTATAGAACTCCGCACTTTCGATGAGATCGAAAAGCATGTTAATACTTTATATCACGGCCTTACTGAAGCAGAAACTGCCATGATGAAAAAGATTGAGGAAATGCCAATGGAAGAACGCTGGGCATTTTGGGAAAACGAATTCTCAAAGTGTATCAAGTGCTATGCCTGCCGCGCTTCGTGCCCTATGTGCTATTGCCCCACCTGTACGGTTGAGATCAACCAGCCGCAATGGATACCGGTGCCTTCTCATACCCTGGGTAATCTGGAATGGCATGTTATGCGTGCCATGCACCTTGCCGGACGCTGCATCACATGCGGACAATGCGGAAAAGCATGTCCCATCGAATTGCCTATACATCTGCTTACATACAGGGTTGCCCTCGATTCCAAGCAATTCTTCGATAGCGTGGCCGGAACTTCAGTTTGTGCTGATAACGCTCTGGCAACTTATAAAACCGAAGATCACGAAAATTTTATCCGTTAAAACTATGGAAAGAAAATTATTGACCCGGGATGCATACCGGTCGCTGATTCATAAATTGATTGACCAGAAGTACAATGTTGTGGCTCCGGTTAAAAAAGATAACGTTACCGATTTTCACAGCATTTCCTCTTTCGACGAAATCACTGAAGATTATATCGTGACAGTTTCCTCTGCCAAAACAGTGGCATTTCCACGTAACGAGAAACTTTTCAGTTATGAAAAGCAGAACAAGAAACTTGAGCAAAAGGATTTCGATTACGACAGCATCCCTCAATCGGTTTTGATTGGTGTAAGGCCTTGCGATGCCTTTGGCTTCGATTCTCTCACTTCTATCTTTTGCTGGGATTCTATCGATACCATATACACTACCCGTCTCGAGCGGACCACCATCATTGGTATGAGTTGTAACAAAGCTGATGATTATTGCTTCTGCACTTCCGTAAAAGGAAGTCCGGGAAGCACGGCCGGCAGTGATATCCTGCTTACGCTTACGGGCGATGGCAACTATATTGCAGAGATCATTACTGAAAAGGGAGCTAAACTGGCTGCTGATTTTGCTGATCTTTTCACTGCCGATCAGGGGGCTGATAAAGAATCTTTGCTTGCCAATGTCCCTGCAGGTTTTAATGTGGAAGATGTATTGGCAAAGATCAACGCCAAGTTCGAAGACGAAGCTTTCTGGGCAGAACAAGCCATGCGCTGTCTGGGATGCGGGGCCTGTGCTTATGTTTGCCCCACTTGCGCTTGTTTCGATATTCAGGACGAAAGTCGCGGCAAAAACGGACATAGGGTTCGCTGCTGGGATTCTTGCGGATTGAGCCTGTTCACCCTTCATACTTCGGGACATAATCCCCGCGAAAATCAGGGTCAGCGTTGGCGCCAGCGTTTAATGCACAAATTCTCCTATATGCCCGACCGTTTGAATACCATCGGATGTGTGGGATGCGGACGTTGCTCTCGCGCTTGTCCTGTCGATATGAACATTGCCGAACATTGTAAAAGCATAATTGAAGAATGATGGAAGTCAGAAATTTGTCTTACGATTAAGCGAGATTAATATCAACCTAATAGATAGCAAAGAAAAATGCCACAGATTCGCAGATTTCCTTTTTTCGGAGAAATTTCACAGATTACAATCGTTGTATTTAAAAATGAAATTTTTAAATACAACGCTCTGCGCAAATTATTAGGTAAATTTAATCTGCGAATCTGTGGCGATTTAATTGACGTTAATATGCATATCAAATTACAAATTTGTTATGTTTGATCAGTGTTTTTTATAATAGAAGACCAAAGACCGGAGTTAGAAAAATAACTTAAAATATAGTTCATGGAAACACAAAATATTTACCTGCCTTATTTGATGGAAATCGAGAAAGTTTCGGAAGAGGCACCTTTTGTAAAAACCTTTCGACTGAAGTTTATTAATCCCGAAGATGCCGCAAAGTTTTCTTTCAAAACGGGTCAGTTTGGCGAATATTCCGTTGCTGGTGTCGGCGAATCTACCTTTTGTATCGCTTCTTCGCCTACGCATAAGGGATATATTGAATGCACTTTCCGTCAGGCCGGACGTGTAACCACTGCTTTATCCGATCTGGAAGAAGGTAGCACCATTGGTTTCAGAGGTCCTTACGGAAATGTTTTCCCTATCGATGAATGGAAAGGCAAAAACCTGCTGTTCATAGCCGGAGGTATCGCTCTTCCACCTATGCGAAGCGTAATCTGGAATTGCCTCGACCTGCGCGATAATTTCAAAGATATCACCATACTTTATGGAGCCAAAAGCATAGCCGATCTGGTTTACAAGGAAGAACTCCGCCTGTGGGACGAACGCCCGGATGTAAAACTGGTAACTACCGTTGATCCCGGTGGCGAAGATGCCGATTGGAAAGGGGAGGTAGGTTTCGTACCGACTATTCTCGATAAAATAGCCCCCAAATCCGAAAACACCATCGCCATTGTTTGTGGTCCTCCCATCATGATAAAGTATACCTTCCCCATTCTCGAAAAATACGGCTTTGCCGATGACATGGTTTATACCACACTGGAGAACCGTATGAAATGCGGTTTCGGCAAATGCGGACGCTGCAATGTAGGCAAAACCTACGTTTGCAAAGATGGCCCCGTGTTTTCGCTCAAGCAGTTGAGGCAGATGCCGGACGAATACTAGAACTTATATTTATAAAAAAAGGGCGACCAAACGGTCGCCCTTTTTTTATCATGAATTCAATATTCCGTCTAAACGATCTTTGAATACAATTTCATAAACTGTACTCTTTCGTAGGCAGCAGGATTTTTCTGATTGATCTGGCTCATTTTGCCTCTGAAATCTGAGATACGGGTGAATTTCTTTGTCTCCATCCAGGTTTTAATCCCCTGAAGAATCTCAGCTATAGAATCAACACCCTTGTCGTACAACACAGAAGCAATTTGAACCGTATCAGCACCAGCCAGCAATTGTTTGATGGCCGATGTGTGTTCATGCACTCCGGTAGCTGCCGAAAGATCGCAACCCAGCCTACCCGAAAGTATGGCCAGCCAGCGCATAGTATGAGCATAATCGTTCTCCGAGCTATAGATATTGCCCGCAGTGATTTCGAAAGTATCGATGTCAATATCCGGGGTATAAGGTCGGTTGAATAATACAACCGCATTGATACCCGTGTTGGATAGGTCAATGATAGATTTCGATAATCCTGAAAAATAGAAACCCAGTTTGAGCGCAATCGGAATACTCACTTGTTTTCTGACGGCTTCAATAATCTCGAAATAAGTTTTTTCGTAGCTGGCCCCGTCCATTTCCAGTTGGGTAGGCAGCAGGTATATGTTAAGTTCCAGGGCATCCACACCGGTTTCTTCTATACGGCGGGCAAAATAATGCCAGTTGTAAGATGAAACGCAATTGATACTGGCAATAACCGGAACCGTCAGCACCTTTTTGGCTTCTTTCAGCATGTTAAGGTAATCGTTCAGTGTTTGCTCCTTGGCAAAATTACTGATATAGTCGTAAGCTTCTTCGTAATGATAGCTTTTACGGTTCACGATATCGTTAAAGGCATTCGAAAAGGTCTGCATTTTTTCGCCTTCGTTCTTTTCCAATCTTTTTTCGGTCTCATGCAATATCTGCTCCTCGAAGATGGACTTGATAACAACGGCCCCAATGCCTTTTTCTTCCATTTGTTTAAGTCGGTGAATGTCGTTGGTCAGGCCTGAGCTGGCAGCAATTAAAGGGCTTTGAAGGGTCAAGCCCATGTAAGTTGTAGTTAAGTCGGTCATTGGTTTATTTTTTTACAAATATAGTCAAGTATTGGGTTGTAGAAAAAGAGTTGACATAATTTATGAATATTTTGTGCAATAAGTGCGGACTTATTTCACCAAAAGACTGTCGGTTTTTTCCTCTTCGGGAAGCATTTGCATGATTGCCGCATCGCGGGCCTTGCATTGCTTAGCTTTGCACTCTGAGGGTGGTTCTTTGTGTTGCCGGTTATCGGCAGGTTCCCAGCCCATGGTGAATAATAAAACGAAAAAACCGGCAATATAGGCTACTATTACAAACCAGCCCTTGCTTATCCACTGACCTATATTGCGGGCTTCCGGAAATTTATTTGTAATAGCTACCCCTGCCGACGATCCGAACCAAATCATGGAGCCGCCAAATCCAACGGAGTAGGCCAGCATGCCCCAATCGTAGTGACCCTGGTCCAGACAGAGCTTGGTTAAAGGTATGTTGTCGAAAACGGCTGAAACAAATCCCAAAATGAAAGCAGTTATCCACGAGGCATCGGGGAGGGTTTCGACCGGCATCAGTGAAGCTGCCGTTACCAGGCACAACAGAAATAGGGAGCCTCTGAAGGCTGTTTTCACTTCCTGCCAGGGTATCTTTCTGAAAGTCGCTCCTATCATAATGGCGATCCACACACCCAGGGCCGGCAGGTCATAATATATATTTGACAAAATGGCTCCGGCCAATATCAGCATCACTATCAGCAACCGACTCCAATCTATCTTCAGACCGTGTTTCTCGTGTGCCGTGATGCGGTGGTATTTGTCCTGTTGTTTCGACGCAAACCAGGCAATTATTAGAAAAGCAACACCGGAAGCCACAAATCCGTGAAGCACATTGAAAGCTGATACCCCGTCAATCCACATCATGGTTGTGGTAGTATCGCCTATTACACTGCCGGCTCCGCCTGCATTGCTGGCTGCTACAATCGCTACAATGTAGCCAATATGGACCTTGTTCTTAAATACAACCATGGCAATGGTTCCGCCTATTATGGCTGCTGCAATGTTGTCGAGGAAAGAGGACAAAACAAAAACAAAAACGAGCAAAACAAAAGGTCCTTTCCAGTCGTTGGGCAGATATTTGGGCAGTATTTCGGGTATACGCGACTCTTCGAATATTTTAGATAGAATGGCAAATCCGAGCAGTAGACCCAGCAGATTTATTAAAATACCCCATTCGCCTTGACGCAGGTTCTTGTCCGAAAGCTGCAAGAGCAAAGAGTTTTCGCCTAAAAAATGCTCGGCGAAAGGATAGCCCGCGACAAAAACAGCTTTATATAAAAGGATAGATAGCAGACCCGTTAGGGCTACCCAAAAGGTTTGCTTGTGAAATAGTGCTACACCCAGCAAGGTGAGTGCAAATAGTATGAATTCGATGCGGATACCGGCGATGGCTGCACCGGCCGAACCCCCTTCGGCGAAAGCCAAAACCGGCGTTGCCAGGATTGCTATGGCAAAAAGCCACTTAATAATTTGTTTCGTCACGATTTTTTTTTTTCAAAGATAGCCTTTTACTTTGTCGTTGGATGCGGCCATGATTAAAAAAGTGCTCTGTAATTAGGGCTACACTATTTTGATTAATTTTGTTTCACTAAAAAATATAGTATGAAAAAGATCGCCTTTCTGTTGCTATTGTCAGTGTTGGGTTTTATGGCTTGCCAAAGCGACCCTGAGCGAAAACTGGTTGTTTATTCGGGCAGGGCCCAGGGTACTTCATTTCAGATCAAGTTTTATTCGGCTGCCGATAGTGTGAAGATTATGAGCGGCATCGATTCCATCTTTCAATTGATAGATTATACGGCTTCGATCTACGATTCGAACACCATCATCTCGAAGGTGAATGCCGATTTGCCTACCGAACTAAATGAGCATTTCGTGACGATTTTCAATAAGTCGCAGGAAGTGTCTAAGGCTACGGATGGCTTTTTTGATATAACTGTTGCTCCTCTGGTTAAAGCCTGGGGTTTTTGGCGTAAGAAAGGTATGGATCTTTCCCCTAAACAGATCGACAGCTTGAAGGCTTATGTGGATTACAGAAAAGTGAGTATTTCGGGAGGCAAACTCCTTAAGATAAATCCCGGGATGATGATTGATTTTAATGCCATTGCCCAGGGATATACCGACGATGTGATTGCCGATTATCTGACCAGCAAAGGTTGCAAAGATTTTTTGATAGAAATAGGAGGGGAGGTTCTGGCCAAAGGACTGAAAAACGGAAAGGATAAATGGGTGGTTGGTATTGAGAAACCGGCGGCGGATGCAAATTCGGAACAGGTGCTGCAGGAGAGGATAGCCTTTACTGATAAGGCCCTCGCTACCTCGGGCAGCACCCGCAAATATATCATTAAAGATGGTTTAAAGTATTCACACACGATTGATCCCAAAACGGGATATCCAACACATCAGTCGTTGTTGTGCGTAACGGTGATGGCTGCCGAATGTGCTATGGCCGATGCCTATGCCACGGCATTTATGGTGATGGGAAAAGAAAAATCAAAAGCTATTCTGGCAAAGCATCCCGAGATGGACGCCTATTTTATCAGCGCGGATAGTGCAGGCGGTTTTGTGGTGGATTATACCAAAGGTTTCGAATCTCTGATCGTTAAGTAGGATTTCTTAGGCATCAATTGCCTTCGGTGTCTTCGGATTTGCTTGATGAATGGTGTGAGTGTGCTTTGGCAAAATGACGCATGTGTTTTGGCAGCAGGCTCACGATAATCAGTGTTAGTCCGTAGAGCGAATAAAATATTTGTATAAATCCGTAATATCCGATAGTTACAATTTGGACATCTGCCCAAATCACCAGAAATATTCCGATATATAAAGGATAGGTCCAGGCCCAGTGACGTTTTTTGTAGATGTTAAATACATTGGCCCAAGGTAGTTTGGGTTTTGTCAGCAAGGGATAAATGAGCGTAAGCGGTAAAATGCCGAACATCAAAAAGAGTATAAATCCGGGCATCATGAAATCTTTGAAGGGGTAGTTGTAGTATTCGTCTATTTTTAATCGCAGGCTGGCTCCTGACGAATCATAAATCAGGCTGATGCCGCCATAGATAGCTCCCAGGCTTAATCCAATCAATAGTATGACCAGCATGTAGGTTTCGTAAGGCGTTTTCTTTTTCATGACCGTATATTTTTTACAAAAATAGGAAAATTGTCTATGATTATCGGATTACTACTGCATTTTTTATTCGGATAAAGCCAAAATGTGCTATTTCGCGTAAGGATGATGTTCTAATTTTTTTTTAGAATGTCGCAGCCAAGTGGTATGAACACTGCCTCTTCACAACGGCCGCAGTTGCTGCCTAATAACGGTAGCAGATGAATTGGTTTTCGTATAGGGCCTTGTTGTTAAGATTGATGAGGTCGAGATAGGTTAAGGCTGCAAAATTGGTTTGATGAAAATCGGCATCTACGGTGGATGAGATATTGATGTTTTGGTCGTGGAAGAGGGTCTTTACGAAGTTGATGTTGAGCGTGGGGCTGGTGGTGGTCGTAATATAATGATATACTTGTTTGCCGGTGTTCATAACAGAATGATTTACATTATGTGCGGGGTGAACTTTCGCGCGGTCTTTCCGCAGTTTTTCACTTGTCAAAGGTACTACATCCCACTATGACAAAACCTCGTGGTTTAACTAAAATCGTCTTAGTGTTTCTCTAAATTTACGTAGGTGTTTTATACAATTTTCGGCTTATCGGAAATAGGTCAGGGCTCGTTCGCGGGAGGTTTTTTCCAGTGTTTTCGGAGGGTAAATGTACGGAAAGTTGGAATGCCCCTGTTTTTTTTTGACGGCCTAAATTTGGGTTAAGTCCTAAAGTAGGGCAGGGGCAATTCCTTGCGGAATCGCCCCTGCCCAAGGGTAATATATATAGAGGCCCGGGTTCTACGATAGTATTTCTATGGTGAGCTGTCCGTCTTCGGTGAGGCTTTGGTTGATCAGCCGCAGGTGGGTGCAGGTGTCGGAGCCTATTTGGGAGGCGAGCAGTTCGACGATTTCGTCGGGGTTGATCACAAGGGCATCGGCCGGCACGGTTTGGGTTTCGTTGTTAACGGTAAGCATAACGATGATGGGCACAGTGCCGTCGTTGTAGAATTGGAATTTGGTGGCAGGTGTAAATACCAGACCGGTGTCGAGTTGCGAATTTTTGGGTACGCCAAAGGTGTTTTCTTCGAACACGGTTTCGCCGGCGTCGTTTACGTGCGAATGAGGATAAAGCAAATGAAATGAGAAGAAGAGGCGCACCAGTTCAACTTCGCCTTTAATGATTTTGGCTATATCGAGAAGATTGTCTTGCCATTGTTTGGCCAGTTTCAGTCGCGAGCTGTCGACATTTGCGTCAGCGTTGGTGAGTTCGCCCATTTTGGTGAGTTGCTCGCCGCGGGCCGAGTTGTATTGAGTGAGTATGGCACTTATTTGGTTTTTGATGGTAGGGCCGCCCAATTGTGTTTCGTAGGTACCGGCAAAGACGATTACACGGGTAATCATCGATACAATATTTTCTTTCGTAACATCGTTGTATTCTGTTATTCCGTGCGGAAAAACTTCGTGGTAGGCAGGCGAACTGGCTTGCAGCAATCCGGCAATGATTTCTTCGTTGCGGTGCATTTTAGCGATAAAATCGGCAATAACATTATTCACCGACATGGTGCGCGCTTCTTTGATGGCGGTGAGGGTGAATTTGTCGTCGATAAAGCCGAAATAGGCGGTGTGTTTGGCTTCGGTATCGTTCAACATGATGTCGAACTGGTTGGCGGTGTTCTGAATGGCCAAACGTTTTAGGGCGTCTTCCGAAAATTTCCGAAATCTTCTGTCGATGATTTTCGGATTCATGAAAATGAGGCTGAAAATAAATTGAAACATTTTTGTCATGACCTTATTGTTTTTAAGGGTTAATAATTTTTTTTTTGACAAATATAAGCATTTAGTGGTCTGAATGCAAGAGTTTTCACGTTTTTTTTATGGCCAGGATTGCTTTTTTTTATAACTTATTGATTTTTAAGCACAATTTTCGATATGACTCTTTGGCTCAATGAGCTAACCTATACCTTTTGCTGCCGAACCGACCACATCGATTGAGCCGGGCTATAAAGTCGCCACTGCACAGGCTCCGCTCATTGAGCGGAGCACTTCCATGAGTTGCCGGATCGCGTCGGCTCAATTGGCCAAAGCTTGTCGGCCGCTGCCGCATGGCTCTGTCAGTTGAGCAGAGCTATACCGCAGCTTGCCGGATCGCTTCGGCTCAATTGCGGATACTATACCCCAGACTTTTTGAGTCATAGCTCAATGAGCCGAGATGCAAGGAATATCTGATTTTTTAATCTGGCTTGTCAGAATATCAATTCATTAAGAATCAGTTTATCAATCGCGATAAACGAAATTTTGTATTTCGAGGCACGATTCTTGTATTCGAATTCACCTTTTTTTAACCTTACAACATATATCTTGTATTGCTACACTTTGTTAACTTCTGGATTAACTTTTGCCAAGCTGACCTTGGTAGCGTATTTTTCTTATTTTTACGCCTCTTTCTAATGAAATTCTATTCAATTTTACCAATAAAATCACAACATGAAAAAGTTTTACTTTACAATGCTGGCTCTCATTATGAGCCTCGGACTTTTTGCGCAATCCATCACAGTAACCCAACCCAATGGCGGTGAGCTACTTTACGGTTGCCAAACTTACCTGATCAAATGGACCTCGTCGGGTGTTTCTAATTACTACAACATCGACTATTCGCTCAACAGCGGCGGTCAATGGGTGTCGGTAGCTTCAAACCTCAACATCACCAACAATCAATACAGTTGGACCGTGCCTATGATCAATTCGAGCACCGTTTGGGTGCGTGTGCGCGACAAAAACGACACCACCAAGCAAGACCGAAGCAACAGCTTTTTCACGGTGCAACTGCCCATCAACGTCACCAGCCCCAATGGGGGAGAGGTGTGGCAGGGTTTATCCACACAACTGGTCACATGGACACCGGCAGGAACCTCTGGTTTTTTCAACCTGCATTATTCTATCGACAACGGCAGCAGCTGGATATCGGTAGCCAGCAACATCAACTCCAACAACTACACCTGGTCGGTTCCCAACAACCCATCCACCACAGCCTTGTTCCGTGTGCAGGATGCTACCACCAGTTGCCAGATGGATATATCCAATGCGGTGTTCGAAATATCGCCTTCCACACCAGTGCTCACCGCCCCCAACGGCGCCGAACAATGGACCATCAACTCCTCGCGCAACATCACCTGGAATGCGGCCACCTTCTACGGACCTGTGAAACTGGAATGGTCGTACGACAACGGGGCCACCTACAACCTCATCACCGCCTCGGCCTCCAACACCGGAAGCTATGCCTGGACCATACCCAACACCCCTTCGGCTCAGTGTTTTATTCGCATCAGCAATGCCAGCGGATCATTGGTCAACGATGTCAGCAATGCAGCCTTCACCATCAAATGGCCCACCAATTTCCTTACCTCGCCCAACGGAGGCGAAGTATGGCGAAGCCAAAACACCCACAACATCACCTGGGATCCCAATGTTTTTATCTCGAACGTAAAACTCGAATATTCGCTCAACGCCGGAGCCACCTGGACTCAGATTGTCGCTTCGTACAACAACTCGGGCACCTACCCCTGGACACCACCGTCCATTGTCACCACCACCCAGGCCCTCATCCGTATCACCAACACCACCTGGCCCGGAAATATTCTGGATACATCCAATGCCGTATTCACCATCAAAGCACCCGTTACCGTCGATGTGCCCAACACCTCGGCCAACCTTACGGGATGCTCAACCATCAACATTCAATGGAGCCGTGCCAACACATTCAACAACTACAACAACAGCGACTCCTATTCCTACTACCTCAATCAATATGAACTGTATTACAACGTCAATGGTGGCGCCGATCAATACATAACCAACGTCTCAAACTATCAGACACAATATTCCTACTCATATGCCTGGACCGTTCCCGATCTGACCCCCGGCGCCATAAAGATAAAAGTGGTTGCCCGCTGGAATTCTTACGGCTCAGGCGGCGGCATTTTCTGGACCGATTCGTCCGATGTGGCAGCACCGGTGGTAGTCCCCACAGGCACCATCACGGTGACCAACCCCAACGGCGGCGTCAGCCTCAATGCATTAACACCCTATAACATCACCTGGACCGCCAGCGGCACCAGCGGCTATTTCGATGTGGCTTATAGCATCAACGGAGGCACATCATACAGCACCCTGGCCAGCAACATCAGCGCCAGCAGTTATTTGTGGACCGTAAACAACAATCCCAGCACCAATGTGATCATACGAGTGCGCGATGCCCAAAACGTTTGTATAAAAGACGTCAGCAACGCCGCCAACACCATAGTAGCAGCCACGCCCATACTGCTCACCCCCAATGGTGGCGAAACACTTTACGTGAATGGCACCTACAACATCACCTGGAATGCTGCCACCATGTTCACCTCGGTCAACCTCGACTATTCGACCGACAATGGCACCTCGTGGAACTCCATAGTATCGCAAACCTCCAACACCGGAAGCTACACCTGGAATATCCCTAACACGGTATCCACCCAGGCACTGGTGCGCGTCTCCAACTATGGCTATCTGAGCAACAACGACCAGAGCAATGCCACATTCAGCATTGTGATGCCATCCAATTTCCTAACCGCACCCAATGGCGGCGAATCGTGGCGCAGTCAAAACTCCCAAAATATCACCTGGAACGCCACCCTGTTCACAGCCAACGTAAAACTCGAATACTCTATAAACAACGGCTCCACCTGGAATACCATCACAAACTCTTATTCCAACAGTGGTACCTATCCGTGGACCATACCGGCTATGGTTTACACCAATCAGGCACTGATTCGCATCACCAATGTTACCGTACCTGCCATCACCGATGTTTCGGATGCAGCATTTACCATATATCCGCCTGTTTACGTACAGAATCCAAACACCTCGGCCAGCCTTACGGGATGCTCAACGGTGAATATACAATGGAACCGTACCACTGCTTTCAATAATTATAACAGCAGCGACTCCTATTCATACTACCTTAACCAATATGAGCTTTACTACAACGTCAATGGTGGCGCAGATCAATACATAGCCAACGTTTCAAACTATCAGTCACAATATTCCTACTCATATGCCTGGACCGTTCCCGATCTCACTCCCGGCAACATTAAAGTAAAAGTGGTTGCCCGTTGGAACTCTTATGGCTCGGGCGGCGGCGTCTTCTGGACCGATTCGTCCGATGTGGCAGCACCCATAGTTGATCCGGCAGGAACCATCACGGTTACCGCTCCTAACGGCGGCGTAAGTTTAAATGCCCTCTCCAACTACAACATCACCTGGACCGCCAGCGGCACCAGCGGCTATTTCGACGTACTTTACAGCACCAACGGAGGAACCTCTTTCAGCACCATTACATCTAACATTTCGGGCAATGCTTACAACTGGAACGTAGTAAACTATCCCACCACCAACATGCTGGTTAAGGTCCGCGACAATCAGAACATCTGCCGTAAAGATGTCAGCAATGCCAACAACACCATAATTGCAGCCACCCCAGTACTTACATCGCCCAACGGTGGTGAAATATGGAAAGTGAACAGCAGCCAAAACATCACCTGGAACACAGCCACCTTGTTTGGTCCAGTATCTATTGAATACTCTATAGATAATGGAAGCAGTTGGAATATTGTGGTAGCCTCTACATCCAACACCGGAACCTATGCCTGGACAGTCCCCAATACCATCACCACACAGGCGCTTATTCGCATAAGTAATGTAACTACTCCGTTAAATTCGGATGTTAGCAATGCCACCTTCACCATCAATTTACCGACACCATTATTGACTAGCCCCAACGGCGGCGAAACCTGGCGCTCGTTGAACAGCCACAACATTACCTGGGATGCCTCAACCGTAGCCAGCAATGTCAAGATAGAATACTCAACCAACAATGGCGGTACCTGGAACCTGATCACCGCTTCCTATACCAACAGCGGAACTTACCCCTGGAACATACCCTCCATGCTCACCACAACACAAGCTCTGGTTCGTATCACCAATACCAGTTTCCCCACAGCCATCGATACATCCAATGCCGTGTTCACCATCAAAGCACCCGTAACGGTCGATGTTCCTAATACTTCAACCAGCCTTACGGGATGCTCCTCCCTCAACATTATGTGGACCCGTACCTCAGCTTTCAACAACTATAACAACAGTGATTCCTATTCTTACTACCTCAACCAATATGAGCTTTATTACAATGTAAATGGCGGCCCTGATCAATACATCGCCAACGTTTCCAACTACCAGTCCATATATAGTTACAGCTATCTCTGGACCATACCCGATCTGACGCCCGGCAACATAAAGATAAAGGTAGTGGCCCGTTATAATTCCTATGGATCAGGTGGCGGCGTCTTCTGGACCGATTCGTCCGATGTGGCAGCCCCCATAGTCGATCCTACCGGCACCATCACCGTAAACACCCCCAACGGAGGTGTCAGCCTGAACGCACTCACCAATTACAACATCACCTGGACCGCCAGCGGTACCAGCGGATATTTTGATGTACTCTACAGTACCAATGGTGGTCTAAGCTACGGCTCCATAGTCTCCAATATCTCGGGCAATGCCTACAACTGGAACGTGGTAAACTATCCCACCACCAACATGCTGGTAAAGGTCCGCGATTATCAGAACAACTGCCGAAAAGATGTCAGCAATGCCAACAACACCATAATTGCAGCCACCCCAGTACTTACCTCACCTAATGGCGGTGAAATATGGAAAGTCAACAGCAGCCAAAACATCACCTGGAACACGGCCACCCTGTATGGTCCTGTATTTATAGAGTATTCAATAGATAATGGAACCAGTTGGAACATTGTGGTAGCCTCCACATCCAACACCGGAAGCTATGCCTGGACAGTACCCAATACCATCACCACACAGGCGCTTATTCGCATAAGTAATGTTGCTACTCCGTTAAATTCGGATGTCAGCAATGCCACCTTCACCATCAATTTACCGACACCATTATTGACCAGTCCCAACGGCGGCGAAACCTGGCGCTCGATGAACAGCCACAACATTACTTGGGATGCCTCAACCGTAGCCAGCAATGTAAAAATTGAGTATTCCATCAACAATGGCAGCACCTGGAACCTGATCACCGCTTCCTATTCCAACAGCGGAACTTACCCCTGGAACATACCCTCCATGGTAACTACCACACAAGCACTGGTTCGTATCACCAATACCAGTTTCCCCACAGCCATCGATACCTCCAATGCCGTGTTCACCATCAAAGCACCTGTAACGGTCGATGTTCCTAATACTTCAACCAGCCTTACGGGATGCTCCTCGCTCAACATTATGTGGACCCGTACCTCAGCTTTCAACAACTATAACAACAGTGATTCCTATTCTTACTACCTCAACCAATATGAGCTTTATTACAATGTAAATGGCGGCCCTGATCAATACATAGCCAACGTTTCAAACTATCAATCACAATATTCCTATTCTTATCTCTGGACAGTTCCCGATCTTACTCCCGGTAACATTAAGATAAAGGTTATTGCCCGCTATAATTCCTATGGATCGGGTGGCGGTATGTTCTGGACCGATTCATCAGATGTAGCAGCCCCCGTAGTTGATCCTACCGGCACCATCACTGTAACTAATCCCAACGGAGGTGTTACCATGAATGCCCTTAACAACTACAACATCACATGGACAGCCACCGGCACCAGCGGCTATTTTGATGTATTGTACAGCACCAATAACGGAGCAAGTTATAGTATCATAACCAATAATATCAGCGCCAATTCCTATTTGTGGAATGTTACTAATAATCCTACCACCAACATGCTGGTGAAAGTACGCGACAATCAGAACATCTGCCGAAAAGATGTAAGCAATGCCACCAATACCATCATTGCAGCCACACCTGTTCTTACGGCTCCCAACGGAGGTGAAACCATGTACGTCAACGGAACCTATAATATTACGTGGAATACGGCAACGTTCTTTACCAGTGTATTCATAGAATATTCTATTGATAACGGCGTCTCATGGAATAATGTGATCTCGTCTACTTCCAACACAGGTTCCTATTCCTGGGCAATACCCAACACATTGACCAGTCAGGCACTCATTCGTGTGAGCAATGTGGGCACACCTTCCAATTACGATGTGAGTAATGCAACCTTCAGTATTGTTTATCCCACCAATTTCCTTACTTCGCCTAACGGCGGTGAATCATGGCGTTCGATGAACAGTCAGAATATAACTTGGAACAGCACCTTGTTCACAGGCAATGTAAAACTCGAATATTCTATCAACAATGGTTCTACCTGGAACTCTATCACAACTTCTTACTCCAATTCGGGTACTTATCCATGGACGGTACCCAGTATGCTTTACACCACTCAGGCGTTGATTCGCATTACCAATGTTATCGTTCCGGCCATAACCGATGTATCGGATGCAGTATTTACTATATATCCTCCTGTTTATGTCCAGAATCCAAACACCTCAGCCAGCCTTACGGGATGCTCAAC
This sequence comes from uncultured Bacteroidales bacterium, assembly GCA_964599365.1. Lineage (GTDB taxonomy): Bacteria > Bacteroidota > Bacteroidia > Bacteroidales > CAIWKO01 > CAIWKO01. The sequence continues at coordinate 42,277 of CAZRFL010000013.1, forward strand.
GGTGAACATACAATGGAGCCGTACCACTGCTTTCAATAATTATAACAGCAGCGATTCATACTCTTACTACCTCAATCAATATGAGCTTTATTACAACGTAAATGGAGGCCCCGATCAATACATAACCAACGTTTCAAACTATCAGTCGCAATATTCCTACTCATATGCCTGGACTGTTCCCGATCTGACACCCGGCAATGTAAAGGTAAAAGTAGTGGCCCGTTGGAACTCTTATGGATCAGGTGGCGGCATTTTCTGGACCGATTCGTCCGATGTGGCTGCTCCGATTGTTGATCCGGCAGGAACCATAACCGTGGTGAATCCTAACGGTGGTGTCACCCTGAATGCTCTGAACAATTATAACATTACCTGGACTGCAAACGGCACAACCGGTTTCTATGATGTATTATACAGTGTAAATGGTGGTACAAGTTATTCAACACTTGCTACCAACGTAAGCGGCAATTCCTATACCTGGAATGTAAACAACAATCCAAGTACCAATGTAATTGTTAAGGTGCGCGATAATCAAAATATTTGCAGAAAGGACATCAGCAATGCACCCAACACTATTCTGGCTGCAACACCTATTCTGCTCACACCTAATGGTGGAGAGGTATGGAACGTAAACAGTGTTCAGAGTATTACCTGGAACACCGCGACTTTATATGGTCCGGTATTTATTGAAGTTTCTACAGACAATGGCGTAACTTATAATAATGTAATAACCTCTACATCAAATACCGGATCCTATTCCTGGACACTTCCCTTTACTCCGAGTAGTCAGGCCAAAGTTCGTATTAGCAATGTAACTAATCCATCCTTGTTCGACGTTAGCAACAGTCCGTTTACTATTCAAATTCCTACTCCGGTTGTAACAGCACCTAACGGAGGAGAAACATGGTATGCTGGTAGTTCCCAAAATATCACCTGGACACCATCCACATTCTTCACCTCAACGGTTAATATCGAATATTCACTGGATGGTGGTTCAACTTGGTCGGTAATTGCAAGTAACCAAACGAACAATGGTACTTATGCCTGGACTATTCCCAATGTAAATTCTACCAATGCCCTGATCAAGGTGAGTAACTACAATTATCCTTCGAATTATGATGTCAGTAACGCATTGTTTACTTTACGTCCTTATGTTCGCTTGCTTACACCTAATGGTGGTGAGCAATTGGGATCATGTACGCAAACCACTATTACTTTTGAGAAAGCACCTTTTTATACCTCATTTAATATCGAGTACTCCATTGACAATGGAGCTAACTGGTTGACAATTCAATCAAATACAACCTATAGCAACACCATTAATAACTACAACTGGACTATTCCCAATAATCCTTCAACTCAAACACTGGTTAGGGTAACACCTTTTAATGTGCCCAGCAGAGCTGATCAGAGTGATGCGGTTTTCACCATTAAGAAGGCTGTTACGATTATTCAACCTAACTATGGCGGAGTATTGGTTTCGGGTTCAACCTATCAGGTAAAATGGCAGAGCGACGGAATTTCTAATATCTACGACATTGCTTATTCAACGACAGGTCCAACCGGAACTTTTACCAATATAGTATTGGGTTATAACACCTCTACCAATACCTATAGCTGGACCGTACCCAATACCCCTTCTACCAACTGCTATCTGAGAATTCGCGATAATATCAGTGCTTGTAAAGAAGATGTCTCAGATTTGGCGTTTACCATAGCATCCAGTGCCAACCCCATTACTCTTACAGCCCCTAATGGAACAGATACCTTAAGTGCTTGTCAATCCTATAATATTACCTGGACTGAAACGGGAACTGCTATTGGAAATTATAATATTTCTTATTCTATAGATTATGGTACAAACTGGATTCCGATAGTTTCCAATTATCTCACTACAGGAGGTTCTTATACTTGGGTAGTTCCTAATATTACTGCATCCGGTGCTTTGGTTCGTGTACAGTCAGGTTTGAACCCACTGGTGTTTGATTATAGTAATGCCTTGTTTATAATTAAGGCAGGCAGATTGTATACGAATACAGATCAAACCATTTGTTCTGGCAGTTCTGTTCAATTGAACACAACTGGAGGATCAAATTATTCATGGTCACCGACCACAGGTTTGAGCAATCCTACCATACCTAATCCACTGGCATCACCAACCGTAACCACTCAATATACGGTTAGTTCAAACAGCAGCGGTTGCTTCTTGCAGGATACCATTCTGATTACAGTAAATCAGAGTTCAGGTCTAACGGCTTCTGTAACCATCAGTCCTTCCACCAGCACTGCTATTTGTAGTGGCACTCCGGTATTATTTACTGCAGTTCCGGTAAATGGTGGAACCACCCCGGCTTATCAGTGGAAGAAGAATGGAACCAACATTGGTACCAACACCTATACCTATTCAATCTCCTCATTGGTTTCAGGTGATGTGATCACCTGTGTGATGACCTCCGGATTGCAATGTGTTTCCAATAGTCCGGCGACTTCCAATGCCATAACGATGACAGTCTTGCCGAATGTTACACCTACGGTATCCATATCTACTCCTTTGACCACCATTTGCTCAGGATCGAATGTGACCTTTACCGCAAGTCCAGTTAATGGAGGTGCTTCACCAGCATATCAATGGAAGAAGAATGGTGTCAATGTGGGCAACAATGCCATTACCTATTCGGTTAGTACGCTTGCGAATTTGGATGTTGTCAGCGTCGAAATGACTTCGAATGCAGTTTGTGCCAGTCCTCTGGTAGTAACATCCAACTCTATATTGATGACAGTCAACCAGAGTACCACTCCATCGGTAGTGATCTCTACACCAAACGGAACGGTTTGCAGCGGCTCCAGCGTTACATTTACAGCTGTGGCAACCAATGCCGGAACTACACCTACCTATCAATGGAAAGTGAACGGAACCAATGCCGGAACAAATTCCAGTACCTTCATCACTTCAACACTTGCCAACAACAGCGTAGTTACCTGCGATGTTACATCCAGCGCAGCCTGCAACACAGTGAATACTGTTACCTCCAATTCAATACTAATGACAGTTACAACTGCACCTGCTGCACCTGTTGCAACCAGCAATTCGCCGGTTACTACCAACGGAACCATTACCTTGTTTGCCAGCACCATTGCCGGAGCTACATATACATGGTCAGGGCCTAATGGATTTAATTCCATAGCCCAGAACCCGACCATTGCCAGTGCAACAGTGGCCATGAATGGTACTTATTCTGTATTTGCAACCGTGAGTGGTTGTTCGGGACCTGCAGGAACCACATCGGTGACTGTTTCAGGAACACCTCTTAATGTAACCATTTCCGGAACGGTTATGACCGAACAGGGTAGCCTGATCCCAGGAGTAAAAGTAAAACGCACGGGCTCTTCTACAGACTCTGTGACAACTTTGGCTAACGGACAATATCAGTTCAGCGTTACTCAGGGAACAAGTCTGGTTATTACTCCTTCGAAGAATAATGATGTAACCACCTACAATGGTGTAACCACCTTCGACTTGGTGTTGATGCAGCGTCATGTACTCAATACGCAATTATTAAGTACTCCGTATAAGATCATCGCAGCCGATGTGAATGCTTCGAGTACAGTAACCAATCTGGATATTGTGCTGACAAAAGCATTGATCCTGCAGAACTCTACATCCTTCCCCGGAGGTAAACTATGGGCTTTTGCCAATTCGAGCTATGTGTTCCCTATACCCACAACTCCTTTCCCATACGAAAGTACCCGTTCATACAGCAGTGCCAACGCTGCCGTTGATCAGAACTTCGTCGGAATGAAACTAGGCGATGTGAACAACAGCTGGGATCCGGGTGTATCTAAAGACTATGGAACCGATATCGTTGACATGCACATGGACAGCAAGCAGGCACTTAATGGTGATATTGTTACTATCCCGGTTAGTATTGCAAACTTTAATAAAGTAAGCGGTTTCCAATACACCTTGTCGTGGAATTCATCCATACTTGAATTTGTGGAGGTTTCCAACGCAGCTTTGGATATGAACTTTGGAACTACACAGGTTTCGAACGGCAAACTCACTGCTTTATGGGCAACGGAAAACCTTAGCGGACAAACCCTGGCTGACGGTAGCGTTATATTTACATTGAAATTCCGCGTTATCGGACACAATGGAGAGTCATCAGCTATCTCAATTAATTCTGAAATGACGGGTGTGGAAGCGGTTAACAGCCAAATGCAGTTAATAAGTATCGCGCCTTTTGATGGATTGGTTAAGGTGGTTGATGCTACAGGCATAAGCACCACAGAAGCCAATGGCTATCTCTTAATGCAGAACGAGCCCAACCCATTTGCCGATAATACCCGTATTAGTTTCTCTATGCCAATTGAAGATGCAGTAACCATCAGTATCTACGATATCTTTGGTAAGAAGGTAACCGAATTCAATGGTACCTACAGTGCCGGTATTCATACCATAATCTGGAACGGAAGCGATGCCAACGGAAACAGGCTGAGTGTGGGAACTTATTATTATCGTATGCAATCAGGGAAATTTGTCAGTGTGAAGAAAATGATTCTGCTTAAGTAAGTGAATCCTTTCCATTGACTGTTTACGATGACTAACATTAATTCAAATTAGAAACTACACTTTTCACGTTGCCTGCATGGGCAATGTGAAAAGTGTGGTTTTATTCTCATCAAAGCTTATTGATCAACAAAATAAAAAACATAAAAATGAAAAGAAATATACTACTGGGTCTGTTCTTTGCCTTAATTATAAATCTTCAGTCGTTTGGAACCGTTAATTTTATTATAAAGAATTATTCCGCTCAAGCGGGTTCACAGATAACCATTCCAGTTAAGGTTACAGGGTTCACTAATATTATGTCTATACAGGGGACCATTCAGTTTGATACAACAAAACTTCAATTTGTTTCTGTGCAGGACTATAATACACTACCTATGGTAATTGGCGATTTTGGGACTACACATGTGACAAGTGGAAAACTTACTTTTTCATGGATACAATCTGCAATGGCTGGTGTCACCCTGACCGATTCTACTACTATATTTTCAATAAAATTCAATGTAATCGGCTCTGCAGGTCAAACTACACAAATACAATTTGTCAATACTCCAACTCCTTATGAAGTAATTGATCCTGCATATAATCCTGTTCCCTATAGTCTGGTGTATGGGGTTCTTACAATTTATACCACTGTGTCTATTCCTGAAATTCAGAGTATCGAATTTCAATTATTCCAAAACGAACCCAATCCCTTTACTGACGAAACCCGTTTTGTATTCTCTTTACCGGAAGATGGATTAGTAAGTTTCACTGTGTATGATATGCTGGGAAATAAAGTGCTTGCCTTTGATAAGGAATTTCAGGCAGGCAACAGAAGTTTACTATTTAATGCTAACCAATTAGTAGGCTCAAAACTATCAGGCGGAACTTACTATTATAGGATCAGCAGCGGGCAATATTCGGGAACAGGGAAGATGCTTTTAATAAGATAATTCCTTTAGCAAATCAATGATCATAATTCAGAATTCATAAAATGAAAAAGAAATTTTTAACCATACTGCTCTTCGTTTTAATAGCACCTTACAGTTTCGCTTCTGTATCGTTTATTTTGAAGCAGCACTATGCACCCGCCGGTTCACAGGTTACCGTGCCTGTCAGGGTAAAAGACTTTTTAAATATTGTTTCCTTTCAAGGAACCCTACAGTTCGATCAAACCAAGCTTTCCTATGTCTCGGTGCAGGATTTCGGTCTTACTGGAATGAACGCCTCCGGCTTCGGAATTACCCAAATAGCAAGCGGGAAGCTCACCTTCTCATGGATAGACGGAGCCATGGCTGGAATTTCGTTGGCAGATTCCTCCACCATTTTTTCTGTTAAGTTCAATGTTATAGGAAGCAACGGACAGGTGGCAGCCATGTCGTTTGTCAATACACCTACTGCGGTAGAAGTAGTAAATAGCGCCTTCAATTCCGTACCTTTTACCTTGGTCAACGGGGCGGTTCATATCCAAAGTACGGTTCCTTCCGGGACGGTTACCTTTAAATTGGATTCCGTAACCGGAACCCAGGGTTCGCAGGTTTCAGTTTCTTTACGAAGTACTGGTTTTACCAATATTATTTCAACTCAGGGTACCGTTCAGTTCGATCCTACTAAAGTCACTTACGCTGGAATCGGATATTATGGGTTGCCGGGTATGAATTCAGGCAATTTCGGAGTCACCCAGATCGCTTCCGGAAAACTTACTTTCTCATGGTATGATGCCACCTTGGCCGGACAGAATATGACTACCGGAGCGCCTTTGTTTTCTGTACTGTTTAATCTGGTGGGTGCTGCGGGAACACAAACCGCCTTAAGCTTGGCCAGTTCACCCACTCCTCTCGAAGTGATAGATTCTTTACAAACTCAGCTTAATACTACCACTGTAAACGGTAGGATAGGTATTCTGGGAAATACTTCACAGCAAACCTTGCGATTGAAAATTGACTCCACATCAGGCCCCAATGGATCACAGGTGATTGTTCCCGTAAGAGCATGGCATTTTAGGAAGGTAATTTCCATGCAGGGAACCATTTCTTTTAATACTGCCATTGCCACTTATGCATCAACCGAACAATACGGATTGTCTGGCCTGGATTCTACAAGCTTCGGGACGACTCAGACCGGAAGCGGAAAACTGATGTTTACTTGGAATGATGGTACTTCTGCCGGACAAACCCTTGCCGATTCAGCCATTTTATTTGCCATACGGTTTAATGTAGTAGGCGCCCAGGGAGCTTTCACTCCTTTGGATTTTGTGAATGCCCCTACACCCCTCGAGTTTATTGATACTACATACAGCGCCATGAGTTCGGTGCTGCAATCAGGAAGAATCAGGGTGACTGGTAACAGCAGCATCACTGCTTCTAATCCTTCTCCACTAAGCTATTGTGCCGGAAATTCAATTACGGTGGGATTTACCATCACTGGTACTTTCAATGCAGGAAACTGGTTTATCTTACAGCTTTCCGATGCTACGGGCAGTTTCGTCTCTCCCACAAATATCGACACCCTTATTTCTACAACTGCCGGCACGTTTACTGCCAATTTACCCTCATCTCTGGTAGCAGGCACCTTATATCGTCTGAGAGTGATTTCGACCAATCCTGCTGTTATAGGAACCGCGAATACTTCGAATATCACTATCTCCACTGTGCCGGCCGCCGCCGCCGCTCCCACAGGAGCGACTCCCATTTGTCAGGGAACGGTATCCGGGGTTTATACCACTACAGGAGCATCAGGTGCCACAACCTATCAATGGAGTATCAATCCTCCGGCTGCCGGAACCACTTCCAGCACTTCTGCTTCGGCAACGATTACATGGTCCGGGTCTTATACCGGAGCTGTTACTATTACTGTAAGAGGTATCAATAGTTGTGGAAATGGAGCTTATTCGACAGCACTAACTGTAAATATTACAGCTACCCCTTTAGCGCCCACAGGCAATGCTTCTCAGACCTTTTGCAATTCGGCTACGGTTGCCAACCTTGTGGTAAGTGGTACTTCTATTCAGTGGTATCTGACATCTACAGGTGGTTCTCCACTGTCAACAGCAACAGCACTTACCAGCGGAACTCATTATTTTGCTTCTCAAACAGTAAGTGGATGCGAAAGCAGTGCCAGACTGGATGTAACAGCAACCATCAACGCACCGGCAGCACCTACCGGAAATGCTTCACAGACATTCTGTAATTCGGGTACTGTGGCCAACCTCATAGCAAGCGGTGCCAATATTCAATGGTATCTTACTTCCACAGGAGGTAGCCCTTTGGCAACAGGAACAGCCCTGACCAATGGTACTCATTATTATGCCTCTCAAACCATAAGTTCATGCGAAAGCGTCGGCAGGCTGGATGTAACGGTTACTATTAATGCACCTACAGCACCCACCGGAAGTGCTTCACAAACTTTCTGTAACTCGGCTACCGTGGCTAACCTCACTGCCACCGGCTCTAATATTCAATGGTATTTAGCTTCTTCAGGCGGATCTCCCTTGGCAACCGGTACAGCACTGACCAACGGAACTCATTACTACGCTTCTCAAACAGTAAGTGGGTGCGAAAGCGTCTCCAGATTGAACGTAACAGTTACCCTTAATATTCCGGCAACACCCACTGGAAATGCCTCCCAAACATTTTGCAACTCGGCAACAGTAGTCAATCTGGTTGCCAGTGGTTCAAATTTACAATGGTATCTGACTTCCACAGGCGGAACTCCTCTTTCGACAGGAACAGCTTTGATCACGGGCACTCATTATTTTGCTTCTCAAACCATAAGTTCATGCGAAAGTGCAGGGAGGCTTGATGTAACGGTTACCATTAATGCACCAGCAGCACCTACCGGAAGTGCTTCACAGACTTTCTGCAACTCGGCCACAGTGGCTAACCTTACCGCAAGCGGCTCTAATATTCAATGGTATCTCGCTTCTTCAGGCGGAACTCCCTTGTCAACCGGAACAGCCCTGATCAACGGGACTCATTATTTTGCTTCTCAAACCATCAGCGGATGCGAAAGTATCTCAAGACTGGATGTAACAGCTACCATTAATGTCACCGCAGTGCCCACAGGGAATGCTTCTCAGACATTTTGTAATTCAGGTACCGTAGCCAATTTGGTTGCTTCAGGAACCAATATTCAGTGGTATTCGGTTTCCACCGGAGGATCGCCATTGGCATCAGGAACGGCACTAACCAATGCAACCCATTATTATGCCGCTCAAACCATAGCTGGTTGTGAAAGCAGCAGCAGGTTAGATGTAACAGTTACTGTAAATATTCCTGCAACCCCAACAGGTAGCGCTTCTCAGACATTCTGTAATTCAGGCACGGTGGCTAACCTCGTTGCCAGTGGTTCGAATATTCAGTGGTATCTGACTTCTACCGGTGGTACACCATTATCAACCGGTACTACACTCATTACTGGTACACATTACTATGCTTCTCAAACCATCAGTGGTTGCGAAAGCCTTGGAAGATTGGATGTGACTGTGACCATAAGCATTCCGGCAACACCTACTGGAAGTACTTCACAAACCTTTTGTAACTCGGCAACTGTAGCTAACCTCACCGCAAGCGGCTCTAATATTCAATGGTATCTCGCTTCTTCAGGCGGATCTCCCTTGTCAACAGGAACAGCCCTGATCAACGGGACTCATTATTTTGCTTCTCAAACCATCAGCGGATGCGAAAGTATCTCAAGACTGGATGTAACCGCGACCATTAATGTCACCGCAGTGCCTACCGGGAATGCTTCTCAGACATTTTGCAATTCTGGTACCGTAGCCAATTTGGTTGCTTCAGGAACCAACATTCAATGGTATCTTACTTCTACAGGTGGTTCGCCTTTGTCTTCGGGCACAGCTTTGACCAACGGCACGCATTACTATGCTTCCCAAACCCTGAACAGTTGTGAAAGTAGCACCAGATTAGATGTGACAGTTACTGTTAATGTTCCTGCAACACCAACAGGCAGCGCTTCCCAGACATTCTGTAATTCAGGCACGGTGGCTAACCTCGTTGCCAGTGGTTCGAATATTCAGTGGTATCTGACTTCTACCGGTGGTACACCATTATCAACCGGTACTACACTCATTACTGGTACCCATTATTATGCATCTCAAACCATCAGTGGTTGCGAGAGCAGCGGCAGACTGAATGTGACTGCGACCATAAATATCCCTGCAACACCTACCGGCAATGCCTCTCAGACGTTCTGTAATTCCGCAACTGTGGCTAATCTGGTGGCAAGCGGTGCAAATATACAGTGGTATCTTACTTCCACAGGAGGAAGCCCCTTGGCCACCGGCACTGCCCTGATCAACGGAACTCATTATTATGCTTCACAAACCATCAGTGGTTGCGAAAGTACAGGTAGATTGGACGTAACAGTTACTATTACTCTTTCTCCAACACCTACAGTCAATGTTGTGAACAATTGTGGTAATTCGGTCCTTTCGACTACCGCCACGGGAAACCTATTGTGGACTCCCGGAAATTTTACTACTTCGCAGATTACTGTTACCACAGCAGGTACTTATTTCATAACCCAAACCATTAGCGGATGTACCAGTGCTGCAGGATCAGGCGTGGCAGCACCTTTGGTCGTTCCTGTGGTGAATTTGGGACATGATACTACCATTTGTGCCAACGCAACCATAGTGCTTAATGCAGGCAATCCAGGCGCCATCTATGCATGGTCTCCCGGAGGTCAGACCTCTCAAAGTATTACTTTAGATTCAACAGGCCTGGGCATGGGAATGCACACCATTTCGGTTCAGGTAACCAAGAATACATGTACTGGTAGTGATGCCGTTAATATCACTTTTAGCCCCTGTACAGGAATTGAAGAAATAGGGGATGAGTCTCAAATTATTATTCTGCCTAATCCTTCCAGTGGTTTGTTCAGCATTAAAACTCAAGGGATAGAAGGAAATATAGAGGTGAATATCTATAACATTAGCGGTGAAATAGTTTATTCACAGCATATGTCTTGCTTGGGAAAAAGCCAACAGACCATTGATGTTAGAGGTATGGCAAGAGGATTGTATTTTATTAAGCTTATCAACAACTCAAACCAGTTTACGAAGAAACTGATTATTGAATAAATCTGCCTGATTAAAGCAATATTGAAGTTTTAAACACCTAACTGCTGTAAGTTTTATACAATGAAATAGTTAGGTGTGTCGCTTAACCAAGTGTTCGTGTCGCTGAACCAAGTGTTCGTGTCGCTGAACCAACTGTTCGTGTCGCTGAACCAACTGTTCGTGTCTCTGAACCAACTGAACGTGCCTCTGAACCAACTGAACGTGCCTCTGAACCAACTGTTCGTGTCGCTGAAGTAACTGAACGTGTCGCTGAAGTAACTGAACGTGTCGCTGAACTAACTGAACGTGCCTCTGAAGTAAGTGTTTCGGTCGCTGAAGCAACGGATCACGCCTCTTATGCGCAAATAGTTTTTCTCAAACAAGAATTTAATCAATGAGAGTTCAATGGATCATCTAACCAGTGTGATAGTTCCATTCATATCAATGGGTTTCCCATCCAGTCCTTTTGCAGAAATGATATAATAATAAACGCCTGCTGCTGATAAGCTTCCGGCTTTCGTTTTCCCATCCCATCCTTCATTTGAATCAGTGAATTCAAATATTTTTTTACCCCAGCGGTCGAAAATATCACAGGTCAAACTTTCCAGGCCTTCGGTTTTAAAAACAAATTTATCGTTCGAACCATCACCGTTTGGAGTAAAAACATTAGGCACAATAACTATGGCCGGAGGAAAGACTGTTATAACCACACTGGCAGAATCTGTACAATTGGTTGGGGCGCCACTATTGGCAATTAATACAACCGTGTAGGTGCCTGGGGTACTGAAAACATGAACAGGGTTCTGATCTGTTGAAGTGCTGCCATCGCCAAAATTCCATGAATACAAAGTGGCTCCTGAACCGGTGAATGTGAAATTCACCGACAAGGGTAAAATGCCACTTTCAGGATCAGCCGTAAACGATGCATTTATCAGTGAAGTGGTTGTAATAACAGAAGAACTGGTCTTAGTGCATCCGGTCGAATCGGTAACTGTAAGCGAATAATTTCCGGTACAAAGTGCGTTGAGATTGGGTGTATTCTGTGCATTACTCCATAAATAGCTTATATTTCCTGTTCCACCATTAACTGTGGAGCTTATAGATCCGTCGCAGCTGTGCAGACAATTTTCATTTATTGGGTTTAGGTTTAAAGTGAGAACCGGAGGCTGTGTAATGGTAATGTGATATACCGTATCGCAGCCATGCATGTCAGTAATTGTAACTGAATATGTATTTGCACCAACATTGGTAATACTACTTGCATTACCTCCTGTACTCCAATGATAAGTATAAGGAGGAGTTCCCGTTATTACATTTACCGATGCACTGCCGTTGTTATCTCCATTGCAAAGAACATTGGTATGAGAAGTAGTTGCCGTTACGATCGGATTAACTGTCACTGTGACGGTACTGGTCCCTACACATCCTGTGGCTGTTCCTGTAACTGTATAAGTTGTGGAGGCAGCAGGAGTAGTACTTACCGGAGAGCCAATCATATTACCCGGCATCCAAACATAATTTGTTCCGCCGACAGTGCTGCTGGCACTTAATACAGATGAGCTTCCTAAACAAACAGAGGTAGGAGTAGCCGTAGGCGTAATGATCGGATTTGGATAAACAGTAACTGTAACAGTACTTGATCCTGAACAACCGGCTGCAAGACCGGTAACCGTGTAGGTGGTAGTAAATCCTGGTGTGACATTAACCGGATTGCCGCTTAAACTTCCCGGCATCCATGTGTAATTCGTTCCACTAACGGAGCTATTGGCACTCAATGAAGCAGAAACTCCCAAACAGATAGAGTTTGGAGTGGCAGTAGGGGTGATCACAGGATTAGGTTTTACGGTTACCGTTACAGTATTTGAACCTGTGCATCCATTGATACTTCCAGTGACAGTATAAGTAGTCGTGGTGGCAGGTGAAACGGAAATGGATGCTCCGGGTAAATTCCCCGGCATCCAAATAAAAGATGTCCCACTAACCGAGCTGCTGGCGCTTAATGTTGAACTTGATCCGTTACAAATACTCGTGGGCGAAGCCAAAGCAGAGACCACTGGTAATGGGTTAACAGTTACCGTGACAGTGTTGCTGCCCGAGCAGCCTGATGCTAAACCGCTTACTGTATAGGTGGTTGTCGTGCTGGGTGAGACATTAACAGTCGAACTACTTAAGTTCCCCGGCATCCATGTGAAAGTCGTTCCTGTGACTGTACTGGTAGCACTTAATGAACTGGTTGAACCGTTACAAATTACCGCAGGAGTTGCAGTTGTGGAAATTACTGGATTTGGATTAACTGTTACAGTGACTGTATTGGAGCCTGTGCATCCAGCTGCAGAACCTGTTATAGTATAAACAGTTGTTGACGAAGGAGTGACCGAAACCGGTGTGCCGAACATTGTGCCAGGCATCCAGGAAAAAATACTTCCGGGAACCGAGGTGCTGACATTTAATGAAGCTGTTGAACCTTCGCAAATAACAGAAGGCATGGCAGTAGGGGTGAGTACCGGGTTGGGATTAACCGTAACTGTCACTGTGTTGGTTCCGGTACATCCTGCAGCTGTCCCGGTTACAGTATAGGTTGTAGTAGTCGAAGGAGTATCGCTGGCAGGTGTACCTAACAGGTTTCCGGGCATCCATGTGTACATTGTCCCTGGAACCGTACTATTTGCTGATAATGAAACACTGGCTTCGTTACATATTATCGTGGGTGAAACCGTAGGCGTAACAACCGGATTTGGATATACCGTTAAAGTTACCGTGTTTGAACCGGTGCAACCAAAAGCGGTTCCGGTAACAGTGTATGTTGTGGTTACAAGTGGTGAAACAGAAACTGGTGTGCCACCTAAGCTGCCCGGTTGCCAAACATATGATGTTCCAGTCACCGAGGATGTCGTGCTTAAGGTTGATGAAGCTCCCACACATATACTTGAGGGGGCAACGGTAGGAGTTAAGTCTGGATTAGGATTTATAACAACTGTTGTGGTAACCGGAGGGCTGGTCTGGCTGCCAATGGTAATGGTCATGGAATAAACGCCAGCGTTAGCCGTAGTTACATTTGGAATAGAAGGATTCATTGTGCTGGAGGAAAACCCGTTGGGTCCTGTCCATGAATAGGTAGCTCCGGGAGTTGGACTGGTAACAGTCAACTGAAGTGTTTGCCCCACACACAAAGGACCATTATTTGTGATAGGAGGTGCCACAATACCACAATTGGTCGTTCCTGTTCCACCAGCCTGACTGAAAGTTATGTTGGTCGTTATATTCGCATAATTTGTGATCAGGAGAACATAAACTTGTCCGGAAACTGCATTAGGAATATTACAGTCTTCCGCTGCTGCTGCTGAATAACTACAATCAATACCGGCAGTTCCCGTTAGATTTGAAGCACAGGCAGCTGCTAACGAGGTATAAGGTCCCCAACAAATAAAATCCACATCACCGCCACTGGCGATATGAATGTCTATATTTCCTGAATTACCAACCTGCATCCAATACCAGGCAGGATTTGGTGTGGTATATAAACAACCTATGGTGCCTAAACTCGGCACATTAGTACTGGCGGGATATGTATAAGTTGTTCCCGTGCAAAAAGGAGATGCATTTGAGCAAATCGTTCCTTGAGCGTTTGCAAAAAAAACAGAAAGCAGAATTAATAAGGTGACTAATTGTTTCTTCATCTCATTAGAATATGATTGCTAAGGTTGTTCTTTACTTCAGATATCAGACAGTTTTACAAGGATGTAAAAATAGAATAATAAGTAAGAACAAAAAGATAAAATAGTGGATGTTTTATTATTTAGAACTGGAGCATAAGTGAGTATTGACGGGAATATGCGAAATAATTTTGGAAATGTTACTACAAATTTTTCCTAGGAGCGCTTTTTGGTAGTGTAACAAATTTAAATTCTGATAAATATGTTGGATAGAAAGTGATAAATGGCAAAACCAGCTCTAGTAGGTGAAAAAAAAACACCGGAGATAAATACCCCCGGCGTGTTTTTGAATTAAAAACAAACAAAGTTTTCAAAAAATTATTCTGAAATCAGAATACGCTCTGTATGCTGAGTTTTGCCGGTGTACATTTTTACGAAATATATGCCTGGTTTTACAGTTCCATTCAATGATAGTGGCATACTATAGTTTCCTGAAGCCTGGTTAGCATCCAAAATTACTTTTACCAGTTTTCCGCTAATATCAAACAAACTGATGGTAACATCAGATGCAGTATTTAAGGAATAGTTGATAATGCTTGAGGCATTTATAGGGTTTGGTAAAATTGAGAAGGTTTCTTTATCCTGATTTTCTGTAATTCCTACAAAAGTTGGAACCCAATCGAGGGTAACTCCTGTAAAATTAGTAGTAGCTCCGGTTTGATGATCAGCAGCAACTCCTTTGGTAAAACTGAATGATTGAACGGTTTTTCCAGTAGTTAAATTATCTGACCATGCCATCTCAAGCCAAACTTTATAAACGCCATCGGTTACAACAGCTGTAGAAACATCAGTGCCATTCCAGATAAAGGTTAGAGTTTCAGGAGCAGGTCTGGTAGTTCCTGAAATACCATCTACAACTGTAAGTGACGGATTTGCCGTGGTCCAGGTAGCAAGGTGATTAAGATTGCTACTTTTACAATACTTGAATTTGGTTTTGATATAAGTACCGCTATTAGTTTGTATCCATGCAGCCAAAACATATTTGGTGCCAAAACCACCACCTGTAAATGTGGTATTAAAAGTAGCTGTTAATGCTCCTGTTGTCTGCGCTTGTGCAACATTTCCGAAGAATAACGGGCTGAGAATAAAGGTGGTTAAGAGAAGTGTTTGTAAGAATTTAGTTTTCATAAGGTTTGCTTTTTTAATTATTACTATTTAATTGATTGCGATTATTGATTTCAATATTCAAGCACATTAATACCGAATACTCATACAAAGGTACAGAAGAATAAAGGGGGATTCAATGTAAATACCTAATAATTTTAAGGAAAGTGATATATGTCAGCAAAAAGAAAAAAGACTGCGGCAGTCAACTGCCGTAGTCTTTTTTATATAACCTTACATGAAAGTTATTATTCAATCATTCTAGTACATTTGCAAATGACATTCCATGCAGTTCGTTTCTTTCCAGGCACCAGCTATTTCAACAGGATGTACAAAGGGTAACGATCCGTTTATACCGACATACTTAACACTGTCTTTTTTGCCCTGAGCTACAATGGTATGACAAAGGTCACAGTTTTTTGAAATGACTTTGCCATCGGGTGATTTAAATTTGTCATTATGGCAACGGAAACACCCACTTGATTCGAGGTGACCAATATGACGAGGATATGCTTTGTAAGTAACCTTCATTTCAGGGAAAGCATTTTTGGAGAATGCCTCAATTACACCGTCAACCGCTGATAATATAGCTTTGCTGTTTTGTTTATAAAGTTCAGGTTTTTTGTCTTGGTAGAATTTTACAATTTTATTTTTAATTTGAATATGAGCCTCTTCCGTGGTAGAATATGTAGTCTTTAGCGCATCCATTGTAGCGGATTTAAACCATGGAATAGCTGCAATTTCATTTTGTCCGGCAAGCAGATCATTAATGTAATGAGATGGTGTGCGGAATTCATGAGCAGGCCTGTTGTGACAATCCATGCAGTCCATGGAACGGGCTTCCATTTCCGGGGAAGTCTCTGGTTTTGCTGTCAACTCATCATCTTTATAAATGGTTTCTTTACCGGTTTTCTTATCAATTATCTTAACCCAATAAATGGTATCTCGTTTTTTGTTGGCTTTATATTCAATCTGTACATCGGGATTGATATGCCAGTGGATTCCTGAGGTTAAACCCAAAGCAGCGTGGTTGGCTCCAACTTTCATATTCAATACGACATTCCATTCGGTATTGGCTGAATCAGAAAGGAAGTACTTTTCAGCACGAAGCGAATTGGTATAAAATTTTTGAGGCCAGTGACATTTTTCGCAGGTTTCTCTGGCAGGACGAAGATTTTCGACGGGTGTTGCAATAGGTGTGGGCCAGGCATGGGTCATATATTTGTAGACTTGACGCAATCCTGACATTTTTGATTTTACATAGAAATCAGCTCCTGTACCCACATGACATTCAGCACAGGTGACCCTTGCATGAGGTGAGTTCTGATAGGCCACGTATTCAGGATCCATGACCTTATGACAGAGTTTTCCGCAGAATTCAACGGATTCAGTGTAATGGAAAGCTTTATAACTTCCCACAATGGTTGAAATCACGAAAAAGATCGAAATGGTTGAAAAAATAATTATCGCGTTGCGGGTTTTCGAATCGCGAAGATTCAGAATAAATAATTTATCATCCGAAACCTGTATTCCTTTTTTAAGCTTTTTACCTTTGCGCCACATCCCAAAAGGGATCAGTAATAAACCCATTACTAAGAACGCCGGAGTTACTATGAATGTATAAAGATCAAAATACACATTGTCAATTCCAAAGAAATAAATCAGTACTACAAAAAATAAAAGAGTAATCCATGCGATTACAGCAATAATGCTTCCCAGGTAGGAGATGTAGTTGTAATAGGTTTGCGGTAGTTTCATGAAAAAATTATTTGGGGTTAGTAATTTAAATTAATTAATCCCGTATTTCACCCAAGGGTGAAATACGGGAGATAAAATATCATACTTTTTCGTAAGGCAAGCCTAATTTGAAAAGTATTAACTCTGATAATTATCAGGGGTTTTTGTGTGTGATCTTTGCATTAAAAGTTGCAAAGTCGAAGCCCTTGAAAGTAGGACTTTCTGAATTATGGCATGTCAGACATAATTTTTCGTCTGGAATAATTAAGCCATTCTTCATTGATGCAGCTCTGTCTTTCATCATGATAGCCGATTTGTAAGTGCTTCCGGGGCCGTGACATGTTTCGCAAGATACACCTTCAGCATTGGTGATACCACCATTCAGTTTGGCATCAATTGCCGCAGCAGTTGAATGACATTTTAAACATTTGGCATCAGTTGAAGGACTGTCCACGCCTTTTTCTTTACCAATTGCGATAGCCTTTTCGCTTTTTAAGGTTTCAAATGCTTTTGCATGTTGTGATGTGCTCCATTGTGGGTATTGTTTTCCTTTCGACATGTGACACATTTTGCATTTTTCAGCACCTACATACTTGTTTTGAGCTAACAAAACATTGCTTACCAATAACAGCATACATGCCATTACTAATGAAATTTTTTTAATCATAGTTTTTCTTTTTTTTTTGTGGTTAATAATTAAATTATTGTATTTGTTTTGTTTGTTTGCTTTCCTTTATTCCGGCAGCAATAATTAAAGCGAATATAGCAAGTATCGTGCCCCAGGCCCATAAGGGGAAAATTGGGGTATCGCCAGCGCCATAACTATGCATACCTTTTGACAAATAATAGTTCACTCCGATGAAGGTCATCAGTACGCTGGAGAAGGCCAGTACTGAGGCTACATTGAACGCAAATTTTCCATTCAGTTTGGGGATAAATCTCATATGTATTACTAAAGTGTAAGTAACCACGATGATAAGTGCCCAGGTTTCTTTAGCATCCCATCCCCAATAACGGCCCCATGATTCATTAGCCCATACACCACCCAAAAATGTACCTATTGTCGCCAAAATTAAACCAATGATAAGATTCATTTCAATTATGTAGGAGTTTTCGTCAATTAAAAGTCCCAGGTTGAATTGGTTCTTTTTATTCTTAAACAGGTAAATGATCATATTCATCAATGCCATGATGAATCCCAGACCGAGAAAACCATAGCTAACGGTTAGCGTAGCCACGTGAATGATCAGCCAATAGGATTTCAGAACGGGCTGTAGGTTGGTGAGTTGGGGGTCGTAACTGCTGTGACTTGCGGTCATCAATACAAAGAATGCCAATAGGGTAGTGGCTGCTAAAGTCAGTTTTGAGTATTTTGCAAAACTGAATCCCGCCAGTAAGGAACCCCAGGCTACCAGTATCAGTGCTTCGTAGCCATTGCTCCATGGGGCGTGGTCGGTAATATACCATCTGAGCCCCATGCCAAATGTATGGTAGAGGAAGGCAAGGAAAAGAACCCCCGATAAGATATTCAAAGTATAAGTGATGAACTTGCTCTTTTTTGATTTAACATTTTCAACAAATACCAGAAGCAAAAGTACCAGACTTAAACCCATATACAGGTTTTTCAGGAAGATGAAAATGTCGGCATTGTTATAGAATATCTCAGCATTTAATTTGCTCTCAGATGGAAGAATGGATGGATCAGAATTTTGTTTTTGAACTTCAGATATATAACCCAGAATCTTGTCGGCCTTGCTATAATCGCCCGATTTCATACTTTGCTGCACTTCGAACATATAGGCTTGCATAAGGCCGGCATAATTGAAGTTTTTCAGTTGCAGATCGTCGTTTATGATGCTGGCAGCTCCGGTGATGGGCATCATGGATGCAGGATCGTCCCAGCTTACCCATTTGTGATTTTTTGAATTTTGTTCCGGGAATATTTTCAGAATACTACCATTCATGATCATATGGAAGATGTTCAGTCGCTCGTCTACTTTAAGTATTTCTTTGTCGAACTTGTTCTTTTCCGATGGTTTCTTTCTGAAAGATTCGTTAATGGCATTCTCCAGTTTATACTTGGAATTGGCATCGAAGAAATCATAGAAGGAAGCATTTTCGGTAGTGATACCTAACAAGTTCCTGATCTCTTTCTGAGGAATGTAAATGATCTTCTGTTGTTGCCAGAATTCAGGCTCGGCCATCATATCGATGAAAGCCTGCATGGCTGTGAATTTGCCTTTTCCTTCGAAATTGAAACTCTCTCGTTTTGCTATCTTATGCATACAGTCGAGAGCCAGGGTGTTGATAGGGGCAAAACGTCCGTCGTAGGTTTGTGTCACCACATGTCCGAACTTCTCGGCATGTTTGGCATCTACGATAGAAGCGGTTGTATTTTGTGCAGATGCTGCTCCGCTTAATCCTAAAATAAGAGCGATGGTCAGCGCTGCTGATTTTCTCTTTTCTCTGACTTCTTTAATGAATTTGCGCAAAGCGAAGAAACGTGAGTTCTTGTTGAAGAGTGTTATTATAAATCCTAATGTCAGCAAGGTGTAACCCAGATAAGATATCATGGTGCCCCAGAAATCATGATTTACCGATAATACCGTACCCTGCTCATCGGTGTCGTATGAAGACTGAAAGAAACGATACTGGTTGTAATCCAACACATGGTTCATGTAAATATCGTGGTCTTCCACCAGATTATATCTTTTGTCGATCAGTGTTACCTGACTTTTGTAGGAGGAAGGACTTTCGGAACCGGGATATTTTTCAAAAATAAAGTTCTTCAGAAAGATGGAAAAAGGAAGCTCAATAGTTTTATTACCATAAGCCATTTTTATGGGCACTCCATCAAAGGTGTAATCTTCGTAGGAAGCGGCATCGCCCGAATTGTTCATAATATTGGCTTCGTAGTTTTTACCATTAACAGTTACATCGAGCACAACAGCATCAACACCACGCGATTTCATGTCGCCCTGCACCACCTTCTTTTGAGCGTTTCTATAGAATTTTGAAAAGAAAAAAGACATACCATTGGTATTATAAACAAAGTTTTCGGTGAAAGCTGTTACGCTATCTTTTTTAATGGTGTCGGCTGAGCCTTCGCTCATGGTCGATTTTACGAGATTGTAAGGCGAGACAATTGTCAGCTGGCCATCTTTTTCGGTTATGTTGACTGATCCTGGTTGCTGATTGTTGTTGTAAGCCAGAAAGAAACTTCCCAGGTTTTTTACTTCGCCTTTTGCTATTACCAGACCTTGCAGACCCATAGAGGTTGCCACAGATATCTCTATCATGTTTTTGCCTTCAGGTATATTCTCCTGAATGGTTTCTACTGCATTAGGAATGATTTGCTTGTATTTGATGTCGACATTTCCTTTGTCGGCGGTAGGAATACTGACACTAAACGAGTTTTTAGTAACCGCGCCCGAACTCATGGGATAGCTGTATTCGTGTTTTTTGGTTCCGTCGTTATACGAAATAGAAAGGTAGGGATCTTCTGTATAAACTATGTTGGAAGATTCGCCTTTGCGGATGTGCATGCTGCCCTCGAATCCAAAATAACGGGTGACGGCGGCTCCGAGTATCATCACAACAAATGCCAGATGGAATATGAGTCCTCCCAGTTTTTTCCATGATAACAGGTTATAGGTTTTAATGTGCCCAATAAGATTGATGATAAGCAGAAGGAACAAAAATTCGAACCAAATGGTATTATAAACCAAGACGCGGGCGGTAACTGTGTCGTATTTGTCTTCAATAAATGTGGCGGCAGCCATGGCTATGCCTATTAAAAACAAGAGAATTATAGTAGCTTTGGAGGATAGGAATATATCGGAAAAACGTTTCATGAATAGTTTATTTATAAAAGCTTAAGGTTTAGTAAAAACTTATGCAATATTACAAAAAATAGGAGGACCTCCGCATGAATCAATGTTGAGTTAAGTCAGTTTAAGACATGATAATGATTTTTTTACTTTTGTACTACGTTTTGTGATGCTTCTAATCAGCAACAAGTCAGTATATTTTGATGTGTTCATTTGACGAGGTGTGTCACCATACGGTAGTTTTTATGATTTATATCAGCGGATTCGGGATAAATATCATGAAAGAGTAATAATATCAGTGAATTAAGTGAATAAATCTTTACTGAGACTTTTGCAGGCTGAATTTAAATCCGTAATTTTGCAAAAAAAAATATAAACTGAATATGAAAACCAAACAAAGCCTGTTAATTATCCTTGGTGCTGCATTGATCTCAATGACAGCATGTAATTCGAATAATAAAAAATATGAAGACCTTTTGAAGGCCGGAGTGCATACTGTTATTGTGCAGGATGTGATACAAACCAGCCAGTATACTTATCTGCATTTGAACGAACTGGGCAATCCTGAAGTGAAAGAATCGGATACCGTATGGGCAGCAACCGATTATTTCGAGCCTGCCAAAGGCGATACGTTATATTTTCGCGGAGGTTTCCCCATGCAAAATTTTAAAAGCAAGGAATTGAAACGTGGATTTAAGAAAATCCTTTTTCTCGACAGTTTGAGCAAGAAACCAATGATACCTTCGAAAGATGATCTTATTGGTAAGGGCCATAATTATATGTCGTCTACTGACGGTGGAAAATCGGTGAAGCCTAAAATTGGCAAACTGGATGTAACCATAGAAAAACTCCCGGGTTTCATCACGGTGGGTGAACTTTTTGAAAATAAGACCTCGTATTCGGGCAAGACGGTTAAGATCAGAGGACAGGTGGTGAAATTCAGCGCCGATATTATGGGCAAGAACTGGATACACATACAGGACGGAACCGAAGGCAACGAAAGATACGACCTTACGGTTACTACCATGGCAACTTTTAAGGAAGGCGATAGGGTGAATTGCGAAGGCAAGATCGGCCTCGACCGCGATCTGGGACACGGCTATTTTTATGAGGTGATCATGGAAGATGCTAAGGTGGTGAAGTAATTAGAATTAAGATTTAAGATTTAAGAATTAAGATTTAAGATTTTTGATTTAAGATTTTTGATTTGAGATTTTTGATTTAAGATTTTTATAGTTTTACTAATAACAAAAATATACTTCGTATGAAAAAAAGGACTTTTGGTGTTTTGTTTTTCCTGATTGCCCTTACGGTTATCTTCGTAGCTTGCAATCAAAACCGGCCTGTGGTTCCCGAAAAGGTGGTGGCTAATAATCCTAATCAGATGGGAGCAGGTTTCTCGTCGGATAGCTTTGCCTATTATGAGAATGAGCTTGCCAAGGATTCGTTGAATATAGACCTTCGGCTGGCACTGGCTACCAATTATTATGCGGAACGTTTGTTCGAAAAAGCCACCGATCATTTACTGAGGGTAATTCGTCAGGATCCTAAGAATATGGAAGCCCTGGTCACCCTGGGCAATGTGTATTACGATGCCGGACAGGATGCCAATGCCGTGAAATATTACGAGAAGGCGCTGCAATTAGAACCAAAGAATGTGAATGTTCGCTGCGATCTGGCTACCTGCTATCTGAATATGAAGCAGCCTGAGAAATCGTTGACTCTGCTGAAAAAGAACCTCGAGATCGATCCCAATCATGCGCAGTCGCATCATAATCTTTCGGTGGTTTACGAACAGTTGGGCAAGACTAAAGAGGCAGAAGAACAGATGAAGGTGTTCAATTCGTTGAAGAAATAGGTTTTTGACCGAAAGACTTTAAAAAAGTCGGCAATTGTCAATCGGCAGTCTTCAGTCCTCAGTCGGCCCCGAAAGGGACCCTATGGGTCAGTCGGCAAACAGCAGGGCCCCAAATGCAGATTGAGGATTGCAGACTGAAGACTAAAAAAGTCGGCAATCATTAGTCAGCAAAGCAGGGAAGAACTATTACACCAGAATTCACTAAGAAAATTCACCACATTAGCCACAATAGAACACAGTTGATTCTACAAAAGAAAGAACTCTCTGTGAATCTCCTTTTGCACTGTGTGGCTCCGTGAAACTATAGAGCTGTTACACAGAGATACACAGAGAAGCACAGAGTTGCACAGAGAATTCTGCTTTAATCCTCAAGTCTTAAGCCCTAAGCCATGAGTCATGTTATTCTTTTCTTCGGATTCCGGTCTTCGGACTTCAAGCTTCTTATTCCCCTACAACAATCTTCCTGGTCT
>CAZRFL010000014.1:0-46714 GCA_964599365.1 uncultured Bacteroidales bacterium
GCGTCATCGAAAAGATTTACCAATCGGGTTCATGCACTCCCGAAGACATAGGGGTGGTAAATCCCATTCCCAACCATTATTTTATTTTGAAGAACACCAAGAGTTCGGCCCTCACTTTTTTTAATCCTGTCACAGGCCTCATTGAGCGTATCGAAAAACGTTCGGCCTTTCGCATCAGTCCGCGCAATGCCGAACAGGTGTTTGCCCTTCATGCCATACTAAATCCTAATGTGAAGCTAGTAACTGTTCAGGGTATAGCCGGAACCGGAAAAACCTTGTTGGCATTGGCAGGAGCATTGGAGCAGAAGCGCGATTTCAAACAGATCTATATGGCCCGCCCCATAGTTCCCCTCAGCAATAAGGATATTGGCTACCTGCCGGGCGATATCAAATCGAAACTGAATCCTTATATGGAACCTTTGTTCGATAATCTGAAAATGATTCAGCACCAATTCGACGAAAAAGACAAGGAATTTAAAAACATTACCGAGGCGGTTGAAAAAGAAAAACTGGTGATTACACCTCTGGCATATATTCGTGGCCGCAGCCTTTCCAACATCTTTTTCATAGTCGACGAAGCTCAAAACCTAACGCCACATGAAGTGAAAACCATTATTACCCGTGCGGGCGAAAACACTAAGATCATACTGACAGGCGATATTTACCAGATAGATACCCCTTATCTGGATTCGGAAAGTAACGGATTGTCGGTACTGATCGATAAGATAAAGCATCATCCTATCTATGCCCATATACGACTCGAAAAAGGCGAGCGTTCCGAGTTGGCCAATCTGGCGGGCGAATTGTTATAGCGTATGAAACTTTTCTCTCGAACTTATGGCCAGGGCAAGCCTCTGATCGTTTTGCATGGTTTGTTGGGCATGAGCGACAACTGGATCATGCCGGCAAAAGAATTGGCAAAAAACTTCACGGTAATTCTTCCCGATCTGCGCAATCATGGCAATTCGCCTCATTCCGATGGATTCGATCTGCAGTTAATGGCCGACGATATTGTGGAACTGATAAACGAACTTGGGTTGTCTAGTGTATATCTGATGGGCCATTCAATGGGTGGCCGGGTGGCCATATCGGTGGCTCTGAAGCATCCCGAACTGATAGAAAAACTGATTGTGGTTGATATTGCTCCGCGCAAATATTCAGGCAACAAGAGTATTGCCAATATGATGGAGGTGATGAGTCGGGTCGATTTCCAGACCCTGACAACACTTTCTTCCATTGAAGAATTTCTTTCGAAATACATCCCCGATCTCAGGGTGAGAAACCATGCCATGAAAAATCTGAAACGCAGAGATTCGGGAGGATTCGAATGGAAGGCCAATTTACCAGCCATAAGTAGAGATATTGAGACTTTAATGACACCAGTTCTCGATGATGTTCCCTATGAAAAACCCACCCTATTTCTTAAAGGCGGTCGATCCGATTTCATTGCACCCGATGATGGGAAAATCATTTTTCGATACTTCCCCCAGGCCATTCTGCATACCCTGGCCAATGCCGATCATTGGGTACATGTGGATGAACCCGAATTGTTTCTGGAAGAAGTCAATAATTTCTTAGCGGATTAGTCTATTTTTTCCACTTCAGAGTTTGGATGAGGTGGTCTATATCTTTTTTGATATAATCTATCACCGGCATCAGAGAGTCGTTGTTGGGCGCAACATTAAAATAGAGTGCTCCTCGCATAAAATGTTTCACACTGTCAGTAACAGCAAACTGGTATGTGGAAGCCACGCCAACACCCGAGATGTCGTAAATAACTCCGTAAACCGAATTGGCATCGTTCGAAATGGGAATAGGATCAATGCTGTTGGCTTTGGCAATATGCTTGTTGGCAAAATTCCTCGAATCTTCAAAACACTGGTAAAGCGAACTGTCTGTTAGGACTTGTTTGTAACTAATATGCAAGGTACCCCTGTATTCAGGGAAATCAATATTAATCCAGTATGAATCCTTTTTCGAATTTTCGTCGGCACGTATCATAGCATATTGCGGATATTCGAAAGTATAAGGATAAATACTGTCGAGCAATCTGTAATGCTTTTCGGGCAAGGCTATCCTGAAATATGACCGGGGCTTGGGCGAATAATCGTTTCCGCCGCAGCCAATAAATAGTACAGTCATCAGTAAAAAGAGTAAATAGCTGGAAAGGCGTTTATTCAGTCTGTTCATTGGCTTGAGGATTGATCTTGAGTTTTATTTTTATGATGCGACGGTGATCAGCCGACTCAATGGTATAGGTTAGATTTTTATAAGTGATTACCTCTTTTTTATGAGGTATTTTACCTGTGATCTCAAGTATCATACCGGCCAGGGATTCCGACTCCCCCTTGATTTCATCAAAAAAAGTGTCGCCAACATTGATAATCTTGATCAGGTCGTTGAGCGAAGTTTTTCCTTCAAACACATAATTCAGATCATCTATTTTTTGATAAGCAACGTTGTCGGAGTCTTCATCATACTCATCATTAATTTCCCCTACAATTTCTTCTAAAATATCTTCTAGTGTCACTATTCCCGAAGTGCCTCCATACTCATCAACCACCACAGCCATGTGAATTTTCTTTTCTTTAAATTCGCTCAACAGATCGTTGATCTTTTTGTTTTCAGGCACAAAAATAGGGGGCCGTATCAGCTCTTGCCAGGTAAAAGAAGCACTTGTCTGGAGATATTGTAGCAGATCTTTTATGTGCAGAATTCCTTCAATATGGTCAAAAGATTCTTTATAAACCGGCAATCTCGAAAACCCTGCCTCTTTAATTATCTCTATCAACTCTGCGAAGCCGGTATTAAGATCCACCGCAATGATATCAATACGGGGTTTCATCACATCCGACACTTCGATGTCGCCGAACTTCACGATCCGTTTCAATAACTTTTTTTCATGTACATGAGTTTTCTCATTCGTAGTAATTTCAATGGCTTTCGAAAGATCGGCAAAGGAAAGATCATGTTTTTTTCTGGCAATTCTTTTTTCAATCAATCTGGTCGAACTCACCATGATGATACTGAGAGGATGAAACATTTTCATCATAAATAGCATTGGACCGGCCATAACGGAGGCCACCTGCAAGGGATATTTATTGGCATAGATCTTTGGAAGCATCTCGCCAAAAAGAAGTATTAATGAAGTAACCACCACAAATTCGACAAATAAACTGAGCAGGTAATTACTTTCCATGTCGAACAGGTGAATGGTCACATAGGTGGAGATGATTACTACTGAGATATTCACCAGATTCATCACTATCAGAATGGTTGCCAACAGCCTTTGAGGCTGATTGATCAGCTTACTTATTTTGTCAAGATTATATTTCTTTTTGTTTTTGCTATCCTCCAGTTGTTTGGAATCCAAAGTAAAATAGGCCATTTCCGAACCTGATATCAGAGCCGAACATGCCAATAAGACTATAATAGCAATTAATCCCATCACCAAACCTGAAGAGATAGGTTTTATTATACTTAAAACAAAGGAGATTGTAAGAAGGTGCAATAAATCCATTATGGATTTTTCAGATTAATACCTTTAGAAGGGAAGATCGTCATCAACCACAGGAGCGTCGGGCGCAACAATGGTATCAGGAGTTTCCGATTTCATTGGAACTGATGGATCTCCGTCTTTTTTACCGCCCAGCATGGTCATAGTGTCACCTTCAATTTCCATGAAGTACTTTGTTTGACCATCTTTTTCGTAAGTACGTGTTCTGATTTTTCCTTCAATAAAAACCAACTGACCTTTTCTGAGATATTTTTCAGCGATTTCGGCCAATCCTCTCCACAGAACAATATTATGCCACTCCGTCACATCAGTCTTCTGACCTTCTTTATTCCTTGTGGTTTCTGTCGTCGCTAAAGAAAATGAAGCCTTTTTTAATGGTTTGTTAGGATCGGAAGAATTTTCGAAGGTTCTTACTTCGGGGTCTTTTCCTAAATGACCTACCAGAATAACTTTATTAATACCAGCCATAATAATTGAATTTTAATTTCAAGCAAATATAAGAAATAATGTAGACAGATTAATACGCTTTTGCAAAAATAACTTTCTGCGTGGAAGGTTTACCCGAATAGATGCATTTGCCGCTTTCCAAAGTGTTATTTAAGGGTATACAACGTATGGTCGCCTTGGTTTCGTCTTTAATTTTTTGTTCGGTTTCGGGGGTTCCGTCCCAATGAGCAAATACAAAACCGCCCTTTTTTTCGATAATATCTTTGAATTCATCCCAACTGTTGGCATAAAAGGTATTGTCGGCCGTAAAGGTTTTAGCCTTTTGATAAAGATTTTCCTGGATGTGCTCAAGTAAATGCTCTATTTTGCTTACGATATCGGTAAATTGATAAGTGGATTTTTCTAAAGTATCGCGACGAGCTACCTCTATGGTATTGTTCTCAATATCTCTTTGTCCGATAGCCAACCTTACAGGAACGCCCTTGAATTCGTATTCTGAGAATTTCCAACCTGGGGTTACCGTGTCTCTTTCGTCAAATTTCACTGAAATACCTTTTGCTTCCAGCTCTTTTTTAATAGGCATGATCTTTTCCTTGATGATGGCAAGCTGTTCAGGAGTTTTAAAGATAGGAACGATAGCCACCTGAATAGGGGCGAGTTTCGGTGGAAGAACTAGGCCATTGTTGTCTGAATGTGTCATAACCAGTGCGCCCATCAATCTTGTAGATACACCCCATGAGGTGGCCCAAACATATTCCAGTTTGTTTTCTTTGGTCAGGTATTTTACATCAAAAGCTTTGGCAAAGTTTTGTCCAAGAAAATGAGATGTTCCTGCTTGCAATGCTTTTCCATCCTGCATCAGGGCTTCAATACAATAAGTTTCAATGGCACCGGCAAATCTTTCATTTGGCGATTTAGTTCCTTTAGTTACAGGCATAGCCATAAAATTCTCGGCAAAGTCAGCATATACGTTCAGCATTTTTTCAGCTTCTTCGAGGGCTTCTGCTTCAGTAGCATGAGCGGTATGGCCTTCCTGCCATAGAAATTCAGTAGTACGCAGAAACAAACGTGTTCGCATTTCCCATCTTACCACATTGGCCCATTGATTGGCAAGAATAGGCAGATCTCGGTACGATTTGATCCAGTTCCGGTAAGCATCCCAAATAATGGTTTCAGAAGTAGGCCTTATGATCAGTTCTTCGTCAAGTTTCGAATCTTCATCAACCACCACACCTTTACCATTGGGGTCATTTTTTAAACGATAATGGGTTACCACCGCACATTCTTTGGCGAATCCTTCCACATGGCTGGCTTCTTTGCTGAAAAACGACTTTGGAATGAAAATTGGAAAGTACATGTTGTAATGACCTGTTTCTTTAAACATTTTGTCAAGGGCTGCTTGCACTTTTTCCCAAATGGCATAGCCGTAAGGCTTGATGATCATGCAACCACGTACTGCAGAATTTTCAGCCAGGTCAGCTTTTAACACCAAATCGTTGTACCATTGGGAATAATTTTCTTCCTTTGTAATAAAATCTTTAGCCATAGTGCAAAGTGGTATAAAATTTGTAATAAATTTGATAATTGATACAAAACTAATAAAAAAAAGAGTTTATAACATAATAAAATGGAGGCTACACCATGAAAACATTATTTAAAACCTTGTTTCTGATTGCAATAACAACCGCTATGGTCTCTTGCAAGTCAACCGATCAATCTTCAAGATCTTTTGAAGATGATGTCTATGTTAAAAAAGGCGGACCGGTTCAAACCACCGTAGATGAGTACAACCGTTCCAACCGTCCGGTTGATCCTGGTAAATACCAATCGGAGACCGAAAATGTCACTACCCAAGATCAGGCTGATAATTATGTAACTCCTGATAACAGGTCGACAGAATCGAATTATGGGAATTACGAGAATCAAAATAATAATTACCCTGATTATTCGGATACTTCGGTCTATTATGATCAGAACGGGAGTGGCAATACTTACGTAACCAATAATTATTACGATGATTATTACGATTATGAGTATTCCTCACGCATAAAAAGGTTCAATGATTACGATATGGGTTATGGTTACTACGACGACTATTATACCAATAGCTACTGGTATAACTACGATCCTTATTTTTATGGTGTAAGCATCTACACAGGTTATAACTGGTGGTGGCCTTCCTATTATTATCGTCCTTGGTGGGGCTACACTTCATGTTGGAGCTGTGGCATGGGCTACGGAAGCTATTGGGGCGGAAGTTACTGGGGTGGTGGCTACGGTTACGGCTACGGCTATGGTAACAATTATTGGGCCGGCTACAATAACGGATATTGGGATGGTTACGGTAATGGATATTACGATGGTTACTGGGATGGATACTACGATGGTGGCGGCTACGGATATAATCCCGACTACTACTTCAACAGCTATGACAACAATTCGTATTACTACGGTCACAGAGACAATACCATGGGATCGACTTCTACAGGTGTAAGCAATGCCGACAATACTTTCGGAGGGAAATACATTCAAGCTCATGCCAACGATCTTAATATGACAGGCAATACAGGAACATTCATCAATCCTAATCTGGTATCAAGTTTGAATGCCGGTAGTGTAAAACCTGTAAACGGACAAACCGTTGGAAAAGGCACTATGCAGGGCGAATTCGGCAAAACCAATGTTCAGAGCGGTAATTCTACTTTTAGTACTAAACCTAATGTGGATAACAATATTGAATCAAAATCCACTTTGAACTCTGGTGGCAATGTGAATACTTATTCGAAACCAAATGTTGGAAACAATAATGTGGAATCGAAACCCAATGTTACTAATAACAACATTAATAACTACAGCAAACCAAATGTGGGTAATAACATTGAAAGCAAACCCAATGTGAACTCCAACAACAACATTAATAACTATACCAAACCAAATGTTGGCAGTAATAATGTTGAATCCAGGCCTAATGGTAATGTCAATAACAACACGAATACCTATTCCAGACCAAATGTGGGTAACAATAATGTTGAAACAAAACCAAACGTAAATTCGAACTTGAACAACTATACCAAACCTAACGTTAATAACAATTCGAATTCGAACGTTCAAAAAAATAATCCTAACGTGATTCAGAATAATAACAGCTATAACAAGCCAAATCAAAATCAGAATCAGAATCAGAACAACTATACCAAACCCAATGTGAATCAGAATCAAAACAATTATACCAAACCCAATGTGAACCAGAATCAGAACAATTATACCAGACCTAATCAGAATCAGAATCCGGTTCAGAACAATAACAACAATATTCAAAAAACTAATCCTAACAACAACAGTAATACAAAGCCTTATAACAATCCTAATTATAATAACCAGACCAAACCTCAGCAACAGTATTCGAATCCAAAAACGTATACTTCGCCGAGCAATAACCAGCAAAAAGCTAACCCCAATATGAACAACAACAATTCA
The DNA here is from genome assembly GCA_964599365.1 of uncultured Bacteroidales bacterium. Classification (GTDB taxonomy): domain Bacteria; phylum Bacteroidota; class Bacteroidia; order Bacteroidales; family CAIWKO01; genus CAIWKO01. The sequence goes on from CAZRFL010000014.1 coordinate 7,442, forward strand.
TATAATAAGCCTACTTACCAGACTCCACAGAACTCTGGCAATAATTCTGGTCATTCTACACCTTCGAATAATTCAGGAAATCATAACACTTATTCTACACCTTCGAATAACTCGGGAAACAACAATACCTATTCTAAGCCTTCGAATAACAATAGCTATTCTACTCCATCAAATAACTCGGGAAGCAAGAGCAACTATTCGACACCTTCGAACAATTCGGGAAGCCGCAGCACCTATTCGACACCTAGCAATTCGGGAAGTTCGAACAGCGGTTCGCGTTCATCGGGTTCTTCCAACTCGGGAAGTTCGGGAAGTTTTAAATCAGGTAAGAGATAATTTAATTTAGTGAGCACTACCATGAAAAAGTATTTTTTAATATCCGTCTTTATTTGTACCGGAGCTATTTATCAGCTGTCGGCGCAAAACGAAAACGATGCCTTGCGCTATTCACAGGTTTATTATAGCGGAACTGCCCGGGCTACAGCCATGGGAGGTTCGTTCGGAGCGCTTGGGGGTGATTTTTCATCATTAAGTGTCAACCCGGCTGGCATTGGTATCTATCAGAAAAGCGAGATCAGCATTACGCCTTCTATCTATTTTACTGTCTTGAAATCGACATTCAATAACGCAGCTACCGACGATAGGAAGTATAATTTCAATCTCGGCAATTTCGGAGCGGTGTTTGTGGTGAAACCTAAAAAGGAATCTTCCTGCAAGGCCATTCAGTTCGGTATAGGTTTTAATCGTTTGAACAATTATAACAACAGTTTGTATGTAGAGGCCGGCAATCCGCAATCTTCATTTTTCGATGATCTGCTGGCCGATGCTCAGGGCAGTGAACCTCAGGACCTGGATGCATTCGATACCAAACTGGCTTTCGATACTTATATGATTGACACTTTGGGCAGCCTGACGAATTATATCTCAGCTATTCCGCGCGCCGGTACTTTGCAACAAAAAAGCATGGATGTTTCCGGCTCGAACAACGAATTGGTGATTACCATTGGCGGCAACTGGAACGACAAACTCTATGTGGGCGGTACTTTCGGGTTCCCTTATCTGCGCTATTTCGAAAATTCTACTTACGAAGAAACCGATAAGGCCGATACCATTGCAGGGTTTAAACATGTTATCTACAACCAATATCTCGAAACTCACGGAAGCGGATTTAATTTCAAATTGGGATTTATTTACCGTATAACCGATTGGATGAGAGTGGGAGCTGCTGTTCATACTCCTACATTTTATTCCATGAAGGATAAATGGAGCAGCGATATGAAATCGCAATTCGACGATGGCAGCATTTATTCTGCAAAATCGCCCGAAGGCAATTTCGACTATTCTCTCAATACACCTTTTAAGGCTAACGCAAGTCTTGCTTTTGTGATTGGCAAAGTGGCCCTCATCACTGGCGAATACGAATTTGTGGATTACAAAGGGGCACGTCTGAAATCGGCAACCTATCGCTTTAGCCCGGAAAACCAGGCTATCGACAATAAGTTTGCTTTTCAATCAAATGTGAGAGCCGGTTTCGAGATCAAGATCAAACAGTTTGCCCTGCGCGGAGGTTACACTTTCAGCACCAATCCTTATGTTGACAAACAATTTGGCGGCAACCGCCAGGCATTCAACGGGGGTGTAGGTGTGAAATTCGATAGATTCTTCCTCGATGCTTCTTATTCTTACATCATGTCGAAGGAAAAATATTACCTCTACCCATCAGTTACTTACCCGGTTGATAACAGCCTGACCGCACATAGTGCGCTGGTTACTTTCGGGGTAAAGTTCTAAAAATACTTTTTTTAATGATTGAACTAAGGCCGGCCTCAAAAGGGTCGGCCTTTTTATTTCTTGGAGAATGGGCTAGTATTTTTCTTTCTGAAATCCCCAACCGCGCAGGACCGATTTGTATGTTTGAGGATAATTGCCTTTCAGAACATGGATCAGGGCATTTAAGGCGAGTCTGATCTCGGCCATTAATATGTTTTTCTGACCCACTTTCGACGAAACGCTTCCATCAATTGTAGTGGCTGTTGAGGTCAGGGTTTCGTAGGTCGATTTAATATCAGTCCAGTAGGCCAGCCCCAGATCATAATTCTGAAAACCATGAACGCTGATAGCATTGACTAAAAATTCCAAATTGGCCCGGCGTAGGTTGCGATCGATGGGCAGCTTATATTTCTGATGTGTTTTGACGAAACCAAACGCGGCATAATACGATGGAGCCAACTTTCTGCCGTATTTGCCAATGAGGTAGCCTTTCAATATTCCGACACCATCGTTGATGGTCTTGTCTATTTGCTTCAGCTTTGCGGTAAATTGGGGACGTGTGCTTCCGGTATTTTTTCGTTCCCTTATGGTTTGCTCAAACTGTGATGCTTTGGTTTCAAATTCAGCCTGAGTTAGCCATACCAAAGTGATTTGCGGATTGGCTATCCAGGCGGTGTTAACTTGAGATGCCAGGGCCGACAATTCAGTAAATGCGTAAGGAATATGCCGTGCTTTCGCAGATTTCTTTTTAGGGGTGGAGGCAGTTTTTGACTTTTTCATGATCGTGAGCGTTTATTTTACAAAGTTAATTCATTTTTAATGATTAATGAGAGAAATTATTAACAGAATTGATGGTAATGTATTTAAGTGAATAGTGATTATACAAACATTCCTATAGGAAAGTATAGTAAAACACTTTGCAATGAAAGACATTCCCATAGAAATAATTACTAAAACACTTTGCAAGTGTATACAATCCTATAGGAATAGACATGAAAGCAATTGTAAGTAGTATACATTACCATAGTAATGTACTATAAAACAAACTGTAATAACGTACAATACCATAAATACTACTATTGTTCTGACAAATTAATACAAAAATGGGTTGAAAATGCTAATTCAACACTATTTTCTGATGAATGCTGTCGTTTTTATGGGTATAAAATGATGCAGATATCAAGGGTTCATGACAAAATACCAAATAAAAAGGGCTGTCTTTAAGTAAAAGACAGCCCCTTCGGTATGATAAAAAACTTTTCTTATTCGGTAACCACCATTTTTCTAACGGTCTTGTTGTTTCCCGAATTCACAACAATATAATATAGTCCTGCGCGCAAATCAGCAGTGTTGTATTGATAATTCCACCCTCCGTTAGTACGGACAGAGGTGTTTAACACTTCTACCAGGCTGCCCACCACATTAAATATTTGCACCGAATTCTGTTGGCCGCCACCCAAAACCGAAATGTTCACCCATTGATGATTCGTGGGATTGGGATAAATGCTTACATTTAAATCATTACTGTTTTCGGAGATTCCCGCAGTTGTAACACTAACATTTTGTGTAATCGAATCTACACCGCATCCGTTGTAAACAATCTGAGTAACGGCGTAGGTTCCGTCGGCAGTATAATTATGAAAAGGATTCTGCAGAGTGCTTGTTGTTCCATCGCCGAATTTCCAAAGATAGGAAGTAGGGTTAACCGATTGATCCGAAAAACTCACACTCCAACCATTAACCAGCGAAGCAAAAGCTGCATCGGGTGGATTCGTATTGATTGAGGCCGTTAAAGGTGTACGTGCACTTATGCAACTTTGGCCCTGAACTTCCCAATCGTAGAAGAAATAGTAGCGCGAAGACGAAGCCGTTGATCCTGTAATGGAAACCAGTCCGCCATAAGTATAAGGATAATTAATGCCTCCGGAGCTTCTGTACATATTGGGACTTGCCGTGCAGGCCAACTGCAAACCGGTTTGAACCGGAATAGTAAAGTTTAAGGTTACCCTGCTTTCGCCGGCAGGAATATTTATGGTTGCTGTTTGCAGAATGGTAGTTCCATTGCTGGCTCTAAGCACAATGGTACGATTTCCGGCAACGCTGGCGTATACTTTTACCGATTTAAGTGTTGCAGGTTCAAAACAATCGAAAACCAGGCAATAAGTGGTAGTGTTATACATATTTCCACCACCCACCGAATCCGTTTTACCGACATTGACCACAGGGGCAACTATAGAATTCTCGATATAATAGGTTGTGGTTGTCGAAAGCACAGGAGTAGTGTATGTGTTCCCGTTGGCAATAGGACTTCCGCCCGTAGCCACATCATACCAATTGATGGTGCCTGTTCCGTTGGCTGTGAGCACAAAACTGGCCGCACCGCAACTGGCCGTATCGTTTGCCAATGGAGGGGTGGCCCCAATGGTAATAAAATTGGTTTCGCTATGCATTACGCTTCCGCAGATTCCTGCATTGGCCGTAAGCGTCACAGAATATACACCCAGGGTGGTATAATTATGAGTTGGGTTTTGATCCGTACTGCTGCTTCCATCTCCAAAATCCCATGAATACGAAGTTGCATTTTGGCTGCTATTGGCAAAAGTTACACTGGCCGGAGCATTACAAAACTCGGTAGTAGCTGTGTTAAACGAACTGGTAATGGTTAAATTATTTACCGTGATGCTTCTGCTCACCGTATCGTTCAGGTTGTGAGTGTCGGTGTTGCCATTGGGCAAAGAGGTAAACACTTTAATTGAATGAGTCCCCGTAGTAAGCATGATGGCTGCAAAAGTAACCGTATCGGATGCCAGGCTGTTTAAACTTCCGTTCCAGTTTACCGTGGATGGAGTTCCGTCGAAAACACAGGTAACCTGAACATTTGCAAGACTGTTATTACCCATATTCTTGATCACTACCTTGGGTTGCACCGATAATCCGGAGCAATTGTAAGTTGCCTGAGGATTAACTATCGTAAAAGTTTGGGCATCGTCAGGATATAAAACCGATAAAATGGGAAGTTTGGCCTGATAAGGAATACGGTTGAAAGCGGTAACCGTAACCAGCACACTATCGTTGCCCGAAATAGCCGGGAAACTGATATTGGCCGAACCTGCGGCAACCGTTCCTGTACCTATGATTTGGTGATTTATGGTCAAACAAACCAGGGCGTTATTTACATTGCAATTTACCAGTAAACTCGTCTCGCCCAGCATGAGCGAGGTATTATGAGTTACCGTCATTGCCAAAGGGTCATCCGTGCGAACCATCAGCGAAGGGTCGCCGAAAATGGTCCAGGTATCCGTCATGTCGAAATCGGAATAGGTATCGTTCATTTTAAACACACCATTCACCGAGAGTCCTCCGAAAGTTCTTTTGCTATTGCCTACCAACAGATCTACCATCTCGTCCTGAGCTTCCATAGGTGGATTCCAGCTTTGATTGATGGTCGACATAAACGTAGCCACAGCTCCCGAAGGCTGACCACCACTGGTGGCGCGCAACCATCCTTCAGCAAAACATGTTCCTGCTGTGAAGTTTCCATTAACACAGGCCACCGACCAAATAAATGGCCACATGGTGGTATTGCTCAGCGCTGTGATATTTGTATTCTAGAAGCCCGTAGTCACAAACGAATTGTCCGAACCATGTCCGCAATAAGTAATAATTCCGGCGCCTTTGGCAATTTCGGCAGTCAGCTGAGCTGCGGTCGCATTTCCTGCAGCATCAGCACCTCCCTGGCTTCCATCAAATAATTCGGCACGGGTGTTATACGTGAAATTATTGGTGAGGTCATCGAGCATGTTGCGCTGATGTTGGTAATCATATTCGCTGTCGTCGCCGGGTCCCTGATCTGATCCAATGCCCACGCAATGATTAAATTTTCCGGCAGTGGTCTGAGGATTTCTTTCGTAAGAGATACTGCGGTTGACCTGAGTAATAACATGTGTGGTATTTTCGGCCGAAAAACGTCCAACCAGTATTTCCTGAAAATGATCGCTGCCTGCCAGATATCCATAAGTAGGATCGGAGCCACCGCCAGCTGCGGTAAAAGTTGGGCATTGGGTCACATCGCCTACAAGCAACAAAAATGTCAGACCATTGGTATTGTAATAATTGGTAACATACGTTTTGATAGCAGCAGCAGTCGATCCGGCAGCAGAAACACTTACCATTTGTGTGGGTATTCCTTCGTCATTTTTCCAGTTAACAAAGGGCTGCATATCCGACATAAAAGCATCGTAACAAATGATCAGCATTTTGCCGTGCTCATTAATCGGAGTGTATTTATGATTTAAAGAATAATTCAGAAACTGGCTGCCATAAACATTGCCAAATTCTCTGTCAATGCTCGATAGAGCCTGGGTTCTGATTAATGGATTCACGACAGTACCCGATGTAGTATGCACATTTACTGACAAATTGTTGTAAACACGCAACACCTTTGTCACAGGGTTGTATTGAAAAGGATAAGTCACCACCGTTTGTCCGCGAAAATCGCGAATGATATAGGGCTGTTTCAGTTCGGCCAGAGTCCCCGGATAGAATTGGTTTTGCGAATAGGCGGGTCCATAAACATAAGGAACCGTTGCCGGATCAATATCGCGCGTAAAATTCCCTTTTGAAGGAGCGATTTCAATGTTTTGATAATCCACATAATTCGAATAAGTAACCACTACTTCCATATTCTGATTATCGGGAACAATCAAAGATGTGGTCACCTTTGGAATGTCGGGAGATCCGGCTTCCAATATAGGCGTAGCGTTTTCAACGCTTATGGTTTTCTGAATTCCGGCAGGTGTACTGACCGTATTCGACAAAAAACCTTTCACATCCACATTGAAACTCGAATTCTGAATGTCGGCAGAGATCAGGCTGACCTTAACCGGAGTGGATGATACAGAACTGATGCCGGTCCAGTTTTGTGCACTGATTTGCAAACTAATTGAAAAGGCCAGCAGGAGAAATAAATATTTCTTCATGGGTTAATTATTTTATGATGATTATTTTTTCAGTAATAACATTATTTACGGTATTCAGCGAAAGGTAATACATGCCTGCCGGATATTTGGCCATATTGATCAGGATGTTGTACTCACCTTCTTTTTTGTTTTGATTGTCGATGATCTTTTCTACGATCTTTCCGGTAACATCAATTAGGTTCAACGAAATATTTTCAGATTCATTGATAGAGAAACTTATGTGCGAAATTCCGTTGGCAGGATTGGGGCTACACATCAAAGAAGCGTTATTGTCTGCGATCTCATCAATGGATGCTTCCACTTTAATAGCCGGTGGGAAAATGATGTAATCCAGAAAAGCACAATCATCACCACTGCTTACGGAACCATCTTTCTGAAAGATCCATTTGAACACATGGGCGCCGGGAGTAACCACATATTGAGCTTTCGACCAGTTAACATCCTCTCCGTCCCATCTGTCTTTCGAATTTCCGTCGATCAGGAATTCCATATAGTCATACCAGGTGGTTGTGCCGCTTCCGGTATATTCTTCGCAGGAAACTTTCTTCCAGAATGAAATGGTATCTTGTGAAGAAACATCCAGTGTTACGTACAATTCTGAGGTCTGACCATCATCAATATCACCTGATTTTGCGCTATAAAGTCCTTCGTAAGGAGCCGTACCCGTGATGATCCAGGGAGTGTTGCCGCCCATTTGCCAATCGAATTTGGTGAAATCGTTGGTTTCGAAATCTTCCATAGCCTGACCCACCGAAACGTAATAATAATTGATTACCAGATAAGCTCCCGATTTACACTCGTATCTGAAGACAATAGTTGCTGTATCGGGCAAACTAGTCGAAACGATTATAGGGAAGCTTGCATTGGCTGAAGAGAGTTTATTTAAAGTATTAAAATTATAATTGCCATTGGTTATGGTTACATAAGGACTGGTGGTGGATAATGTACCTGTGGTCAAGGGTGCATTGCTGTGTCCGTTATTCAGTGATTGGATTACGATGTTGATAGCCTCACCTGCATCAATTGCACTGTTGTTGTTTCCTGCAGCATCATCAATCACGAAATCGCCAATAGCCAGAATGGGAGCATTAATTTTTAAGGAAAGATTAGAGCTCCAGGTGTTGCTGGCATTATCGGTAATGTTGAGGGTGAAGTTAGCCATATGCTGATCGGGGATGAAATTGGTAGTGGTAATGGAATAAGCCGATGTTTGGGTAGCTGAAGCATTGGCGGCTATGGTTCCCCAGGCCTGAGTATTGTCGGTTATAGTCAGGTAAGGATCGGTCGATGAAATAGTGGCATTTACTCCGTTAGCACTCGCGGCACCATAGTTTTTCAAGGTAACATCAATCGCATTGGTTTCATTATAATCCACCAAAGTGTCCGAGCCGTTCACATGGTTTTTTGTCATCAATACATAAGGACCGGCAGGTGATGCCACCACAACGGTGCCCATGTAAGGCTGTTTATTCTGACAAGTAACCACCACGTCAGCGTTTCCGGGAGTTCCAATAGGTGTGAGGTTAACTACAATATTTCCTAATGAATCTGCCAGTGCAGCTCCATACAGAACGCCTCCCATAGATATGGCAGCATAAGCGTAAGGTGCATTGGTGGTGATATTAAAAGTAGTTGAACCCAATGGCATCAGCGAACTGTAAGAAACCGTCATGGGGTCAGGTTGCGAATAATAGATCATGAGTGAAGGATCGCCCATGAGATGATAGATTTCCCAGTAATAGGAATAACTGGAATTGCCCGATTGAGTAACAGCAAGGTTCCCGGCATTTACCATTTGACCTTGTGTTACGTACCAGTTGCCGAACAATTCACCGTGAGTATGCCAGGTCATGTCGTAAGCACCGAGAGTAGTTGCAGAATAAACTGGATGCAACGGAATACCGCTTTTGTAACCTACGCCCCAATAATAATCTTCGTCCCAATAGGTATTGTTTGAACCTCCAATATAGCCCAAAGCACCTTTTCCATCAGCCCTGAGCAGGGCTTCACCAAAACAGGCAGGTTCGTCAAACTTATTGGTAACACAACAATTCCCAATCATTAGCGGGTATTTATGTGCATTGTGCAAACCGGGTATATCAGAAACACTGAAACTGGGACTTGACCAGCCATCGGAACCACCATGGGCAGTATAATTGGCAAAACAGACACCTTTGCTTACATTTTGAATGATAGCCGATGCACTGCTTCCGGAAACGGCATATAAATAAGTGTTCGAATATAGGCCATGGGCGGCATTGAAATAATTATCGGTTCCGTAGTTGATCTGTCCGTCGCCATGAGTAGGACCGAAAGTCCCATCTTGTCCGGCAATCATCACACAACTATCCAGAAAGGTGGTGGTGGGCATCAGATATTGCTCATATTCCATGGTTTTTTCGATCTGAGGTTTAAGCTCACCTGTCGATGTGGCTGAGAATCTTCCATAATATACTTCGGGCAAAAAATCGCCGCTATACTCGCAATAATAAAGATCGGAGACATGAGAGCCTGTGGTTCCTGCAAAAGAAGGTACCTGAGCAATGTCGCCTACAAAAAGTATGAACGAAGGAGCAGGATCAGATGGTGTGGCTGCATTATACAAGCCCTGCAGATAGGCTTTGATGGAGGTTGTGGTGCTTCCTACGGATGCATTGTTGGTGTAGGCTTCTATCACAGTAAATCCTTTTTTGGTTTTCCACTGAACGAAGGGTTGCAGTTGGCTTTGGAACATTGGATCGGCCACAATAACGTATTTCACGGGGTATTTGGTGAAATTTGATTTGTTGGTAGGCTGTTTATAATTAAGTACTTTTCCGAATGATGGTTCAAAATAAGGAGAATTAAATCTTGCTTTTAGATCTAAAGTTCCGGCTTCGTCAGCATTTTCGAAAATCACTTCTACTTCTATGCTGGTGTATACACGTAGCATGTTTTTAGCGGGATTATAAACTATGGGAGAAATATCCAATCTACCCATGATGACGCCGCGCATGCTGCCTACGGTTTCTACCGTTGCCAGGTCGTGAGCCACAAATTGGTTCATCAGGTAAGATGCTTTATTGTATTTGAATTCGGCCTTGGTGGGGTCGTCGCTTTTCGAAAGCGAGGGCTGGGCAGGCATCAATGGGAAGGATAGACCCAGCGAGCTAACTTTCAGATCGACGTAAGTCGAATTTTTGATATTGACCTTTACCGTGGCTCCCAAAGGAATTTCGATAAGGTTTTTCATTACCGGAAGTTTGGGATCGCCAACTACATTGGTGCTTCCGTAATTGGGAATGATGAGTTCAGAAAACATCCCTTTTTGGGTGTTAACCTTCAATAAATTCAGATCAGATACGGACAGCGTATTGATAAGTACCAGTTTTTGGTAAGTGTTTTCTTTTATGCTTAAACGTGTTACAGGGTTGTCGGGCGTGAGCGAAAAGGCTGTGAAAGTCAATTGAAAGAAAAGAAGAATGAAAGTCGTTTTCAAAAAGTAGTTGGTTGGTTTCATAAGTTTTTGGAATTTGAGGTAAAGATATGGAAAATAGTGATGCACAAAAAAAACGGTTACATTATTTAACGTGTAATTAACTTGATCAGTTGGTTACATAGCTTGTCTCTTGATTGCAATTGTTGAATCGCAGATCAATTCGTGAGTGCTATAAAATCAATCCCGCTGCTGCATGGGATTCCACATTTCTGATAATAATTGTAGGTTATTGACTCACCTGAGAATTTTATAGTTAGTGACCCATAGCCGCTGCCTCCGCCCCATTGATTGAAATAATTGCCCGAACTTGAAAAGTTTAACCCACTTGAGATCTCTGCTGCTGCACTGTCGTAGCTAATTGCTATATCGAGGCACGACACCTGGTTGCTCATGGTTACAGTTACCACGGCATTTTTATAAGTATGGTTGGTAACATATTGCCATTGGCCATTCACTTCAGTGGGATAGGATATCCAATGATCGGATAAGCCTTGGTAAGTGCCAGTCCATTTAAATAAGTACGATTTTTTTTCTAACTGAATTTCTGCTTCTGCATTTGCATCTTGATTGTCATAAGCGGTAGCCTTAATTTTATATAATCCGATAGAGTTAGTATTTGATATACTCCAATCGAACTGATAAGGTTGAGTAGTGACTGTTTGTGCAATCATCCCGTTTATACTAAACTCAACTTTTTCAATGGTCCCATCCTTATCATTCGCATCAACTATAAATGTAATAGTAGTATCATTGTCAATAAAGAGGTTAGTTTCGGGTTGTAAAAAACTGATGGTAGGAGGTGCATTGTAGGAAATCTTCTCTTCTTTTTTTTTGCAACCCAATGTCAATAGAATCATCAATCCAAGGCTAAATGCAGAAAATGCAAGTTTTTTTATGTGCATCGAAGTCGTATTTTGGGTGAGGAGCATGGTTGTTTTTTCGAAAAACAAATTTATAGAAAAATATCGGTATTTTGATGTAGTTCTATTATTTCCCTGTTGTTACCAGGGGAAATATTATATCTGAAGGCGATTTATTTTAAGGCAGAGGATAGCATTTGCCTTTAGGGTTGAGTGGTGGTTTTGGCCGGTGCTTCCTTTTTTTTCTTTTTGTTTTGATGCAATTTCAGCAGAGAAGTATCGAAAAATGCCAGTCCGGCTTTAGGATTTTCCAGAAATTCGATGGCCAGGGTCATCACATTGCGGGTTACCTGTAGTTCGATACGAAGTCGGGCCTGTCGTTTTGTAAGTGTTGCCGCGCTGAGGTTTTCTTTCGCAGTTAGTTGTTCGGCACGGGCTTGTTTGAACTGAAGGTAGCTTTGTTCGAGGCCATCGATAAATGCCGCATCTAGTGAGGAAGTATGGGAAGAGGCCGTTTTCCATAAGCGAAGCATCAGTCCGTCGATATTCGTTTTTGTGGCCTTATAATACTCTTTCATGCCATGTGGGAAAAATTCCTGGTAAGTATCTCCATCGGGCAAAAATGCCAGCCCGACGACCCTTTCGAAACGAGGCAAACCTTTTTTGAAGTTTTTTACCAGTATGTCAACTTTTTTGGTTTGCCCCTGGCATCTGGCCGATTTTGTATCCTTATCGGTGATGGCATCCAAAAAGTCCTTGGCCGCCGTTTTGGTGGCGTTATACATGGTATCATATTGCCCCGTTGTGTTCCTGCTATCAATAGCGACCACATGTTCCTGAAAAAATTTGTTGATGGTCAGATCAGGTATTTTATCCCCTTTCGGGAAAATGTTTTTGAAATAAGAATTTAGCTTTTTCATGGTTTTATGGTTTTATGATGCGCCAGACTAAGTACTTCCTTTGGGGAATGAATTTCGTTGTAAAGATAAACAATAGTTGTTTTATAATTTCTGAAAATTCGGAAATCAATTAAAAAAAAAATTGTAATGTTTCTATAAGTTCGGATAATTATAAATTAAAATATTTATTCATTTATAAAAATTCAGAAATTAAAAAAATAAAAGAATTTATTATCTAAATTAATTTAGAATAGATAAAATCAAATGAATTATTAAAGTTTGAAAAAACAGAACATAATAAATCAAAAGTTTTATGAGCATACAAAAATTCAGACATAGTAAAACAATTATTGGTTACCCGATTTTTGATTTCTGGAAATGAAAATGGATGGTTGGATAGACAGATAGGGATAAAATTAACCACAAAGATCACAATGAAGGTCCGTAGGACTCCTTCGGAGCACAATGAACACAAAGAAATTGGGAAACATCCATAACATTGTGTCCTTTGTGAAAAGACATTGTGTCCTTTGTGGTTATTAGAGGAAGATGGAAAATGAAATGGCTAAATTGCTTTATTGTTACATTGTTTGCACTATTCGGCTAATGGCTAGTGGTTAATGACTATCAATGACAACTAATAACAATTAGTGACCACTAATGACTATAAATGACTATAAATGACGCGAAGCTAATGACCATCAATGACCTTCTCACTATAGTCTAACAGCCTAATAGTCTAACAGCCTATCTCCTAACACAACACCTTCCCCGTCATCTCCTCCGGAGCCGGAATGTCTAGTATTTTCAAGATAGTAGGCGCAATATCCGACAGCTTTCCGTGGGTTATATTTTTATGATCTGCATCGAACAAAAAGCAGGGAACCGGATTGCACGAATGTGCGGTATTGGGCGTTCCGTCTTCGTTTATGGCGATATCCGAATTGCCATGATCGGCGGTAAGGATAACCGAATATTGATTTTCGAGGGCAGTGGTTATAACCTGTTGCACACAATTGTCTACCGTATGAAGGGCTTTTTCAATGGCCGAATAAACCCCGGTATGTCCTACCATATCGGAGTTGGCAAAGTTGAGACAGATGAAATCGAATTCGCGGGTATTGATAGCTTCCAGCACTTTTTCGGTAACTTCAGGAGCGCTCATTTCGGGTTGCAGATCGTAGGTAGCCACTTTGGGTGAGGAAACCATAATGCGTTTTTCGCCCCCGAACACATCTTCGCGCCCACCAGAAAAGAAAAACGTAACATGTGGATATTTCTCGGTTTCGGCAATGCGCAACTGGGTTTTTCCTGCCCGGCTCAACACTTCTCCCAAAGTGTTTTTCAGATCGTCGCTGTCGAAAATGATATGGATGTTGTTGAATGATTCATTATAGCGGGTCATGGTCAGATAATGCAGGCGCAGGGTCTTCATTCCGCAATCGGGCATATCCTTTTGAGTGAGAACGGTGGTTATCTCGCGTAAGCGGTCGGTGCGGAAATTGAAACAGATCACCACATCATCTTCCTGAATGGTAGCCAGGGGCTGCTCGTTTTCATCAGTAAAAACAACGGGTTTGATAAATTCGTCGGTCACTCCTTCGTCATACGATTGCTGAACGGCTTCCAACAGGCTTTTCGACTTTCGTCCTATGCCATGAACCATCAGATCGTAGCCCAGCTTCACTCTTTCCCAACGTTTGTCGCGGTCCATAGTATAATAGCGGCCTATCAGCGAGGCTACTTTGCCTGCTGAGGTGGCCAGATGGTTTTCCATTTCTTTCAGATATTCAAAACCGCTTCGGGGATCGGTATCGCGGCCATCGGTGATGGCATGAACGAATACCTTTTCGAGGCCCTTATCCCTGGCCATATCGCAAAGTTTGTACAGGTGAGTTTGCAGCGAATGCACGCCACCGTCGGATATCAGGCCAATGAAGTGAACCGCTTTGTTGTTTTCTTTGGCATATTGATAGGCATCGATCAGGGCCTGGTTTTGTTCTATGCTTTTGTCTTCAATGGCTTTGCTGATGCGCACCAGATCCTGATACACCACCCTTCCGGCTCCAAAGTTCAAGTGACCTACTTCCGAGTTGCCCATCTGTCCTTCGGGCAGGCCCACGGCAATGCCGGAAGCATCTAAAGTACAATAGGCTACCTCAGGGTTGTTATAAAGACTTTTGATATAAGGAATATCGGCCGAATAAATAGCGTTTGCGTGGTTGTGTTCTCCTTCGCCCCAACCATCCATTATGATGAGGATGAGTTTTTTTGAGTTCATTATGTGTAGATTAAATAGTATGCAAAGGTACGAATAATGTGCCCAATTCCGTTGTGTTTTCTTAGTAATTGAAAACAGGTAAGCACCAAAATACAAATTACAAAACACAAATAATTTTCAATTTCGAAAAAGAAAAAATCAAACGAGGCCTGTCAAAGGTTTGGATTTTGAAAATTGAATTTTGGAATTTATTTGTTTTTTGTTTTTTGCTTTTTGAGATTTAAAACCCCATTGTTAGGTTTTATTTTCTGATAAAATTAAGGGATTTGTTATCGAAGTTCACCCAGTATTTGCCTTTTTCGAGGTCAGTAACCTCCACTTCTTTTCCAAAACCTTCGGAAATGAAATTGCCTTTCAGGTCGAAGATCTCGTATTGGGTTTCGGCCGAAAAGATCAGTTTGTCGGAAACCTTTACTGATTCAAGCGTAACCTCAACGGTTTTGGAAATATATTTTATAGTCTTGGAATAAACCGGGTTTCCGTTAATATCGTTGCGAACAATACGGAATTGGTTTATGCCGAAATGAGGCACGAAATCGTAAGCATACATGTTTTTCTGGGTAGTGTCGGCCGTAGATACTTCAGCTATTTTAATCCATTTGTTCCAGCGGAATTGCTCAATGATGAAAACATCGTCGGGCATTTCGCCTGTGATCCCCCAGGTGAGTTTCCCGGTCTTATCCATCTTCGCAAACGAAAAAGTGACGCTTTCGCTTTTCTGCAGGGCCTTAGGATTGGCGATGACTGGTGTGCATCCATCCTTATGTTTGAAGACCACCGTAACCGGGTCGCCTATCTTCAGATTGAGTAAGGAGAAATCGACTTCAAAGGCATTCGACCTAATCTCGTCCTTAGTTTCCACATCATTCACCAAAACTTTGGTCACGCAAAAACCGTTGCCAACGGAAGGATTATTCACATAAAGATTGAAGCCGTAGTAGTTTCCTTTAATAACGATCTCGCCGGCAAAAGCCGTGAGAGAAGCCGCCAAGAAAAGAAATAGAATGAGGGTTTTTCTGATCATTTTCTGAAATGGATTAATCCGCAATATTAATAATTTTTTCACTGACAGTAGGTTTTCCCCATCAGGGTTTTATCAAATGATATCAACAAGGGCAGGATCAGGTTTAAATACTTCCATCAACCGTTTTTTAACCTCTTCGGGCGTTATGCTTTCGATACACTCGCAGTTACCCGACAAACGGCACTTACTGCACTTTTTATTGGCCACCAGAAAAGAGGAATTGACCCCAACAGGCGCCCATCTTCCCGGATGCATGGGCTTTAGGGGAGGATAGATGCCAATGGCAAATTTATCGAGCGCAGCGGCAATATGCAGTGGACCCGTGTTGCAGGCAACCATGCCGTCGGCATTGGCAATAAAACTGATGAATTCCAGCAGCGATAATTTCCCCGAAAGGTCGGTGACCGAAGGATGTTTCGCAATAATTTCGTTTTGAATGGATGCGCTGTCGTCGGCTGTGCCGGAAATGAAGATCCTGAATTTATCTTCGGGCAACAGGCTGATCAGTTCGGAATAATGCTTCATGCCCCATTCGCGGGCGTTGCCTTTCGATTTGGGATGCAGTATCAGATTAAACTTGTCGATGGCTATCAGATCGCGGAAGGTATCTGGCAAAACATTGGGTGGAAGAAGATGGTAATTGTCAATGATCTCTTCTATGGAGAAATAGCGGTTGATCCCAAAGGCCTTCAAAAGCTTCATGTTAAGCTGAGATTCGTGCAGACGGGATCTGCGGCGGGTCATCAGTATAAGTTTGTTGCAATTGCGCCAGTGATACATTCGACCTGTAGAACCAATTCGTTTGGGTATGCCTGCTTTTCGGGCAAGCACGGCTATCTGCCGTACCGCTAAAGCGTGAACAATATAGTCGGCTTTTAGCTTTTTGAAGCTTCGTATTTGTCCGTGTTTGGTTTGTTTTTTTATTTTTTCCCAATCCACAAATTCGTCCACACTCTGGCTCATTTCTATGATGTCGCGGGTATAAGGTTTGCCCAAAAACATAATATACGCTCCCGGTATGGCTTTTTTGATGGCTCCGGCCATAGGCAATGCCAAAACCACATCACCGATGTTGTCGGTACGGCTGATGATGATGCGAGGATTTCGTTTATTGCTCCTCATTTGCCTGGTATAGTTGCCGGAGCGTGGCATATTTATAATAAACTGCGTAAGCAGAAATTCGTGCAATTATGAAACCTGCTGACCCATCCAAAAACCCGAGCCTGAAAAGATACATCCTGATAAACTTGAAAACCGGCGAGAATATTTGTTTCAGCAAGTAAGGTTTTTTATTCCTTCTAAAAAGATCACGGGCCACCAATGCCGAAAAATGTTTCGACTGCTTCCAGTGTCCTTCAATGGTATAATAGCTGTAATGATAGCAATCGCCTTTAAAGACGGGTATTCGGGATTCTTCGCCCACATTGAGTCTTTCGTGGATGAGCCCTTCCCAATGATTTTGGCGGCGGTCGAAAAAGCGGACCTTAACATCGGGATACCAGCCGCTGTGATGTATCCATTTTCCGCAGTAATTGGTGATGCGGCATATACGGTTGATCGGCCTGTAAGCAGATCGTTTTGCCTCCAGTATGCTTTTTTGTAATTCGTCGGACAAGGCTTCGTCGGCATCCAGCGAAAATATCCAATCGTGGGCGGCCAGCGAATTGGCATAATTCTTTTGTTCGCTATAGCCTTCCCATTTGTTCTGAAAGAAGCGAACTCCCTTGCTCCTGCAAATTTCTTCGGTACGATCGGTGGAAAAAGAATCCATGATGACAATTTCGTCGGCAACGTCGAGAACAGAATCTATACAGCGGCCTATATTCTTTTCTTCGTTGAAGGTGATGATGACAACCGAAAGTTTATTATCCATTTTGTAAAAGCAATAAACGAAACTGCGAAAACAATAAACAAATATAAGAAGAAATCATAAAGGGCCTAATACAAAAAATTATTATAGGGGTAGATCTTTGCGTGCATGGTCTTTACTTCGTCGTAGATGAGCTTTTTGAACTCGGCCAAATGTATCTTTTGGGTGGCCGAAACAAAAATAGTGGCATGATGATCCTGACTCATCCAGGTTTTTTGCAATTGCTCCAGCGAAATATTCTCTTTGGTGGATGGGGTGAGATCAATCTCATCCTTCTTCACAAAAGTATACTTGTCAATTTTGTTGAACACCATGATCATGGGTTTATCGTTGGCTTTGATCTCGGCCAGGGTTTGGTTCACCACCTGCATTTGTTCCTCAAAATCGGGATGCGAAATATCAACCACGTGTATCAATACGTCGGCTTCCATCACCTCATCGAGGGTCGATTTGAAAGATTCTATGAGGGCATGGGGCAATTTGCGGATAAATCCTACCGTATCGGAAAGCAGGAAGGGCAGATTTTCTATCACCACCTTACGCACCGTGGTGTCGAGGGTAGCAAACAATTTGTCTTCGGCAAATACCTCCGATTTGCTCAGCAGGTTCATTATGGTCGATTTGCCTGCATTGGTGTAGCCTACCAGCGCCACACGAATCATACCTGCGCGGCTTTTGCGCTGGGTGAGCTTTTGCTTGTCTATCTGTTTCAGTTTTTCCTTCAGTAGCGTGATGCGGTCTTTGATCACACGGCGGTCGGTCTCGATTTCCTTTTCTCCCGGACCTTTGAGGCCAATACCTCCCTGTTGTTTCTCCAAGTGGGTCCACATTCCCGTAAGGCGGGGCAAAAGGTATTGATATTGCGCCAACTCTACCTGGGTGCGGGCATAGGAAGTGCTGGCCCGAAAGGCAAAAATGTCGAGTATGAGATTGTTGCGGTCGATTATGCGGCAATTCAGGGCCTTCTCAATATTTCGTATTTGCGAAGGACTCAGTTCGTCGTCGAAGACCACGAGGTTGATTTCGTTTTCGATGATGTAGAGGCGTATTTCTTCCAGTTTCCCTTTGCCAATGAAGGTTCGGGAATCGGGCATGAACATTTTCTGCAAAAAATGTTTCACAGGAATGCCTCCGGCGGTTTTGAGCAGGAAAGCCAGCTCGTCGAGATAGGCGGTAGCTTTTTCCTTGTTCTGATCTTGTGTGATGAGGCCCACCAAAATGGCGCGTTCCTGAGTAAGGGTAGTTTCGTTCAAAAAGTTAAGGTTATAGGAAGGTTTTCAATAAATCTGAAATCTAAAATCTAAAATCTGAAATGATTCTTTCATTTCTGTTTGTTGCCATTGGCGAAAAAGAAGAGTGAGAGGGCTCCCATAACCAAAAAAATGGCAATGGGCCCGTTCTGGCTGAAAGCGTAGTACATAACTATCTTGTAGATGCAGCCCAGTGCCAGAATGACAGCCGAAATTACGGTCATGCTGCTCTTTTTCATAAATCCGCCCACGAAAAGCAACATGCTGAACAGGGCGAATCCCGCGGCTATCCAAAAAGGAAGGCTGTTGACATCGGGCGAACGCAGGGTGGTGAAAAATATAATATATACCAGCACCAACAAAGCCACACGCAGCAGCCAGGTGGATAATGCATATAATGAGCGTACAGGTTCCATACTTTGGTATTTTGCTTGCAAAATTAATCATTATTATGCAAGGTGTTGATTTCTATGAAAGTTTGTTTGTGAAAGTTTTACTATTACCTTTGTTGAAAACATTAGCATATCGTTTATGTCGAAACTGGTTCTGGATCTGCACGAGATTTTTAATAAAGGTTATAAAATTGATAAGGCCCTGAAGGATATCATGGAAGAGGCTGTGGAATGTAAGGTGGACTGGGTGGAGATCATTCCCGGCAAGGGAAGCGGCCAACTGAAAAAGAAGGTGCTGAGATTTCTCGATCAAAAGGAGATCAAGCAGCTATATCATCGCGTGGAAAAGGACAGGGATAATTTCGGGAAGATATTTGTGTATTTCAGGTTCAAATAATTGCCACCAAAGCTCCAAGGCACCAAAAAGCACCAAAGAAATCTTACCGCATTCCCTGTAAATCAAAAACGATGAAAATTTCCCGCTGATTTACGCAGATATTTTTTTGCCGGATTTCTATCTGCGAACATCTGCGTTATCTGCGGGAAAATAATTTGCCACAAAGACTCTAAGTCACAAAGAAACACAAAGAATAATTTTTTATCAGAACTGATCAGAAAGGTTTGAACCCAATGATCTCGCGCACCTCGCTTATGGTTTTGGAGGCACTGGCGCGGGCTTTTTCGGCTCCCTGACGGGCTACTTTGCGCAGATACACATCATCGGACTTCAATTCGTTTATCCTTTCCGATAGGGGAGCCACAAAAGCCACCATATCTTCGGCCAATTGCTTTTTGAGGTCGCCGTAGCGTATCTGCATGCTGTTGTATAGCTCGTCGAAATGTTTTATGGTTTCGGGTGCGGAGACTATCTTCATCAAACTAAAAAGATTCTCCACCCCCTGATGTTTGGGCTGGTTAGGTTGGGTCGGACCGGCATCGGTCAATGCTTTCATGATTTTTTTGCGAATCTGCTCAGCCGAATCGGCCAGAAAGATGCAGGAATTATCGTTATCGGATTTCGACATCTTGAGGCTGCCGTCCAGGCCGGGTATCTTCACCAGTTGCTCACCGAAGTTGTAGGCAACAGGTTCGGGGAAATAATCGACCTTGTACATGCGGTTGAAACGGTTGGCAAAGGTTCGCGTCATCTCGAGGTGCTGTTCCTGATCTTTTCCGACAGGAACCTTGGCGGCTTTGTGCAGGATAATATCGGCGGCCATCAAGGTAGGATAGGTGAGGAGCCCGGCGTTCACATTGTCGGGCTGGGTGCGCGCTTTGTCTTTGAAAGAGGTACAGCGCTCCAGTTCGCCCATATAGGCGTTCATATTCAGTATCAGGTAAAGTTCGGCTGTTTCGGGCACATCGCTTTGCACATACAGGGTAGCCTTGTCGGGATCGAGGCCGCAGGCAAGATATTCCACCAGCACATTTTTCACGTTGCCGTGCAGATCGGCAGGGGTGGGGTGGGTGGTGAGGGAGTGATAGTCGGCAATGAAAAAGTAGCAATGATTTTCGTTCTGCATCTTCACAAAATTCTGTAAAGCGCCGAAATAGTTTCCCAAATGCAGATTCCCGGTAGGACGAATGCCACTGACAACAGTTTCCATAATGTAATTTAATTTATGAGGTTGCAAAATTACGAAGGTTTAGGGAGAAAAACAGATTTCTATAAAGTTATCGTACTTTGGCCCATAAAAAAAGGATCCGCTGCCGATTGCGGACCCCTTCTTCAAACGTTACTAAACAATTATGGATTATGACTTTATAGCAAAGATACAAACACAAGGGGGCGGAAGTCAAGAAAAAAGTGAATTATTTTATTGAATCTTTTCCAGCCATATCATTTTCTCCCTATCCCCTCAAAAAAAATCTGAGTGTAATCTGACGCGTACAATTGCATCCATAAAAATTATGAGTGTAATCTGACGCGTACAATTGCGTCCATAAAAATTCTGAGCGCAATCTGACATCTACAATTGCGTCCATAAAAATTATGAGTGCAATCTGACGTATGCAATTGCACTGAAATAATGTTTTTGAGTGATAAACTGTAATTTTTTGATGACGAAAAAATTGTGAGTACAGAAGTACCCTTACAAATCGACCTGAGCACCCTTCCTCTCCGGCAAATGTTTTATTCATGCCGCCAACCTAAGTTCGGAAGATGAAAGTGGAATTAACATCACTAAAATAATTTAGTAGCACTGATAAAGTGCGCAAAGCAGCCCTGCATGATCAAATGGGGAGAGTTTTTTTAGTTTAAAGCTGTATTTAAAAATAATTGATTGATAGTTATCATATTATTTTGGCAATTATTTTAGTATGTACTTAAAAATCAACAATATTCTCATGATTGTTTTAAAATGCTAATTATTCGGTTCAGAAATATTAAAATAAGTTCTACCTTTGTTGTCCAGCATGTTCTTTGGGTATAATTGACATGTTGTAAAATAAACCAAAAAATCATCTAAACAATTAAGATTGGGGCTTAATCTATTCTTTACAGCCCATGTAAAGATATTGATTATAAGCTCACCAACAGGTTATGCTATTATTTGAAAAAGATGTCGAGTTCAAAATCAGTCAATTATTCGCAAAAAAAATCAGGAAATTTTCTTGAAGAGATTATTGGTGCGGAGGAAAGCAATTTCAGAAATTTCTTTAATGATATTGACGATTTTCTTTTTGTATTGGATCTGGAAGGCAACATCATAGAGACCAACCAGGCAGTTCTTAGAATATTGGGATATACCAAAGAAGAACTGGTCGGGCAAAGTGTTTTGATGGTTCATCCTCCCGAATATCGCCAAAGGGCAGGCGAAATTATCGGGCAAATGTTAAGTGGCGAAGCTGAGAAATGTCCTTTACCTCTGTTGTCGAAACTAAAAACCCATGTACCTGTTGAAACCCGTGTATATGAGGGTGTGTGGAATTCCCAAAAAGTCTTGATAGGTGTCAGCAGAAACCTTTCTGAATTGGCTTTATCAGAAGAGAAATTCTACAACGTCTTTAATAATAGCGATATTCTTATGGCGCTTTCCGAAATTGACAGTGGGGTATTTGTTCATGTAAACCGTAAATTTCTCGATGTTTTAGGCTATAGCGAATCGGAAGTGATAGGTCAGAGTTCTAGAGAACTGGATATGTATTATGATACTAATCTGCGTAATGCATTTCTTGAAAAACTAAGCCGTAACAAAAGTGTCGAAAACGAAAGAATGGTTGTCAAAACCAAAAACGGCGAGCTGCTGCATTGTTTATTCTCGATAAAAAAAATACAGATTCAGACACAAACCTACTGGCTCACTTCGGCTGATAACATCACTGATCTTATGGTTGCCAAAGAAAAGCTAATGCGTAATCTAAAGCAGCAGACTCTTCTGGCAGATATCTCCAAAAAACTCAACTCATTCCAGGATTTTGACAAAAATATGGATGAAGTGTTGAAGATGTTAGGCGAACATGCCGGCATCAGTCGTGTGTATGTATTTGAGAATGATCCTACCAGTATCATGTGCAGCAATACCTATGAGTGGTGCAATGTCGGCATTACTCCTCAAAAGGACGAACTCCAAGATGTCCCATGGGAAATGATCCCCTCATGGAAAAAGATTCTCGACGAACAGGGTAAGGTGCTATCTTATGACATAACTGAACTGCCTGACGATGTCTATCAGCTATTGGAACCTCAGGGCATAAAATCTATTTTGGTTTTTGCCTTGCATGTTCATGAGAAATTCTTTGGATTTATAGGATTTGATGAATGTGTCACACATAAAGTTTTTGAAATTGAAGAAATAGAACTATTGCGTACCATATCAAATATGATTTCCGGCTCCTTCGAGCGTTTGATATTTCAGAAAAAGTTGACCGAAAGCGAAGCCCGGTTAAATCTAGCCATCGACAACTCCGAAACCGGACTTTGGGATTGGAATATAATCACGGGTCAGGTTTATTTCAACGATATCTGGTGCAAAATGCTAGGATATGATAAATCGGATGTTGAGCCACATATTTCTTCCTGGGAAAGATTGGTTCATCCGGATGATATGCCCTATATCAACGAAGAACTTAACAAACACCTCAAGGGAGAAACCTCCAGCTATCAGAGTCTTCACCGACTTCTTACCAAAAAAGGCGAATGGAAATGGATACTCGATAAAGGTCGGGTGGTTGAACGCGATGTACAGGGAAATCCTTTGAGGGCTATTGGTGCTCATTTTGATATTGATGAGCAAAAAAATGCGGAAAATGAACTCCAAAAAGCAAACGAAAATAAAGATAAATTCTTCTCTATTATCGGCCACGACCTTCGCGGTTCTATAGGTTCCATTATGCAAATGTCAGAGATGCTGGCCGAAAAAGGCAGCGTGGATGAAGAAACTCTTTACACTTCCCTCGAATCGCAAAAGGAAATTTCTCGTGCGGCCTATAATCTTCTCGAAAACCTGCTCAACTGGGCAAAATCGAACCGTGATCAAATGATTTTTAAACCGGGGATATTGAATATAAACAATGTTATAAAAGATTGTATTTTCAACGTAAAAGTCCAAGCCGAGAGTAAAAAGATTTCATTGAAAACCAAATTTGATCAGGAGTATGATGTATATGCTGATGAAGATATGACCAGGCTGATCATAAGGAACTTATTATCCAATGCAATGAATTTTACACCTGAAAACGGTTCTATTACATTCAGCCTGTCTTCAAAAAATGATTTTGTGAGCATAAAGATCAAGGACACGGGTATGGGAATGATTCAGGAAAATATAGAAAAAGTGTTGTCCGACAACGAATTTCATTCCACTTATGGTACCGATTATCAAAAGGGTTCGGGTCTGGGTATAAAACTATGTAAAAACTTCATCCACCAAAATCATGGCTCTATTGCCATCGAAAGCGTTGTCCGAAAAGGCACAACTGTCAAAGTGAAACTTCCTGGCACCAAGGCCTGTTATGATCTGAATCCTTTAAAATAACGGATAAAGAGTTAGGATACTCTTTATTCTCCATTCTTTAATTTCCCAAAAAGATACGCTATGCGACAGATGATATGCTGTTGATATCTTCACTGTTGACAAAGTATGACTAAATTTTTACTCAGCAGAGGTTTTGTAGATAATGCCACTATCAATAATGGCATACAGGACCATCCTCCTACTTCATCAACTCATTGATGATGGTATCCACCGAAATGCCTTCGGCTTCCGCCTTATAGTTTTTCACGATACGGTGGCGCAACACCAGATGAGCTACATTCTGCACATCCTCTATATCGGGCGAGAATTTGCCGTTTAACGCGGCGCTGCATTTAGCACCCACAATCAGATATTGCGAAGCACGCGGACCGGCTCCCCACGAAATATAATCATTGGCCCATTTATGAGCCAGGGTGGTGTTGGGGCGTGTTTTCGAGGCAAGGGTGATGGCATAATTGTAAACATTATCGGCCACCGGTATCTTCCTGATCACTTCCTGTATCGCCAGAATCTCTTCAGCCGAAAAAATAATGTCGATCTTCGGGATATAATTGGTAGTAGTGGTTTTCACAATATCTATCTCCTGGTCGAAGGTGGGATAATCGAGCCAGATATTAAACATAAACCTGTCCAGTTGCGCTTCAGGCAAAGGATAAGTTCCCTCTTGTTCAATGGGGTTTTGGGTAGCCAAAACAAAAAACGGTTCCTGCAGTTTAAAAGTCTTTCCGGCCACCGTAACAGCCTTTTCCTGCATAGCTTCGAGCAAAGCCGATTGAGTTTTGGGAGGTGTACGGTTAATTTCGTCGGCCAAAATGATATTGGCAAAAACGGGTCCTTTGATAAAACGAAATTTACGCTCTTCGTCCAGAATTTCCGATCCCAGAATGTCCGATGGCATCAGGTCGGGCGTAAACTGAATACGCGAATAGTTCAAGCCTAATGATTTGCTGATGGTATTAATCATTAATGTTTTGGCCAGCCCGGGCACACCTATCAGCAGCGCATGACCATTGCTGAAAATGGTGATGATGATATTGCGAACCACTTCGTCCTGGCCCACAATAACCTTAGCTATTTCTGTTTTTAAGACATTGAATTTCTCTTTCAGAGATTTTAGCATTTCAACATCTGAAGTATTATTTTGCATAGTAGTTTAGTATTTATTTCGTCAGAATGATGCCCAGCTGTATTTGAAGGGGCATTTCTTAAAGTCGTCCATAACCTTTACATAGGTGCTTTTCGATTTTTGAATCACCCATTTATTGATCACCGAGTTTTGTTTAATCGTCAGCGCCATGTTTTGTATCTGAGGATAATCATCCTTAAGATTGGCTTTATGAGGTTCGGTTCTCGATTTGAGCATCACCAACCTATATGCCTGAGCGCCGGTTTCGTTATTGAATAGCAGAGGAACCGACTTGTCACCAACATTCATTTTCTCAATCGAGAAATACAGTCCGGGTTCAACTTCTTCAGGGGTAAACTTCGAGTCACCAGTGTAAGGATTCACCAGTTTTCCGCCATTGAGGCGGCTGGGATCGTCCGAAAAACGAGCAGCAGCCTGTTCAAAAGTCAAAGTATCCATCGAGATCAGGGCTGCAATATTCTCAAGTTCTTTTTTCGATTTGGCAAGTGCAGTTGGCGAAGCTTTCGGAACCATCAGAATGTGTCGAACATTGATATAGTCGCCGCGTCGCTCAATCATCTGAATGATATGATATCCGTGTTCTGTTTTAATAACGGGCGAAATTTCGTTGGGTTTTAGGGAAAATGCAGCAGCTTCAAATTCAGGAACCAGTTCGCCACGGCCCACGAAACCCAAATCTCCGCCCTTGCTCATCGAGCCGGGGTCTTCCGAATAGAGATTGGCCAAAGTGGCAAAATCTTCGCCTTTCAGTGCACGATTGCGCAAGCCGATTAGTTTATCCTTAACAGCATTGATCTCTTCATTGCTGATGATAGGTTTTTTAACGATCTGGATGATTTCGATCTGCGAACCTACCAATGGAAGGCTGTCTGCCGGAATACTATTGAAGAAATCCGCAACTTCCGAAGGGGTGATCTTTATATCCTGTGTCAACTTCGATTGAACGTTTTGTATCAGCAAATAATCCCTTATTTTGTCGCGCATATCTTCCTTGATTTCAAGAATTGACTTCTTGAAATATTCTTCCAGCTTTTCTTTCGAGCCAATCTGGCTGATGAAATAGCGCAAACGTCGATCCAATTCGCTTTCCACCTGCTTATCGGTAACCTGCACACTATCTATATCAGCCTGGTTGAGCAGGAGTTTTTGGAACATGAGTTCTTCCAGTATATTACACCTGGCTCCGAAACCCTTGGTATTGCCTTGCAACTGCGATTGAAGGAATTCGTTCTCGACATCAGAATACAAAATGACATTGCTCCCGACAACAGCAACCACCTGATCAATCAGCACCCTGTCAGAATTTCCCTGCGAAACACCTGTCAGCGGCTTCAGCAGAAAAGAAAATAATATTACAATGATCCCTGATTTTATTAAAATTCTGTTCATCTATTAATTTTTAATTTTAAATACTAACTCATAAAGGTAAGAATTATTATGCATCTTACTTTTTAATGATCTCAAAGCTGCCTTTTTTTACCCCATTCGAGTAAACTTCCTTCTGCATATCTTCTATCAGTTTCAGTTTTCGCTTGTTCATAATGATATCCCGGATATTTTTCTTCTCAAAACTCAGGGGCGAAAGCCCTTCTTTGATCATAAAGCCTTTAATGTTCATCAGATACGAATAAGTAGAATCCTGTATCTCTATGGTCCGGTTATTTTTCAGGTATTCTTCCTGGTTATAAGTAGCGATGGGGATCTCCTTTAAGATATCGTTGAACAATAACCAATTCTGATCGTCGAGGTAATAGTTCACAGCATATTTCACACAGAAATCCTGAAGTTTTTTTCTGTCGGCCGGCTTGTCCGATCCAATATACAATTTCGGAATGGTCATAGGCACAGCTCGCGGAATCTTCACGTAAATAACTTTTACGATATTCTCCTTCAATTCGAAATTGCTCTTGTTTTTCTCATAATAATCAGCAATCTCAGCATCGGTAATCAGAGTGTCCAGGCTTTGCTTTATAAGCTGCGACTCGTATTTATAAATCATCAGCGAGTTCTTGTAATCTTCCAGTTGCCGGGTAAAATCTTTATCCTCATCTGTGAGATTTTTCTCCGCCTGTTTAATCAGCAATTGTTGTTTGATCCAATTGTCAATATACTCCTTAATAAGCACGGTACTGTCGGCAGGAGATATATTCTCCGGCAGTTTTCCGTCCAGGTCTTTCACATACAGGTAGGTGTCGTAAACACGTGCAACAGCCACTTCACCGGGCTCAGGACTCGATTTACATGCAGCAATAAAAACCAGTAATACAAAAACAATTTTTTTCAAGGAGGCTAACATTAACAGGATTTATTTTTCTAACGATAAATCCCCCGAAATTATTATTTCAATAAAGACTCAAAAACATCCTTATTGACTTCATAAGGATACTTTTTACGTAGTTGCACTATCCATTCTTTTTCCAAAAAGTTCTGGTAATCGGCAGTGATCAGCCCTTTTGCTTCTTTTATAGTCTTTGGCTCCGGAGCCACCACAGCATGAACTACCACAAAGATGGTCTTATTGTTCTTAACCGTATTGGGCGAAATGGATTTTTCCCATTTCAGCGAATCAATTAAAGCGCTTTCACCCTTTACGAATTTCTTATGCTCGATTTTCAGCACAGCAATAGAATCTGTATTGATTTTTTTCAGCAGGTCAGCTTCGGTAAGGCTGCCTTTTTCCAAATTCTTTAAGAGTTTTCGTGCACTTTTTGCAACAGCAGCATCTTTACAGGTATAAATAGTGGCATCCAACCTTTGATCCCACATGTATTTGTTTTTATTCTGCTCATGAAATTCTTTCAGTCCAGTGGTATCCTGAATGGCTTTGGTCCATACTTTTTTATCAGTAAGCTCGAAAAGCATAATCCCATCTCTGTATTCTTTCATCAGCGATTTGAATTCCGGATATTTGGTTTCGAGTTTTCCATCTTCGTAATTTAGTGTAGATTCTTCAACATACTGATTGAATTTTTCACCGACAACGGCCTTAATACTCATTTTAGGATGCTTTGACTGTTTCGCAGCAAGGAATTGTGCAAAATCTGCCTGAGTGAAATTCTGATTTCCTAACACGAACATGGTTTTTGTTAGGGTTTGTGCTTTTGCCACATCCCATTTGCCTTCAAGGAATGAAGAATCGAGAACAGTATAAAAATCTTTTAGCGTTTCAGGGAATTCTTTGAAATTATATTCGGTTTTGATCCGGGTGATAACAGACTCTTTGCTCTTATCTGATCGGCTGTCTTTAATAATACGGGTTTTAAGCTGTGCTTTCTCATCTTCAAAACTCTTGATAGGTTTTCTTTCAATCAGCTTAATAATGTGCCATCCGTAAGCCGTTTGTACTGGTTCAGAATAATCGCCCACATTGTTTAGTTTGGTAATGGCTTCAATGAATTCAGGAACCATTCTGTTCACTCCAAATCCAGGAAGCACACCACCTTTAGCAGCCGATCCTTTATCATCTGAATATTCGGTTACAATGTCTTCATATTTCGCACCGGCTTTAAGTTTCGCATAAGCTTCTTCGATTTTGGCTTTATACGAAGCAAGGTCTTCCGCTTTGGCATCTTTAGGAACGCTTGCATAAATATGAGCAACTACTACTTTTCCCATAGCAGGTTTTTTATTAATAACTTTAATCAGATGATAACCATAATCCGTGCGAACCGGCATGGAAACCTCTCCTGTCTTGGTAATAAAAGCAGCATTTTCGAAGGGATAGATCATATCCAGAACTGAAAAATAACCCAGATCGCCACCATTACCTTTGATGATCGATTTGGTATTTGGATCTTCCCTGTCACGTGATGAGGGGTCTTCTGATGATTCTTTGGCAAGATTTTCGAAAGGTTCTCCTTTAAGAATCCTGTTTCGTATCTTTAGAACTTTATTGTAAACTGTTAGAGTGTCTTCAGGTGTAGCATTTTTATCTAATCTGATTAGGATATGGCTGGCCCTGATGTCCCACTGAGCTCTGTCGTATGCTTCTTTAATTAGGCCTTCGTCAACATCTTTATCTGTCATATAAGGTTGTGCCAATTGCTTTCTATAACCGGCAAGTTCGGTTTTAAATGAAGTAAAAGTATCCAGTTTCTGTTCTTCGGCTTCTTTCACTTTTAATTTGAAATTTATGAACAATTCGAGATACTCGTCTAGTGATTTGCGGTCCATTACCTCACCTTTGATATTGTTCTTTTTGTAAACATTCAAAAAATCACTTTTGGAGATTTTCTCGCCTGCAACAGTAAGTAAAGTCACGTCACTATTTTGAGCTTTTAGACAACCGACTAAGACAACATTCAGTAATACAATAAAAAGTACACGTTTCATAACTAACATTTTTCTTTAAAAATTTGGCTGCAAATATAGATTAAATTTCCGAAATTCTATCGGCTATAATTAGGTGCTTCGCGGGTGATTATTACGTCATGAGGATGACTTTCGGCAACAGAAGCCGCGGTGATTTTAATAAACTTTGCTTCCTGAAGTTTCAAGATGTTTTCTGCGCCGCAATATCCCATTCCGGCTTTTAAGCCTCCCACCATCTGGTGAATGACTTCGGATAAGGTTCCTTTATAGGGCACTCTGCCCACAATACCTTCTGGAACCAGTTTCTGAATATCATCTTCCGCATCCTGGAAATACCTGTCCTTCGAACCATGCTGCATAGCTTCTATAGAGCCCATACCTCGATAGGTTTTAAACTTTCTACCTTCAAATATAATTGTCTCCCCCGGAGATTCTTCAACCCCAGCAAATAAGGAACCTAACATAACTGTGTGTGCTCCTCCGGCAATAGCCTTGACAATATCACCGCTAAATCGAATTCCACCGTCAGCGATTACGGGAACTCCAGAACCTTTTATAGCTTTCGCAACCGAATAAATAGCAAAAAGCTGAGGCACACCAACACCGGCTATAATCCGGGTGGTACATATTGAACCTGGACCAATTCCTACCTTTAATGCATCCGCACCAGCCTTTACCAGATCAATGGCTGCCTCTGCTGTGGCTATATTGCCAAGTACAAGATCAATTTCAGGATAATGTTTCTTAAATAATTTGGCAGCTTCAATAACTCCTTTTGAGTGTCCGTGGGCCGTATCAATTACAATGGCATCTACACCGGCTTTAACCAGTTCGGAGACTCTGTCTAACATATCACCTGTTACGCCCACTCCGGCGGCAACTCTGAGGCGTCCTCGCGTGTCTTTACAAGCATTAGGACGTTCTTTTATTTTTATAATATCCTTATAGGTAATTAATCCAATCAATTTGTTCGATTTGTCAACCACTGGCAATTTTTCAATTTTATATTCCTGAAGAATATCGGCAGCTTTTTCAAAATTTGTGAATTCGGTAGTAGTTATCAGGTTTTCTTTGGTCATCACTTCCGAAATGGGCCGATTATGGTTTCTTTCAAAACGCAGGTCGCGATTGGTAACAATCCCCACCAGATGATTTTCGTCATCAACAACAGGTATTCCACCAATTTTATATTCACGCATCAATTCCAATGCATCTCTGACATAAGCATCCTTTTTCATGGTGACTGGCTCGATGATCATCCCATTTTCGGCACGTTTTACCTTTTTAACTTCTATAGCCTGGTTCTCAATAGTCATGTTTTTATGGATGACCCCAATACCACCTTCCTGTGCAATAGCAATTGCCATAATCGATTCTGTAACGGTATCCATAGCCGCTGAAACGACTGGAATATTCAGTTTGATATTTCTTGAAAACTGAGTTGCTACAGATACCATTCTGGGTAATACTTCCGAATAGGCCGGCACCAATAATACATCGTCGTAGGTCAGACCTTCGCCAATAAACTTATTTGAATCTAATTGCATAGGAATTGGTTTTAATTGCAAAATTAATAAAAATACTTATGTTGTTAAGAAAAAGCATTTAGAATCTGTTTTATTGTTGCCAACAATTGAGAACTTAACTTTACGACTGGATCAAGAGTTCTGAGCATCATTCAATTCTCGGCTATTATTAAAAAAAAGCCGGCTAAAAAAGCCGGCTTCAGTTATCTGACCAACATCACAGAGCCCCGTTTATTAAATGTTTTATTAAAAGCATTTGTAATGTGAATATAATAAGCGTAAACTCCAAATTCTCCTGGTTTTCCATCGATCTTTCCATCCCATCCAAGATTATAATCATTAGTTTCAAATACTTTCCGTCCCCAACGATCAAACACAATAAATTCGTAATTGTCCTTTTCAGTAAATACCCCAATAGGTTTAAAGGTGCTGTTCAATCCATCAGGAGCAAATGCGTTTGGCACGTAAAGTCTAGGTGGTTGCAGTATCATTATCTCATTCGAATATACCGTATCCGCAAAAGGGTAAATGGTATCATAGATGTCATACAATGGAGCCTGAATAAAGTATTTAAACCTACCGCCACTTTCAGTATAATTTTGAACATCGTCTGTGAAGGTTGTTTCATTGAACAAAAACGACTGGATTTTATTGTAAGGTTCAAATTCTTCAACTTCTCGGAATAAATTGTATGCTTGAGGATATCTGCTTTCATAAGTATTCCATCCCAGATAATTATACAAATAATCATTTACATTTCCAGCTAAATAAATCGTCCGGCCAGTATTCGAAGTAAGGATATCCAGATTGCAACTGTCCACTACCACCACTTTGTAGAAATAGCTTTTTTCGTTAACCAAAGCATCAGGATCATCAAAAGATATAGTTGAATTAAGAGTTGTTGGAGGTAAAGACGCAATAGTGTTAAAATTAATTCCGTCTTCCGACCTTAACACTTTATACTTTGTAATGAAAGCCGTAGTATCAACAAAGAAACCTATCCTGACTTTTTCATTGTTAACAACTGTAGCATACCTCATATAAACGTACTTAGGTTGATTAGGTTTTGTAATCGAAGCACATTCAATGTTTGAGGATGATGTCTTCTGGCTCGCTGAATCGAAGGCCTGAATGAAATAACAATAGTTTGCATTTGGTGTAACTCCTACATGGTCATATGAAGTTACCATAGGAGAAGTAGTGCTTAAAATATTAACTGGGCCTCCATTCTCACTGACCAGAATATTATATCCCGCCAAGGGTGGATCGAAATTGATATAATTGGTCCAACTGAGACTTACCTTGTCAGCACAGGCATTTAATACCAAAGGAGATAAGAAAATGGTCTTGTGTTCCACACTCATGGGGCTGAGTTTTTTACAACTGTCCACTGCTGCGATGGAATACCACTCTTGTTGTGTCAGTGGAGAGGAAGTAAGGTCGGCATAAGAAGTATTAGGAATATTTACTGAATCCAGAAGTATCCATGGGGCACCATTTTTTCGGTAAACATAATATTTGATGACATCTGGTGAGGTGGAAGGTTGCCATCCAAGAATTGCCTTACCAAGTGCATTGTTAACACTCACAGAATCCAAACTGATATTATCTGGAGGATAGGCATCCTGTAAGAGGGCACCATCGATCGAAGAAACCGAAATACAAGGAGTAGTATCCGCAATCTCAATACGATAATTAATGAAGGCACTGCATAATGTTATTGTGTCGTTGAATGTGAGTTGTTGCGTTGAATCAATCATTGACCAAGAGCCGGCAGGATGTTCGCGAAAAATATGATACCATGATGAAGAGCTCCCCAGCAAAGGATTATGAACCGGATTCCATGCCAATTGAGCTACATTGCCCAGCGAATTAACTGTTATTCCAAGCTTCATGCTCGCCAGTGTGTCACTGGTGGTATGCGAATAGTATTTTCCATAACAGCCAGAGCGTGTTTGCATAAAGAAATATCTAGGTGCAGTGTTGCCGCCCAAGCCGGAATATGTTTTACTGGTAGTGGCATAAGTAAAAATACTGTCAATTTTTGTGAATGGACCGGTTGGAGAATTAGAAAAATAAACTTGGTAGCTATTAAAAGTCAAATGTGGGTCAGGTGGTGGCACCCAGGTAATTGTTATATCGCCATTGGACTGCACAGCCGTACATTTAAGTTTCGGTGCCTCAAGAACAGGTTTTGGTAAAACTACCACTGAAATGGTCGCTATTTGTATTCCAGGCGCAGGACAATAATTGTCGTACATTTTGATTACAAAGTTGTGAACATTGAAAAGTGTGCCACATACACCAGGTATACCAGTAATTGAGGCTGGATGTGTTATATGGTCGCAAGTGGTTTGCCAGTGAAAGTGGGTAGCTACGGCAAGCATAGCGGTTATGACCGGGGGGGGGGTTAGTGTAGCACAGGGGGGGCGAACACAGCCTGCATTTGGGTTGGTGAATCCGGCACCAAAATCCTGACCGGAAGCTTCAAGTGTAACAGTCTGTGGGTTACCATTGGGTAAAGTGCCATAATCAATAGAAGTTATATCAAAATCAACTACATCGCCGGCATAAACCGTATCGACAAATTCCATTAATCCTGTCGTTGGATTATAAAACGGTCCAGAAGCATCAGGAGGGATATTGGAGCCAGGGCAAGCCAGTAATACAATCTGCATTTCCCTGAATATTTCTGCTATCTTTATTCCGCAACGATAAGCAGTCACTTTGGTTACTGTGACAAATGCCCCATTAGTATAGGATGTATAGGATATCTCGCCATTAAAAGAATTCATGGTGGCTGCAACATTTAATGGGTTCTGGGCAGGGCCAGGCAGCGGACTATTGTATGTGTAAGGGGAAACATAAGTCATGGGTGTAGAAATACTCCCGTTTAAAGCCGGAGCCCACGTAAATGACAAAGAATCTAACTCTTTGTCGAAGGCATTATGATTGTATTTAAAGGGATAACCTGTGCAAATAACTGTCGAAGGATTTTCGGCAAATTGAGGCGAATTATCAAAGCAGGGATAAGTATTGGTTCCATTATAAGGATACATAACAGCACGCAAAAACCAACTGGCACCTGTTGGATTTGATAAGTTTGCACAAGGATTTCGGCAACAACTGGTATGTGAAAATACCCATCCGCTGGCCGGAGGAACTCCTGCCAGGGTTACGCCATTAGGATATATGGCATCTGATGTAAAATACCACTCTTCCACAGCTCCTGTATTTGCCGAAGCAGGGTTTGGGGTGCAATGAATTTCCTGAGTTAAATTAAAGCAATTGGGCGAAAGATCGGTTCTTCCATCAAGAATTCCATCATCGATGTCATGAGGATTAGCACCAGGCAGCAAGGTCATGGTTACTGATGACAAAGGGGCGCCTCCTGTGATACTCATCGTTTCAGTAGAATTATAAGTTATACCATTACATTCCCTGTACAATTTCATAATAAAACGGTAATTCCCGTTTCCAAGACACTGCCAGGTTATTTCGCCGCCCATATAATGAGAAGCAAAGCCGCTGGTGGTCGTGAGGATGAATAATAAGAAAAAGAGTTTTATAGATTTTAACATAAACTTAAGAAATTGAGTCTAATTGCGTTGTAAAATTACGAAAAACTTATTCACCTGTAACGGTTCTCAATAAAAATATACTTCATAGCCTTACTGACAACACTTTTGTAACATGATAAATCTTGATTTTATATTAATTTATCTTCGGAAAACAAATTTTCGTCGGTTTATAAACGAGAATTCAGGTGAAAAAATTTGGTAAAAATGAAACTTTATTTTTAAATAAACACCCTGGGTTAATTTCCAACAATCAATTCCATCATTGAATCTTCGTGCAAATAACGCTGCATCACTTCTATAATATCGTCGGCTGTGGTCATGTGAATGGCAGAAATCAGCTTTTGATAATGATTCTGATAGTCTATTCCGTGTTCTAAAAGGCTTTTGAAACGTTCGGCAGTGGAGTAGGGGCCGTCGAAGGCGCGCAGAACGTGCCCGGTCAGATATTTTTTCACAAGGTCGAGTTCTGCTTCAGATACTTTTTCGGTTCGGAGTTTTTTTATTTCCGCATAGATCTCATCCAGGGCCGGCCGGCTCATAGCTGCATCTACTTCGGAACTGATATAGAATATGGCAGCATGTCGAAAAGTCACCATCGAAGAATAAATTCCATAGGTATACCCCTTGTCTTCGCGTATGTTTTTCATCAGTCTCGACCCAAAATAGCCTCCAAGTATCGTATTAGCCATGGATAATTTGAAATAATCCTCGTGTGTTTTTCCGATGGAGAGTTTGCCGACTTGCAGGGCCGATTGCACCGCCTCGGGCATTTTGATATGCATAGGGGTAGGCTTGGTAACTATGTGTGTTGTTATGGTCTCTGGCGTTGAGAGTTCGCCTGCCGTCATTTTTCCAAAGATATCGTTCAATTGTTGTAATACTTCCGCTCCGAATTTGCCTGAAATTATAATCTTGCAATTGGCCGGTTGGTAATGCGATTGGTGAAATTGCTTCAATTGTTCTGCTTCAACATTGTCGAAGTCGTCTGCAGTGATCATTTTCCCGTAAGGGTGAGCATCTCCAAACAACTGATTGGCAAAATGACGCATGGCCAGTTCGTTTACCTTGAGGCTGTCGTCAATGAAGTTCTGCTTTCCAAAGTATTTCTGTATGCCCAGTTCTTTTTCGGGGAAGGCAGGTTGGTTGATGATCTCGCTGATGAGGGGCATTATGCTGCCAAAATGTTTGCTCAACATGGATGCGGATACCACAGACGAATCTTTCATCGCAAAATTGCTCAAAGCTATTCCCATGGAATCGAGATGTCCGGCTATTTCGAAAGCCGAATAGTTTTGGGTGCCTTCGCTCAGCATGCGGCTGGTGTAGCGGGCTGTCAGGGGGTGCTGCTGATGCCAGCTTCCGGCATCGAAAAGGAAATCGATTTTGATGATGTCCTGAGTACCATAATTGAAAACATAAACGGGCGTAGCATTGTCGAGGCGATAAAATTCAGGTTCGGGGAAATCGAAATTATCTATAATATGAAGGGTTGGAGGAGTTTTTCGATCGGGAGTGTGGGTAGACATGGTGAGTTTTACTTTTCGTTTTGGTTAGAAAGATAATAGAGTACCGAAGCATTGGTGTCGACAAGTATTTGGTTGGCCACCCTTTGAATATCGGCCGCCGTGACAGCCCGATATTTGTCGGCCTCAGTGTTGACCAGTTCGATATCGCCGAGCAATTCGTTGGCGGCCAATTTCAAGGCACGGTTGAGTATACTGACGTTCGAAAACTCTATGGACGCTTCTGTCTTGTTTTTGATCTTATCCATTTCCTCGTCCGAAACCAATTGATGTTTTATTTCTTCGATCTCATGGTCTATGGCGGCTTCGGCGGTTTCGACCGATATGCCTTCAACAGGTTTGCCGCTGAAGACGAACAGTCCTTCTTCTATATCGCCCGTTATGTAAGCATCTATCTCGCTAAAGATCTTCTTTTCTTTTACCAGATTGTTGTAAAGCCTCGACGAATTGCCGTTGGAGAGTACATCCGACAACATATCGCTGGCATAATAATCCTTATCCATGCGCGAACACATGTGGAAGGCCTTGAAAAGCATATCGAAAGGAACATCGCGGCTGACGCTCAGATTTCGGCGTTCGGTCTGCCGAGGTTCGCGCGGAATGTTGCGCTGGTAAGGCTCGCCTCCGGGAATGGGCGAAAACCATTTTTCGCATAAGCGTCTTACTTCTTCTTCGGTGACGTTGCCCACCACCGACAAAATAGCGTTGGAGGGATTGTAATATTTATGGTAGAATTCGCGAACATCGTCCATAGTAGCATCGGCTATGTGGCTGATTTCTTTTCCTATAGTGGACCACTGATAGGGATGAACCTTATAGACCAATGGGCGCAGCA
The DNA here is from genome assembly GCA_964599365.1 of uncultured Bacteroidales bacterium. Classification (GTDB taxonomy): domain Bacteria; phylum Bacteroidota; class Bacteroidia; order Bacteroidales; family CAIWKO01; genus CAIWKO01. Next base: position 44,147 of record CAZRFL010000014.1, read on the forward strand.
GCATCCAGGTATCGCCGTAAGGCTGATTGAGGTAACGTTGTTTGAATTCTTCAATGACCACATTGCGCTGAACTTCCAGACTTTTTTCGGAAAAAGCCAGCGAGAGCATTCTATCGCTTTCGAGCCAGAAGGCGGTTTCTATATTTTGGCGGGGTATGCTGATGTAGAAATTGGTGAAATCGTTGCTGGTGAAGGCATTGTTTTCGCCTCCGGCTTTTTGCAGGGGTTCGTCGTAAGAAGGTATATTGACGGAGCCACCAAACATCAAATGCTCGAACAGATGTGCAAAGCCTGTTTTGTCGGGATGCTCATCGCGCGAGCCCACGTCGTACAACACATTTACGGCCACCATGGGTGTAGAGGTGTCTGTACTCACAATTACTTTTAGTCCGTTGGGAAGTACGAATTTCGAATAGTCAGTCATAGTTTTTGTTTCGTAATACAAAGGTAGGTGAATTTTAGTATCTGGTATTTAGTATATAGTATTTAGTATTTGGTAACCACGAGCCATGAGCCAATATCCAACAGTCGTGAGCCATAACTACGAGACACTTTCTTGCTTTGGACTTCGGTCTCCGGTCTTCGGACATCCAACCATAATACAATTTAGTTATTTAGACATTACAATTCGTGAGAGCCAAAATGACTATTTCGCAATGAATGTCTGGGTGGTTTTATAACTACCTCTATTTTATAGAGATACTGGAAGTCATATGCACAAAAGATGAAATCCTTCCGGAAAAGGGGAATATCCGCACGGATATTGGCAAAAACCGCACGGATATGAGAAATATCTGGACGGATATGAGAAGAATCCGAAAGGTGATGAGTAATATCCGTAAGGCAATTAGAAAAAACCCTTCGGAGATGGTCAATAAGCGTCCGGTGAAAGGCAATTTCCGTATGCCTTTGGGTAATATCCATCCGGCGAAAAGCAATATCCTTTTGGATACTTTCCAAAGTCGGCGAATGCCGGCAATTCATTTCTTCATCAACGTTATTCATCCCCCAAGGCTCCATTATGCTTTCAAACCCGGTTTTCCTATTCTCAATATAATAACTTCTACATGGCTGGCGTTTGCAAATTAAGTTACTGATTACATAATTTATCATGAATCCTCAATTTGCCCGCTTCCATCTTCTCACTTCATACTTCTTAAATCTTTTCACTAAATTTGCCCCCATGAAATTCTCCGACATCATAGGTCAGCAGCATATTAAAAACTATTTGGTCAACACGGTCAAGAATAGCCGTGTCAGTCATGCTCAGTTGTTCTTTGGGCCGGAGGGTTGCGGCAAACTGGCTCTGGCCATTGCTTATGCTCAGTTTATTTCGTGCACCAACAAGCAGTTTTTCGGAGCCGGGTCCGACCTGGCCGGTGATTCCTGCGGGGTTTGTCCATCCTGTGTCATATACAACAAACTCGCTCATCCCGATCTGCATTTTTTCTATCCTGTGACCACCACCAAAGAAGTAAAATCTAAGCCCAAGAGTTCCGATTTTGTGCAGACCTGGCGCGAGCTACTCATCGCCAACAACTACTACATCTCGTTGAACGATTGGTACGATACCATTGGAGTCGAAAACAAACAAGGCATCATCAATGCCGAAGATTGCGACGATATTGTAAAACGCCTCAGCCTGAAATCCTACGAAGCAGAATACAAGATAGTGCTCATTTGGATGGTCGAAAAACTCTATCATGCTGCCGCTCCCAAAATATTGAAGATACTCGAAGAACCGCCCGAAAAAACACTCTTCATCCTGATATCCGAAAAGCAGGAACAGATCATCAATACCATCATTTCGCGCACCCAGATGGTGAAGATACCTCGCCTGAGCCATAAAGACATCAATCAGGCGCTCATCAGCCAATACAATGTTTCGGAGATCAGCGCCCGCAAAATAGCCAACGTGGTCGATGGAAATTTCGTCCTGGCCAAAACCCAACTCGATCAGGAAGATGACCATAGCTTTAATTTTACCAACGTCCGCCGATGGTTTAATTTGTGTTATGTATTTAAAAACGACCAGAAATTAGAATTGGTGAAACTGATAGACGAATTAGCCAAGATAGGCCGCGAAAAACAAAAGAGTTTTTTCTCCTATGCTCTGAAAGTCATTCGCAATTCGGCCGTCATCAACCAGGGCGATGCCCGACTGGTGAAACTGGATGAAGAAGAGAAGGAATTTGTAACGAAATTCTCAAACATACTCAACGCCAAACGTATCCCCCTGCTGGCCATCGAACTCAACCGGGCCATGTATCACATTGAGCGCAACGCCAATCCCAAAATATTGTTCATGGATCTTTCTTTCGTAATGCATCGCATCATGCATTCCTGAAAAAGTGAACCTAAGGTATTCCGGGCACTTATTCTATCCAAAATAACCACTCTCATCTAATTTGATTATTTTTGCAATAATTAATGTGTGATGGATAAAGAAAAAAATAATTTTCTGTCTAGGGGATGTGCTCATGCACCTGATCTTAACCAGAAAAATGATGATCTATATAGTAACTCCTGTTGTAAACGAAACGCTTATAATTGGCTCGATAATATTGA